>NZ_JBIIKX010000067.1:0-31482 GCF_044232965.1 Prosthecobacter sp.
GCGCCAGCAGCGCCAGCAGCGCCAGCAGCTCCGGCGATGGGATCCGACCCGTTTGGTGCTCCGCCCGCTGCGCCAGCCACGCCTCCCGCGGGTGGTGCTACCCCGGCACCCAGCACGGCTGACCCCTTCGGAGCCGCCCCGCCAGCCAAACCCTGATGCCCGCCTCTTCAGTTAATTTTTCACGCCTTCTCCTCCCATGACCAAAGTTCTTTTCATCCTCAGCGCCGTCGTGATCCTCGTGGCCAGCTTCTTCGCCTATCAAAACGGGCGTGAGTTTACCTCCGTGCGTCTGAAAATCGCGGACATCAACGCTAACATCAAGACTGAGCAGGCTGCTGACAAGGCGGTCATCGGTCAGGTGAACCAGTTCGTGGCCGACATCGGCCGCGTTCAAGGCGAGCTGGATGTCGAGGCGGAAAAACTCAAGGCGCAGAAGAACAAGCTTGCTCAGGCAGAGAGCGAGACCACGCGCACGCAGGAGGAACTGGACGGCAAGCTCAAAAAGCAGCAAGAACTCACCGTCAAGCTCGACAAACTGCCCAAAGACGTCAAACCCGAGACGATTGCCGAGGACATCGCCCGCATGAGAAAAGAAAAGCTTGAGTTCGAGTCCCAGGCCGAGGCCAAGAAGAAAGAAACTGTCGCTGAGCAGGAAAAGGTCGCGGTGGTGCAGAAGCGTCTGGATGAGGTCGTGCGCAAGATCGAGGAGCGTCGCAAAAACTTTGATCGCAACAGCCTGACCTCACGAATCCTGGCCGTTAACCATGACTGGGGTTTCGTGGTGATCGATGCTGGCAAATCCACCGCCGGACTCACTCAGGATACCAAGCTCATTGTCACTCGTGGTGCCCTGACTGTGGGCAAAATCAGTGTCATGAACATCGAGGGTAACCGCGCCATGGCTGCCATCGTGCCGGATGCGGTCATCAACGGCATGACGATCATGCCGGGAGATCGCGTGATCCTCGAAAACCTGCTGCAAAACTGATTCTTTCGATTATTGGGATGGTGAAGATGAAAACACGTTCTTTCCGCCTGCTTTTCCTGGTGCTTGCCGCCGCCTGTCTCAGTTCCTGTGCCTCGGACGAGCCGAAGCGCAAAAAAGTCGTGGGACCTGATGGTAGTGCTTACAGCAACCTGCCTTGGAATCGCCCCAAATCGTGGGAGAGCAACGCGCGTTTTGGCGGCATGATGCCCCAGAGCCGCTGATCGCGCATCACAAGGCTGGTTCCAGCAGCGCCTCGCCATCGGCCGTTTTCACCACGCGGTAAAAGCAGGTGGGGCGTTTGGTGTGGCAGCAGCCGCCGCCGTGTTGTTTCACCCGCAGCACAAGAGCGTCTTGATCACAGTCCGTGCGGATTTCGATGATTTCTTGAAACTCGCCGCTCGTCGCGCCTTTGTGCCAGAGCTGGTTGCGGCTGCGGCTCCAATAGACTGCCTGGCCAAGCTCCAGGGTCATTTTGAGGCTCTGCTCGTTCATGTAGGCCAGCATCAGCGGCGCGCCGGTCTCTGAATCCACGGCAAAGGCAGGCATGAGGCCATGCTCATCGAACTTCGGGGCAAAGAGCAGGCCTTCTTCGATGGCTTGCTTGGATTCACGGGCAGCGAAGGCGATGGGAGCTTTGGCGGACATGGATGGCTCCATGCTAGCGCTCCCTCTCCGACGCGCAACCGCCTCATTTTCCTGCGGAATCATGCGCCATGCGGCGCGAACCACCGTGACAAGCCGGTGGACGGGGGCGCAACCGAGGGCGAAGAGTCGGGTGAACGCATGCCATCAGACCCAATGCCTGAAGACGATGCGCCTGCCCTGGGAAGTGTGATCGTGGCTGGCAACAATACCCTTCCAATCTTTTCATGAAGCTTCTGCGTTGGTTCTTTTCGCTCCTGGCCGTCGTCGGCCTGGCGGCGCTGGCCGTGGTGCTTTTTAACCTGATGCCGCGTTACACTTACCATGCCCTTGAAGGTCTGCGCGGGCCGTTGGAGAAGGAGTTTCCGGCACCGTTGACTCCGGTGGCAACTTGGGACCGCGAGGCCGCAGCCGAACCCAGTCGGCTGGCGCTGCTGTTGACCGACCCTGACTCGGCATGGACCGGCGTGCAGCACGCGCTGGATTCCATGGGCATCCCTTATGTGATCACCGATGACGTGGAACGGGCGGTCCGGCACCGGGTGGTGCTGGTTTACCCGATGATCTCAGGCAGGCTGCTCAACTATGAAAAACAGGAAAGCCTGCGCCGACATGTGCGGGAGGGCGGCTGCCTGCTGGCGACGCAGGTGCTGGGAGACGATCTGAAGGATCTTTTTGGTTATGATGAGGTGCTGGAAACCCGCAGGCGGCATTATGAGGTGAAACTTTCTGCCGAGCATGAACTGACCCGCTGGTTGGTGGATGCCCGCGAGCGCACCGTGCGGCTGGGGAATCCCGATCATCCAGAAACTTGGATCGGCACGCAGTATTACACGAAACCTGAGGAGACGCTGGCGTCCTACCAGGATGGACAGGCGGCCTGGATCACCAAGAAGCACCCGGGCGGTGGGCGTGCCATGGCGCTGGGCTTTGACCTGGGGTTCTTTATCCTGAAATGCCAGAATGACCGGGATGAGGAAGCCTCACGGGATTATGTGAACGCCTATGAGCCTTCGGTGGATGTTTGGTTGCGGCTGCTGCGGCATGTCTATCAGGAGCATGAACCGCTGGCGGTGACGGTGGACACGGTGCCCGACGGCAAGCGTCTGTCGGCGGTGATGTCGTTCGACATCGACTACGTCAAATCGCTGCAGAACATCGCGCCCTACCAGGAGCTGCTGACCCAAAACCAGGCTGCTGCCACCTATTTTGTCCAGACCAAGTACTTCAGGGACTACCTCGACAGCGGCTTTTTCAACGACTCAGCCCTGGATGTGCTGCGCTGGCTGCGACAGAGCGGCGCGGAGATCAGCAGTCATTCCGTCTGTCACAGCAAGGTCTTCAACCTGCTGCCGCTGGGCACAGGCACGGAGATGTTTCCAGACTACCAGCCGCGGGTGCATGGCGAGGGGGACACACGCGGAGCCACCGTTTTGGGAGAGCTGCGGGTCAGCAAGTTTTTGCTGGAGCATCTGATCGGCGTGCAGGTGCGCTCGTTTCGTCCGGGGCACCTGGCCTGTCCGCCGAGCCTGCCCCAGGCGCTTGAGGCAACCGGTTATCGCTACGCTTCGTCGGTCACGGCGGCCAATGTGATGACCTACCTGCCGTATCGCAAAAACTACAACCGCCAGTATGGGGCCTCCACCAGCGTGTTTGAGTTTCCTGTGGCCATCGAGGACGAGCACCCGCCTGAAATGGATCAGCGTGCGGACAAGGCGCTCGATTTGGCGAACCAGTTGGCGCAGTATGGCGGCACCTTCATTGTTCTCAGCCACCCCAACATTCTGGGGTACAAGTTTCGCTTCTTTGAAAAAATTCTACCCAAGCTGCGGCCGATGGCGTGGATCGGCACCATCGGCCAATTGGGGGACTGGTGGCAGGCCCGAGACCGACTGGAGATCGACGTGACTCGGCGTGACCGGCAGGTGAACCTGACAGTGACAGCGCCAGAACGCATCCAGGGCGTGACGCTGCATGTGCCAGCCCGTTGGAAAGCCGTCAGTGTGCTCCCGAAAGGCGCGCGCTTGGAGGATGGCCGTTTGTTTCTGCCCGAGCTGGACGGCCACACCATCCTGACTTTTCAGGAAGACTGACCGGACTACTTCTGCGGAAGAATCGGGAGGACTTGATTCAGGATGCCCGCACCGGTTTTGACGCCGTTTTCGAGCAGGCCGGAGGCTCCTTCGATCACCTTGCTGGGAATCTTGGCCGCATCCTCGCCCAGCACGGGCTTGAGCAGGGTTTCCGCCCCTTGGTTGACGATTTTTCCGGGGGTGTCGAACAGCAGGGACATCCCCACTCCTCCGATCAGGCGTGAACTCAAATCCTCCTGCGGCGCATCGAGCGGACCAGCAACGTGGACACTTGTCCACAGCAGGCCAGGAGGGCCGTTGGGGTTGGTCTGGGTAAAGATCAGGCTGTCGGCTCCGGGAATCGCTTTCAGGGTCTCAGGCGTGACGCCGACCATGAAATCCCCCTCCATCATGCGTCCGCGCAGGGTCATGGTGCCTTCGATGCGCAGCAGTCCATTGGATTGCACGATGATTTTTTCGATCCTCAACGCATCGCCCTCAGGACGGAAAGACGCCTGGCAGATGTCGAGCACGAGGCGCTTGAAGCGCTCGACATGGGTGTAAGTGGCGAGTTTTTCGAGCACGGGCAGCCCCTGCAGCACGCCGTTTTCGAGCACGGCATCCGCCTTCCATGCGACGGGCATGTTGCGGCTGCCGGAGAATTCGAGGTCGCCTTTGACTTTGCCGGAGAGGCGCTGCTTCCACCACGCATTGAGGAACTCATCCAGCGGCACGGCCTGGACGTGGGTAAACGTCTGCCACGCTCCGGTTTCAAACTTCACCGAGCCGCGCAGCGTGGCCTCGGAGGATTGTTTCCAGCGCAGCGTGGCGTCACTGAGCTGGATTTGCTCATCGGTGACCCGCAGGGTGGCTTTGACGAGGTCGAGCTTGAGCGCTTCAGCCTGTTCCGGGGCCTTGAACGGCGTTTGCAGCGAGCCGCCGCTGAGTTTGACGGGCACGGAGGTCTTGCCGCTTTCCCACGCGGCGGCTTTCACGTCAGTCTCGGTGATCTTCCACCCGGCCTGCTCGAAGTTGAAATGCCGCACGTCGAAGCCGCTGATTTCCGTCTTCGTCGGAATGTGACGCCGCAGGAAGGACGGGATCGAACTCACCGCGTCTGAGTTGATTGTGGCTGAATCTGCGCCAGCCGGGTTTTGCCTTGTGGCGGCGGGCTGGCGTCGCAGCGTGAGTTCATCCGCACCGGCGCTATGGATGCTCCACATGCCGTTGCGAATGGCACCGAAGTCCAGCGCGGCATGCAGGCCCACCGCTTCGACATCCCAGCCGTGGGCACCTTCCAACTGCATCTCGCTCACCAGGGCGTTGTCGTCATTCCAAGTCAGCGAATCGAGGTGTGCCTCACCGCCGGTCTTCGCGGCGATGAGTTCCGCCGCCTTTTCGCGAAAGGTCTCCTTCTGCACATACGCGCGGATGAAGCGCGTGACGAGCGTCGGGGCCAGCAGGTTCAGCGTGATGGCTGCGATGATGGTCAAAGCGGCCAGTCCTCCCAGCCAGCGAAGTGGCGAGGACTTGCGGCGTGTGGGGCGCGTGCGTCGGTGCATTTCGGCGTGGGATTGATTTTTTGATCGCCAGAGCATCGGTGCCTGGCCTATTTTGTGCGGACTATTTAAACCGCATGCTCAAAGCGCACAACGTCAGTCTTGAAGTCGATGGGCCAGAGAACACCGTGCTGCATCTGCTGCGCGAGGTTTGCTTCAACGTGCCGCCCGGCCATCTGATGGCCATCGTGGGGCCCTCCGGCTGCGGGAAAACGACGCTGCTGAAGGTCATCACAGGCATCCAGGAGCAGACGGTGGGTGATTTGCTGTGGGACGGCCGCGATCTGAGCAATGAGGAAGATTTGCACCCTGGCGATCTCGGCTATGTGCCGCAGTTCAGCGTGGCTTACGATCTGTTGACCGTGGAGGAAAGCATCGCCAGCGCCATGGCGCTGCGCACGCAACTCGCGCAGACGGAGGACTTCATCCCGTCGCTTGATTACATCCTGGAGATCACCGGACTCACCCATCTCGCCGATCGTCAGGTGAAGGTGCTCTCCGGCGGTCAAAAACGCCGCCTCGGCCTCGCGCTGGAGCTTGTCACCGACCCCTGCCTGCTGCTTTGCGACGAAGTCACCAGCGGCCTTGATCCACGTTCAGAACACGAGATCACCGAGCTGCTTCGAGTGCTCTCACGCGGCCATCCGAAGCGTGTGGTGATCAATGTCACGCACAGCCTCGCCAGTCTCGATGCCTACGACAGCGTGATGGTCATGTACCAGGGCGTGCTGACCTTCCACGGCCCGCCGAAGGCCATGATGCATTACTTCGCCGTGGAGCATCCCGAGGAGGTCTATTTGAAGCTCACCGAGCGCAAAAATGGCGACTGGCATGAGTCCTGGGAAAAATACCGCGACACTTACTACAAGCGCCACGGCTTCGACGGCAAACGTGTCCTTCCTGAGGAGAATGAAACCGCTGACGAGGCAAAGAAAAGCGTCAGCGGCCCTGCAAAGACCTCTGTGCGAGAGGATCGTCCTGCGGTGAAGGATGAAGAACCTACGCACTCCGAGGACCACATCCCGGAGCATCACGAATTTCCGCCCATCGAGATGCCGTCTGTGACCACGCAGTTGTTTGAGCTGCTGCGGCGGCGCTGGACGATTTTCCGCCGCGACAAAGCGCAGGTCTGGCTCCATCTCGCCATGCTGCTCGGCTTTCCGCTGCTCGTCGTGATCTTCGCGCTTGATGGCATCAAGCCGCTGCGGGCGCTTTCCACACATCAGGATGACAACGTGGTGTTTGAGATGCAGCGTCAGGCGCAGCATCAGGTCGAGCAGCTCAATGCCGGCAGCCTCGTCTCAGGTCTGGTCATGCTGCAAGTTGTGCTCGTCACCCTGATGGCCAGCAACAACGCCGCGCGTGAGATCGCCTCCGAGCGGCTGATTTTGGAGCGTGAGAAACTCGGCGGTTTGCAGCCCTTCGCCTATGTCGGCAGCAAGGTCATCTTCCTCGGCATCTTCGTGCTCGCCCAAAGTTTATGGATGGGATTCTTCGTCGATCTCGTTGTCGGTGGACTGCCGGGGGATCTCGTCATCAAGCTGGCGTTGCTCACTCTCGCCTCAGCGGCCATGACCAGCGTCTGCCTCGGCATCTCTGCGCTGAGCAAGACGCCGGAAAAGGCCACAATTCTGTGCATCTACCTCGTCGGCTTTCAGCTTCCGCTCTCCGGTGCTGTGCTCACGCTGCCGGACTGGTTGGAAAATTGGGTGCAGCCCGTCATCGCCGCGTTTTGGAGCTGGAGCGGCAGCCTCAGCAGCATGCGCAGCACCGCCTTCTACGATGCCGTGAAGCAGGTCACCAACACCGACCTCGTCACACCCGCCGTCGCCGCCTTTGTGCTGTTCTTGCATGTCATCGTCGGCCTGGCGATGACCTTCGTCGGCGTGCAGCGCAGTCAGTGGGAGTCGTGAGGAGAGTTTTCGCTCAACGGTTCATGCCATGAAGAAAATTGTGATCGTGGTCGTTGGGCTAGGCGTCTCCTGGGCGCTCTTCGCTCCGCCACTGGCAGATTTTGAGCGCATCATCAAGGGAGATGAAGGACGGTATGGAGACGTCAAAGTCATCGAAGACATTTTCAACCGACAGGCTTTCGACGAGCTTCCTGCACATTATGATGGATACAGACACGTTTATAAGAGCGGCGAGTGGATTCATGTGATCAGTTCTGATAGTCATCATGGAGGAGGGACAACCGGAGTGCTTGAATCGAATGGCAAACGCCACTTTTACTTCGGCCATGTTTGTGGGCCTGGTGAAGGAATACCCGTAGATTATGGCGATGCCAAGTTTGACCCGGATCAAATGCAAAACGTTAATCGCCTTCTCAAGATTCGCTGATGCGGCTGCGCACACTCCTGTTCAGCAGAATCAATGCGGCAGTCCAAACAGATAATAAGCCGCGCATAAAAGCGCCATCACGATCATGCCCGCGTTCAACTCACGCCCACGACCGGCGGCGAGCTTCAGCAGCGGATGCACCACCAGACCGGCGGTGAGGCCGTTGGCGATGTTGTAAGTGAAGAGCATCATCACGATCGTCACAAAGGCCGGCACCCATTCCGTGAGGTCGTCGAAGTCGATGCGCCGCACCGAGCCGACCATCAGCACACCCACCGCGATCAAGGCCGGGCCGTAGGCGAAGCGGAGTTGCTGCAGCGGCTCGATCAGCGGAATGAAAAACAGCGAAACCGCGAACAACGCCGCGGTCACCAGCGCCGCGAGGCCGGTGCGCGCGCCTTCCTGGATGCCCGTGGCGGATTCGATGTAAGCGCCGCTTGTTGAGGTGCCGACCAAGCCGCTGAACATGCAGGTCAGCGCGTCCACGATCATCGGACGCTCCACCTGCGGGAAATTGCCCTTTTCATCAAGCAGATTCGCCGCAGCGCCCAGTCCGGTCAGCGTGCCCAGCGTGTCGAGAAAGCTCATCAAAAACAGCGTGAGCAGCACGGGCATGAAACTGAACTGCAACACGCTCGTGACGTCGAGTTTGAACGCAATCGCGCTCAAATCGTAGTCGCCCGTGAATGGCAGTGCGGTGATCGACTTCGGCCACTGACCAAAACCCAGTGCTCCGCCGATCAAGGCGGTCAACGCGATGCCGATGAGCAACGCGCCGCGCACTTTACGAATCATGAGCACCGTCATCAGCACAAAGCCGAGAATCGCCAGCAGCACCTGCGGATCACGCAGGTTGCCGATCTTCACCGGCACGGCGGGCGCGGTGAACAGACCGCCCGCGTTGATGGGCAGCGCCTGCGGAGGCATGCCGGTCACGAAGCTCGTCACGATCCCGGTTTCATACAGTCCGATAAAGGCCAGAAACAGGCCGATGCCGACCGCAAAGCTGTGTTTCAGCCCTGTTGGCACCGAATTCGCCAGCCAGCCGCGCACTCCGAGCAGCGTGATGACGAGAAACACCGCCCCGCTCATAAACACAGCGCCCAATCGTTGTTCCCAGCCGATTCCCAACGCCGCGAGGCCAAAGGCGATGAACGTGTTCTCCCCCATGTAGGGCGCGACCGCGATGGGCCGGTTCGCGATCAATCCCATTAGCGCGCATCCCACCACCGCCGTCAGAATCGTCGCCACCGTGCCTGGACCGGCTGGAATGCCCACGAAGCTCAGGATCGCCGGATTTACCACGATGATGTAGGCCATGGTGATGAAGGTGGTCACACCGCCGATCACCTCGGCACGGACCGAGCCTCCGCGCTCCGCCAGTTTGAAAAACGCCATCATGCGCCTCGACGGGAGCGCGGCCCGCTCGTTGCGCAATCCGAAATCGCCGGAGAAACCATCCAGTTCTTGACCGAATCGGGCGCAACCGTCAGCATCGCGCTGCCATGAACCGTTCTACGCTCTCCTTTGTCTTCGCCGCCCTCACCACCACCGCCATCGCCGGGGAAAATTTCCTCGTCTATTTTGGCACGAACACGAACGCCAAAAACGGCAGCAAGGGCATCTACGTCGCCCGCTTCAACTCTGCTTCTGGTGAACTCACACAGCCAGAACTCGCCGCCGAGGCCGGCAATCCGGGCTTCCTCGCGATCCATCCCTCGAAAAAGTATCTCTACGCGATTGGTGACGTCACCATGGCCGATAGCAAAAAAGGCGGCGGCATCAGTTCTTTCGGCATCGACCTCAAATCCGGCAAGCTCACGCCGATCAATCAAGCCAGCGCGGTCGGCAGCGGTCCCTGCCATGTGAATGTCGATAAAACCGGCAAGATGGCCGCCATTGCCAATTACGGCAGCGGCAGTGTCGCTTCCTATGTCATCAAGGACGACGGTTCCGTCACTGAAGCCGCGAGTTTCATCCAGCATGAGGGCTCCAGCGTCGATCCGAAGCGCCAGACCGGCCCGCACGCCCATTCGGTGAACTTCAGCCCCGACAACCGCTTCGCCTTCGCCTGTGACCTTGGTTTGGACAAGGTGCTCATCTACAAGGTCGATCCCGCCACGGGAAAGCTGACGCCGAACGAACCTGCCTTTGCCAAAACGCCCGCAGGCGGCGGCCCGCGCCATCTCGCCTTCCATCCCAGCGGCAAATACGTCTTCGTGAACAACGAAATGGCCTTGACCGAGACCGTCTTCGCCTACGATGCGGAAAAAGGCGCTCTCACCGAGATCGAAACCGTCTCCACCCTGCCCGAGGCCGACCGTGGCAAAACCGGTCTCAGCACCGCCGAGACCCTCGCGCATCCAAATGGTCGCGTCGTCTATGTTTCCAACCGCACGCACGACACCATCGCCGTCTTCGCCTGCGATCCGGCCACAGGGAAGCTCACGCTTCTGCAAAACGTCCCCGTCGAAGGCAAAATCCCTCGCAACATCTGCCTCGACCCCACGGGCAAGTGGCTCATCGCCGCACATCAGGACAGCGGCACGGCGGCCCTTTTCAAGGTCGATCAGGATAGCGGCAAGCTCACCTTCACCGGCACCAAGGTAAACGTCCCCGGCAGCATCTGCGTGCGGTTTCTGGGGCTTGATTAAGCGAGCGCCAATGAGTCGGCGAGATGCAGGTCAAAAATGCCAATTCTGGAGGCGGGTGTTTGGGGCTTCGGTTACTCGGAGTGATCGGCTTTTTCGCCCTGATGAGCTTGGTTTCTTCGCGTTCAAAAACTCGTCGATCACTATCAAACGCTGAGTAGTGCGCACGTCGTATTGAGACACAACTCTCGTTTCATGCGCAGCATTACCCAGACGTCATCTGCTCCGCATTATCTTCTCTGCGCCGGTCTTCCCTGTCGTCGCAGTGCTTCCGCGCCCAACATGGAGAGGTGATGTCTCACCTTGTTCATATGGCTCACGGGCCTGGTTGCTTCATCGCCTCCGCCACAAACGGCGCGAACTCGCGGAAGCTCCAGGCGCTTTTGCTGAGGCCCCAGGCGGTGTCTTGTTTGTGACTGGGGTCGATTTCGGCGGTGATGAAGTCTTCCTGGTGGCGACGGCTTTGGACGAGGATCTCGCCGTGCGGGTCCATGACGTAACTGTCGCCGTAGCCGATGCCGGGATTCTTGGTGATGCCGGATTTGGCGGGATCGAGGACGACGTTGTTGCCACGGACGAAATAGACGCTGTTTTCATTGGCGCGGGCGGCGTGGTCGGCGCGGACTTTCATGAAGTGGGAGATGAGGCCTTTGTCGCTGATATAGTTGAAGTGCGGGGCGAAGATGACGCGGGCACCTTTGAGCGCGAGGATGCGCGCGGGCTCGATGTAGCCGCCGTCGGCGCAGATGAGGACGCCAAACTTGAGTCCGTCGATCTCCCAGACGGGGAAGTCGCGGCCCTGCTTGTGAAACTTCATGTAGGCGGCGCATTTGCTGTAGATGCCGAACTTCTGGCCGTGGTGGGCGACGACGACCGTGTTGTAGAGGTCGCTGCCGCGCAACTCGTTGAAACCGGCGATGGCGACGGCGGCGTGGCGGGCGGTGACATCGAGAATGCGCTTCATTTGGGGCGAATCGGCGGCGAAGGCGCCTTTGCGTGCGAACTCCTCGGTGTCGGGGTAGCCGGTGAAGAAACACTCGGGGAAGGAGACGATCTTCGCGCCCTCGGCGTCGGCACGTTTGAGGCCTTCTTCAAAACGGGCGAGGTTGTGGTCGAAGTCGCCAACCCACGGTTCAAACTGGCAGTGCGCGATTTTCATGCGGGCTTAACGCCTTGAACGCGTGACATTTGGCAGAATGAATGAAGTTCCCACTTGGCGGAATGAGGGCAGTTTGATAGCGTCGCGCACTTTCCAAAAATGAACCGCGAACTTATTATCCGCCTTTGTTTCGTTGTGCTAGCCCTTCTCGTCGCCGCCTTGGTGGTGGATGCGATCAAGGAGGCGGACGATGGCATGAAGCTGGTGGCGGTGATTCTGCTCGGTGTGACGGGCGGCATTCTGATGGTGAAATTCGTGATCCCATGGATCGGCGACGCGATGGGCGAGGCGGTGTTCTCCTCGGGCGAGCAGGTGGAGCAGGACGAGATGACGAAGGCGGCCGCCTGCATCTCCCAGGGCGACTACCCAGGAGCCATCGGTCACTACGAAAAAATGCTGGAAGACAAGCCCGACGATCCCTTCCCGGTGGCGGAAATCGCGAAGGTGCATGCGGAGCGGCTGCATGACCCTCAATCAGCGTTGCAGGTGCTCAGCGACCATTTGCAGAGCAAGGACTGGCCGGTGGATGACGCGGCCTTCATCATGTTCCGCATCGCGGATGTGCAACTGACCCAACTGCACGACTTTGAGGCCGCGCGTGACATGCTGCAGCAAGTCATCGGCAACTTCCCGAACACCCGCCACAGCGCGAACGCGCATCACAAGATGAGCGAAATCGAGCAGGCTGAGTACAAGGTGCTGATGGATCAGCGCCTGAAAGCGGGAGCCTCTGGAGGAGCGACGGCCTAACCTTTCTTCCCATGGCGGACGATGCTCGCGAAGCTCCAGTGCTGGACCCGGGCAAATCCGCTGATGGTACTGGCGCTGGCCGCCACAGCTGGCATTCTTGCCGCCGAGTCTGGCTGGCTGAAATTCGGTGAGGACACGCTGATGAGCTGCGCGGCGTTGCTGCTTGCCGCCGCATTCTTTTGGAGACGCGCGTGGTTGCTGCTGCCAGGCTGCGCGCTGGTGTTTGCGTTCATTCATGAAGCGCGGACAGACGAAACATTTCGCCATCCGCTGCGCACCGTGCTGTTGGGCGCGGACAAACCACTGCAAGCCACGATTCAGGGCAGCCTACTGCCGGATTTCGACACCACGGCGGATGGACGGGCCCACGCGTTGTGCAAGGCACGGAGGATTGAGATTTCAGCAGCGGGCGCGGTCATCGAACAAGAGGCGACATTGCTGGTGCGGCTGCCCAAGGGCGTGCGTTTTCCGGGCGCGGGTGTGTTTGAACTGAGGGGAGATGTTTATCTGCCTCGCGCCTCGTCGAATCCGGGCGCGTTTGACGCGCAGGAGTACGCGCTGCGGAATGGGCGAGTGGCCCGGTTTGATGCCGAGGGGCTGCATCGCATCCATGGAGGCGGCGAGGCGCTGTGGTGCGCATTCCTGGAGGCGGCGGAGCGTTGCAGGCGGTGGATCAGCACCCAGCTCACGAAGGATCTGGAGGATGATCCTGAAACGGCGGCCGTGATTCGTGCGATGGCGCTGGGTGTCTCCGCCGAGGCGGATGATGAGATCGAGGATGCGTTTCGGAACAGTGGAACGTTGCATGTCTTCGCGGTGAGTGGTCTGCATGTCGGACTGCTGGGCTTGATCGCGCTCGCGTTGATGCGGCAGCTCGGCCTGCGGCGCGGGATTTCGCTGTGGATGACAGTGGCCGTGGTGTTTGCGTATGCATTTATCACCGGCTGGCGGCCTTCCTCGGCGCGGGCGGCGCTGATGGTGGCGGTGTTCATGGGAGCGCCGCTGGCGGACCGCGAATCGTCGCTGCAAAATAGCCTGGGCATGGCCGCGCTGCTGCTGCTGGGAGCTGACACGCACCAGCTTTTTATGCCGGGGTTTCAGCTTTCGTTCGTGGTGCTGTGGCTGAGCGTGATTGGCTCGGTGCCGCTGGTGCAACGCTTGCTGCCCCTCACACAGCTCGATCCGTTTTTGCCACCGCAGCTCGCGAACTGGCGGCAGCGCGCATCGAGCCATTCACGTCGTTGGTTTGTGGCCACGCTGAGTGTTTCGACCGCCGCGTGGATCGGCAGCCTGCCGTTCATCCTCGGCCATTTTCAATCGGTCACGCCGGTGGCGGTGATCGCGAACTGCGTGCTCGTGCCGTTGTCGTTTTTGTGTCTGGGCGCCACCTGTTTGAGCCTGTGCGCCGCTGCACTGCATCTCTCGGGCGTGCAGATCATTTTCAACAACGTCAACTGGGCCATGGCGAAGGCGATGGTGGCCAGCGCGGCCTGGTTTGCGGGTCTGCCAGGCGCAAGCTTCCATTTCAAACCGAACGAAGTTCTCGCAAACGCTCCTGCCACCTGGCGGGTGATGGAACTGCCGCATGGCGCGGCGGCGAATCATCTGCGCATCGGCAAAGAGCACTGGTTGTTCGACGTGGGCGATGAAACGAACTTCCGCCGTGTGCTGCGGCCGTATTTGCACTCCAGCGGCATCAATGTGGTCACAGGCGTGTTTCTCAGCCACAACGATGCCGATCACGTGGGTGCGGTAGAGAAGGTGATCGCGGAATTCGACCAGCCGCGCTTGTTTTGCAGCACGCAGGAGCCAGGAGCGCTGGATTCCTCGCTCTCCACGCTGCGGCGGCTCGCGGATGCCACGAACGGCGGAATCCTGCGCCGTCTGCGTGTGGATGAGCGGCTCGCCTTGTCCGGCGACTCACACTTCACAGCCGAGGCGCGAGTGCTTTACCCATCCCAGCAGGTGCAAAATGCGCGTGGTGACGACCGTGCGATGGTGGTCATGCTCCACCTCGGCCCGTGGCGCGTGCTGTGGGTGAGCGACGCGGGCTGGAACGCGGAGAAAACCCTCGGCTCAGGTTCCGATGACGTGCGTTGCGATGTGTTGATCCGCAGCCAGCATGAGCTGGATCGTGAGATGAGCGCCGAATTTCTGCTCAAAGCCGCGCCGCGTGTGATTGTATGCGGAAGCGACGCCCGGCAGGCCGAGGTTCTGTTGCCAGATTCACTGGTTCAATTCACACGACAACAAAACATCCCGCTGCTCGACACTTGGAGCGACGGCAGCATCGAACTGCGCATGACGACGGATGAGCTTCAGGCGCTGGGTGCGCGAAGCGAAAAGCCAGTGATCCTCAAGCCGCGTGGCTAATGCCTCACGGCGTGGCGTCAGGGAGCTTGCCGAGGCGGGCGATGATGTCGCCCATCTTGTTGTTGCGGATGACTTCGAGTTTCACCTCACTGCCGGGCGGCTGGGTGCGGATGATTTGAAGAAGATCGCCAGGAGAGCGGAAGGCCATGCCTTGAAATTTCGTGACCACGTCCCCCGGCTTCAAACCGGCCTCGGCGGCGGGTGATTGAGGACTGATGTCAGTGATGAGGGCGCCGCGCCGCGCGGTGCCCCACACCGGGTCGATGTCCACCGGCTCGCTGCTGACCTCAAGTCCGAGAAAGCCTCGGCCTGTGGCGTTGAGACCGGCGGTCTTGGTGGCGTTCTCCTTCATTTTTTCCTGAAGACCCTCCACCACCATTTTCACATTGTTGGCCGGAACGGCGAGGCCCACGCCCTGCCAGGCGCGCACACTTTCATCCCCGCGATAAATGGCGACGTTGATGCCGATGATCTCGCCGCGAATGTTCACCAGCGGACCGCCGGAGTTGCCCGGATTGATGACCGTGTCGGTTTGCAGGTAGTCCATCTGGCTGTCGCTGAGATGACGATCACGCGCACTGATGATGCCCTGCGTCACCGTGCCGCTCAGACCGAAAGGATTGCCCACGGCAAAGACGATCTGGCCCACGCGCACCTCGTCGGAGTTGGCAAATTTGAGCGCGGGAAAGTCGGTACGGTGGCTTTCGATCTTCAGCAGCGCGATGTCTCGGTCCGGGCTCGCGCCGAGGATCGTGGCGGGATATTTTTTGTTGTCGTTGGTGATGACCTGCACCTCCGCCACGCCCTCGATGACGTGGAAGTTCGTCACGACGTGCCCTTCCTTGCTGATGATGGCCCCGGAGCCGAGGCCGGGGATGACTTGCGCCCGCTCGCCGATGAGGCCGAAGAACGGATGCCACTTCACCTGGCCCTGGCGGAGGGTCTTGGTGTTGATGCTGACGACGGTGGGCAGCACAGCTTCAGAAAGCTTGGCAAACTCCTCATTCAGTCTGCCTAGCACGGACAAATCATTCAGATTCAGCTTGGGTTTGTCAGGCAGAGTGAAAGAGGAGGGCTTTTCTCCCTTCAGCAGGTTGATCGCGCCGTAGCCATCCTGGTCCTTGCGCCACCACGAGAACAAAATCGCGGCGAGCACGAACATCAGGCTGGCGAAGAGCAGACGGCGAAACAATTCCATGCGTATCAATGCGTCACGGGCTGAAAACTTCCAAGGTCAAACTTCAGGCGGGCACCCGGCCTCAAGCTGCCTTTTTGGGACAGATGATGACCAGTTTCTGCCGTGTCGGTGGTATGCCGGGGTCTTCCAGGGCGCGATTGACGGCGTTTTTGATCTCGTCGGGCTGAAAGGGCTTCGTCACATAGTCGCAGGCTCCGCGACGGATGGCCGTCACGATATCGCGAGTTTCGGAGCAGGCGGAGACCATCACGCACCGGGTGGCGGGGGAGGATTCACGCGCCTCACGGATGACATCCAGGCCGTCGGTGTCTCCAAGACGGCGGTCCACCAGGACCACATCGGGAGTGAGCTCACGGATGGCATTCAATCCGGCGCGTCCGTTGTCGAAGGCCATTACCTCATGGCCTTCTGCACGGCAAAGCGTGGAAAGCAGCTTCAGAACGGGCGGGTGATCTTCAATAACAATGATATTTGCCATGATAATTGTTTTTATCATGCCTGCGTTGTTTCAGCAACCTTGATCTTCGTTCGTCGCGGAATTCAATCCCACACAGCCCGGCTTCTCATTTGCGCAGGCCCGCCAATCCGGCATTCTAGCGGCCCGCCATGACCTCCTCCTTGCTTCGCTACTGCCCTGACCTCTACAACTACCAGCGCCGTGAAACGCGGCCTGTGCAGGTCGGCAAGGTCCAAATCGGCGGTGGAGCGCCGGTGGTCGTGCAGAGCATGCTCACCAGTGACACGCGTGACGCCGAGGCCTGTGTGAAGGAGGCGCTCGGACTTGCCGAGGCCGGTTGTCAGATCGTTCGTGTGACGGCGCAGACGCGTGTCATCGCCGAAAATCTCCAGCACATCCGCGACGGCCTGCGGAAGGCGGGTTGCGACGTGCCGCTGGTCGCCGACATCCATTTCAAGCCCGACGCGGCCATGGAGGCCGTGAAGTGGGTGGAAAAAGTCCGCGTGAATCCCGGCAACTATGCCGACAAAAAGAAGTTCGCCGTCAAAGAATACACCGATGACGAGTACGCCGCCGAGGTGGCCTACATGGAGGAGCAGTTTGTCCCGCTGGTGAAGGATTGCATTCGTCTCGGCCGCGCCATGCGCATCGGCACGAATCACGGCTCCCTCAGCGACCGCATCATGAACCGTCATGGCGACACGCCGCTCGGGATGGTCGAAAGCGCGCTCGAATTTGCCCGCATCGCCCGTGCGCAGGGCTATCACAACTTCCTCTTCTCGATGAAGGCCAGCAATCCGAAGGTCATGATCGAGGCCTATCGGTTGCTCGTCGCTCATCTCAATAAGCTCGGCTCCGATTGGAATTATCCCATCCATCTCGGCGTCACCGAAGCCGGTGATGGTGAAGACGGCCGCATCAAGAGCGCCATCGGCATCGGTTCGCTGCTTGCCGACGGCATCGGCGACACCGTGCGCGTTTCCTTGACCGAAGACGCCATCTTTGAGATCCCCGTGGCCCAGCAACTCGTGAAGCCCTACAACGAAGGCCTTCCAGCTCACTTTGAGCGCATCGAAAACGCGCCAGCGGTCAGCTACGATCCCTTCGACTATGTGCGCCGCGAATCGCAGGTGCTCACCATCAACGGAGTCAAAACCGGCGGCCACGAAACCGTCCCTGTCTTCACCTCACGGAAGAAATGGGACGCTGTCGCCCACAAGATCGACAAGCTTGGCGACTACAAGCCGGAGATCGTCATGGAGGACAGCGGCGTCATCGAAATCGACCCGCGCGATGCTGCTGCTGTCGCGAGCATCAACGCATCTGCCGAAGCCAAACTCGTTTCGATCAAAGACGGCCTCAAACTGCCCGTGATCGCCGCGTATCGCCTGCTCGCGGCCCGGATCGACAAAAAGCATCCGATTCTCCTCAAGGACACGCTGAGTCTAGCATCCAGCATCCAGGATCAAGCATCGGATTTCGCCGAGAACCTGCTTGTCGCCGCGACGAACATCGGCTCGCTGCTGTGCGATGGCATTGGCGACGCCGTCATTGTGAACGGCGAAGACGCGCCCGGCCAGGCGCTGCGCATCAGCTACAACATTCTGCAAGCCGCCGGCGTGCGCATCTTCAAGACCGACTACGTCGCCTGCCCGAGCTGCGGCCGCACGCTCTTCAATCTCCAGACCACCACGCAGAAGATCCGCGCCGCCACCGGCCATCTCAAAGGCGTGCGCATCGCCGTCATGGGCTGCATCGTCAACGGCCCCGGCGAAATGGCCGATGCCGACTTCGGCTACGTCGGCGGCGCACCCGACAAGATCAACCTCTACGTCGGCAAGACCGCCGTGAAGTTCAACATCCCCGAAGGCGAGGCTGTCGAGCGCCTCATCGACCTCATCAAAGAACACGACCGCTGGTTTGACGCGCCGGTGGCGGCGTGAGACGGCTGGTGGGCCAACGGCTTGGTTCATCAAAACGAGCCTGCATGCCGTGCGAATGATCTCAGGTCATTCGGTCACGTCTTCAATGCTGAACCCGTCTGCTTGCGCTTTTCACAACTGTAATTTGTCAGCCAGTTGCAGCCTGACCCCGTTCCGACCCCGTTCCGACCCCGTTCCCCACTTTGACCCCGTTCCCCCACTAAGACGACCCAAGCCACCAAGGCCAGGGCGAAGAGTTTGAGGATGGGGAGTTTGGTGATCATCTCCTGAACCATGGGATCGCTCGCGTTATCAGTTAATGTTAATCTTGGCAGCTTGCCCCCGTTTTCCCAGATTTGTTTTCCACCAATCTCGTGCCCACCAAAGGCTGACGATTACACCCAATCCAATCAGCGTTTGATATCGCACGGGACGTTGAATGCGGGCTCTGCATTCGCCTGTAATACCCATCTGAAGGTCATCAGCGACAATATGTTTAGCTGCCGCTTCGCTAATTGTGCTCATAACTTTTGCAGACCTCACAACAGTCTCCTCGGCGGGAATCCAGTACGCATATTCTAGGCTATTCGTGCCAAATATAGCTGCGCACTGCCATAACATGAAAATAATTAACAGCAACTCTGGCAACTTGCGAATAAATGACATAAGAGAATCTTGGTGGAATTTACGGGGTCGATCCATCATAGCCATTCGGCGAAAAAGGAACTCCCGGTTCGTAGGTTGGATCGGCGACAAAACCTGTAGAATTATTCAGTGTACAAAGACCGGGGGTTAGGCTGCAACTGGCTGACAAATCCATATCGTTACGATTTACTCCTTCATTGATTCATACTTGTCAATTGGATGGCCGACGCCCGTAGCTGTCTGATCGCCTCGGCATTCGATTCAAAAGCGAAGTCGTCGAAGTCCACTGCATCGAGTTCGCAGGCCATGAACTCCATGACCTCGGTAGGATCGGCTTTGACGCCGCTGAAGTCTGGCACGCGGGCGACGTAGAAGAGGTCGATCGTCGGCCAGGGGAAGTTCTGGAAGTGGTAGCTGTTGTTCAGCGTGCTCAGATAAGTGAAGGCGCTCGCAGGCAGGTCGAGGCCCACTTCCTCGCGCGTTTCGCGGGCGGCTCCCATCTCGCCGGTTTCCTCAGGCTCGATGACACCGCCGGGCAGGCCGAGTTTGCCGAGGCCGGGCTGATGCGCGCGCCGGATGATGAGAATGCGGTCCTGTGCGTCGAGGATGAGCGCGCAGGCGGCGGGAATGGGGGTGATGAAATGGCGGTGCCCGCAGGCGGCGCACGCAAACTCACGCCAGCTTTGCGCCGTCAAGGGGCTGCCGCCGCAGTTGCTGCAAAATTTGAAGGGAGACTCAGCCATGCGGTCTTCCCTGCCGTCGATACGCCCGCCATGCCAGCACAAACACGAGCACGCACGCCGCTTTCATGACGAACAGCCACCAGGGCTCCCACCAGGCGCCGGTTTGAGCCTCAATGAGATCCGAAATGCCAAACACCCCAAAGGCTGGCGGCAGCAACAAACTCCAGGGCCGCTGCCTGCGGCCACGGAACGCCAGAATGAGGGCGATGACGAACCACAGGCCGGCCTCAGCGTGATTGAACACGGTATGAAAGGTGGTTTCCTCGCCCGGCATGCGCGGAGGTTCCCATCGTAGCCGGGGTGGTTCAAGGGCGGCCCGGCATTTCTTTGCTTGGCGCTGGCATCTTCCTTTGCCAAGATGGGCATTCTGATTTTCCCCGCATGAGCAACAACCTCCTCCAGTCCTGGCTTCGCCTTCCCGACGGGGAGCGCCATGACTTAAACGGGACATGCAGCATCGGACGCTCGCCGGAAAACTCGCTTCAACTCGCGGACCATGAGGTTTCCCGCCGCCATGCGATCATCCAGGCCCAGGGCGAGCGCGAATTTTGGCTGGTCGATCTCGGCAGCGCGAACGGGACGTATGTGAACGGCCGCCGCATCTCGCAGTCCGTCCGCCTGCACAACAGCGACATCATCCGTATCGCCAACAATGAACTGGAGTTCTGCACGGAAATTCTGAGCGCCATGCATCCGGCCAGCAAGCAGGTGATGGCCTCGACGATGATCCACATCCGCCAGGCGCAGTGCTGGCTGATGGTGGCGGACATCATCGGCTCCACCAAGCTGGCGCAGACGCTGCCCGGCGCGCAGTTTCCGCGCATGACGGGCACCTGGTTCAAGAACTGCCGCCAGATCATCGACGAATGCGGCGGCCACATGTCGAAGTATCTCGGCGATGGATTCTTCTGCTACTGGGATGACACGGAAGACGGCGCCATCCAGGTGCGGCAGGCTGTGTCGAAGCTTTATGAGGCGCAACTCGGTGCGAATCCGCCCTTCCGGCTCGTGCTGCATTTCGGCGCCGCCGCGCTCGGCACCGTGCCGACGATGAACGAGCTGAATCTGCACGGACCGGAGGTCAATTTTGTCTTCCGCATCGAAAAGGTGGCCGGCTCTTTGAGGCAGAACGTCCTTTTCAGCGAGGCGGCTGTGAAAAGAATGCGGGCGGAAAAAGAGGTGGGCCTTGTCGGCGAGTGCGCGGTGGAAGGCTTCTCCGCCATGCACAAGTTCTATGCTCCGGGCAGGTGAGTGGAGCTCATCAATCCACCGCGCTTGCCGTGCCATCGGCCTGCTCGGGCTCCGAAGGCAGCATGATCGCCACGGCGGCGGAGGGAATGAACAGGAAGCCGGCATAAAGCAGCGCGGTGCGGAAGTCGCCCACCTTCACGAAGATGCCGAAGAACACCGTGCCGCCTGCGGCAACGATGCGGCCGATGTTGTAGCAGAAACCGGAGCCCGTGGTGCGCAGCAGTACGGGGAAGAGCGGCGGCAGGCACATGGTGAAGAGTCCAAACACGCCCTGGCACGCACCGATGGCGGCGAACTGCCATTTCGTGGCCTCCCAGCTCCACACCTGCGAGAAGGAGAGATACATGAAGGCAAAGTAGGCCAGCATCATGCCGACGATGGTGTTGCGGTAGCCAAACAGCTTCGCCAGACCACCGGCGATGTAGTTTCCGATCAGCGAGCCAAACATGATCCACATCAAGCCGGTGACGACGGCGGAGTCCTTGCCCGCTTTGTCGAGCGAGACGATTTCCGCGAGGCTGAGCACATGTTTTTGCTGCCAGAACAGGAAGGTCCAGTGCGCGGTCAAGGACACGGCGCAGATGATCATCACGCGCCACGTCACCCCGCGCACGGCAGGGCCAAACAACGCGCTGATCTTCGGCACCTCCTGGCCCACACGCGCTTGCTCCCATTCTTCCGTTTCAGGCACGGCTTTGCGAATCCACAGCGTGATCAGCGCGGGCAGGATGCCGATGAGGAAGATGTAGCGCGGTTCCTGGCCCGCCAGCAACCAACCCGCAAGGCAGGCGAGCAGCACACCGCAGTTCACCGCGCTTTGAAGCGTGGCCGCGATCCACGGCCGCCATTTCTTCGGCCAGGTCTCCGAAAGCAATGAAGCGCCCACCGCCCATTCGCCGCCGATGCCCAGCGCGGCCAGGAAACGGAAAATCAACAGATGCCACCACTCTTGGGCGAAGAACGAGAGGCCGGTGAAGCAAGCGTACGTCAGAATCGTGAGCGTCAGCGCCCGGCTGCGGCCCAGCACATCGCCAATACGCCCGAAGAACGCTCCACCCACGGCCCAGCCGACCAGGAACGCCGCCTGAATGATGGAACCATGCGTGCCTACGGTGGGATCGCTCTCCGGTACCAGCATCAGCTGCGCCACGAACGCCGTTGCGACGAGCGTGTAGAGATGCATGTCGAGACCGTCAAACATCCAGCCCAGCCACGCGGCGAGTCCGGAACGGCGTTGCTGTGGCGAAAGATCCCGCAAGCGGGTGATGTCAGGAGTGGCTGGCTGGCTCATGCGGGCGCGAGTCTTTCGCAGACCGCCGGGAATGGCAAGCACAGTTCGCTGCCTACCGCCCCTTCGAGAGCTTGTTGTACTTTTCTACCAGCTCGTTGAACTCACGCGTGCGGGCGTTCAGCTTCTCGATGGCGGCGTCGCGTTCGTTGGTCAGTTGCTTGAGCAGGGCGTTCTGTTTTTCGATGGCGCTGTTCTGGGCGGTGACGGCGGCGTTGTGATCCTTCAGAACGGCGCTGCCCTGGCCGAGGGCGGATTGCGCGGCGGCGAAGTTGGCCTGGGTCTGCATGAGCTCGCGCATGTAAATGGCGATCGTGATGCCGCGGGCGACGGAATCGCCGGAGAGATCGTTGTACTCGCGGGTCACCTCGACCAGCTTGGCCTCGACTTCGGCGCGCAGCTCGGTGAGTCGCTCGATTTCCTTCTCGTACTCACGCGCTTTGCGCTCCGCCTCGACGCGGGCGGCGTTTTCGGCCTCCAGACGCTTCACGAGATCGGTGATGTGGCCGCGCAGACGCGCCTCGCGCTGCCATTGCACGACACAGACGGCGCAGAGGCCGAGGGAGATCAAAACCAGCAGCGTGAGGAGCAGGCGCTTCATTTCGGCTGGGCGGCGGCGTTGGCCGGTTTGACGTTGAAGGCGACCTTGGTGAAGCCGACGCGCTTGGCGGCGTCGAGCACTTTCACGAGGTCGGCGTAACGTGTGTTCACGTCAGCGCTGATGTAAACGGGCGTGGCGGGGTCTTTGCCGAAGCGTTCGGCCAGTTTGCGGTCGAGTTCTGGCAGAGTGGTGGAGGTCTTGTCGAAGAAGACATCGCCGGTGGCATTGACGGCCAGATTGATCATGTCCGGCTTGAAATCGGACTGCGCGGAGGAGGCCACGGGCAGGTTGACCTTGATGGTCTGCTGCTTTGACATGGTGAGGCTGACCATCATGAAGGAGGCCAGCAGGAAGAACATCACGTCGATGAGCGGGATGATTTCCAGCCGCGTTTTGCGCTCGGGCAATGGAGAGTGCAGTTTCACGTCGTGATCAGGCCTTCGGAGTGACTTTATCGAAGCCGTGCTGGGCAGCGAGGATGAGAACGTTGTTCGCGGCGGCTTCGAGATCGAACTTCAACGCGGCGAGACGCGAGTGGAAGTAGTTCATGGGCACCAGCGTGCCGATGGCGATGCCGAGACCGGCGGCGGTGGCGATGAGGGCCTCGCCGATGCCGCCGGTGACTTTTTCGACGGCAAGTTCACTGCTGCCGATGCTGGTAAAGCTGCCCATGATGCCGGTGACGGTGCCGAGCAGGCCGAGCAGCGGCGCAAGCGTGACGATGGTGTCCATGGCGCTCAAAAAGCGGCCCGCATCCCGCAGTTCCTGGCCTGCAGCGACTTCGAGCGCGCCCTGCATGCTGGTGTGTCGATGGTTGAGTCCATGGTGGATCATACGCACCACGGGATCGGTCGATTTGGCGGCTTGGGTGATGGCTTGGGGGAGGTTTCCGGCCTCCAGCTTCTCATAAACCTCATCGAGCTGCTTCACGGAGCGCTTGGCGGTGAAACGCAGCCACCAGAAAACGCGCTCGATGAAGATGCAGATGGCAAACAGAGTCACCACCGCGATGGGGTACATGATGGGACCGCCTTTGAGGAAGAGATCGACGACGACGTTGGCGAGCATGTGGGGAAAGTAAGAGGTCAGGGGTGAGATGTGAGAAAGCTTTAACGCAGGCGGAAGGTAAGCGGGAGTGTGTAGCGATTGGAGGCTCCGCCGGGCCAGCGCCAGTTGCGACGCACCCAGGAGGCGGCGTAGCTGTCGAGAGCGCTGAAACCAGTGCTGCCGATGACGCTGACGCCTTCCACCGCGCCGGAAGGGCCGACACTGATGCTCAGGCGCACGGTGCCCTGCATGCCGCCGCTGCGGGCGAAGCTGGGGTAAGGCGGGGAGGGGAATTTGCCTTTGCCTCCGCTACCGGACGTGCCGGTTCCGCCTGCCGTGCCTGCCTGCGGTGTGGCAGAGCGTGTGCCGCCGCTGCTGGCGACCGGGGTGCGTGGGCGCGGCGGCGTGGGGGCGGGTTTGGGTTTGGCGACAGGATCGACGGGACGCAGGGCGTCCTCGATTTTGGGCGCGGTCGGGACGGCGAAAATGTCCTCCAAAGTCATCGCCTCGGCGATTTCAGGCAGATCGAGGCTTTCCGGCGGCATTTCGACGGTTTCGGGAATTTCCACCGGCAGCAGCGGTTCCTGCTCGGTCGGCTGCTCCTCGGCCTCAGCGAGGCTTTGCAGCTCGGCCATGGAGGTCTCGATCATCGGCAGATCGTCCGCTGTTTCGAGGTCTTGGAGCGTTTTGAGATGAATCGGCGGCAGGTCGGCGGCGAACATACCCACGATGCCGACCACGAGAAAAGTGGCGCTCACACCCACGACCCAGGACAGGCCAATGAGCGCCTCCAGCGTGCTCCGGCGCTGCCAAATCCCCCCTCTGGCGGAGCCGGAGGCAGGCGATTGGAGAGGCTTGGCAAGGTCGAAACCCATGGCGGGCAGCGTGTTTATCACCTGGGAGGTCATGTCACAAGGAGGAGGATGGTTGTTGAGCATGAATCGCAAGAAAGGAGCGTCAACTTGCAATTGAGACTCCATCGCAGAAAAAACTTGCGCGTTTAATCGACCTGTCCAAAATCCGCAAACCTGCGACAGAATCTCAGTATCACTCAATTCATGAAACCAAACCTGCTCCCGCACCTTCACCGCTCGGCCGGTCCTATGGCCGCTCTGGCCGCTTTGTTGTTCCTGGCCTTGGCCTCTCATTCGCGCTCGCAAACGGTGGGTGAGTCCAAACCGGCGGCTGCCAGATCCGCTCAGAACTTGCCTGAAATCACGATCACGGCCGAGGCCGAAGAACCGGCCATCAAGGTTCCCTACCTGCCGCCGGTGGAAGGGACGAAGGTGTATGCAGGCAAACGCGCCTCCATCATTGAACTCAAGGCACTGCCGGAAGTGATTTCCAACAACTATCGCCAAGCCTTTGCCCTGACTCCGGGGCTGCTCGTGGCGGAAGAAACCACCCCCCTGGTCAGCCTGGGGTATCGCGGCATCGGCAGCCCGGACCGCGCCCAGTTCATGCAAATCCTTCAGGATGGCATCCCCATCAGCGCCGATCCCATTGGCTATCCTGAAGCCTACTGGACGCCTCAGTTGGAGTCGGTGCAGCGCATCGACTTTCTGCGCGGCGGAGCCTCGCTGGTCTATGGCCCGCAACCTGCGGGGGCGTTGAATTATGTGACCCTCATGCCTCGTGCCGACCGTGCGCTGGGGGTGAGACAGCAGTTCATCATGGGCACGGACGATCTGATCTCGTCCTACACCGCCGTGGACGGAACAATCGGGAAGCTTGGCTATCATGGCTACTTTGCCCATCGTTCTGCCGACGGTTTTCGGCAGGCCAACAGTGATTATGAGACAAACGGCGGCCGGGTGAAGCTCGTTTACCAGCAGAATGAGGACACCCGCTGGATCGTGGGTGTGGATGCGTTCGAGCAGGAAAATGGCGAGCCAGGCGGCTTGAGCGAAGCTAGGTATGCCGCCGACCGCCATCAAACCGTGCGGTTCAACGACCGCTTCAAGCTGAGCCGTTACGCGTTGAGCATCGAACTGCAGCACCGCATGTCAGCAGACACTGAACTCAGCATCAAAACCTGGGCCGCGTACTATGACCGTTGGAGCCGTCGGCAAAACGGCGGCGGTTTCGGCACCGTCCCAGCGGGTGCGACGACCAGCATCGACCGGCAGGAGTTCTACAACTGGGGCATCGAGCCGCGCATCCGCCACGATTACGAAGCCTTGGGCGGGCAGCACACGATCAGCGCCGGGCTGCATTTTTACATGTCGCATTCGCCGAACACCACCAAAACCGGCCCCACGGTCACCTCGAACGACGGCCCGATCCTGCGCGACTCGCAGCGCGACATCCTCTACGGCTCCGTCTTTGTGGAAAACAAGTTCACCTTCGGCCGCCTCACCATCACCCCCGGCTTCCGCATGGAACTCGTGAACCAGGACATGACCCTGCAAAACTTCGCCGGGGCGGCGATGACGGAAACCAACAACAGCAAGTTCGACAAGCAGCCGCTCTTTGGTCTTGGCCTTGCCTACGATCTCGGCAGCGAGACCGCCGTCTATGCCAACGTCTCCCAAAGCTATCGGGCCACCACCTTTGGCCAGTCGCTCATTCCCGTGGCCGGTGGCACGGCGAACGACGCGGCTCCCAGCGTGGGCTGGCACTACGAGCTGGGGATGCGTGGCACTCCGCGCCCCTGGATCACCTGGGACAGCGCTTTGTTCCTGGTCGATCTCGACAACAAGTTCGGCACCGCAGGCACGGCGCTCACCAGCGTGGGCCGTTCCATCAACTACGGCTGGGACGGTGCCCTCCAGTTTGATGTCATCGGTGCCATGGACGCGGCGAACGGCACCCATCGGGGTGATCATCTCGGAGCGCTCAACCTCTATGCCAACGCCTCCATCATGGAGGCGCGCCTCACCGGCGGCGCGAACAACGGTGGCACGCCCCAGTTTGCCCCGCCCTACATGGTGCGCACCGGCGTCATTTACAGCCGCAAGAGCAAGCTCAAAATCGCTTTCCTCGGCACGTTGATGGCGCGTCACAGCGCCAGCGACACCGCCGTGGCCAGCTTCGACATTCCGGCCTACACCACCTGGGATCTCACTGCGGAAATTCCCGTGACCAAGCACCTCACTCTCATCGGCGGCCTCAACAACGTCTTCGACAAACAGTACTACGCCCGTGTCAACGCCGGTGGCATCGACCCCGCCTACGGTCGCAACTTCTACGTCGGCGGCAGCGTAAGTTTCTGATCCTCGTTTAGGTTGGATCGAGTTCCCTGCGGGGCGCGGAAGTGGTGTTTCGCCCCCGCAGGGATTTTTTGTGACTCAGGGCTTCTTCGGCAGTTCCACCACGCAGCGGAAGCCAAATTCCCGCTTTGACCCATCGGGACTTGGGAAGATGCGTAGGCTCCGCTCGACGGGACCCGAACGCGTGTCGGAAACGATGAACCAGCCGAAGTTGCGGAACCCACACCCTCGCAGAAACGGGGACGCCTGCTCCGAGGCAGTCGCCACTATGCACCACTCCCACACGTTGCCACCCAGGTCATGGATGCCCAGATGGTTGGGCAGGAAGCTCATCACTGGAGCGGTGCCTTCATAGCCGTCCTCGCTACCCCTGTAATTTCCATGCTTGATGCCCTCGGCCTGCGCCTTGAAATGCTCCTGTTTGTATTCATCGCGGAGTCGTTGTCTGTCAGCACCGTCTTGCTTGATGCTGACCGGCAAGAAGGGCGTGGGCCAGGGATAGATGTCGGTGATTTTCTGTGTCAGTTCCTCCGGGCTGATCTCGCGCGGGTTCTCGACCCCGATGGCGACGGCGAGGTTCCATTCATGCTCAGTTGGTAGTCGATAGGTGAGCCATTCCTTTTTCCCCAGCCACTGGCAGAACGCGGTGGCGTCATCCCAACTGACGTGGACCACGGGATGATCCTCTCCTTGCACCAAAGGCTTCCCGTCCACCACGGGGGCCTTCCAGGTGGCATCGGTGCCGGGAACAGTATCGGCATAAACCCGGTAATCCTGCCGCCGCGTCTCATGGATGCACATGAGCACCTTCGTCCCCGGCACCGGAACGAATTTCATACCGAGTGTGTTGGTGAAAGGCTTGTCCTTCGTCGCGCTGTTAGGCGAGGTATCGGAAGGCAGTGCGCTTGGCCCTCCAAGCGCCGCGTTGGACAGATTCGCCACCGAGGGGCCGCCTGCGGCGGCTGAAGGACCAACCGCCCTGTCTTCAGAAGTGACGACCGGAGCCAGGACGCAGCGGAAGCCGCCCTCATGCCCGAAGCGGGTCGATGGCGCGTGGCGATCTCGGCAAGATGATTTTAGAAAGCCACGGGAGGCGTCACGCCACGATGCACCGCGAAGGACGCGGACTTTTTGCTCCTGGTCAACCCAGTCCTCGCACCACTCACACACATTGCCGCCTAGATCATAAAGTCCGAAGCGATTCGCAGGGAAACTGCCCACCGGCGCTGTCTCCATAAAGTCGTCACGGTATCCTGCAATGTGGTCCTTGAGGGGGAGGTATTTGCCTGCCGCGAGTGCGAGCCGCAGTTCCTCTCCTGCGTAGTTGCCCGCTCCCACAGGCGGCGGGAACTGCGTTTCCCACGGAAAAACGTTCGAGATCTTCATGGTCTTCTCACTCGGCAGTTTTGACGCATCCTCATGGTCCCCGATGCCCACCGCACAGCTCCATTCGTGGTCGCTCGGCAGGCGATAGGCCGCACTCGTTGCGAGCTTGCCCGCCTTGCGCTCACGCTCGGTAAGCCAGGCGCAAAATGCTTGGGCATCGTCCCAGCTCACATAAACCGCTGGATGCGTCGCGCCTTGGTCGAACCTGGGCTTGTCCCACTTTCTGGACATCTCCGTCACAAACATCTCATAGTCCTGCACCCGCGTCTCCCACACGCTGAAGAGCACGCGCTGCTTGTCCGTCGGCCCGCCTGTGATGGGCACCGGCACGAACTTCATGCCGAGGCTGTTCACGAAGGGGGCGTCCTTCGTGGCTGAGGCTAGCTCTGTGGTCGCGGTTGCTGCCGTGGCGGCGGGCCACCCCACTGTGCTGGGTGCTTTGACTCCAGCGGGCACTTTGCGATCCTGCCCCAGAAAGAACATCGCGGCACCTATCGCGCCGAGCAGGCCGAGGGTGAGTAGCACCATCCCTGCGGAGGATTTCTTCTTCACCGGCACCGGTGTGCTCAACTGCGGCGGGCGGTGGGGCTGTGCCTTGCCGGCGGGGGAGCGGCGCGGGCGCGCCTCCTCGGGCAGGGTGGCCTGCAGACGCGTGGGCTCCATCTCCACCTGCTGCACCGGCTGGGTGAGGATGCCGTCGAGGTCGTGGCGCATCTCGCGGGCGCTCTGGTATCGCAAGGCGCGGTCCTCCCGCATGGCCTTCGCAATGATGCCGTCGTAGCGCGGATCGAGGCCGTTCACCTGGATGCTGGGCAGCTCGAACATGCCGTGTGGGAGCTTCCCGGTGAGCATCTGGTAAAGCATGACGCCTACGGCATAAATGTCCGCGCGGTGGTCCACCGCACTGCCAAGCATCAATGCCTCCGGGGCCATGAAATGCAGCGTGCCCATGGCCATGCCGCTCTGCGTGAGTCCGAGGGTCTCGCCACCGCTGGCGCTGACCTTCGCCAAGCCGAAGTCAGCCACCTTCACCACGCCGTCGTAGCCGACCATGATGTTGGCCGGCTTGATGTCGCGGTGGATGATGCCGCGCTCATGCGCGTAGGCCAGCGCGTCGCACACATGCGCGGTGATGGCCATGGCGTGCTCCGAATGCAGGCGGCCCTGCGCAGCGATCATGCGGGCCACATCCGTGCCCTCAATGAACTCCATGACGATGTAGAGCAGGCCATTGGCCGCTTCACCAAACTCATGGACTGCCACAATCCCAGGGTGGGAGAGCTTGCCTAGCGCCCGTGCTTCATTCTTGAAGCGCTCGGCAAAGCTGGCGTCAGCCTCCTCAAGAGTGTTGGAGAGGATTTTGATGGCGACGACGCGGTCCAATGAGACCTGTCGGCCCTGATACACCGCGCCCATGCCGCCACGGCCGAGCAGGCGCTCAATGCGGTATTGCGGGAGCAGCCTGCCCAACTCCTCGGCGCTGGGAGGCTCCCAAGATTTTCGCGGGCTGCTGACGGGAACAGTGGGCTTCGAAATCTCGGAGTCAGACGGCTCATTCAAAGCTTGGGAGAGCATGCAGCGCGGGCAGAGGCCGCCGGTGGACTCGGAGGGCAGCCCGGCACCGCATTTCGCGCAGGGCTTTGAAGAGGCGGAAGATTCGCTCATGCGGGATTACTGACGGAGGGATTGGCAATGGTCACAAACTTTTTTTCATGTGGCGAGCACGGCCAGGAGCGCGCGCATTTCCTCCTGCACCATGGCGGCGTCATCCACCGTGCCGGCGATCTCGGCCTGGAGGCACTCGCGGAAGCGCTGCCGCAGCCGTTTGACGGCCATCTTGAGCGCTGAGACACCCAAACCATGGTCAGCAGCCAGCGCTGCCTGATTCCCGTGTGCGGCATTGCCCATGAGCCAGGGCTTCAGCGCCTCGAACTGCGCGGCCCTTCCCTCGGCGGCGCATTCGGCCCGGAGCTGGTTCATGGCCTGCGCCAGCACGGTAAGCGCCCACTGGCGGTCAAAGGCGGCATCCGGCGAGGTTTGCCGTGCATCGGGGATGGCGCGCACAGCGGAAGCATCGTCATCCATCGAAACAGGCACGACACCTCCGCCACGCTTCAGGGCCTGCGCGGCCCCGCGCTGATGTGAAAGGAAGTGCTTCACCGCGCCAAGCAGGTAGGAGCGGAAGCGCCCATGCTCACGCTCCGCCCGCGCGATGCCGCCGCCTGCGAGCAGTTGCGCGAAGAACTCGTGCGTCGTCTCGCGGGCGGCTTCCGCGTCCCGCAACTCGCAGCGGAGGAAGGCGAGCACCGGCTCGTAATACACATCGCAGAGATCAGCCAGCGCCCGGCGTCCGTCCTCTGAGTTCGCTTTCGCGCTGCGCACCTGCGTCCACCGTGTGGTGTGAAAGGAAGCCGGGCTCATGCGCATCTGGGATCACTTTTCAACCACCAAATCCTTCACGCAGATCGTGCCGAAGCTGAAACCGATGCTGAGGTTGGTCTTGGGGCGTGAGAGGGAGGCGTGCTCGTAGGTTTGGGAGAAATCGCCGATCCTCACGGCGGCCTTTGGACCGCGCAGATCGACCGTCACAGCGGTCCACTCGCCCGGTTTGAGCAGAACGGTCGGCTCATTGCCGAGAGAGATGGACTTGTGGTCTTTTTCCCCCGGCGGAAAGGCACGGATGCCAGCGCCTCTGCTGCTCAGCACGATGCGGAAGACATGGCCGTCCGCGCCGTTGGCGGTGAAGACGATGGTCTTCGTGCTGGCGTCGGGTTTCACGGCGAAACGGATGGCCGCGTCGGTGTGGGCGAGATCGTAAAAGAGGATGGGGCCGTGGTCCTTGTTCTTTTTGTAGAGCGCGTCGTCCTGGGTGCAGGTGGCGGTGTTGTCGGCGAATTTCCAGTCGCCGCGTGAGGCGCGGCGTTGTTCGAGTTTGGGGGCGGAGAAGTCGTCTTTGAGCAGCGGGGCGTCGGCGGCAAGGGCTGCGGTGGTGCCGAGGAGGAGCAGGAGCGTTTTCATGAGAGGGGGATGAGTTTATATGTCATGAGTTAGGTGTTCCCATAACCTTTAACCCGTAACTCTTGACCGGTTAACAGCCTGTTGAAAAACCTCTCCTCCTGGGTGATGAGAACAACCCTGCATGTTTGAGCAACGCCAAACCAAGCAACGCCAGCAGGAACTCTGGATAGTCGCCGGAGA
>NZ_JBIIKX010000017.1:0-99802 GCF_044232965.1 Prosthecobacter sp.
AAGAAGCCCTGTCACGCAGGGCGGTTTGCAGACTCCGGGTCAGTTTGTTGAACATGGCTCCTTCTCAACTCCCGCCCATTCCAGCACCTTGCCAGAAAGGCGTTTTATTTGCGAAGACACCGCCTAGAGCCTACCAGTTCTTTAGGCACGCGGGCTGTAGTTCCGATGTGACCGGACTGAACAGTCAGTATGTCGTTTTCTTCGAGTCGAGACTTGGGATGCGCGCGATCAAATTCAGCACTGACGTAGCTTTCGTTAATCAGCTCTATGCGATTTGGTCGGACATTGAAGCCTTGAAGGTAGCGAACTTTGTTCGCTGCGACCATAGTTTGGTGCTCAAGCACCGGGCCTACGTATCCATTGGTCACACGAGAAGCAACTTGGTCAATTTTTGAGACATTCCAGCCGTCAGGAATGGTGCCGACGTTCAAAGGCGTAAGCCTTGTATCCGAGGTGCGGTTCGCATTCATACCCCAAGCTCCTCCAAGAAAGCCTGCATTTTGGCCCGCACGGTGGCGAGTTCGGATTCGAGGCGGGTGATGTCGGCCTTCACGGTGTCGAGGTCGATCTCGGCTTCTTCCTCGAAGGTATCGACGTAGCGGGGGATGTTGAGGTTGAAGTCGTTGTCGGCGATCTCCTGCGGGGTGGCACGGTAGGCGTATTTTTCCACGGTCTGGAAGGCCGCGTAGGTGCTGACAATCTTCTGCACGTGCTCGTCGGTGAGCAGGCTCTGGTTCTTGGCGTCCTTGTACTCGCGGGAGGCGTCGATGAAGAGGACATCGCCCGTGGTGCGGGCTTTGTTAAAGATGAGGATGGCGGCAGGGATGCCAGTGCCAAAGAAGAGATTCGCCGGCAGGCCGATGACGGCCTCCAGCAGATTCTCCTCGATGAGTTTCTGCCGGATCTTGCCCTCTGCCGCGCCGCGAAACAGCACGCCATGCGGGACGACGACGCCGACGCGGCCCGTGCCCTCGCGGGCGGTCTCGATCATGTGGGTAATGAAGGCCCAGTCCCCTTTCGACTTTGGTGGCAGGCCGCGATGGTAGCGGTTATAGGCATCGCCTTTAATCGCGTCTTCCTGTCCCCATTTGTCGAGGGAGAAGGGTGGATTGGCCACGACGACATCGAACTTCATGAGCTGGTCGTGCTCGGTGAGGCGGGGATTCCGCAGGGTGTCTCCCCACTCGATGCGGAAATTATCCATGCCGTGGAGGAACATGTTCATGCGGCAGAGGGCATGGGTGGTGCCATTCATCTCCTGCCCGAAGAGAGCGAAGTCCCGCTCGTCGGCCTGAAGGCCCACTTTGATCAGCAAGGAGCCGGAACCGCAGGAGGGATCGCAGATGGTCTGGCCTTTCTTCGGCGCGAGCAGCCGGGCGAGCAGGCTGGAGACCTGGCCGGGCGTGTAGAACTCGCCCGCTTTTTTCCCCGCATCGGAGGCGAAGCGCTCCAGCAGGTACTCATACACATTCCCGATGATGTCCTCCTCCCCGACGACGGAGGGCCGGAGGTCGAGCCGTGGATCGGCGAAGTCCTGGAGGAGCATCTTGAGCCGGGTATTGCGGTCGCGGGTCTGGCCGAGCTTGGACTCGGAATTGAAGTCCACCTCGCGGAAGACGCCTTCCAGCTTGGCCTTGTTCGCCTCCTCAATGCCGGCGAGGGCGACATTCATGCGCTCGCCGATGTCGGGCTCATTGCGCTGGGCGTAGAGGCTGAGGAAGTCGCAGCCGTCCGGGAGCTGGAAGCGCTCGCGGGCAAGGCGGCGCTTCACGCGCTCTTCGTCGTTGTTGTATTCCTTCAAGTAGGCGTCGCGGTGGTCGCGCCACACATCGGACATGTATTTCCAGAAGAGCATCACGAGGATGTAGTTCCGGTAGTTCTCAGCATCGACGACGCCCCGGAAGGTGTCGCAGGCACGCCAGGCGACGTCGTTGATTTCGGATTGGTTGACTTTGGGCATGTTGGTTGAAGAAGAGGAGGCTTTAAGACGGGGAGAAGAGGAGACTAAGCGCTGGCGGCGCTGTGCATGACGCGTTGCATGTAGGTGGCGCGTTTCAGGGCGAGTTCGATGGAGAGCTGGCGCTCCTGGATGACGAGGGCGTCGAGAGCGATGATGCTGTCCTGCTTGGCAAGGGGCGGCAGGGGCAGCTCCAGCTCCAGCACGTCCTTTCGCTGTACGGTCTGGACGAGGGTGCCCTTCCGCCGCAGGGCGAAGTGGCTGGCAGCGACCTCCGTGCGGAGGAACCACGCGAGGTAATCGGCACGGACTTTGCCCTCATTCGGACGGATGATGTAGAACTGCGCCCCGACGAGGACATTCGTGAGCGGCAGATCATAAACATAGGCCGTGCAACGGGTGCCACGATTCGGCAGGAGGATGTCTCCACGGCGGAGGAAGTAGTCAGGCTTGATGTCATCTCCCGGCTCGAACTGGAGGAGATCCCGTGTGGTGAGATGGCCGTCATCGGACAGGTCGCTGATGCGGATCATGAAGCAGGACCCTTGAGGGACGGGACGCGTGGCGTCCCGTCCCCGCAGGGTGACCCCCATGCGGACATCGGCGATGCTGCTGAGGGGTGTGGAGGTCATGGCGGGCACTCAGGAAGGCTGAGCAGGTTGTTCGGCTGATCGCCGTCGTTCTGCGTCTTGAGGTATTTATGCCCCGATGCGCTGGTGGCCACGATGACCCAGACGGTGTCGTTGTTGACGTTCACGTAGAAGCGCCATTTGCCCGACTCGATACCTTGGATGGCCTGATCGAGGCTGAGTTTCCAGCGGGTGTTGTTTGGGTTGATGCCGCCGATGAACTTGATGCGCTCGTGCGCGCTCATGCGGTCGGATTTATTGATGCATTGGATGCGGATGTTGTCTGCCATTGGCTTATGTGGTTTTGGGGTAAAAACCCTCCAGGCCAGCCGCTGGAGGGAAGTTGTTGCACCGCTGCCGCCCAAGAGCTAAAATCCAGTTCTTCACGCTGATCGTCGCTCTCGAGCGGCCTCGGTTCAAAAAGACCCCGAATCGCTGCTCGCAGTGGTTCGGGTTCTTTTTGGCTGACATCAGTACCTCTATCCCACAGGTTTGTGGATTCAAGTTATTTAATCTTCATACACGCCAATCGTGCAAAAAGTTTCCGGCTTTGGGGTCATCTCAAGGGTGCTTGGGGCCGTTTTTCGCGGCTTTTGGGGTCTGGAAGGCGATCTTTGAGCTCAAACGGTGGTGCCTTTGACCTCAAAGAGAGGTGTCTTTGAGCTCAAACGGCCGTGCATTTGAGCTCAAAGAGAGTGAATATTGACCTCAAACGGTGGGCTCTTTGAGCCCAAAGAGGGGTGCCTTTGACCTCAAACGGAGAGCTCTTCGATCTCAAAGAAGGGTGTCTTTGACCTCAAACGATGGGCTCTTTAGGCTCAAAGAGCGGGGCCTTTGACCTCAAAGGGTGGGTTCTTTAGGCTCAAAGACCGGGGTCTTTGACCTCAAAGGGTGGGGACTTTTAGACTCGATGCGGCGGTCTTTGAGGTCTGGAGAGTATTTTACAGGTTGCATAAATCCTGCGTTTTAGGGTATTCTCCGGCTGGTTGTTCACCGGAGTGCACGATCACCCGGGGCGATCCAACCACCAACCACGCCCTGCCATGGACCGCTCTTCCGACGAAGACTTGGCGCGTCTCGACGCGGAGGTGGAGCTTTGTTTGAAGCTGTTTGGCACCTGGGCGAACCGGCGGCGCAATGCGCTGCGCCTGAGCCAGCATGAGACGGCCAAGCGGGGCGGCTTTTCCCGAACGGAGATGAGCCATCTGGAGGCTGGACATACGAATCTGACTCTGAGCACCTTCTTCCGCGTGTGCCGCGCGCTGAAGCGGGGCATCGGCGAGACGGCATCGCACCTGGAGCATCTGCTGGATCACCCGGAAGACCGGCCTGCGGAGGGCCCGCGCCGGTCCCAGCGCGGCAAGAACACGAGACGTGCAGCCCATTGACCATGATCCACGGGGAGAGGTGTGGTTCCATCACCGCCGAACCGACGAAGCCGTCATGCCCCTCCGCTACGACTCCACTCCGCCGCTCCGCATGGATACCGGGAGTTTGAGATTCGATGCCGCAGGGCCGGTGCCGTCACCTTACCAACCCATCAGGAGGAACAAAGCCGTGACTAAATTCAAATTGGAACTCTTCAAAAAGAAGACCGCCGACAAACTGACACTGGGGGCCACGCACATCGCCGCGATGACGGGGAATACCAGCTATCCTGCCGCCACCCGCGTGCCGACGGATGCGCAGGTGCAGACCGCGCAGGACGACCTCGCCACCGCGCAAGCGGACGTGGACAACGCCGAGGTGATCTGGAAGCAGAAGATCCAGATCCGCGACCAGAAGGAGGAGGTGTGGGACACGGTGATCACGGCCCGCGCGAACAACTGCGAGGCGGTGACGCCGAACGATCTGGCGGCGCTGCAAAGCACCGGCTTCCCGCTGCGCAGCGCGGGTGCTCCCATCGGCGACCTGCCAGGTCCGGGCGACCTGCGCGCCCAGGCAACGGCAAAGGAGGGCGAGATCGACTTGCGCTGCAACACGGTGAAGGGGGCGAGCAGCTACGAGTGGGAATGCCGCCCGCATGACACGCCGAACGCGCCGTGGACGGCCATCAAGTCGAGCACGGCGGCGAAGATCCTCGTGTCCTCGTTGACCCCGGGCACGCTCTACGGCTTCCGCGTCCGCGCCGTGGGTGCCGCCGGCCCCGGTGCCTGGAGCGATGAAGCCACGGAGCGAGCGCCGTGAGCGCCGGAGGCGCGGAGGCTCGCTGCGCGAGCGTTGGCGGTGGTTGGCTGTTGTTGAGGGCGCTAACGCGCCGTTGACGGTGGTTTTGCCAGACAGGCGCTGCGCGTCACATCCTACTCGTCCTCCTACTCCTACTCGATTCTGCCGCTGCTCCAGCCCCCAGAAGCTCCGCGCCACACTCCACACGCCCTGACCGAGGACGAGTTCGAGTAGGAGGACGAGGACGAGCCAGAGAGCGGACTCACGTCCGCTGCTACCGCCAACCAGTGCCAACCATCGCCAACAACTGCCATCTATGTTCGATCCCAACTACCCAGCCACGAACGCCTTGATCGAGTCCGCGCCGATGCGTGACCAGTTCAACGGCCTCAAAGATCTCATCGACGCCATTCCTGCCGGGCCGCAGGGGCCGCCTGGACCGGAAGGTCCCCAAGGGCCTCCGGGTGATCCTGGAGGACCGCCAGGACCGCAAGGCCCGCCGGGTTCCAACGGCATCGACGGTGCTGCAGGGCCGCCCGGAAATGATGGCGCTCCCGGTCCCCATGGCCCACAGGGAAATGAAGGGCCGGCGGGTGCCCCAGGCCCCCAAGGGCCGCCCGGAAATGATGGTGCGCCTGGACCGCAAGGCCCGCCCGGAGCCGATGGACAGCCAGGAGGACCTCCTGGCCCGCAAGGAAATGAGGGACCTCAAGGGCCGCCTGGACCGGATGGCCCCCAAGGTCCGCCGGGGGAGGTGACGAATGCCACGCTGAGCGTCGCCATCGCCGGAACCAGCGCCATCAGCAACAGCGTGGCCTTGCTGGGGCTGGTGGTGAGTGATCCACCGACGCAGAGCGAGGTGCAGCAGATCGTCAGCAAGCTCGATGAGCTGATCAATGCGCTGAGGAGGTAGGACTTATGGAGGGCCGACGAGTCGTCGGCTTTGAGGTGGGATGGCGACGAGTCGTCGCCACTCCCGAGGCGGTGCGGAGATGCTCCCGGAACCGCCGAAAGGCGGGACTACAGAGCGAAGAGGCATGATCAATGCGCTGAGGAGGTAGGACTTATGGAGGGCCGACGAGTCGTCGGCTTTGAGGTGGGATGGCGACGAGTCGTCGCCACTCCCGAGGAGGTGCGGGTGCTTCCAGCGCTAGCCGCTGATCAAACCGTGCGACGCTTGCGCTTGATGTGCAGGTGGGCGGTGGCGCGCTGGATGGCGGCCATGGCGGCGGCGACTTCTTCCTGGTGCTCGCCGGGCTTGAGATCTTCGAGCGTTTTCTTGGCTCGAGCGATGGCTTCTTCGGCGGCTTTTTCGTCGATCTTGTCGGCGTCGAGCGCCACATCGGTGAGGATGCGGGTGACAGTGCCGGTGACTTCGACCAAGCCTTCGCCGACGGCCATTTCGGTGGTCTTGCCGCCTTTGACGATGCGCAGCTCGCCTGGGAGCAGGGTGGTCACGAGGTTGGCGTGCGCCGGGAGGACGCCCATTTCGCCTTCGTAACCCGGAAGCACGACAGAATCGACCTCATCGGAGAAGATGCGGGCTTCGGGGGTGACGATTTCGAGTTTGAGGGGCATTCGGGGAAAGTTTCAGGTTTTTAAGTTTCAGGTTTCAAGTCAGGCTGCATGGCAACTTGGAACTTGAGACTTTAAACTTCTAACTGGCTTTAGGCCTTCTTCACGCTGTCGATGCCGCCCTTCATGTAGAAGTTGGCTTCGGGGACGTCGTCGTGCTTGCCGTCGAGGATTTCGGCGAAGCCTTTGATGGTGTCGCTCACCTTGACGTATTCGCCGGGGGTGCCGGTGAAGATTTCAGCAACGGTGAAGGGCTGGGAGAGGAAGCGCTGGAGCTTACGGGCGCGGAAGACGGTGAGTTTGTCTTCTTCGCTGAGTTCGTCCATGCCGAGAATGGCGATGATGTCCTGAAGGTCTTTGTAACGCTGAAGCACGCGCTGGACGCCACGGGCGACGCGGTAGTGCTCCTCACCGACGATGTCGGGGGCGAGGGCCTTCGACACGGAGGAAAGGGGATCCACCGCAGGGTAGATGCCCAGCTCGGCGAGGGAACGCTCCAGCACGACGGTGGAGTCAAGGTGGGCGAAGGTGTTGGCCGGAGCAGGGTCGGTCAAGTCATCGGCAGGAACGTAAACGGCCTGGAAGGACGTGATGGAACCGGTCTTGGTGGAGGTGATTCGTTCCTGCATGGCGCCCATTTCGGCGGCGAGGGTAGGCTGGTAACCCACGGCGGAAGGTGTGCGTCCAAGAAGGGCGGAAACTTCGGAACCGGCCTGGGAGAAACGGAAGACGTTATCGACGAAGAAGAGCACGTCCTGGTTCTTCTCATCGCGGAAGTACTCGGCCATGGAGAGGGCGGAGAGCGCGACGCGGAGACGGGCACCTGGAGGCTCGTTCATCTGGCCGTACACCAGGGCCACTTTGGAGCCGGAGGCGAGGACCGGGCGGCCCTGCGGGTCTTTCTTGGGATGACCTTTTTCGTCCTTCTCGGTGGCGATAACGCCGGACTCGATCATTTCCCAGTAAAGGTCGTTACCTTCACGAGTACGCTCACCCACACCGGCGAACACGGAGAAACCACCGTGGCCTTTGGCGATGTTGTTGATGAGCTCCATGATGACGACGGTCTTGCCGACGCCCGCACCACCGAAGGCACCGACTTTACCGCCCTTGGTGAAGGGGCAGATGAGGTCGATCACTTTGATGCCGGTCTCAAGGATCTGCGCGGAAGGGTTCTGGTCGGTGAGGGCAGGGGCTTTGCGATGAATGCCGTAGCGCTTCTCGGTCTTCGGGGAGGGCTGGTCATCCACGGCGTCGCCGGTGACGTTGAAGATACGGCCGAGGACTTCCTCGCCGACGGGAACGGTGATCGGGCCGCCGGTGTCGGCGACGTCCATGCCGCGCTTGAGGCCGTCGGTGGAAATCATGGCGATGGAGCGAACCCAGCCGTCGCCCAGGTGGCTCTGCACTTCGCAGATGAGGCGGATGGGCTTGCCGCCCTGCTCATAGTTGATCTCCAGCGCATTGTAGATGGCCGGGAGATTGCCAGTGGCGGAGAAATCCACGTCCACCACGGGACCGATGACTTGAACGATTTTGCCGATGTTGCTCATAGTATTGAAAAGGGGGTCAGAGAAGGGTCAAGGGGTCAAGAGTCGCTATTCAAGAGCCATCTTGGCGGTGGTGATTTCGAGGAGTTCGTTGGTGATCGCGGCCTGGCGCAGCTTGTTGTACTCAAGACTGAGGTCCTTGATCATCTGCTTGGCGTTGTCGGTGGCGTTCTTCATAGCCACCATCCGGCTGGAGTGCTCGGAGGCGCGGGATTCGAGCACCATCTGATACACGGTGTCGTTCACATACTGCGGCAGCACGGTTTCAAAGACGACGGCGGCGCTTGGCTCGAAGGTGTACTCGGTGGAGGCCGTGGCGGCGGGAGTTTCGATGGCGTGGCCGAAGTCACGCTTGCCGCCGAGGGTCACCGGATTGACGGGCAGGAGCTGCTCGACGGTCGGGACGATGGTGACGGTGTTGATGAAGTTGTTGAAGACGACGAGCACCTTCTTGTAATCGCCGGTGCGGAACTTGTCCTGCACGAAGCGGCCCACGGCGCGAACTTCGGCAAACTTGGCGGGATCTTTGATGGGGAAGTCGGCGAGGAGGTTGCGGCGCAGGCGGTTGATGGCCTGCACGGCCTTCTTGCCGATGGTGACGTAATCGACGTGGCCGTCGATCTGCGTGGTGATGAGTTTCTTGAACAGGTTGGTGTTCAAGGCACCGCAGAGGCCTTTGTCGCTGGCGATGAGGAGAACGAGCGTCTTGTCGCCTTTGCCTTCGGAGAAGAAGGGGTGCACACCCTCTTCCGCCTGCTCCTTGAGGTTCACCAGAACCTTGTTGAGCATCTCAGCGTAGGCGCGGCCGTTGCTGGCCTGGTCCTGCGCCTTTTTCATCTTCGCAGCCGCGACGAGCTGCATGGCCTTGGTGATCTGGGCCGTGTTTTTGACCGATTTGATTCGGCGTCGGATGTCGCGGGTGGAGGGCATGGAAGCTGGGGACTAGATTCTGGATGCTAGATGGCGGAAGCTCGAACGAGTTACTTCCAGCTCGCTTTGAAGTCGTCGAGGGCGGTTTTGAGGCCGGCTTCGACATTGTCGAGGGTCTTCTCATTGGCGAGCTGTGCCATGAGGTCGCCTTTGCGGGTGGAGAGGTATTCTTCGAGCTTGGCCTGGAATTCCTTCACGCGATCGACGGAGACGGAATCGAAGTAGCCTTTCTGCATCGCGTAGAGGCTGCTGACCATGATCGGCAGGCTCTTCGGCTGATACTGTTGCTGCTTGAAGAGTTCCACGATGCGAGCACCGCGGTCGAGCTTGGCTTTCGTGCCAGCGTCAAGGTCGGAACCGAACTGCGCGAAGGCGGCGAGTTCGCGGAACTGGGCGAGATCGAGCTTCGTGGTGCCGGAGACCTTCTTGATGGCCTTGGTCTGCGCGGCGGAACCCACGCGGGAGACGGAAAGACCGACGGAGATGGCAGGGCGGATGCCTTGATAGAACAAGTCGGTTTCGAGGAAGATCTGGCCGTCGGTGATGGAGATCACGTTCGTCGGGATGTAAGCGGACACGTCACCGGCCTGCGTCTCGATGATCGGCAGCGCGGTCATGGAACCACCGCCGTAGTTTTCACCGACGCGGCAGGAACGCTCAAGCAGACGGGAGTGGAGATAGAACACGTCACCCGGATAAGCTTCACGACCGGAAGGACGCTTCAAGATGAGGGAAACCTGACGATAGGCGACGGCCTGCTTGGAAAGGTCATCAAACACGATCAGCACGTCCTGGCCCTGGTCCATGAACCACTCGCCGACGGCACAGCCGGTGTAAGGCGCGAGGTATTGATTCACCGCCGAGTCAGAAGCGGAGGCGCTGACGATGGTGGTGTATTCCATGGCACCGGCGTCTTCGAGGGTCTTGACGACGCGGGCGATGTTCGACTGCTTCTGGCCGATGGCGACGTAGATGCAATAGAGAGGCTTGTGACCGGCGAGCTTGCCCTGTTCGGCAGCTTTGTTCTGCTGGGCCTGGGAGATGATGGTGTCCACCGCGATGGTGGTCTTGCCGGTGGAACGGTCACCAATGATCAACTCGCGCTGACCACGGCCGATCGGGATCATGGCGTCGATGCTCATGATGCCGGTCTGCACGGGGACGGACACGGATTTACGGGCAATGATGCCAGGAGCGAGTTTTTCGACCGGATACTGAGCTTCACCTTTGATGTCGCCTTTGCCGTCGATGGCCTGACCGAGGGCGTTGACCACGCGGCCGAGGAGGCTCTTGCCCACTGGAACGGAAAGGAGGCGGCCGGTCGTTTTGACTTCGTCACCTGCCTTGATGCCTTCGCCAGAGCCGAGAAGCACGCAGCCGACTTCGGTTTCTTCGAGGTTGAGCGCGAGGCCGAACACACCGCCAGGGAACTCGATCATTTCGTTGAGCATGACATCGCTCAAGCCTTCAATCTTGGCGGCGCCGTCACCGATTTCACGGACGATGCCCACATTGGACTTCGTGACGGCGGTCTTGAGGCCGGCGATTTGGGATTCGATCTCCTGGAGGATGTTGCTCATGGTATTGCGGGTTTGAAAAAGCTAAGGGCTGAGGGCGAAGGGCAAAGAATTTAGGAAAGGGCGGTCTTGAGGGCTTCGAGGCGGGCTTTGACGCTGCCATCCCATACATCGGAGCCGACTTTCACGCGGATGCCGCCGAGCAGCTCGGGATTGGTGTGGAAGACGAGATTCAGCGTGCGTCCGTACTTCTTCGAGAGGCTGGCTTGCAGCTCGGCCTGGGTCGCGGGTGTCAAAGCGCTGGCGCTTTCGACAATGGCGCGCTGGCGGTCCACTTCGTTCGCCACGAGTCGAGAGAATCCATCCAGGATGCCGATGAAGCCGCGCGGCTTGCTTTTGGCCACGCTGCTGACCACGATGCGCACGCGCGACTCGTCGAGCTTTCCATCGGCCATGCAGGCGCGGAAAAGCTGGCGGGAGGTGCGGCGGGCTTCCTTGGTGATCTTCATGATGGCGAAGCGTGAGGAGGAAAATTAAGCGGAGACCTGGGTGGCGGTTTCCTGGTTGATGCGGGTCTGGTCGTCGTTGTTGAGCACCTTGCCAGTAACGCGGCTGGTGGCGTCGGAGACCATGCGGCCGAACTCGCGCTTGAGCTGGGACATGAGCTGCTCTTTTTCGAGCTCAGCGGCTTCACGGGCCTTGGCGATGATGGTGTTGGCGCTGGCGACGGCGTCCTGCTGGCGGCGTTCCTGGAGAGCCTTGGCAGCGTCGTCGGCTTCCTTCACGAGGCGGGCTGCGTCAGCCTCCGCCTTGTCGAGGATGGCCTGGGAGCTTTTCGCGGCCTCAGCGGCGTCGCGGGAGATTTTTTCGAGCTTCGCCTCGCCATCGGCGATGCGCTGACGGCGCTGCTCCAGCATCGCGAGGATGGGGCCGAAGGCGTATTTCTTGAGAATGGTGAAAACGACCCAGAAAATGATGACCTGGGCGATGAACTTGCCCCACGCGAGACCGAACTTCTCGACAATGGCGTCAACCTTGCCTGCGGCGATGATGATAGGCGTGGCAGAGATCATAAGCGGAATGTGGATGGTCTAAAAAGGAAGCGGGGAAGTTGAGAAGAGAGAAAGAGCGGCGGGCCGCAGGGCGACCCGCCGCAGAGAGGTCAAATTAGAAGCCGCCGAGGTAGGCGATGATGCCCAGACCTTCAGCGAGAGCCATGGCGATAATGCCAAGGGTCAGGATGTTGCCGAAAGCGCCAGGATTGCGGCCCACGGCTTCCACAGCCTTGGAGCCGACCATGCCCACGCCGATCGCAGCGCCAGCACCGCCGATTGCCATGGTGAGGTTGCCGGTGATGCCAGCGGCTTCAGGGGCGTGAGCGGCAGCAGCCTGCGCCATCGAGATAAGTTCAAGTGTCATAGTATTAGTCGTGTTTGTTGTGTTGTGTCACCGGCGTCCACGCGTTGCGCATGGTCCCGCCGGCAAATTCAGATCCTAGTGGTGCTCCTCCTCATGACCGTGATCGTCATGCGTGGTGGAGAGCTGGATGTAAACCGAGCAGAGCAGGGTGAAAACGATGGCCTGCAGCAGTCCGACCAGCAGTTCCATGAAGTAGAAGGGCAGCGGCAGGGCGATGCTGCCGAGGAAGCTGCCCACCGGGCCGGTGTTGGCCATCAGATCGCTCATGGTGTGCAGCACGTTCTCACCGGCGAAGATGTTACCGAACAGACGAATCGAGAGTGTCACCGGACGGATGATGATCGAGACGATTTCAATGGCGCCCACAAACAAGAACACCAAGCCGACCGCGATGCCCATGAGGCCTTTCAGGCCGCCCTTGGGGCCGAAGGTGTGGACGATGAAACCCCAGACACCGACTTCTTTGATGGTGAGAAACAGCCAGACGAGGAAAGCGGAGACAGACAGGCCGATGGTGGCGTTCAAGTCAGCCGTTGGCGGGCGCAGCAGCGGATCGTGAGCCGCCTTGATCGAGAGAAGACCGGTGGACTCGCCCCAGCCGATGGTGCCAACGCCTGGCAGCAGGCCGAACCAGTTGGAAACCAGGATGTAGATGAAGAGCGTGCCGAGCAGCGGGAAGGCCAGCTTGGCCTGCTTCGGTCCCACGATGCCTTCCACCTGGCCGTAAAGGAATTCGACGATGAACTCGAAGAAATTCTGCGCCTTGTGCGGCACGAGGGTCATGTTCTTGGTCGCCTTGCGCGCAAACCAGAGCACCAGACTCAGAACCACCAGCGCCACGAGCACCGAATTGGTGAAAAATCCCAACACGCTGTCCTTCGCGAACAACTCCGACGCGTAGCTATGCACGTTGGCCAGCACGGGCGAGAAAGAGTGTGATTGAAGTGTGAAAATCGACATGTGGATAGGGTCTGTCGGGGAGGAAAGGGATAGCGCCTGTTGGGGATGGCGGGCAGCTTTTCTAGCAACACGAGGGGAGGGGAGCAAGCCCTATTTGTGAAAAATTTCACAAAGTCCCCGACTGCTTGATTTTCCGGGCTTGGAACGCCGTTTGAGTCATGCTGCGCGGTGGTCTTGAAGGCTCATGCAGACAAACTGTTCATCACTTGTTGCCGCACGACACCCCAACTCGACATTCCCTCCGCCCCGTGCGAGCTTTTTAGCAATGCTGTTTATTTCACGTCTCATCTTCCTGGCTCTTGCTGTGGCGGTTTCCTCCAATGCCATCGCCGCGCCAAAATCCCGCTCCGCCTACGGCAAGCCGAACGTGCTGTTCATCATCGCCGACGATCTGCGTGACTACACCGGCTGGCTGGGCGGGCATCCGCAGTCCGTGACACCCAACATGGACCGCCTGGCAAAGCTGGGCATGCGTTTCACCAACGCGCATTGCAACTACGCGCTCTGCAATCCCTCACGTACCAGCCTGATGACGGGCATGCTGCCGTCTTCGAGCGGTGTGTTTGGCAATGAGCAGGACTGGCGGCGCAGCGTGCAGATCGCGGGCAAACCGACGCTGCCGGAGTACTTTAAACAACAGGGTTTCCTCATTGCGGCGGCTGGCAAGATCTTCCATGCGAACCACGGCGGGCCGGAGGGCCGTCTGACCGGCTGGCATGGCGGCAGGCGCGGGTTTGAGCAGGACACGGCCTGGGATCAGCGCTTTCCGAGCGCGGGCGTACAGATCCCTGATCTGCCGGTCCACACCGGGCAGAATTTCAACGGCCTCAACATTTGGCATTGGGACTGGAGTGGTATTCCTGTCGAGGACGACAAGACCGATGACGGTCAGGTCGTGGCCTTTGCGGCCGATTTCCTCGGCAAGAAGCAGAAGAAGCCTTTCTTCTTCGCCCTCGGCCTCTACCGTCCGCATTCACCTTGGTATGTGCCGCAGAAATACTTCGACGCGCTTCCGCTGGACTCGATCAAGCTGCCTGAGGTGAAGGCGGACGATCTCGATGACCTGCCCGCCATCGCGAAGCCCGGCAAAGACGGTCATCACGCGGAGATCGTGGCGAAAAACCTCTGGAAGGAAGCCGTGCGCGCCTACCTCGCCAACGTGGCCTTTTGCGATGCCATGCTCGGACGCGTCCTCGAAGCAGCGGAAAAAGGTCCGAACGCAAAAAACACCATCATCGTCTTCACCTCCGATCACGGCTGGTATCTCGGGGAGAAACAAATGTGGCACAAAGGCAAGCTCTGGGAACCAGCCACGCGTGTTCCGCTGAGTGTTTACGCTCCAGGCGTGACCCAGCCTGACAGCATGTCCGCGCAGCCGGTCGCGCTCATTGATTTGTACCCCACGCTCTGTGATCTCGTGAAGGTGTCGAAGCCAGAACACCTCGACGGCACCAGTTTGAAGCCCTTGCTGGCCGATCCTTCGACGAAGAGCGACAAACCGGCCATCACCTGCATGGGCGGTGGCAAAAACGCCGGTTATGCCGCGCGTGACGAGCGCTGGCGCTACATCCGCTACTCCGATGGCAGTGAGGAGCTTTACGATCATCAAAACGATCCGAACGAGTGGGCCAACCTTGCCGCCAAACCTGAGCACACCGCTGAAAAGACCCGTCTGGCCGCCTTTTTCCCGCAGGAATTCAAGAGCGCCGTGCGTCCGGCCTCCGAGGTTGTGGTGGCCGCGAGTCCCGCCGGTTCCGCCGACTTGGTGTTGAAGATCGGCGACGAGATCAGCGCCGCCGAGGCACCAAAGTTGCAGGGCAGGGGAGTGTTCATCAATGCCGCCTTCGAATTCGATCCCGCCATCGACCAGGACAGCACGCTTCTCGCTCATGGCGATGCGCAGTCCGGCTACGCGCTGCATCTCGTCGCCGCCAAACCGACACTCACGGTCTTTGCCAATGGCAAGGAGTCGGTCATTGCTGGCGCACCGCTGGAAAAGGGCCGCATCAACCTCCGGGCGTTGATCGATCTCGGTGGTGTCATCTCGATCGCCGTCCCTGGACACAGTGAGGTGTTCGGCGTGGCTCCGTTTGAGAAAGGATTTCCGCAAGAACCCAAATCAGGCATCGCAGCCGGACAAAGTTTCGGCATGCTAGAGACCGCCAAGTATCCCAATAGCACTCCTTTTGATGGCATCGTCCATCGCTTGAACCTCACCATTCTTCCTCCGCAGGAAATCACCGCCAAACCGAACTGACATGCGTGCCCGCATCATCAAAGACTTTCGCTTCGAAGCCGCCCAGACACTTCCCAATCTTCCCGGTGACCACAAATGCACCAAGATGCACGGCCATTCCTTCAAAGTGGAGATCGCCGTCGAGGGCGAGGTCAATCCGCAGATCGGCTGGGTCTATGATCATGCTGAAATTTCCCGCGCGATGAAACCCATCATGGACCGCCTCGATCACTCCTACTTGAACGAGATCGAAGGCCTGGAGAACCCGACCATCGAATACATGGCCGCCTGGCTTTGGAAAAAGCTCGCCCCGCAGCTCCCCGGTCTCTGCGAGATCGTGATCCACGAAACTCCGAACGCCCGCTGCGTGTTTCGCGGGGAGTTCTGACTTTTGGCACTACGTCCTTAACCCTCTGCTTCGATGCCGCTGCTCACCAACCGCAAAACGCAGCCTCAGTATGATGTCATTGTCGTCGGTTCCGGTGCCGGCGGTGGTATGGCAGCGATGATTCTCGCTTTGAACGGCGTGAAGGTGCTCATGATTGAGGCCGGGCGGAACTACGAGCCGGTGAAGGAGACGCCGATGTTCAACACGCCGGAGATGGCCCCGCTGCGTGGCGCGGCCACGCCGGATCGCTTCTTCGGTTTCTACGATTCGAACATTGGCGGCTGGCAGGTCGCGGGCGAGCCTTACACGAACAAACCCGGCACCGAAGGCGACTTCTGGTGGTGGCGTGCGCGCATGCTCGGTGGGCGCACGAATCATTGGGGTCGCATTTCGCTGCGTTTTGGCGAGTTCGACTTCAAACCGAAGTCGCGCGACGGTCTTGGCGTCGATTGGCCGATCAATTATGGCGACATCGCGCCCTGGTATGACCGCGTGGAGCAGTTGATCGGCGTCTATGGCGAGAACGACGGCATCGCCAACGCGCCCAATTCATCGCCCGGCGTGCTAATGCCGCCGCCGAAGCCGCGTGTGGGCGAGTTGTTGGCAAAAAAATCTGGAAGGAAACTCGGCGTGCCGGTGGTTGCCGCGCATCGCGCCGTGCTCAGCCAGCCGCTCGACTGGAAGAACCTGCCGAAGACGCTGTTCCCGAACAATCCGAAGGCGCAGGAGATTCTTGGCAAGGACATGATGTCACGCGCCGCCTGTTTCTGGGCGACCCACTGCGTTCGTGGCTGCAGCATCCGTGCGAACTTCCAGAGCACGACCGTCCTGCTGCCTCCCGCGCTCGCCACAGGTATTCTCGACATCATCACGGACGCGATGGTGCGCGAAGTCATTGTCGATGGCAGCGGCAAGGCCACCGGCGTGCATTACATCGACAAAATCACGCGCCGTGATGCCATTGCGAAGGCGCGTGTCGTCATTCTCGCTGCGAGCACCTGTGAAACCTCGCGCATCCTGCTGAACTCGAAATCGCGTGATTCCGCCGGTCTTGCCAACTCGTCTGGTCAGGTCGGCAAGAACCTCATGGACAGCGTCGGCACACGTCTGGGCGCGCACATTCCCGCCATGGAAGACCTGCCGCCGATGAATGAAGACGGTGCCGGTGGTCTGCACACCTATGTGCCTTGGTGGCTGGTGAATGATCACGCGAAACTTGGCTTCGCCCGTGGTTATCACATCGAGATGGGTGGTGGCCGCCAGATGCCGGAGACGAAAAGTTTTGGCTATCTCGATTCGACTTCGCCCGGCGTCTATGGCCGCAAACTCAAGGAAGACGCGCGTCGTTACTACGGTGCGCAGTTCAGCTTTGCCGGACGTGGTGAGATGATTCCAAACAAGGACTGTTACAGCGAACTCGACCCCAATGTCGTCGATCAATGGGGCATTCCTGTGCTGCGTTTCCACTGGAAGTGGAGCGATCACGAAATCAAGCAGGCCGAGCACATGCAGCAGACCTTTGCCGCCATGCTCGAAGGCATGGGTGGCAAGGCCAAGCCTCTCAGCGGTGCCGAAGCCATCCAGAGGCCCGGCGAGATCATCCACGAGGTGGGCACAGCTCGCATGGGCGACAAGGCCTCGGAGAGCGTGACGAATCAATACTGCCAGACCTGGGACGTGAAGAACCTCTTCCTCATGGACGGAGCCGTCCTGCCCAGCAATCCCGACAAAAACCCCACCCTGACCATCCTCGCCCTCGCCTGGCGTTCCAGCGAGTATCTGATGGAGGAGATGAAGCGGGGGAATATCTAACAGAGCTGCGCCATGTCCGATTCTTCTTTCATCTCTCGCCGCAACGCCCTCAAAGGCCTTCTCAGCGGTGCCGCTGGCGCTACTGCGGTTCCGGCCATCGCCGCGCCGAATCACACCGAGCCGGCTCCGGCGGTGTTTCCTTCGCGGCATGTCTTTCAAGACCCCGATTTCACTCAACCGGTGAAGTTTCCGTGGGAAAAACTGCTCTCAGCGGAGGAACTCGCCACCACGCAGGCCTTGGCAGATCTGATCCTGCCCAAGGACGACACCTCGCCTGCCGCTTCCGAGGTCGGCGTGCCGGATTTCATCAACGAATGGGTCAGCGCGGACTACCCGCAGCATCACGAGGACCGCGAAGTCATCCGTGGTGGCCTTGGCTGGCTCAATACCGAGAGTTTCAAGCGCTTCGCTAAACGCTTCGAGGAGCTGAATATCGATCAGCAGTCTCAGATCGCCGATGACATCTGCGATCCTGCCAAGGCAAAGCTCGAACACCACATCGGAGCCGCGTTCTTCAAACGCTTCCGCCAGCTCTGCCTCGGCGGCTACTACACCCATAGCCAGACGTGGAAAAGCCTCGGCTATGTGGGCAATATCAGCGTTGGCGGGCCTTATCCCGGTGTCCCGGCGGAGGTCATCGAGAGGCTGGGTTTGCAGGACGTGGTTTGAAAGTTTCTGAGGGCTGAAAAAAGACTGCTTTTCGAGGTAAAATTCCCTTTGCTCGCCCCCCCATCTCGCTAGTCTCAGCGGGTCATCATCGAGCACGTTTCCGGTAGCGGTTTCATGGACGGATTCAGTCGATGGTCAGCCCTTCAAATCCTATGTCCGAACAGTCTCCTGAGCAGAACGCTGCTTTTAATACCGGTGTGGCCGAAAACCAGGCCTACGGTGCCGATCAAATCCAGAAACTCGAAGGCCTCGAAGCCGTCCGCCTCCGTCCCGGCATGTACATCGGCGACCCCGATGAACGCGGCCTGCACCACTGCGTGTTTGAAGTCGTGGACAACTCCATCGATGAGCATCTCGCCGGTCATTGCAAAAACGTCTGGATCACGATCCACACCGACGGTTCCATCACCATTCAGGACGACGGACGCGGCATCCCGGTGGAAATGCATCCCAAGGCGGGCATTCCGACGGTGGAACTCGTGCTCACCAGCCTTCATGCCGGTGGTAAGTTCGGCGATGGCGCGTATGAATTCTCCGGCGGCCTCCACGGCGTCGGTGCGAAGTGTACGAATGCTCTGTCCGACTGGTTCAAGTGCGAGGTCTTCCGCGATGGCAAAATACACGCCATCGGCTTTGAGCGCGGCAAAACGACTGAGCCACTGACTGTTCTCGGCGATCTCGATGATCCGAAGACAACAGGGACGAAGATTTCCTTCTTCCCTGATGCCACGATCTTCACGATCACGACCGCTTATGTGTTTGATCGACTGCTGGTCCGCCTGCGTGAACTCGCTTTCCTCAATCCTGGCATCCGCATCACGCTCACCGACGAGCGTAGCGATCCACTGCGTCAGGAAGTGCTTTTCTATCAGGAAGGCGTGAAGCAGTTCGTGCGTGAGATGGGCGCGGACAAGGACAAGATCCATCCTGAGCCAGTGGCGCTCGCCGGTCGCCGTGAAGTGCCGATCGATGACAAGAAGAAGTTCATCCTCGTCGATTGCGTGCTGCAATGGAACAAGGGCCTCAATGAGCAGACACTCTGTTTTGCCAACGCCATTCCGAATCCCGATGGTGGTACGCATTACAGCGGCCTCAAGACCGCGCTCACCAAGGCGGTGAAGCAGTACATCAACGCCAACCCGAAGGCTTTCAAAGAAAAGCTGCCCGACATCGAAGGCGATGATTGCCGCGAAGGCATGATTTGCGTCTTGAGCGTGAAGCTGACGAATCCGCGCTTCAACTCGCAGACCAAGGTGAAGCTGGTAAACGGCGAAGTCGAAGGCGTGGTGAACTCCATCGTTTATGAAGGCCTGCTGCGCTTCTTTGACGAAAATCCAGACACCGCCGTCGAGATCATCAAGAACATCATCATCGCAGCGAAATCACGCGAAGCTGCACGCAAGGCTCGCGAAGCCATCCGCAAGGACGCGATGAGCAGCGGTGGTCTGCCCGGCAAGCTGGCCGACTGCTCCGAACGCGATCCGGCGAAGACCGAGCTGTTCATTGTCGAGGGTGACTCCGCCGGTGGCTCCGCCAAGATGGGCCGCAATCGCCACAATCAGGCGATTCTTCCGCTGCGAGGCAAACTCATCAACACCGAGAAGGCCCGCCTCGAAAAGGTGCTCCAGAACAAGGAAGTGCAGACCATGATCACCGCCATCGGCACCGGCATCGGCGGCGACAGCGAGGTGGAAGGCTCCTTCAACATCGAGAAGCTCCGCTACCACAAGATCGTCATCATGACCGATGCCGACGTCGATGGCAGCCACATCCGCACCCTGCTTTTGACCTTCTTCTTCCGCCAGATGCCGGAACTCATGAAAGGCGGCCACATCTATGTCGCGCAGCCGCCGCTTTACCAAGTCACGCGTAAAAAGCGCGAGGAATACGTGCAGAGCGATGCCGAAATGGACGCCATCCTGCTCGAACTCGGCTCCGGCGAGATCAGCCTGCGCAACATCGCCGATGGCAGCAAGCTCGCGGCCGACCGGCTCAAGGCCATCCTCGATCTCCTCGTGCCCGTCGCCAAATTCGCCGACATCGTGCGCCGTCATGGTGGTGACTTCGAGCATTACCTCCAGGCGCGTGACGAAGCCACCGGCAACCTGCCGCATCATATCGTCGTCATTCGCGAGGGCAATGAAGTCAGCCTTCACTACTTCGTCACCAACGAGCAACTCGCGGCCTTTGCCCGGGAAAACAACGACCTGCATCTCTTTGGCAATCCCGCCGCCGATACCAACGGTGTCGCTGCCCCCAAGGCTCACCGCCGCGCTCGCCTCATCGAAATCCATGAGGCGCACGGTATGAAGAAGCGCTTCCAGCAACTCGACGAGCTGGGCTTGCATGTCGATCACTTCAGCAGCCAGGACAAGCCGCTCTTTGAAGTCATCGAAGGCGATGGCGAAAACGCGAAAGTCCATCCCGTCTTCAGCATCCCCGGCATCCTCGACAAAGTCATGGAAATCGGCAAACGCGGCATGGAGATCAAGCGCTTCAAAGGTCTCGGTGAAATGAACGCCAAGCAGCTCTTCGAGACCACCATGGACCCGAACAAGCGCACCCTCCTCCAGGTCAAACTCGACGAAACCAACTCCCACGAAGCCGAACGCATGTTCACCATCTTGATGGGCGACGTGGTGGAACCACGAAAGCACTTCATCGAAGAAAACGCCCTCAACGTCCGCAACCTCGACGTGTAAGCAGCGGTCAAGAGGTCAAGGAGTTGTCAAGAATCGTCAAGATTGTTATGGGAACGGTCGATCTACATGAACTGAGAGTCTATCAGCTCGCGATGCGAGTCGGGGAAGACGTGTGGTCGCTGACAGTGGGTTGGGAGTGGTTGGCGAAGCAGACCGTTGGCCTTCAATGGATTCGTTCGGCTGATTCCATCGCCGCCAACATTTCCGAAGGCTACGGACGCTACTCCTTCAAAGAGAACGCTCGATTCTGCTACTATGCTCGCGGTTCCCTCCGTGAGACCCAGACGTGGCTTGAAAAAGCCATCTCACGAAACCTCGTCACCGAATCCATCGCTGACGAGCTCTCGCTGAAACTCGAGACGCTCCGTCGTCAGCTCGACAACTACATCCATTCCTTCGGCCGCACTCAATCCAACAACGTCCGAGAGTCCTCTACTGACGACTCCACCGACCTCCCACCCCTCGAAGAGTTCCTAGCCACCTTCGACTCCCCGCCTTGACCACTCCTTGACCTCTTGACGGCGCTCCACCGCCAACCTTGACCCTTTCCGCCCATGCAAGACCCCAACATCCGCCCCATCTCTGTCGCTGAAGAAGTGAAGAACTCCTTCCTCGACTACTCGATGTCCGTCATCATCGCTCGTGCGTTGCCGGACGTTCGCGATGGTTTGAAGCCCTCCCAGCGCCGCATCCTTTACGCGATGCACGAGCTGTCGCTCTACCCGCCGAAGAAGCACATGAAGTGCGCGAAGATCTGCGGTGACACCTCCGGTAACTACCATCCGCACGGTGAAGCGGTCATTTACCCGACGCTGGTTCACATGGGCCAGCCCTGGGCCATTCGGGAGCCGTTGATCGACCCGCAAGGGAACTTCGGTTCGGTGGAAGGCGATCCTCCGGCAGCTATGCGTTATACGGAAGCCCGCATGACGCACCTGGGCGGCACTTTGATGTCGGACATGGAGAAGGAGACGGTCGATTTCGTGCCAAACTACGATGAACGTCTCACTGAGCCGACCGTGTTCCCGGCAGCATTCCCGAATCTCATCGTCAATGGCGGCACCGGTATCGCCGTCGGCATGGCGACGAATATGCCGCCACATAATCTTGGCGAAGTCGTCGATGCCGTGTGTGCGCAGATCGACAATCCGCAGATCACTTGCGGCGAGCTTCAAGCGCACATCAAAGGCCCCGATTTCCCGACCGGTTGCGTCATCCTCGGCACCAACGGCATTCGTGAATACATGGAAACCGGCCATGGCAGCGTGCGCACGCGCGGCAAGGCGGAGATTGTTGAAAACGGCAACCGCGAGCAGATCATCATCACCGAAATTCCGTTTAACGTGAACCGCGCTGAGCTGGTGAAGCGCATCGCTGAACTCGCGAACGAAAAAATCATCACGGAAATCAGCGGCGTCCGCGATGAGTCGGACGAAAACACCCGCGTTGTCATTGACCTCAAGCGCGACGCTCGCGGCCAGGTCGTGCTGAACAATCTCTACAAGCACACCGCGCTCGAATCGAGCTTCTCGATCCACATGCTCGCCATCGACGGCGGCAAGCCGCGTGTGTTGAGCATGAAGGACGCCATCGCGTGCTACATCGAGCACCGCCGTGAGGTCATCATCCGCCGCACTCGTTTCCTGCTCAAGCAGGCCGAGATCAAGGCCGAAAAACTCGAAGCCCAGCTCCTTGCGCTCGGTCATCTCGACGATTTCATCAAGATCATCCGCGACAGCAAGAACCGCGACGAAGCGCGTGAGCGCCTCAAGGCCTACAGCTTCGCCGTTAGCACCGCCGAGCAGCTCGGCATCATGATTCGTGCCCAGGCAAGTATCGTGGGTGACAAATACATCTTCACCGACAAGCAGGTCGAAGACATCCTCGAACTCCGCCTCTATCAGCTCGTCGGGCTCGAGCGCGACAAGATCAAAGCCGACTACGACGACGTTTTGGTCAGCATTCGTGACTTCATGGACATCCTGGCCCGTGAAGCACGCGTGCTTCAGATCATCAAGGACGAATTGATGGCCATCCGTCTCAAGCACGCCACGCCGCGACTCACGAGCATCGAAGCCGCCGAGGGCGAGATCGAAAACATCGACCTCATCCCGAACGACCCGACCGTCGTCACCATGACGCACTTGGGCAGCATCAAGCGTACCTCCACAGCCGAATACCGTGTCCAGAATCGCGGTGGCAAGGGCCTCAAAGGCATGGAGGCTCGAGAGGCGCAGGGTGAGGAGGAAGCCAGCGACTTCGTCGAGCACCTCTTCAGCGCCCATTTGCACGACTTCCTGCTCTTCTTCACCAACACAGGCCGCATGTATGTGGAGCGCGTGCATCAGATCCCCGAAGCCGCACGCACCGGCAAGGGCCGCAGCATCAAGAACATGCTCAATCTGCGTTCCGAGGAGAAAATCGCCGCCGTGCTCATTCTGGAAGCCCAGGGTCAGGAGGACGAGGCCATGTGGGCGGCGGACAAGTATGTGCTGTTTGCCACCAAGGACGGCACGGTGAAGAAAACCGCTCTCGAAGAGTTTAAGAACTACCGCAAAGACGGTATCATCGCGATCAAGCTCGATGAGGGCAACGATCTCGTCGATGTTGTGCTCACGGACGGCAACAAGGAGATCTGCCTGGTCACCCACGAAGGCATGTGTGCCCGCTTCCATGAGACGGGCGATGATCCTGAATCACCAAACCTGCGTCCGATCGGCCGCAACACCGCCGGTGTGCGTGGCATCACGCTCGATGACGGCGACTTCCTCGTGAGCTGCATCACGAACGAACCCGACACCATGGTGCTCGTTGTCAGCGAAAACGGCCTCGGCAAGCGCACCGCCTTCGACGAATACCGTCTCCTCACGAATCGCGGCGGCAAAGGCGTCACCACGATGAACGTGACCGAGAAAACCGGCAAAGTCGTCGCGGCGAAAGCCGTGCATGACAAAGACGAGCTCATGCTCATGACCACCAAGGGCCAGAGCGTGCGCATTCGCGTCTGCGACATCCGCGAAACCGGCCGCAATGCCCAAGGCGTCAAACTCATGGGGCTCAAGGACGGCGAGACCATTCAAGATGTGGCCACCGTCGTCGCAGATGACGCCGAACCTGTTGCTGAAGCGATTGAAACCTCCGCCGCCGAAGCTGTCACGGAAGCGCCTTCAGAAACGCCGCCTGCCTCATAAGGCTTCGAGCATTTCGCCACGCGAGAAATCGGCCACGTCCATCTGAGTGAGAACTCTTCCTCCTTCTCGAAGGGGGAAGGCTTCCGCCTTCTTGGAGACAAAGCCGAAGATGATCTTGCCGTTGGGCAGGGCCGCGTGGCAGGTGCTCGGGCTGATCACCTCGCGGATCGTGACGACCGTTTCGATTTTGTCGGGGATTTCCATCATTTCGTCACGGGAATGTCTTTGCGCTTCCAGTCGATCTTGGCGGACTGAAAATGTGCGCGTGTGTTGATGAGATCGACGGCGCGTTGCAGCACGAGGTCGCTTGGTTTGGGCGTGTCCTCGGGCAAGGATTCACCCGCGGAGCGGCGGATGTAGGCGTCGAGTTCGGGATTGGCGTTGGCGACGAGAGCCGCCTCGTTGAAACGGGCGCGTGGCTGGTCGGTGATGGTGCTTTTGACCGTCTTATTGGTGCCAGCCTCGAAAACCTGCCGCTTAATCGTGGTGGGCAGATCCACCACAAAGTCTGGTTTCAGCCCTTTTTTGAAGACGGAGCTGTCATCCACCAGCAGCACCTCGGCACGGGCAAAGCGCAGCGACCATTCGGCGTCCACCGGCACGGTTTCATAGCGCACCGCGCCGCCGCGAGTGGGAGCGCCGATCAAGAGCGCCTGCTTACGCTGCCGCAGCACAGCAGCGATGGTCTCTCCCAGATTGTTGGTCTCATCATCGACGAGGACGAGCAATGAACCTGCCCAGAGCGGCTCCCGCATGTTGGTTTCGGTTTCGGACGCGGACTGGTCCATCTGCTTCATCTTGAACAGCACCTCGCCCTTGGGCAGAAACAGGCTGAGCAGCTCCGCCGCCTCATTGAAGTTGCCAGGAGGAGCCGGGGTGCGCAGGTCGAGGATCAGATGCGCGGGCTTGGCGGCGATGAACTTGCCAAGCTGCTGCTCAACCTCCTTCGTCTCACGTTCCGTGAAGGCTTGGGGCCGCAGGTAGGCGATCTGCGGCGTGATCAGCTCCGACCGCACACCTTGCTGCGCCTCGCGCACGGATTCGAGCTTCCGGGGAATGAGCTCTGCGCCGAAGTCGAGCCGTTCGAGCAGTCCGGCCAGCGCGGCGCGGTTCAGCTCGTCAAAGGTGAGGTCGCCGCTGCGGATGTACTCCTTTTGCAGAATGCGAAACGCGGTTTGGATGCCCGCTTGGCTGATGTCCTTCGACTCCGGGGCGCTGGCGGCGAACACGGTGGGCGCGAGGGCCAGGATGAATGCGAATCGTCTCATGCGCCGGTCTGTTGAAGATGGTTGAGAGCATGTACGATGCCCGCGCTGCTGCTTTGCCACGCAAAATGCTGCGCGATGGCCCGGCTGACGAACTGCTTCGCCTGCGCCACGGCCGCATGCAAATCCAAGCCATGCGCGAGACCGGTGGCGATCGACGCGGAGAAGGTGCAGCCCGTGCCATGCGTGTGAACGCCCGCTGTGCGCGGTGCGGTGTGCCAGGTGAGAGCATTGTCGTGGCAGAGCACGTCCGCTGCATCGCCTTGCAAGTGACCGCCTTTGACCAGCACGGCAGTGCCAAAGCGGGCACTCAAATCGCGGGCGCAGGCTTCCATGTCCGCAAGACTCGTCACTTCGCGATCCCACAGCACGCGGGCCTCGTCCATGTTCGGCGTGATCAGGGTGGCCAGGGGCAGCAGCTCGTCGATGAGCGTGCGCACGGCCTCGTCTTCGAGCAGGCGCCCACCGCTGGTGGCCACCATGACCGGATCGACCACGAGCGGGACACGACCGTGGGCGAGCTGTTTCCATGTCTCAACCACCGCCTGAACCTGCTCGCGCCCGCCGAGCATGCCGGTCTTTGCCGCCGCGATGGGAAAGCCGCCAAATAGCACACGCATCTGGTCCGCGATGAATTCGGCATCCAAAAGCCGCACCAGGGAGACGATGCCGGGTGTTTCAGATACCACGCTGGTCAGTGCATTCAATCCGTAGCCGCCGAGGGCCGAGATGGCCTTCAAATCCGCCTGCACTCCGGCCCCGCAGGAGGAGTCCGAGCCTGCGATGGTGAGAACGACGGGGGGAGGGGGCATGGTTGAAACGTGGGCGGATGGTAGGGGCCGGGCGCGTTTTTGCAAACCCCGGCTTGTGGCAAACCGGGCATGAACTAGACTCCGCCATGCAATTCGACACCCTGCCAGGACTGACCGTCACGGTGGACAGCATCGCCTACGACCCCACACGGCCTGCTCCGCCGGATCGGCCGCATCCGTTTGTGTACCATCTTTCCATCCACAACGCCTCGGAAGACACGGTGCGCATCTTCGGCCGGAAGTGGATCGTCAAGGACACGGACGGTGACACCATGGTGGTCGAGGGAGACGGCGTGGTCGGCCAGTTCCCGAATCTTTCCCCTGGAGAAACCTTCAGCTACAATTCCTACCACGTCATCAAAGCGGAAAGCACCGCCACCGGTTCCTTCTTCGGCACCACGCCGGACGGACGCCGCGTCTGCACCCGCATTCCCGCCTTTGACATGCAGCCGCCGCTGATGGCGTGAGAGTGTTTTGATCACCGCCACCACGCGGGCAGGTCGTTCATCGTCTCCTTGAGGATGCCACGGATCGCCAGTCGTTCGGCGGGGGAGAGGTGCGCGTGTTGCGCGTCGGGTTGTTCACGAAGGTAGAGCGCCATGTGGTAGTAGATGCGCTCCTTCAGATCCTTCGGCGCCTGTTTCCAGGTGTCGGTGTAGAGCATGTAGCTGCAGCGGTGCTTGAACATGCGCGTCTTCATGTCGAAGTCCTTCAAAGACAGCCCCGCCTTGGTGACCTTGCGGTCGCGGAGGAAAGCCTGCGCGTAGGCTGGATCGCCCGTGATACCCCGGCTCGGGAACTTCGCCTCGTCGGCAAACATGATGTAGCGCGCCAGCTCCTGGGCGCGCTCCTCGATCTCTGCCTTCGCGGCAGCGCCCAGCATGCCCCGGTTCTCATGCTTGAGTTGCCGGGTGGTGTAGATCGCGTAAACCAGTCGGTTTTCGAAGCCGATCTGGTGCTCGTGGATGAGGTGCGGCAGGATGTCGCTGGTGGGCAGCAGGTGCAGGCCGAGGTCGGAGAACTGGCCCGGCGGCACCGGGGTCTTTTCGATCTTCCCGTTCCGCGCCAGGCCCATCACGTTCGCCTTGTGGCTGGAGAGGTTGTGGTCGCCCGTGAGGTGCCAGCCGCCAAAGCGGTCCTCCAGCGGGATCTGATGCCCCTGCACATCGCGGCGGTAGGTTTCCAGGCTGGAACCAGCCTGCGAGACCAGCAGCGATTCGGCGATCAGGCCCGGCAGCCGCCGCGTGGCATTGCCCGCGTGGCAGTTCATGCACTTGGTGGAGCGCTGCACGCCAGGCACCGGTCCGCCGGGCCGCAGCCGGTCATAGACGTAAAAAATGGGGCCCATCTCAGGATCGGCGGCGATGATCTCCACCAGCCCGTTCGGCACCCAGCCGAGGTAGGTGTCCTCATTGAAGTAGAGCGAGCGCGGATTGCGCGGATTGATGATCTCGCTTTGCAGGGAGCTGGCTGAGAAGACCATGATCTGCGAGCTGATCGGGATGTTCAGCGCCTCCAGCAGGCTGGTCAGGAAGGCCTTGTCATTGCTCGTGTCCAGCTTCACCTCGCCCTTCTGCACCTTCTCCTGGAGTTCGGCAAAGCGGTCCTTCGGCTGCGCTTCCAGGTAGGAATGCGGCGCGGCTTTGAAATCAACCACCCGTGGCTCTTTCGTCTCCGCAGCCGGGGCGGCGGAGATCATCAAAAACAAGGGTAACGTCAGGAATCGGGAACGCATCGTGCTCTATACGCTTGCCAAGCTATCCAAATCGCACCAGACAACCACGAATCATTCGCACATCTTCACTTTTCTCCCATGCCCTCCATTCAACCCCGCCGCGCTGGCGTTCTTGTTCCTGTCTTTGCCATCCGCACGCCGGATGATCTCGGCATCGGCGACATCGGCGGTGTGCGGCAGCTCATCGACTGGGCGGCGGACACGGGACTCGGATTGGTGCAATTCCTGCCGATCAACGCCACTGGCAGCGACAGCAGCCCGTACAACGCGATCAGCTCCGTGGCGCTGGATTACCTGACGCTGGATCTCACGCCGCAGGCGGTGCCGGAGCTGGATGAGAAGTTTTACGCCACGACCACGGGCATCCTCCGCGCCGACCTGCTGCGGCAGGGTTCGGTGAACTACCCGAAGGTGCGCCGCCTGAAGAACACGCTGCTGCGCCGGGCTTTCAGCCAGATCGAGACGCAACCGGGGCGCATGGCCGAGTTTGAGGCGTTTTGTGAGCGGGAGGCGGTCTGGCTGGATGATTTCTGCCTCTTCAAGGTGCTGATGGAGGAGCACGGGCATGAGGACTGGACGAACTGGCGCGACGACCTGAACACCGCCGCCAAAGCGCGTGCCTGGCGCGATGCGAACGGCGACGCTATCGACGACCGCATCCTGTTTCATGCCTATGTGCAATGGCTGTGCTTCAGCCAGTGGGGTGAGCTGCGGGCCTACGCGAACGGGAAGGGGATCAAGCTCATGGGCGACATTCCGTTTGGCATCTCCTGGTGCAGCGCGGATGTGTTTTTCCAGCCGGAGCAGTTCGATCTCGACTGGTGCGGCGGTGCTCCGCCGGAGACGTATTTTAAAGACGATTACTTCGTGCAACGCTGGGGCCAGAACTGGGGCATCCCGCTGTACCGCTGGGATGTCATGGAGCGCGGCGGCTTCCAGTGGTGGCGGCAGCGCACGCAGAAGCTCACCGAGGTCTTCGACATCTTCCGCATCGACCACGTCCTGGGCTTCTACCGCATCTACAGCTTCCCCTGGCGGCCGGTGCGCAACGCGGAGTTCTGCTACCTCAGCGATGACGAGGCCAAGGCGCTCACCGGCGGCCGCCTGCCGCATTTCATCGAGAACGACGATGACACGCCCGAGCACAAGGCCGCCAATCTCGCCAACGGCGACAAATACCTGCGCATGATCCTCGCCGCCGCCGATGGCAAGGCCGAGGTGGTGGCCGAAGACCTCGGCACCGTGCCGGATTATGTGCGCCCGCATCTGCTGAGCCTGGATGTGCCCGGCTTCAAGGTCAGCCATTGGGAGGACAACGACCAGGGCCGCGTCGTCATGGGATCCGACTACGACAACTGCGCCTTCACCACCTACGCCACGCACGATCATGAGCCGATGAAGACGCACTGGGAGCACCGCCGTCGCGATGCGCACAGCGTCGAGGAGGCGGATCGTGCTCTTGCCGAAAAAGAACTCCGCGCCCTGGCGGATTTCTCCGGCCTGCGGTTCTCCGGTGACGGCTGGCCGGAATACGACACGCACATCCGTCGTGCCCTGCTCGAAGCCTTGCTCGCCAGCAACGCCCGCTTTGCCGCTTTCATGCTCACCGACCTGTTTGGCCTGGAGGACCGCTTCAACGTGCCGGGCATCGCCGCCGACAGCAATTGGAGCGCCCGACTGCCCATGACCGTGGCCGAACTCCGCCACGCCGCGCCGTGGAAAGAGGAATCCGAGTGGCTCAAGAAGGCGATCAAGCGGGCCGGGAGATGAACCGTGCCGTGACGTTCAGACCCCCAGCCAGAACCTCAAATTCGCGTTTATTCGCGCTCATTGGCGGCCATTCGTGTTGAAAAAACTCAGGCATTCAATTCTCAACGCGAATGACCGCGAATATCCGCGAATGAGCACAAATAGAGCTGCCCCTGAATAATCACCTTTGCTGGAAATCCGCCGCGCTGCGCAAGCGTATGCTCATCACCCCCATGAAACCCCTTCAACGTCGCCAATTCCTGCGCGATCTCGGCATCTCCGCCGGGGCGCTGCCTTTCCTGACCGGACTGCCCAGCCTCACCGGCGCGCCCGCGCCGCAGAAGCGTCAGCGGTTGGTCATCATGTTCTCGCCGAACGGCACGCTGCCGAATGAGTTCTGGCCGGACCAGGAAGGCGCAGATTTCAGCTTCAAGTCGATCTTGAAGCCGCTGGAGAGCTTCAAGGACCGCATGCTGATCTTGCATGGAGTCGCCAACAAAGTGCGCGGCGATGGCGACAGCCATATGCGCGGCATGAGCTGCCTGCTCACTTGCGACGAACTCCTCAAGGGCAACATCATGGGCGGCGGCGGCAATCCGGCCGGCTGGGCCAGCAACATCTCCATCGATCAAGAGATCAAGAACTTCCTCCAGAGCCGTGCGGAGACGAAAACGCGCTTTGGCTCCCTCGAATTTGGCGTTGCGGTGCCGGAGCGTGCCGATCCTTGGACGCGCATGAGTTATGCCGGAGGGAACCAGCCCATCGCCCCCATTGATGACCCGCATCAGGTGCTGAAGAAGGTCTATGGCAAGATGAAGGACAAGGAGAGCCTGGTGAGCATCCTTGATGACGTGCGCAACGATTTGAAGCGCGTCTCCTCGAAGCTCAGCGCCCGTGACAAGGCGCTGCTGGACCAGCACATGACCCTCGTGCGCGGTCTGGAGCAGGATTTGGCGGAAGCCGACAAGCAGGGCAAGCTCAGCCATCCCGTGCCGCAGGTCGATCCGAGCATCGAACTGGTGAACGACAACACGCCGCAGATCAGCCGCATCCAGATCGACCTTCTGGTCAATTCGCTTTCCAATGACATGGCCCGTGTGGCCACGCTGCAATACATGCGCAGCGTCGGCATGGCGCAGATGCGCTGGCTCGGTGTCGAGGAAGGCCATCACAGCCTCTCGCACGATCCTGACGACAAGAAGGACAGCTACGAGAAGCTGATGAAGATCAACACCTGGTTCGCCGGTGAGTTCGCTTACATGGCGAAGCGTCTCAGCGAAACGCCCGAGCCTTCCGGCGATGGCAGCATGCTGGACAACACGCTGCTCGTGTGGACCAATGAGCTGGGGAAGGGGAACAGCCACACACTCGACAACATCCCCTACGTCATGGTCGGCGGTGGTTTTGGCTTCAAGATGGGCCGCAGCCTCAAGTTTGACAAAGCCGCGCACAATCGCCTGTGGATGTCCGTCGCGCAGGCGATGGGCCACAACTTGCAGACCTTCGGGAAGAAGGAGCTGTGTGAGGGCGGGGCTTTGAAGCTGGCATCATAGGGCATGCAATCGTTCCCCGGTCATGCTTGGATCGGCGCACCATGCGAACTGTGCTCGATCTGCCCTTCAACCATTTCATCGGCCTCCAGCCAGTGGAGGAGCCCCATCTGCTCTCGCTGCCTGCGGGCGGGCAGTATTTGAACCATCTAGGCACCGTGCATGCCAGCGCTTTGCTTGCGCTCGCGGAGGCCAGCAGCGGCGAGTGGCTGCTGCAAAATCTCAAGGGCATGGAAGGCATCATTCCCGTCGTGCGGCGGATGGAATCGAAGTTCCGCAAACCTGCGGGCGGTGGCGTGAGATCCACGATGAGCATGAAGCCGGAGGCGATCATGACCCTGAAACACACGCTGGAGAGCAAAGGCCGTGCGTTGATCGAAATTCTGGTCGAATTGCATGACGATTCCGGCCAGCATGTGCTCTCTGCCACGGTGGAGTGGTTCATCACCCGCTCCGCTGCCAGTTCCATTTCCTGATTCATGTCCAAACCCATCATCGCCGTCACCATGGGCGACCCTGCCGGGGTCGGTCCCGAAATCTGCCTGCAACTCCTCGCCAACGACGACATCCGTGCCATCGCCACGCCCGTTGTTTTCGGCGATGCACGGCTGCTGACTCGTTGCGCCCGGCAAACCGGTCTGCCAGCTCCCAAACGCATCCTGAGCGAGATCGATTGGGCCGAAAAATGCGGCAGCATTGATGAACCTGCGGTTTTGGACCTCTTTGGCTTCGATGCTGAAGGCTTCGCGCCCGGCACGGTTAGCGCGAAGACCGGAGCGGCAGGTTATCGCTATGTCGAAAAGAGCATCGAGGCCGCGCTCGCTGGACAAGTCGCCGCAGTGGCCACCGCGCCGCTGAACAAGGAGGCGCTGCATGCCGCTGGCATCACCTATCCCGGCCATACCGAGATGTTTGCCGAGAAAATGGCCGCTGCGCGGTCCTGCATGACGTTTTTCTCAGCGGAGATGATTTGCAGCCTCGTCACCGTTCACATCGGCTATCAAGACGTGGTGCCCGCCCTCACCACCGCGCGCATTTTGGACGTGATCGAGCTCACCAACGAGGCCGTGCAACGTGTGCGAGGGAAGGCTCCCAAAATTGCCGTGTGTGGCCTCAATCCACACGCGGGCGAGCATGGACTGTTTGGACGTGGCGAGGAGGAACGCATCATCGCTCCAGCCATCGCCGCCGCGCGGGCCAAAGGCATTACCATCGAGGGACCGCTGCCGCCGGACACCGCCTTCATCGCCACCAAGCGCCGCAGCGTGGACGCCTACATCTGCATGTATCACGATCAGGCGCTCATTCCGCTCAAGGCTCTCGCCTTCGACACCGCCGTGAACACCACCCTCGGTCTGCCCGTGCCGCGCACGAGTGTCGATCACGGCACCGCGTGTGACATCGCGTGGCAGGGCAAGGCGAACGGCAGCAGCCTGGTCGAAGCTGTGAGACTTGCGGCAAAGATGGGCTTGAAATGACCGCTTCGGCCGCATGATCGAAGTGCCAAAGGCGAGATAGATCCAAGCAAGAGAGCAGGCCTGAAATCGTTAAAGCAACCCATCATGAACATCGCCACCAAACGCCATCTTGATCGCCGTGCCTTGCTGCGTGGGGCTGGAGCCACTCTATCGCTGCCTTTTTTAGAGGCCATGGTGCCAGCCTTTGCCACACGGGCTCAAGCTGCCGTCGGGCAGCCTCCTCCACGCTTTCTGGCGATGTGCGCCACGCTCGGCTTTCACACGCCGTTTTTGTTTCCGCAGGAAACTGGCGTGGACTACACGCTCACGCCGTATCTGGAGCCGTTGAAGGACTTGAAAGACGATTTCTCGGTGATCTCGGGCCTCCAACATGAAGAGCAGAATGGTGCCAACGGCCACACCTCGGAAATGACCTGGCTGACGTCTGCGAAGCATCCCGGGCTGGCAGGATTCAAAAACACGATCTCCATCGACCAGTTCATCGCTGAGAGCATCGGCACACAGACGCGGTTTCCGAGCCTCATTCTCGGCACCGGCAGCGAATCCATGTCATGGTCCGCCAGCGGCGTGCCGCTCCCGGCGGAGCCTTCGCCTTCCAAGGCCTTCCAGCAGCTCTTTGTCGATGGCACGCCAGCGGAGACTGCGGCGCAGGTGCGCGGCTTGAAGCGCGGACGCAGCATCCTCGACACCGTCACAGGTCAGGCGAAAAAACTGCATGGCGAACTCGGTAAACGCGACCAGGAGAAGCTCGACGAGTATTTCTCCGCCGTGCGTGATCTTGAAGGCCGCTTTGTGCAGAACGAGGAATGGGCGCAAAAGCCCAAACCCAAGATTGATTCGAAGCCGCCGACCGACATCCAGAGCCGGACCGATGCCATCGGCAAGATGAAGCTCATGCAGGACTTGATCGTCCTCGCGCTGCAAACCGATTCCACCCGCACCGTGACCTTGCGTCTCAGCGGCATGAACGCCGTGCCTGAGATCGAGGGTGTCAAAAATGACTGGCACAACCTTTCCCACCACGGCCAGGACCCCGCCAAGATCGAGGAACTGAAAGTCATCGAAAAAGCCGAGTTCACCGCCTTCGCCGACTTCCTCACCAAGCTCAAGACTGCTTCTTTGCTGGAGAGCACTGCCGTTATCTTCGGCTCCAACCTCGGCAACGCCAGCGCGCACAGCACCGCCAATCTCCCCCTCATCCTCGCAGGAGGCGGCTTCAAACACGGTCGCCACATCGCCATCGACAAGCAGAAGCACGTCTTCTCGAATCTCTTCGTCTCGCTCGCTCAGCGTATGGGCGTGGAAGCGGACAAGTTCGGTTTCAGCACCGGCGTGTTGGACATCAATCAAGCCTGAGCATGAAGTCTTGTTTCCTTGCGGCATTGCCGCTGTTTGCCCTGGCATCACAAGCCGCCATTCCGGCCATCGGGCCGTTCCTCGATCAGAACTGCATGGACTGTCATGACGCGGAGATGAAAAAGGGCGGTCTTGATCTGGCAGCGCTGTCCACCGACGGCTCGGATGCCGCGTCTTTGAAAAAGTGGGTGCGTGTCTTTGACCGTGTCGCCGCAGGCGAGATGCCGCCGCCGAAAAAGAAGCAGCCGTCGCTGGATGCCGTGCAGGATTTCATGGGGGCGCTCGGTGGTGATCTGGTGGCAAAATCGAACGCGCAAAAGGGCACGGTGCTGCGTCGGCTGAATCGTCGAGAATATCAGAACACCCTCAACGAGCTGCTCGGTGTGAAGGTGAATGTGATTGATTCATTGCCGGAGGACGGGCGTGCGCACGGCTTTGACAACATCGGCGAGGCGCTTTCGATCTCCGGCATTCAGATGCAGCGCTACATGGAGTCCGCCGAATTGGCGCTCAACACCGCGTTGAACCAGGAAAGCCGCCCAGAGACCATGCTTCAGCGCGCCACGCTCGAAAGCGACCGCAACAAGGACAACCTCGGCAAGCACTGGCTCAAACGTGACGACGGCTCCATCGTTGTCTTCAACAATGGTGGTTTCCCCAGCACGGTGATCCCCAATCTGCGCACCAAGCATTCGGGCACCTACAAGCTGCGTGTCACTGGCTATGGCTATCAGATTGAGGAGCCGGTCGTCTTTGCATTGATTACCGGCAGCTTCAATTTTCGCAACGCAGACAACGTGACGCACAGCTTTCATGAGCTGCCTGTCGGTCAATCAAGCACCGTGGAGATCACGCTGCATCTCGATGCGAACAAAGGCATCTGGATCAGTCCTCAGGGCCTGAACGGCCCGGATGGGCATTCCCCCATCAAAGACGGTCCGGCCAAATATCCCGGTGAAGGCATGGCGATTCAGGAGGTGACGCTCGAAGGCCCCTTCATCAACGCATGGCCGCCACGGGGTCAAAAACTGCTGCTCGGCGATTTGAAGCTGCGGCAACTTCCGCATGGACTGCCCCCTTCGCAGGCATGGAAAGCGAAGAATCCCGACTTCAAGCACAAGTACACCGCCGACAGCGCTGATCCGGCGGGTGATGCACGCAAACTCCTGCCCATCTTCATCTCTGCCGCGTTTCGTCGTCCGGCCACGGCGGCGGATGTGGAGCCTTATGTGAAGCTGTTCGACGCCGAATTTGCCGAGAGCCAGGATTTCCTCGCGGCCATGCGCACAGCGGCCATTGCAGTGCTGTGCTCGCCTGAGTTCTTGTTCTTGAAGGAGCCTGCGGGCAGGCTCAATGACCAGCAACTGGCCTCGCGCCTCGGCTACTTCCTCACACGCAGTGCTCCTGATGCCGAGCTTCTCACCGCGAAGCTCACACAGCCCGAGGTGCTGCGCGCTCAAACGGAGCGTTTGCTCAAAGCGGCCACGCTGGAGCGCTTCGTCATCGATTTCACCGATGGGTGGCTGAATTTGCGTGAGATCGACTTCACCACGCCGGACAAGCAGCTTTACCCGGAATACGACGAGCTGCTGCTCGACTCGATGCTGCGCGAGACGCGGAGCTTTGTCGCCGAACTCATTCAAAACAACCTGGGGGTCGCGAACATCGTGCAGAGTGACTTTGCGATGCTGAACTCACGCCTCGCGCAGCACTATGGCATCCCTGGCGTGAGCGGACTGGCCATGCAGAAGGTCAAACTGCCGCCGGACAGCCATCGTGGCGGTGTTTTGACCCAGGCGAGCGTTTTGAAGGTCAGCGCCAATGGCACAAACACATCGCCCGTCGTGCGCGGTGTCTTCGTGATGGATCGCATCCTCGGCATGGAGCCGCCACCGCCGCCGCCCGGTGTCCCTGGAGTGGAGCCTGACATTCGTGGTGCCACCACGCTGCGCGAGCTGCTGGACAAACATCGCAACATGGAAAGCTGCAACGGCTGCCACCGTGTTATCGACCCTCCCGGCTTCGCGCTGGAAAGCTACGATGTCATCGGCGGCTGGCGCGAGCGTTTCCGCAGCATTGATCAGGGGGAGCAGGTCAAGCTCACTGTTCAGGGGCGCAAGGTGCGCTACCGCCTTGGCCCGCCCGTCGATGCCGCAGGCGAGCTGAGTTCAGGAGCCAAGTTCGCGGATCTGTCCGAGTTCAAGACTCTGCTGCTCGCCGGTCAGGATCGCGTGGCCCGTTGCATGATCGAAAAACTGCTCACTTTCGCCACCGGTCGTGCCATGGGTTTCTCCGACCGCAGTGAGATCGACAAAATCGTGGCGCAGTCGAAGGCAAAGAACCACGCGATGCGTGATTTGATCCATGCCGTCGTGCAGAGCGAGATATTTCGCAGCAAGTAAGGCGGCAAACGTCAATCCAGGGAGCGCTTGGGCGGCCCGATACGAACGCGTCCTGCATCCGTGGGGGTGGGAGCCTGCGGCGGCGTGGGGGTCAGGCGCTGGATCTCGTAGCCCGGAATGGTCAGAGTCAGATCGAGTTTCGCGAGGAATTCCCAAGTGGCGGGAACTCCGACTTCATCGGCCAGGCGACGCGCCTCGTGGTAGGTCTCGAAAGCGTCTGGCATGACTTGGAAAATGGCGACGCCGCCTGGGTCTTCCTTGATGTCGCGCATGAGGCGGATGTAGGGCGAGTTGGGCTGCTTCATGGCCGCCACATTTTCACCACCGCCACCCTTGGGGGTCAGGACGAGCTGCACGTTGGTGGCTTGGGGTTTCGGCTCGAAGGCGTAGGAGCCGCTGATGAGCGGATTGGCCGCCGCGCGCTGGATCATGGCGGCGATGCGGGCTCCGTCATAAATGGTGCGGGCCTTGCTGGCGTCCTCAATGCCCTTGAGCTTGCCAAGATCGCGGAAGTAATCTCCCACATCCTTGGGCGTGGCCTTCACCTCCTGGGTGTTGGCTCCCCAGGAGAAAGAAATTTTACCACCGGCCGAGGTGGCCTTGAGCACAGGTTTGAGCGGATCACGCGAAGGGTCCAGCTTGAGCCAGGGATTGAGGTCTCCCTTTGCGGCGGCAGCGACGGCCTGGGCCACGACGGCCATGTTCTGGCGGGTGGGAACGGCGATGTCGGCGAGCGCTCCGAGCAGTTGTTTGTTGGCGACGATACCAGCCTCGGTGAGTGCTTTGTAAGCCAGAGCGGCATGTTCTACCTGCACATGTTCAATGAGAGGAGAGATTTCCACCCAGGCTTTTTGGGCGTTCGCAGGCGAGCCGAGGAGGGTGGTGAGCAGCTTCACGAAGGGCTGCGCCTCGGTTTTTTGGTAAACGAGCTGCGACTTGACCTTGTCGAGTCCATCGAGAATCGGCTGGAGGAATTTGGTCTGGCTGAAGGTGATCACACCCTGCTTGGCGACGAGAACCCGGGTTTCGACCGGTTTTTCGGGGTAGGGACGGGGATTGGGGAGGCGGATGTAAGTCGGGGGTGGTGGCTTGAACTCGGGCGTCTGGTCAAGCAGTGCCTTGAGGCGTTCGACTTCGGCGAGCAACTTGTCGGTTTCAGCCTTGCTGAGATCGCGGGCTTTTTTGCGTTCCTCGACCTGCTTTTTGAAGGCATCGAGATCCATGAATTTCATCTTGGCCTGCATTTCTGAAGTGTCGATGCTCTTGAGCTGTTCGACGGCCTTCTTCATGTCTTCCTCGGCCTTTTTTTGGTCTTCCTCGAGTTTCTTAGGGTCAGCAGGCGGTGGGGGAAGTTGTTTCACCTGTTCCACCACCTTCTTGTGTTCCTCCTCGGTGACCGGGGGGAGGTCAGAGAGGATCTTCTGAACGACGCGCGCGGTGTTGAGCGCCATGACGACAAAGACGATCATGAGCACGCCCACGACGTTTGTCACGGCGTCCATGAGGGAGTCGAGATTGAGCTCTTCGCCGCCGCCTGCTTTTTTCTTCGCCATGGTCGTGTGAAGTCGGTGGAGGGGTTACTTGGTCGCAGGCGGTGGGGTCGCGCCTGGTGTTGTTGTTGCCGGCGGTGTGGCTCCGGGTGCCGCTGGCGGCGTTGGTGCTACAGCCGGTGGCGGTGGAATGGTACCACGGTATTTTTCAAACAATGCGAGATCGAGCACACCACGGCCTGGGATGGGCAGCTTGCCGACGCGGATGCTGTAATCGGCTTCGGCACGGCCGGCACCGTTGTTGAAAGCACCCGCGCCATCATCACGCACGAGGAAGAGGATGAGAGACTTTGGGTTTTTGGCGATCTCAGCAAGGAAGTGATTGTACTTGGCGTCTGCCACAACGACTTCCGGTGTGGCGCTGAGGCGGTATTCTTCACCCCAGGCTCCAAGAATTTTCAGTGCACCTCCACCCGCTTCGACGAAGAAGACCTTGGTGTCCTCCGGCATGCCGCTGCCGGAAGGCTGGACGACCACAGGCGGGATTTTTTTATCCTCAGGCACATGGCGCTTCTTGATCTCGGCCATGAGGGTGACGATCTCTTTTTTGCTCTCCACCTGCTGCAGTTTGAGGCCCTCAATCTCGGTCAGAAGATCATCCAGCTCCTTCTGCATCTGCTGACTGATCTTCATGTTCGCCTCCTGGATGTCCTTGGAGGTGGTGAGCAGTTTGCGCAGCTTGACGAACTGCTGCTCCTTCTCGTTAACCTGCTTCTGCATCTCTTCGAGCGTGGCGAGCTTATCCTTGAGGACGACATCCAGCTTTTTGCGATCCTCTATCTCCTTCTTGAGCTTGATGTATTCCTGCGAACGGCGGATGTCCTCCGGGTCGCGTCCCTTGGCCTTGTCCATCTGGGCCATGACGAGCACCACGATCATGAACACGAGCGCGCCAATGAGACAGGCTAGGATGCTGAGGAAGGGGAAAAGGGAAACCTCTCCTCCTTCAGATTGGCGACGCTGGGCCATGAGGTTTGCGGATTAAACGATGGGGGTGGCTCAATCGCGGCTGAACCAGCCTTTTTTCTTCACCTGATGGATGAGGATTTGCTTGCCGCCGAGTTCGGAGAGCAGGGTGTTGAGGCTCTGGATGCCGCTGGAAAGGGCGCGGGTGTAGTCGGTGGTGGTCTTGACGCTGTCTTTGACCGCGTTGGTGAGGTCGTCACGCATGCGGTTGAGCGCGGTGGCGAACTCAGCGTCCACCCGCTGCTGATGGGAGGCGGCGCGTTTGTCCAGATTGTCGGCTTGCTCCTTGATCTGCTTGGAGAGGGAGTTTAGATCGACGAGGAATTCCTTCTGCGAGCTGGCCACGGCTTTGACGAGCGTGTCCATGAGGCCGTTGGAGTCGCCGCCGGCCACGCCACCGCCGTCATTCAGGCGTGGCAGGAGGATTTCATTGCAGAAGGCGTCGATGTTATTGAGATTGTCGTCCTCCGACTTGGAGACGGCGTTCATGGGGAAGTTCAGGAACATGGCGAGCACGAGGCCGAGCAGCGTCGTGTCGAACGCGGTTCCGAGGCCGCTGGTCACGCTGCCAAAGGATTTCATGACCTTCTCCATGTCCGTCATGTCGCTGAGATCGATGCTGCCGATGGCAACCGAAAGACCAAGCACGGTGCCGATGAACCCCAGGATCGGAATGGCCCAGAGGAAGACCTTCACAAGAGAGTAGCTGCCTCCGATACGCGAACCGTCGATATTGGACTGGGCGCTCATCATGTTGCTGACCTCGCCGTTGCTCTGGCGAACCTCGAAGAGTTCCAGGCCTTTGCGAATGCGGTTTACCATGAGGCTGTCACGCAGGCGAGCGGGTAATCCGTAGAGGTGGTCGATGAATTGGCCAACATTCTCACGGTTGATCTCGGAAGCGATTTCCGCAGGCAACACATCGAGCAGCATGGCATCTTTTTGGTGCCGCAGCTTCTGCCCCTTGAGGTAGAGCAATGCCACCGCCCAGAAGAAGAAAAACGTCTCCATGTAGTTCACCCAGGTGCGCTCCAGAAACAGGTCGTGCATGTAGTCCATGGTGTCCACCGGCGTAGTGCCGTATGCGCCTTTGCCGAAGGGGAACATGATGCCGAACCAAGCCAGCGAAGCCACTGCACCGATGGCAAGTGCAAGCCAGGGATTCGGATTCGCCGGGTCTGTTTCCTCCCAACCACCGCGTTCCTTGGGCTGGTAAGAGTATGACTGTTCCTCTGAGTGTTGAGGGGCTCCGTGTTCGTGCTCATGTTCAGCACCGAAAGAATCCTCAGGAGTGGAAGAAGGAGGTGTGACACCGCTGGGAGCTGGCAGGCCTGAAGGGGGGGGCAAACCTGAAGGAGGCGGTGCGGCGACGCTGGCGGGAATGCTGAGCTTGGTGTTACAGCCGGGGCAGCGGACGACTTTGCCTGCCATTTCGGGCTCGGCTTTGAGCTGCATGTCGCATGAGGGGCATTTGAACTTCACGGGTGATTTCCTCCAGGGTGAATGAAAAACGAAAAATAGGGAGCGGACTACTAGCGGCGGTCACACTCATCCGACAAGGATTTTCTTGGGTGAGGCGCGGAAGAAAGCATTTTTTTTATCTTCAACCTCCAGAGCAGGCTAGTTCAACTCCGTTCCAATGGCCGTGCCTGCTCGTGTTCGCTGTCGTGGTGGAGCTAAGGGGATTCGAACCCCTGACCTTCTCATTGCGAACGAGACGCTCTACCAACTGAGCTATAGCCCCCTGACAACGGGGCGGATTATGACCGTCAAAAATGCTGCGGCAATGAAAAAGAATGATCTCACATCAGACTCAGCAGCGATTCCCGGACCTGCGTCTGCCACTTGGCGAGATAAGCGAGCTTCGCCTGCATCGTCTGCAATTCGATGAGGATGGCGGTGTCTCCCGATCCCAGCCGGGAGTCGAGCGCGGGCAGTTCTGCGAGCAAGGCGGATCGTTGCGCCTCCAACTGCGTGCCTAGTTCCTCAAGCTGCTCACGCAGGCGCATTTCCTCAGGTGCCAGCAGGGCTTTGGCGAGCGCGGAGGCGGCTGACTGGCGTCGCTTGAGGCTGGCGGCGACGTTTTGCAGCAGCGGACCGAGCTGGCTGAAGATCGCCATCATCGAGTCGTCGATCGGAACAGCACGCCACGGTGCTTGATGCAGTTCAAGCAGATGCTTGAGGCGTTTCTCGGGGGATTGCAGCGTTTCGTGCGCGGCGTTGACCTCGGCGGCATGCGCGGCATCGCCCCCAGGCTGGTCGGGATGCGCGGCGCGGCTGGCGGCCAACCAGGCTTGCTGCAAGGCCTCGGGATCAAGCGCGGCGGCGCGTGGCAGGCCGAGGAGGGCGAAAGCGTTTGTCATCGGGCGTCAGGCAGAAAAGCTTTCGCCACAGGAGCAGGTGACGACGGCGTTGGGGTTTTTCACTTTGAATCCGCCGCTTTGCAGATCATCGCTGTAATCAAGTTCCGAGCCGGAGACGAAGAGGGCGCTTTTGGGGTCAATGACGACGCGCACCTCGCTGGAGGTGACCATGATATCGCGGTTGGCGGGGCCATCGACGAGGTCCATTTTGTATTGAAGGCCGGAGCAGCCGCCACCGACGACGGCCACGCGCAGGGCGCCGTTGTCGGCCCGGCCCTGCTTCTTGAGGAGGCCCAGGAGGCGGTTCGCGGCATTGGGCAGCACTTTGATGAGCTTTTCATTGCCGACTTTGAAGCTGGGGGCGGTTGCGGTCATGCGGAGTGATAGCACGAAGAGCGCACATGAAACAGGGGACTTTGAACCCGCTGCCTGAGGAGGCTTTTTTGAGGCAGCCGTGCTTTGTGCTTGCCTCGCGGGCGGTTTTTTGAGACGAACAGGCTGCAATCTGATTTTTCCCATGAGCGCCACCGATGTTCCGCCGCTGCCTTTGCAGTTGTTCACCCTCAAAGACGGCCTTGTGGCCAGTGACAGCGGCCAGGAGGCCGTGAACAATTACGCCGCTGATTTTCAGGGCCTGCGCCACTTCGGCCTGAAAATTGGCGACTGCCTGGATCTCGGCGCTCCTTGGACCGGCACGCTGCAAGAAGAGGACTTCACCCTGAACTTCGCCTACTTCGACGCGGGCACGGAAGCGCAAGACCCCGGTGCCGGGGCGCTCATCGGGGAGCGCATCCCAATGTTTGAGCTGCTCACACGCGTGAACTCGATGGAGGCATAAATCACCATGGCTGCCACGATCACTCCTTCTCTACGCTCCGCACTCGAACGCCTCAAGCACGGCGGCGCCGTCAACGGCCTGCTGCTTGGCTGGCGGCGTCAGATCCTCATCAACTTGCTGCCCTTTGAAGAATTCCGCGCCGAGCGTCTGCTTCAGGCCGTGCATGACGCGCACGCGCATTTCTCCAGCGGCGGCGACCGCGATGTGAAAAGCTTCTGGTTCGGCTATGAGGGCGTCTTTGTGCTGGCCCTGCTCCAGGGCGAGTGCCTGCTCATCACCCTTCACACGCATGCCTCGGAGGTGGATTTTCTACGCCGTGCAGGTCTGACCTTCCTCGATGACACTCAACTGCTGGTGGAGGCGCTGTTGCACCCCGCCCCAGACGATGAAAACAGCCGCGAGGCCACGCAACCGCTGGGTCAGCTCGACACCGGCGATCATCCGCCCGAGGCCAGTGGTCCGACCAAGGTCATCCCGCGCCATGCGTGAGTTGGCGGCCTCAGCGCTGTGATTCCAGTCTTTGCTTGAAAGGATTGCCATCTCCATGGCGAAATCTTGGCTCTCGTTTTCCCCAACCCACACTCATGTCTGATCCTGCCGTCACTCTCTTTTCACGCCGTCGCTTTCTCAATGCCAGCGGAGGCACGCTGCTCGCTCCCGCTGTCATCACCGCCGCCACCTCCTTGAGCGCCCAGCAGAAGGCGGATTCCAACGAGACGTTGAAGATCGGTCTCATCGGCTGCGGCGGACGCGGCACTGGCGCGGCAGCCCAGGCTCTCGGCGCGGATTACAACGCGAAAATCGTCGCGATGGCGGACGCGTTCGACACGCAGATCGAGAACAGCATCAAGAACCTCTCCACGCAGTTCCCAGACCGCGTGGATGTGAAGCCGGACAAGAAATTCACCGGCCTCGACGCCTATCAGAAGCTCATCGACAGCGGTGTGGACGTCGTCCTGCTCGCCAGCCCGCCCGGATACCGTCCGCAGCATCTCACCGCCGCCGTGGAGGCCGGAAAACACATCTTCTGTGAGAAGCCGATGGCCGTGGATGCCGCCGGTTATCGCGTGGCGCAGGCCGCGGTCGAAAAAGCGAAGCAAAAGAAGCTCAATCTCGTGGCCGGCTTCTGCTGGCGCTACTCCACCAGCCGTATCGAGTGCTACAAGCGCCTGCACGACGGCCAGATCGGCGACATCACCAGCATTGTGGCCACTTACTACGCCGGTCCGGTCAAACCCATGCCGCCAGCCGCAGGCCGTCCTGCGGGGATGGGCGATGTCGAGTGGCAGGTGCGCAACTGGTACAATTTTTCCTGGCTCAGCGGCGACAGCATCGTCGAGCAGGCCGTGCACAGCCTCGACAAGATCTGCTGGGCCATGAAGGATCAGCCACCGGTCAGCGTGATCGCCACCGGCGGCCGTCAGCGCCCTGCGGAAGACGGCAATATCTTCGATCATTTCCACTGCGCCTACGAGTGGGAGGGCGGTACCATCTGCCACCTCACGAACCGCCAGATCACCGGCTGCCACAACGAGGTCATTGACAATATCCTGGGCACCAAGGGCCGTCTCGTCATCGGCAAAGGCTCCGCGCCCTTCATCGAAGGCGAAAAGCGCTGGCGCTGGCGTGGCGAGGAGAAAAACATGTACGACCTTGAGCATCAGGCGCTCTTCAATGCCATCCGCAAAGGCGAGGTCGTCAACGACGGCGACCGCATGATGAGCAGCACGCTCATCGCGATCATGGGCCGTGAGGCTGCCTACACCGGCCAGAAACTCGCCTGGAAAGACGACTCGGCTCCTGCCGCTGGCGGCAAAGGCGAGCCGGCATCGCAGCGGGTCGCCCTGGCCATGATGTCCTCCAAACAGGATCTCGCGCCCGACAACCTCAAGTTCGGCGACAAGTTTAATCCGGGTCCGCTGCCACAGCCTGGCATCACGAAGTTTGCGTAAGTGTTGTGGGGCGCTGTTTGAGCCGCCCCACACTTCCCGCCCAAAGTACTTGGCCCTGCCTGCGTTCTGAGGTGTAATGACTGCCATGAGCACGTCCATCACCGCTGATGCCGCCTTCGCCCTCGTGGCGCGGAAGGTGCAGGTGTGGGTGGTGCTGCGGCGCTGGCTGGCGGTGCTGCGCATGACGCTGATTCCGGCCTCGCTGGTGCTGCTGCTTTTGGCTTTGGCTCTGCTCCGTGGTTCAGCCGCGCTCATGCCGTGGCTTGGGCTGCTGCTATGGCTGGCGGGAAGTCTGGCCTATGCGTGGTGGCAGCGTCCGGGAGAGTTCAGCGCGCTTGCGTTGTGGGATCAGGCCGCAGGCAGGCGCGAGGCTTTCGCCTCCGCGTGGTGGTTTGAGCAACGTCGCGAAGACGGAGACGCTGCTCGCGCGCACATCGCTGTGCAGCGTGAGATTTTGCCGCAGGCGCTGCCTGGGTTGCGGAAAGATCTGCCACTGCGGCCGGACCGCTGGCTCGCACTGCCGCTGGGCATCGCGATTCTCGGCAGCTTGGTGAGCATCGTCACCGCGCCACCTTCCGAAGCCATTCCGATGGACGCGGAAATGACCCGCAAGGCCGCCGAGGAAGCCAAAAAAATCACGCAGACCGACTGGGAGAAGAAGAAACTTGCTGGCCTGAAGGATGAGGAGCGCAAGCAGGTGGAAGACTTGAAGCAGAAAGTGCAAAAGACCGCCGAAGACCTCGCCAATGCCGCAGGCAAGGATGCTCGCAGCGTTTTGGCCGAACTTGAACGCCGTGCTCGTGATGCGGAAAAACTCGCCGACGAGCTTGGCAGCGGCAAGGAAGCCTGGGCGTCCGAAAAACTCATCGAAGAGCTGCGCAAGCATGCCGACACCGCCGACCTCGGCGATTCCGTGGCCGCCAAGAACACCCAGGCCGCCGCCAAAGCCGCTGAAACGCTCGCCAACCAGCTCAAATCACCGCAGCTCAGCAGCGAGACGAAGGAGCGCATGAATGAAACACTCAAGGACGTGAAGCAGCAGTCCGAGGAGGCGGATCGCAAACGCACTGTCGGTCAGAACGTCCTCGCCGCTGGTGATCAGATGCAGCAGGGCAACGCAGCAGGCGCTGGCGATGAATTCCAAAAGCTCGCCGAGAAACTGAACGATCTCGCCTTGCGGGAGCAAACCCGCGACGAACTGCAGCAACTCGCGCAGCAGTTGCGTGACTCCGGCAGCAGCATCGCCGGTCAAAACGATAGCGGGTCGATGCAGCAGATGAGCCAGGCGGGCCAGCAAGGACAAAACAGCCAGCAAGGGCAGCAGGGCAGCACGTCCCAGGTCGGACAGACGCAACAACCACAGCAGATGCTCACACCGCCCGGTCTGGGCCAGCAAGGTCAGCAGATGCAGCAGCAACAGCCGCAGCAAGGCAATGGACAGCCGCAACAAATGACGATGGGGCAGGGACAGCCCGGCCAGCCTGGTCAAAACAACCCGCAGCCGAACGGCCAGCCCATGCTTTTCGCGCCCGTGCCTGGGGCATCGAAACCTGACGACAAAGCACCCACCTTCATCATGCCTGGCGACTCTGACCAGCCACCCGGCGGCGCGAGCATTGCTATGCCGGGTTCAGGCCCAAAGCCCGGCGTCGGCAAGGCCGATCTCAACAACACTCCCACGCAGAAGCAGGATAGCGGCACACAAAGCGTCGTGCAGGCCCAGCAGAACAACGAGGGACGCAGCACCGTGCGCAGCGTCGAAGGCGGCCCACGCACCGAGCAAAGTACCCGCGCCGCCACCCAGACCGCCCTGGACGCCATTCAAGCCGAGGAATCTGCTCTCGATGAGGCTGCGCTGCCTCCCGCACGTCGTGAGCAGGTGCGCCGCTACTTCAATGAACTGCGGAAACGGTTTGAGCAGAAGTAGCGCGATGGAAAACGGACAGGGCGTCACATAGACTGATCATTTCGGGTATTCAGGAACGAAACGCTGGATTGAACCCCATAGGCATGGCAGGATTGATTCGCATCACCCTTCTCCCAGCGCCCCCATGTCGGAGCCGAGTCAATTCAGGCATTATCAAATCATCCAGGACGCCGACGGCAACAACGTCGAGCTGGTGCGCAATGCCGAGCAGGTGGCCGTGCTGGCCTTCGACGTGCAGCGACTCGAATACGTCCACTGCCATGTACTGCTGGAGCCGCTGGCCAACCGCGCTGCGTTCGAGGAGGCGTGCAAATCCCTGCAAAAGCGCGGCCATCCCACGCTGGCGCGGCTGATTGAGTTTGGCGAGGACGAGGGGAACCCGTTTTACATCACCAGCAACATCGACGGCGAGCCACTGCGGCCTTACTTGGCACGACAGCAGGAGATCCCCGGCTGGCTGGCCATCATGATCGCCTGCCGGGCGCTGGAGACGGCGGTGGCGGTGTGCGAGCGCGGGGAATACCTCACTGAGTCGCCCTTGGACAGCCTCCGCATCGTGCAAAACGCGCCGCAGGCGGTGCAGGTGCTGGCGGCGGACTTTCGCGTGCTGGACAACCCCGCCGCCAAGAAGCGAGCGTTGAAGACCAACTTTGAAAAGCAGGCCAAATTTCTCAGGAGCTTTCTCTCCGAGCAGGGCGGGGGACCGACGCTGCCGGACCAGTCGATGCCTGCGGCGGATTTCACCGAACTGCTCGGCTCCTGCCTTGCCAGCGCGGCCGTGGGCGTCATCGCTCCGATGCGGGAGTTGCGCAATGCCCTGCAAAAACTCGCGCCTGATCATCTCTCCGGTGAGATCCCGACCGCGCAGAAGCCGCGCGCCTTGCTGGCACCGCTGCTGGCCAGTTATCAGGAAGTCGCGCGCGGGCTGGTGAATCTCGTGCGCATTCAAAGTCAGCGCCTCGATATGGCGAATCCCTACAGCATGCGCGGCACGCTGACCAAGACGGGCCGCTCGGTGCTCATCGAGCAGGTGCCCTCTGCGCGTACTGCCTCCGCCCGTGTGAAGGAGGCTGATGATTCCGCCATCAAGATCACCAAGCAGCGGGACAACTCCGGTCTCGTCACCCTGGCGCTTGTCAACGAGGCCGAGGACATCACCTGCCTGGCCGAGGAGATCGTCGAGGGCATCAGCCTGGCCGATTTGATGCGCGAGCGCCGCTGCCTGGAGGTTCAGGAGGCTTATCTGGTGCTTGCTGGGCTCGATTCCGCGCTCACACAGCTCGAAAACTCCACCTTGCCGGTCAGCAAACTGCGGCTGGAGGATATTTTTCTGCTGACCGGTTTTGCGCGTGAGGATTCGCGCAGCACAAAACTCCTCGTGTCAAAGCTGAACGAATGGCCCGCCTTCAACATCATCGTGCGGGCGCACCCAACGCTGGCCTCGATGTCAGGACGAGGCACCGACCCCGCCGTGCTGCTGCCACCGGCCAAGTCCAACGCCCCAACCACATGGCATGCCGGCTGGCTCGCTGGCCTGTGCAAATTTCTGCTCGGCCTCGAATCGCCCGCCGGTCTTATTGTGGAGCCGGAAGGCGGGGCGCGTGAGCGCGAGACCGTCGAGCGCCTGCTTAACGACGAGATCGCGAAGGTGGCGGAGTCAAAGCCTGCGCTGCGAGGCGATTTTCTGGCCCGTTACGCCCGCATCATTCAACATTATGACTTGGTGAAGACGGCGCCTGAACCTGCCATGCGGAAGAGCGGCACGGAACTTGCGCCTGAGATAGGCTTGAAGCCTCGCTCCAAAACGCTTCCAGTCACCCAGCCGTCGCCTGTGAAGCGTGAGTTTTCCGCATCGCTGGCGGGGCAGAAGGCGGTGGTGCCGCTCACCACCGGTGGCGCGGCACGCGCCACGGAAGAGGCCAACATCGGTTTTGCCGAACTGCTGTTTAAAAACGCGGGAGGCGAACCCACGCCGCCTGATGCGCCTGACTGGGCGCGCGCCGCCGCCAGCGCGCCGCCAACCTCGGCTGAATATCTCATGCCGCGTGAGGATGTGCCGATGTGGCTGAAGGCTGCTGTTTTCATCGGCGGATCAATGATCATCGGAGCCATGAGCGCCCATCTCTCCGGCTCCGCTCTTTGGCAGAAGAAACGCACCAGTGTTCCAATTGAGGCCGCCAAGATCAAATCGTCCGCAGTCGTCCCCGCACCCGCTGCGGCACCTGAAAAAAACGTGCCCAAGGCCATTCCCATCATCAAGTCGCCGCCGGTCGTGACCGCGCCTGCCGAGAGCGCTCCTCCAACCCGTGGTGTCACGCTTTCGCCGCCTTCCGGCGCTGGCACCTTGCGCGAGCAACTGGCCCCGGAGGCGAATCCGCCCAAACCCCCGCCATGAACACCCCGTTTCTTCGATTCTGCGCCTGCGGACTGCTTGCCTGCCTCTTGAGCGGCTGCCCCGAGACCACGGTGAGTGAAGATTTCGGCCTAAAACCTTTGGAATTGAAGTCAGATGACTGGAGCGGCCTTTGGATGCCTTTGGATGACGATGGCAAGGTTCAATTCACGGTAACCGATGCGGCGAAGGGTGTTCTTAAAATGACCGAGCCGGATGAGAAGAAAGACAAGCCCATGAGCTTCCAAATGCGTCGTGCCAGCGATGACAACAAGGTAAAACTCTGCTTCGCTCTCGTGGGTGAAGCGAACGACAAAGAGGGTAAACCACAGGTCATCCTCATGCGCTTGCCTGAAGAGGGCGTGATCCTGGCCTGGATGATCAATGACTTGGCCGTCGAAAAAGCCATCAAGGCCGGCCAGCTCAAAGGCACCACCCAGCGCGTCAAAGACGATCCGCACAACCACATCGACTCCGCTTCCTCCAATTACGAGCGGTTGCTGGAGCCGCAGTTCTGGAACTGGTCGGAGCCTTCGGTCCTGAAACGCACGCAGCCATAGGCCGCTGCGGAATCTGACGTCCCATTTGGATCAGGCCCGCGTTTCACCTTCAAGGCGTGCTGTTTTGCCGGATGTTGGGAAAGGAAGTGCTGTTCGACCCAACAAAAAGGCACGCGGATGAAGCCGCGTGCCTTTTCGTTGGGCAAAAACTATGGCTGACTTATCTCGCCACCGAGGTGTCCAGCGTGCGATAGGAGGTCATGAAGCTGGCGGCGTCCTCGGAGGACGTTTCGCTCATCGCAGCGGCCACCTGGTTTTGCAGCTCGTCACGCAGACGGCTCACAAGCTCAAGTCCGCGGGAAGTGATGCGAACGAGCACCTTGCGGCGGTCGTCGATGGCGTGGGTGCGCTCCATGTAGCCGAGTTTTTCCAAGCGGTCCACGAGGCCCGTGGCAGCAGCTGTGGAGTGGCCCATTTTACGAGCGATGTCCGTCATGGTCAGCTCCTTCGATGTGGCGAGGTAACCGAGCAGGAAGAACTGAGCGAAAGAGATATTATCCCGATTCAGCTCGCGGGAGAGATTCAGCAGGAACTCACGCTGACTGAACAGAATGAAATCTGCCAGTTTGGCGTGGTCTTTGGCTGGGGTGGTGGTTCCGGTGATCATGAAGTTGGTTCCTTAGAGCTATGGGTTCCGAGAAAGTCTCGAACTATGGGTAATGTAACGAATACCAAAGATAGGATCAAGATAAATTCATAGAATCCATAAATTTATACTGATTCGGGGTGGAGTTGTTCTTATTTGTGAGAGGTTAATATGCCTGAATTATTATCCTCGAAAGGTCTGGATGGCAAGAAATTTCATTTCAGCCGACTGCTGCCCTTTTGGAGCTTCCCGCCCCTATTGCAGCGAGCGCCCCTTGGTTTCCGGTGCAAGCCAGATGACCACCATCCCGACGAGGTAAACGCAGGATAGGATCGAGTAGGCGTTTGCCGCCGCCTGCACGGTGCTGACTTTGTCACTGGCGAAAATGCTCATCAGGTTGCCAAGCTGCAAGGCACCGATGGCGGCGATCAGACGGCCGAAATTGAAGCAAAAGCCTTGGCCCGTGGCACGCACGCTGGTGGGGAACAGTTCCGGGAAATAGAGCGGGAAGAAGCCGTAGAACGAGGCGGTGATGCCGCCCAGCAGGAACGAGCTGATCAGCAGGCTCGATGGGATGCTGTTACCCAAAAAGGGCACGTTGATTCTGAAAAAGCCGAGCGAGGCGGCCAGGCTGGCAACGCAGAGCAGGGTGTAGGTGACGCGGCGGCCGAGCTTGTCTGCCACCAGCGGCGTGATGAGCGTGACTAGGATGGCACCCAGCGCGGTGGCAATGACGACGTAGTCGATGATCGGCAGCGTGCTGCCCTTGGGCGCCAAGTCGGAGGCCCAACGTGCTGCCTGCTGCGCGGAACCCCAGGTTCCCAGCAGTGCCACGGCCGCCAAACTCGCGCCAACCAGGAGATTCCGCATGATCGTGCCGTGCTCGGCGGCATCCGTGCTGCCCGCCGCCATGGAGCGGCTCATGTATTGACGCACCGGGTGCAAATAACCCCACAGGGCGATCCCCAGACCGGCGACAGTCACGATGGCAGCGATCCAACCGCCCCACGAGCACATCGGCGACCACACATAGATGATGCCCAGCGCCGCCACGCAGGCGATCAGCACGCCCAGCAGGTCCATCGTGGCCCAATGAGACGTTCCACCCGATTTTTTCTCCGCCTCCCATTTGTGGGACTCCGGCACGAAGATCAGGATGAAGAAGTTGATGAGCGCTGGCAAAGCGCTGCTGACAGCGATGAAACGCCATGCGCGGTTGTGGAGCAGGTATTCCGTGTTTTCCGGGGACAGGCCAAAGGCGTGAATCCAGCCCGTGACGATGTCCAGGCTGGCGTTGAGCTGCCAACTGATGAGACCGGTCAGCAGGAAGCCAATGTTGGACGCCGCGCCGATCATGCCGGCAATCCAGGCGCGGTTCTTACCGCCCCAGATCTCATTCACCAGCGCCACGCCGAGCGCCCACTCGCCGCCCATGCCGAGCGAGGCGATAAAGCGCAGACCGGCGAAGTGCCAGGCCTCTGTGACGAAGGCGCAAAGGCCGCTGAAGATGGCATAGGTGAAAATGGCCAGCGTCATGGCCTTCACGCGGCCCAGTTTGTCCCCCAGCCAGCCGAAAAGCACGCCGCCCGTCGCCGCACCGACGAGGAACACCGCGATGATCACTGTGAACCACTGCCCCTGCACCAGCACCGACTCTTTTGGCAGCAGATCCTGCAGCGCCGGTTTGCCGATCAGCGGGAACAGCCCCATTTCAAAACCATCAAAGAGCCAGCCGAGAAACGCGGCGATCAGGGCGGCGACAGCGCCTTTGGGAGCAGGGGAGGAGGGAGTGGACATGGTGAAAAAGAAGTCGAAGCAAACGGCAGCATGAGCGCACTTCTACAATGATGGCGAGCAAAAAAACGGGCCGCTGAAAATCAGCGGCCCGCAGAGAGTCTAAAGTGGGATGACTAACGAGTTATTCCTTTGCCACGCCGTTGTTCCAAGCGGCGAACATTTCTTCCACGGTCGGAATCTCCAGCGGACGCACGATGCGGAAGCCCAGCCACGTCGCGTCGGTCAGGTACCAGATGCTTTTCGGCAACTGCGGGTCTTGCTGCTTCCACAGAGCGTCCGAGGCCTTGCGGGCGGAGCTGCGGCAGAGCTCAGGATCATCATCGTAGGTGCCACCACGAGCCACATGAGGGTAGGGGGTCTTCGAGGGCACCCAGGCGTTGCCGAGGATCGCGGCGGCGGGTGTTGTCGGCGTGTATTGGTCCAGGCACCACTCACACACGTTGCCGTAGATGTCGTAAAGCCCCCAAGGGTTCGGCTTCTTCGCACCCACCTTCGAATACTGGAAGTTCGGCGCGTTGTCGAAATACCACGCATATTCTTTGAGCTGTGCGGGATCATCACCAAAGAAATACGCGGTCTTCGTGCCGGCGCGGGCGGCATACTCCCATTCCGCCTCAGTCGGCAGGCGATAAAAATGCCCGGTCTGGGCGCTGAGCCACTGGCAGTACTTGTTCGCTGCGTGCTGCGTCATGCAGATGGCAGGCATGTGCTCGCGGCCCATGCCGAAATCCATCGGCTGATACGGCGGCGTCGGCTGGGAGATCAGATCTTCCGGCTTGTCGGTCGGTTTCCACACCTGGCGGGAGCCGTCCTTGTTGCGGCCGATGCTGGTGAGCTGGAAGGGCTCATACTCATCCCACGTCACCTCATACTTGCCCATCCAGAACGGCTTGAGCGTCTTTTTCACCTGCGGGCCTTCGTCATCGCCACGATTTGCCTCGCTGTCTGGGCTGCCCATCAGGAACTCACCGCCCTTGATCGCCACCATGCTGAAAGGAATGCCCGTCTTTGGAATTTTCGAGTCGTAGGGTTTCATGTCGGCCTCGGCCTTCTCTTTCGAGGTCTGCACGATGAACGCGTGGATCTTCTTCACCAACTCCAGGTTGTCCGGGTTGTTCGTCCCTGGGGCTTTCTTCTCCTTGGCCGTCAGTTTCAGATCATCCGGCCACGGTGCGCCTTGCTGAATCCACAGCTTGAGGAAGTTGATGTCTTCCTTGCTCAAGGGGCCGCCGCTCTTCTTCGGCGGCATCAGATCATCTTCGTCCGCCGCCAATGCGGTCAGATGATAAATCGCGCTCTGCTTCAAATCGAAGGGCACGATGTTGGGTGCGTTCTCGCCGCTCTCGAAGGCTTCCTTCTTGGTCGTGATGATCCAGTCGCCCTTGGCCTTCTCCTTGTTGTGACAGGACACGCAGTTCATCTCCAGGATTGGCTGGATGTGCTTCTCAAACTTGATGCGCGGCGTCTGCTCCAGCACCACGCCGGCAGGCCAGTCGGCACCTTGCTCGATCCAATTTTTGAGCACCTCGATCTGGCTCTTCTCCAGCAGGCCTTCCTTCTTCGGTGGCATGACCATGTCATCTTCCGCATCCAGCAGCAGCGTCGCGTAAATCGCGCTTTTCTTCAAATCTCCGGGGACAAGGCCCGGACCGTTCTCGTTGCCCTTTTTGATGTCTTCCAGCGTGTGCATGCGGAAGTCACCTTTGTCTTCTTTGGCACCGTGGCAGTGCGTGCAGGCGCCTTCGAGCAAAGGCTTCACCTGCTTGTTGAAATCAATCTTCTCCGCAGCGCAAAGCAGCGCGGGAGCCAGAGCGAGGACGGAAACGAGGGTTCGGGCGGGAAACATGGGGCGTGCGGATAGCATAAGCTGGCGAAGATGTCCAATGCGAGGTCAGGGTCGTCAAATGACGGTTCATTCAGACCTTCAAGAATCGTGAACAAACCTCCAGCAGTCCGGATCGGGTCGTGCACCGCCGCATCTCATTCAGAAACCCCTCTGAATCCTCCAGCCCAGGGCTGAAGAAGTTGAGGTGCTTCTTGAGGCGGTTCACCTGGTCGAGTTCACGCGTGTTTGGAAGGGTGACGGTCTCGTACAGTTCCTCAACGTACGCCAGTTTGTCAGCGGCGCTGGGCTGGAAGACGGGCTCGCCGCGAACGTGCTGGCGGATCTGATCAAACAGCCACGGATTTCGAATGGCCCCGCGCCCGAGCATGTGTCCGCGTACGCCCGTCTGCCGCGTGACGGCCTCCGCATCGAGATGGGAGCCGATGTTGCCATTGGCAAGCACGGGGCAGGGGAGATTCGCCGTGGCGGTGCCGATCAAGTCGTAGCGCACGCCGTCGCGATACATCTGTGTGACCGTGCGGCCATGGATGGTGACGAGATCGACGCCGTGCTTTGCAAACAACGGCACCAGCGCGTCGATGGTCTCGGTGTCATCAAAGCCGAGGCGGGTTTTCACCGTGAACTTCACCGTCACCGCCTCCCGCAGCGCGCCGAGGATGCCCTCGATGCGCGGCACATCACGCAGCAGGCCGCCCCCGGCGCATTTTTTGTACACGATGGGTGCGGGGCAGCCGAGATTCAGATCCACCGCTGCGATCTCGTGATGTTGCAGCTCTTTGGCACTGCGCACCAGGGAAGGGATGTCATTCCCGATCATCTGCGCCACCACCGGCCTGCCCGTGGGATTCTGCGTGATGGAAGCGAGGATCGGCTTGTCGAGATGCGAGTCGGGATGCACGCGAAAGTACTCCGTGTAATACACATCCGCACCGCCATAGCGTGCCATCAGCCGCCAGAAGGCCAGATCGGTCACATCCTGCATCGGTGCCAGCGCCAGCAGGGGCTCCGGCCGGGCCAGCAGTTGATCGAGATGTTCGGTGGGAGTCACAGCCGTCTCTTAACCATGAATCCGTATTTCAACAGGAGATAACAAAGGTAACGGAGGATTTCTGAGACTCCGTTCTCTTCGTTATCTCCTGTTCCATTCCTTCTGCTGGATTCACAACGCCGCTCGATATAGCCCCACGAAATCCTCCACGCTCGGCTCACGCGGATTGAACTGCGCGGTCCATTGCTTGGCGGCCATTTCGGCGAGATCGAGAAGGTGTTCTTCCTTCACTCCATACTCGGAGATCTGGCGCGGCATTTTCGCTTCCCACAGCAGTTCGCTTACGCGGTCCGCGAGGTCGCCGTCGAAGTAGCTTTCATACACGGCGGCGATTTCGGGCAGGTTGGAGTTAAAACGGATGACGTGGGGTAGCATCACGCCCACGGCCTCGCCATGGACGACGTGGAACTTGGCCGTCAGCGGATTGGCGCAGGAGTGCGCGGCACCGAGCATGCTGTTCTCAATGGCCACGCCTGCGTAGGCTGCGCCCAGCAGCATCATGCCGCGCGCTTCGAGGTCTTTCGGATCACGCAGCACCCGGCTGAAGCCGCTGTGGCACAACCGGAAGCCTTCACGCGAGTAGAGCGATGAAAAGGCATTGCGCTTGTTTGTTACCGCCGTTTCGAGCGCATGCGAGAGCGCATCCATGCCGGTGCAAACCGTCACGCGCTGCGGCTGTGACACGGTGAGTTCAGGATCGAGGATGGCGACCTTCGCGGCGGCTTTGGGATCACCGCAGGCCATTTTGACATGGGTTTCGGCATCGGAGATGAGCGCGAAGCTCTGGCACTCGCTGCCGGTGCCGGAGGTGGTCGGAATCGCGATGAGTGGCAGCATCGGTTTCGTGGCCTTGCCCACGCCCCAGTAGTCGTGCATGCGCCCGCCATTGGTGAGGATGAAATTACAGCCTTTGGCGGTGTCCATGCTGCTGCCGCCGCCGAGGCCGATGATGAAGTCGGCTTTGAACTCGCGGGCCACGGCCAAACAGCGGTCCACATCTTCCGTGCTGGGATTCTCCCGCACTTCGCCGAACACGCGGGTCTCCAATCCAGCATCGACGAGAAAACTGACCGCACGCACCACATAGCCCGCTTTGACGATGCCGGGATCGCTCACGATCAGCACCCGGCTGCCACCGAGATCGCGGGCGAGTTCACCGACACGCGCCAGCGTGCCGTTGCCATAGATGAGGCGCGTGCGCGGCTGGTGATCGAAGGGGGCGAGTGACATGGATTGGGTTTTGTAGTACCGCCTTCAGGCGGAATGTTCTGACCGCCTAAAGGCGGAACTACGAACCTCACGCGCAGTCAATCGAGCGGCGCTTGTAGAGGAACTCGAACATGTTGCCCTCGTGTGGCTGATCCCAACTGATCTTCATCGTGCTGATCGGCCCGATGTTGAGGCGGTCGATGTCACCGCATTCGAGCAGGTCGTTGATGAAGGCCGCGTCTTGCGTGATGGCGGTGACGATGAGCGAGTAGCCGATGCGGCCGAGCACCTCGCCCTGCGGCACTTCGAGCACGCTGGCGTAGGGGCAGAGGAATTCGCGGTTGGCGAGCGGGTGCTTGTTGTCGGAGCACCAGATGATCGTGGGGCGTAGGAAGGTGCCGCCCTGGAACTCGGTCTTGCGCGGTCCGTTGCGGAACTGTGCGGTCACGTCTTCGGCACCGGGTGTCTTGAGATCGTTGTCGATGGCGCTGTCGATGTAGTCGGCCATTTTCACGTTCGCAAAGCCAGCGAGGCGGGCGTTTTCGTCGTCGGAAGTCGTCGGCATCACCGGGCCGAGGCGTTCGGCGAGCGCGGTGGCGATTTCCTTGCCGTATTTCGGCACGATGACCGCAGAAGCGTTGATGCAGGAGCGTCCGCCGTTGTCGCTGATGGAGGCGACCATGACGTCGAGGTAGTCTTTCCAGTTCTCGATCTTGTCCTCGCCAATGATGATCTTGCTCCAGCCGGGGCCGTGTACCTGCACGGAGGGGTTGCCTTCATACATCTTCGCCATCGCCACATCGCCAAAGACGAGGTTGCGACCGCTGAGTTTGACGACTTCGCCGCTGCCTTCGTGATCGGTGGGATAGAAACCAAACGCTTCGGGAGGTGCTCCGGCGGCGATGAAGGCCTGGATGAGGCGATACGGCGTCCACGGCTCTTCACGACCGGGTTTGATGACGACGGGAATCTTCAACGCGATGGCTGGCAGCCAGAGTGAGTTCACGGCAGGCGAATTGCTCGGCATCACGAGGCCCAGGGACTTCGTGGTGGGGAAATAGGACACGGGGCAACCGGACTGCGTGCCGAAGCCGCGATCAATGACGCTGAGATCCAGGCCGCGAGTGAGGCCGTTGAGGATCATCTTCATGTTCGTCAGCGCAAAGTGCAGCTTGGCCATGTTGCGCTTCACCATCACATGCGGCAGGCCGCTGGTACGAGAAAGCGTGGCGATGTATTCCTGCGGCGTCTGCGTGTGGCCTTTGTCGCCGAGGGGCAGCGTGCCATTCAGGAACAACTCGCCTGCTTTCGCCGTGATCTCGATGAGTTGCTCGACCGTGAACTTCTTCAGCGCCGCCCGTGCTTCACCGATCTTCGCCAGATCTTTGCGCACGATGCCAGCGTTCACCTGGCTGATTTCGGCGCAAACCTCGCCGGATTTGTGATCTTTGACCTGGGCTTTGTCGAGTGACTCATAAGGGCGGCCTTTGCGGAGAGCGGGAAGATGGGGGATGGACATTGGGCTGGTTTTTTTGAAGTCGGAAGGTTTACGAGCGGCGGACTCGACGGGCAATGAAAAAACTGGCTCGCGCGGCCAACTCTTTCAGGGTGCTGCGGCACAGTTGGGCGGCACGCTGTCTTGCGGTCGCAGATCGGGCGGAATCATGTCGATCAGGGCGTTCGAAAGATTGGAGTAGTATGGGTAATCAGGATGCGGGGCGCTCAACTCACCGACCGGACGATAACGCCAGTGCTTGTACATCCACAGCCAGCATTCCGGGTGCTCACGGATCGCTTTCTCGAAGTGATTCCACACCCGCTGGGTGAGTTCACGGGTGTCCTCGTCCGGGCCGGGCTTGATGGCCTCGTAAATGTGAACCTCGTATTTGCCATCGGGCAGGGGGCGGCAGACGCCGGTCATGATGGAGAGTCCAAGCCGCTTCGCCAATTCGACATGCAGCGTCGGCACGCAGGTCCAAAGGCCGAAGCATTGAATCGCCGCCGACGCCTTGCCGGGCTCGATGTTCAGGTCGGTCAGCAAACCCGCGTGCCCCTGGCGCTTGAGCGCCTTCATCAGCTTGAGCATGGCGTTTTCCTGCGGGATCACGTCGTGGCCGGAATGCTCACGCAGACGCTTGAAGACGTTGGTGATCGTTGGGTTTTTAAAGTCCTGGGCCACCACGGTGAATTTGAAGCCGCGAAAGCCCCAGACCATGCTCACAAGCTCGAAGTTGCCGAAGTGCGGCGTCACCCACACAGCACCGGTCTGCCGCGCCTGCTCCTCGTCCTCCAGCTTCGGCAGATGAAGGGTGAAAAACTGCTGCCAGGTCTCCGCCGTGAGCCTAGCGGACCAGAACAGGTCGAGAAAGGTGCGGGCGAAGATTTGGTATGAGCCACGGGCGATGCGTTTGCGCTCCGCCAGCGTGTAGCGGTCCCCAAAGGCGCAGCGCAGGTTGTCCAGGGCGGTCTTGCGCCCACGCGTGTCGGCAAGGTAAGCGATGGTGCCAAAGCTGCGTGACAATCCCAGGATGAAACTTCGCGGCAGACGCGGCAGGAGCCATGCGGTGGACTCGATCAGGGCGGTTTCAAAGAAATAGCGGAGCTTCTTCAAGTGGCGTTTGGTGTTTGGGAAAATCGCGTTACGATGGCGCATGGCATCGCCCAACCTCAACAACATTCTCAAGCGACTCCTCAAGCAGCCGACCGCTCCGTTTCATGAATACCATGTCCGTGCCGAGATCGAGGCCCTGCTGAAAGACTGCCGCCATGTGAAGTTGAAGCGCGACAAGTTTGGCAACCTGCTGGCCACCTACAAAAACGGCAAGTCGAAGAGCAAACCCACCTGGGTGCTGGCCGCGCACATGGACCACCCCGCCTTCGTCAAGCCGCCCGGCAGCACGAAGCGTGACGAGTGGGACTTCCTCGGCGGTGTTTCAGCCGAAGTGCTGCAAGCAGGCGTGAAGCGCGGCTTGCGCAAGGCCAAGGGCCAGATCGCGACGTGGAATTTCCCAGTGAACGTCACCAACAGCCGCATCGAGGCCACGGCTTGCGACGATTTGGTCGGCTGCGCCGCCATCGTGATGACTTTCCTCGAACTCGCCAGCCTGAACATTCAAACGACGGTGCATGCGGTCTTCACGCGTGCGGAAGAGGTGGGCTGGCTCGGTGCCTGGCATCTCGCGCAGAACTGGCCCTTTGGCGAAGACAGCGTGTTTCTCTCTCTCGAAACCAGCCGTCCGGTGAATGGCGCGGTCATGGGCGGTGGCCCCATTATTCGTGTGGGGGATCGTCTTTCCATCTTCGACAGCGAAGCCGTGTCCGTTTTGATGACCACGGCGAAGGAGCAGGGCATCCGCGTGCAGCGCTGCCTGCTCGACGCCGGAGCCTGCGAGGCCACGGCCACACAGGCGGCGGGCATTCGCAGCGCAGGCATCTCCATTCCGCTCGGCAACTACCACAACATCAACGACGCCCGCCAGATCGCCCCTGAGTTCGTCATGATGGACGATTTGAAGTCTCTTATTAACCTTCTCAAGGCCCTCGTCGCCACCAAGCACGACGGCATCGGCGAGCGCACCATCCGCGAACGCGTGGAACTGCGCATGGCCGAGCATGCGGAGCATCTGAAGGCGGGAACGAAGCTGTTTAAGTAGGCGTCAAGAAGGTCAAGGAATGGTCAAGAGGTCAAGTGCGTGCCGTCTTGACGATCTTGACCGCGAAGCGAGTCTTGACGGCGAAGCCACCTTGACCGCGCTGCTACCCTCGCCTTCTTCCGCGCCCCTATGTCCAGCGAGCAGCGCAAAGCCTTTCCTTTTTCCGAATTTGAACCGAAGTGGCAGGATGTGTGGGAGGCGAAGAAGGCCTTCCGCACGCCGAACCCCGGTGATGCTGATTTCGATGCCTCGAAGCCGAAGTATTTCGTGCTCGACATGTTTCCGTATCCGAGTGGCGCGGGTTTGCACGTCGGCCATCCCGAGGGCTACACCGCCACGGACATCATCGGCCGCTTCAAGAAGATGTCCGGCTTCAATGTGCTGCACCCGATGGGCTGGGACGCCTTTGGCCTGCCTGCCGAGCAATACGCCATCAAAACCGGCCAGCATCCGCGTGCGACGACGGAAAAGAACATCGAAGGCTTCCGCGGCCAGTTGAAACGCCTTGGCTTCGCCTACGACTGGGATCGCGAGGTGAACACCACCGACCCCGGCTACTTCAAATGGACGCAGTGGATCTTCCTGAAGCTCTACAACTCGTATGTGAACGACGAGGGCAAAGCCCGCCCCATCGCTGAACTCGAAGCGCAGGGACTGAGCCGCGAGGAGATTGATCATCGCCGTCTCGCCTATGTCTCGTCCGCGCCGGTGAACTGGTGCCCGGAACTCGGCACGGTGCTCGCCAATGAAGAAGTCGTGGATGGAAAAAGCGAAGTCGGCGGTTTCCCCGTCGAACGCCGCCCCATGCGTCAGTGGATGCTGCGCATCACCGCCTTTGCGCAGCGTTTGATCGACGAACTCGATGGTCTCGACTGGCCGGAGGGCATCCGCATGCTCCAGCGCAACTGGATTGGCCGCAGCGAAGGTGCTGAGGTGAAATTCAAAGTCGCTGGCATCGACGAGACGATCACTGTCTTCACAACGCGGCCCGACACGCTGTTTGGAGCCACTTACATGGTGCTCGCGCCCGAACATCGCCTCGTCGATGAAATCGTCACCGAGGAACAGCTCGCCGCCGTCGAGGAGTATCGCGAGAAGACCGCCCGCAAGAGCGATCTGGAGCGCACGGAACTCGCCAAGGAGAAATCCGGCGTCTTCACCGGCGCTTTCGCCATCAATCCGGTCAACGAGGAGAAGATCCCGATCTGGATCGCCGACTATGTGCTCCAAGGCTACGGCACCGGAGCCATCATGGCCGTGCCTGCGCATGATGAGCGTGACTTTGAGTTCGCGAAGAAGTTCAATTTGCCGATCAACCAAGTCGTGCAGCCGCCCGAAGGCAAAGACTGGCAAGGCTTCACCGACAACGGCACAGCGATCAACAGCGGCTTCCTTGACGGCTTGACCACTCTTGACGCGAAGCACCGCATCGCTTCCTGGCTCGAAGAAAAAGGCCTCGGCAAAGGCACGGTGAACTTCAAGCTGCGCGACTGGCTTTTCAGCCGCCAACGCTACTGGGGTGAGCCGTTCCCGCTGGTGTGGGAAGATGGCAAGCATCGCAGCATTCCTGAAAGCGAGCTGCCGTTGCTGCCACCGACGCTGGAAGACTTCAAACCGACCGGCACGCCCGAACCACCGCTGTCGAAAGCCACGGATTGGGTGCGCTACTCCGCCACCGCCACGCGTGAACTCAACACGATGCCGCAGTGGGCGGGGTCGTGCTGGTATTACCTGCGTTACTGCGATGCGCAGAACAGCGAGCGCTTTGTCGGTGAGGCAGCGGAGAAATACTGGATGGGCGGCGGCAAGCCCGGCGGCGTCGATTTGTATGTCGGCGGCACCGAACACGCCGTGCTGCATCTGCTTTACGCCCGCTTCTGGCACAAGGTGCTGTTTGATCTCGGCTACGTCAGCACGCCGGAGCCGTTCCAGCGTCTGGTGAACCAGGGGCTGATCATGGGCGAGGACGGCCAGAAGATGTCGAAGTCACGCGGCAACGTGGTGAACCCCGACGACGTCGTGGCCGAGTATGGTGCCGATGCGCTGCGCCTGTATGAGATGTTCATGGGCCCGCTGGAGCAGGTGAAGCCCTGGAGCATGAAGGGCGTCGAGGGCGTGTATCGCTTCCTCGCCCGCGTGTGGCGTCTCGTCATGGAAGTCGATGACGAAGGCGTCTGGAGTGTGTCATCGGCATTGCAAGACGTGCCCGCGAACAAGCAGCTCACCAAAGCGCTGCATGAGACGATCAAGAAGGCTGGGGAAGACATCGAAAAGCTCAGCTTCAACACCGCGATCAGCCAGATGATGGTTTGCACCAACGCCTTCACCGGCGCGGAAGTGAAGCCCGCTGCGGCCATCATTACATTCCTGAAAGTTCTCAGCCCCTTCGCTCCGCATCTCGCAGACGAGTTGAACGCCCGCATCGCCAGCAAGTTCCCCGCCTTGGCCCATCCCGGCCTGCTCAGCGACGCTATCTGGCCGACCTACGATCCCGCCGCGCTCATCGAAGACGAAGTCGAAGTCGTCTTCCAAGTAAACGGAAAGCTCCGCGACAAAGCCCGCGTGCCGATTCAGGCCACGAAGGAGGAAATCGAAAAGATCGCTCTCGCCAGCGCCCGCGTGCAGGAGTTCATGGAAGGCAAGCCGCCGAAGAAGATCATCGTGGTGCCGGGCAAGTTGGTGAACATCGTGGTTTAGGAGCGGCGACGAGTCGTCGCCATTGAAATTCTTTTTGGCGACGAGTCGTCGCCACTCCATGGTGGCGCATGCGCATCGCCATCCTGCACTACTCCAAACCGCCCGTGATCGGCGGCGTGGAGCGGGTCATCGGTGAGCAGGCCACTGCGTTGCGGAGACTGGGCCATGAGGTGAAACTATGGAGTGCCGACGAGTCGTCGGCCTTCCGAAAATGGCTAGGCGACGACTCATCGCCACTCCATGGGCCGTTTCTCCACCCGATGCGGCCTATTGAGAGGCACCGGCACATCCTGCCGCACTGGCAACAGGATGGTGTCTGGTGCTTCATCACCTGGCGGCTGGCGGATTCTCTGCCGCAGGAGTTCATTGAGACATGGAAAAGCGAGCGAGACGATTGGTTGCTGAAGCACCCGAAACCCTGGAATCCAGAAACGGAGGCTCAATACCACAGCCACTTTTCCGATGCCTACCTCGAACATCTCGACATCGGTTTAGGCTCCTGCGTTTTGAAGCAAACCGACTGTGCTGAGGCGGTCGAGCAGGCGCTGTGCTATTTCGACGGCCAGCGCTACACACTCAAATCCTTCGTCGTCATGCCCAATCATGTGCATGTGCTTGTGCGGCTGCATGACGGCTGGCCGCTTGAACGAGTGATCCAAAATTGGAAAGAGCGCTCGGCGAAGGGCATCAATTCAGCGCTCGGCTCAACCGGACAGGTTTGGCAGAAAGGCTATTTCGACCGCCTTATCCGCAGCGCGGAGCACTGGGAGTTCGTGGATGACTACATCCGGCACAACCCAGAGAATGCTAAGTTGAGGAGCGGTTTTCGCATATGGAGCGTCGACGAGTCGTCGGCCTACAAGTTTGGAGAGGCGACGAGTCGTCGCCCCTCCATAGTTATCGTTCACAATGTCTTCACCATGCCCTTCGACCTCGCCTGGACCGAAGAACTCATAGCGCTGACGCAGTCACGGCCTGATATCCGCTGGATCAATTGGGTTCATGACGTGCGCTGGGCTGAACAGGTGCCGCAGGCCGTGCATGTGGCTGTTTCGGAGCATCGGCGGCAAGAATACGCGAAAGTGACGAAGGAGCCGATTCATGTCATTCCTAACGGTGTGGATGCGGCGGCTGTTTTGGGCCTCACGGAGCGTGTTTCGACATTGAAACTCGAAAACACCGGTCTCGTGCTGCTTCAACCGACACGCTTCGTGCGCCGCAAAAACATCGAACTTGGTCTGCGGGTGCTCGCGGAGTTGCTAGAGGCGGTTTACGTCGTCACCGCAGCTCCAGACCCGCATCAGAGCGATGGAACGATCTATTTCGAGGAACTCAGTGTACTCGCGGAATCGCTTGGAGTTCGAGATCGCGTGGTGTTTCTCGGCGAATCGGGCACTTTGAGTGACGATGACGTGCGCAGCCTCTACCAGATGGCGGATGCATTGTTTTTCCCGAGCACGGCGGAGGGTTATGGGCTGCCACTGATCGAGGCGGCGCTGCATGGCTTGCCGGTCTTCTGTTCGGACATCCCGGCGCATCGGGAGGTGGCGGTAAGTGCCACGTTTTTCAATCTGGACGAGCCCGCAGGGCAGATCGCGGCGAAAATTCGTGAGAATACCGCCGTGCAGGCGCGCCAAGGGCGCCGGGGACTCATGCGGCGGCTGTCCTGGGAGAGAATCGTGCGGGAACGGCTGGAACCGTTGCTTTTGGGCGAGAGCACGCCATGAGTGGCCGAGATGACCCGACATTCGAACAAGTCCGAAATCCAGGCCGCCATCCAGGCCCGGCATCAAAACATCTTCGCCTTCCTGGGTGCGCATGAGGTGGGAGGCGGGAAGCAGGTGGTGCGGACCGTGCAGCCCTACGCCGCTGTGGTGGATGTCATCGTGAACGGCCAGCGATACGAGACGCAAAAACTGCACGAAGACGGCTACTATGAAGCGGTGACGCCCACCGGCCTGTATGAGATCGACATCACCGACCACGAGGGGCTGACGCAGCGGATCGTTGATCCGTACTCGTTTGGCCTGCTGCTGGGCGAGCAGGACGTTTATTTCTTCCGTGAAGGCTCGCACCAGCGACTGTGGGAAATGCTTGGGGCGCGGATGAAGACCGTCGATGGTGTGGAAGGCTGTCAGTTCGCCGTCTGGGCACCGAACGCGCAGCGCGTGAGCGTCGTGGGGGACTGGAACCGCTGGGATGGCCGTGTGCATGTGATGCGGAACCGTATCGAGGCCGGCGTTTGGGAGATTTTCATTCCCGGCCTGCTGGAGAACGCACACTACAAGTTTGAGCTGATCGACAAACACGGTCACATGCGGTTGAAGAGCGATCCGATGGCGAATTACGGCCAGCATGGCTCGCAAACGGCCAGCCTGACCTTTGACATGGAGCGCTACGGCTGGGCGGACAACGAATGGATGCAACGCCGTCCCTCGAACGATCTCTACCACGCGCCCATGAGCATCTACGAGGTACATCCCGGCTCATGGAAGCGGAACGCGAACGATGGCGGCCGCTGGCTGACGTATCGCGAGCTGGCGGATGATTTGATCCCGTATGTGAAGGGCCTGGGCTTCACGCACATCGAGCTGATGGGCATCGCCGAGCATCCCTTTGACGGCTCCTGGGGCTATCAGGTGACGGGTTACTACGCCCCTACGAGCCGTTTCGGAAATCCTGACGAGTTTCGTGAGTTTGTGGACCGCTGCCATCAAAACGGCATCGGCGTGATCCTCGACTGGGTGCCCGGCCACTTCCCGAAGGACGATCACGGCCTCGCGAAGTTCGACGGCACCGCCTTGTATGAACACGAGGACCCGCGTCTTGGCGAGCACATGGACTGGGGCACGCTGATCTTCAATTACGGACGCAACGAGGTGAAGAACTTCCTCGTTAGCAACGCGCTTTACTGGCTGGAGCAGTTCCACATCGACGGCCTGCGCGTGGATGCCGTGGCGTCGATGCTGTATCTCGATTACTCGCGCAACGCGGGCGAGTGGGTGCCTAATCACCTCGGCGGGCGCGAAAACCTCGCCGCCATCGCCTTCATGCGGGATCTCAACCAGGTGTGCTACGAGTTGCATCCCGGCACCACCATCATTGCGGAGGAAAGCACGGCCTGGCCGGGCGTGTCACGCCCGGTGAGCAGCGGGGGCCTCGGTTTCGGCTTCAAATGGAACATGGGCTGGATGAATGACAGCCTGCACTACATGTCGGAAGATCCGGTGCATCGGAAGTATCATCACGGCGAGGCCACGTTCTCGATGATTTACGCCTACGACGAGAATTTCATCCTCGTGCTCAGTCACGACGAGGTGGTGCATGGCAAAGGCAGCCTCATCAACAAGATGCCCGGCGACCGCTGGCAGAAGTTTGCGAACCTGCGCATGTTCCTGGCGTGGATGTGGATGCATCCCGGCAAGAAACTGCTCTTCATGGGCTGCGAGTTCGGCCAGTGGAACGAATGGAAGCATGACGCCAGCCTCGACTGGCACCTTTTCCTTGGCGAGGAGCACAGCGGCCTGCAAAAGCTCGTTAAAGACCTCAATCACCTCTACACCACGCGCCCCTCGCTCCACACGAAGGACCACGAGGCCGGCGGCTTCTATTGGCTCGACGCGAACGACGCTGAGAACAGCATCTTCGCCTTTGCCCGCAGCTCACCCGATGGCGACAAGGTCTATGTGCTCGTCAATGCCACGCCCGTGCCGCGCAAAGCCTACCGCGTGGGTGTTTCTGAAGCAGGCAGCTATCGCGAACTGCTCAACAGCGACGCGGCGATCTATGCGGGCACCGGCCTGAGCGCCGGAGCAGGATTCCAGGCGCAGGAGAAGGCCCATCAAGGCCAGCCTTGGAGTGTGGTTGTCGATCTGCCGCCGCTCGGGGTTCTGGTTCTGGGAAGATGAGAGCGCGGGAAGAATCCGAGTGATGGGCAGGCTGGCGCAATAGCGGCAGGGCTGAGAGCGTTCATGCTGTCCCTATGAAATTACTCACCCTCGCTTCCACCCTTCTTGCCGCCGCCGCGCTTTGCGCCGCAGACGCCCCCAAGTCGCTTTATGACATTCCGTTGAAGAACATCGACGGCAAAGACACCTCCCTGAAGGATTACCAGGGCAAGGTGATGCTCATCGTGAACGTGGCCTCGAAATGCGGCAAGACGCCGCAATACACGCAGCTTGAAGCTCTCAATCAGGAGTTCCAGAAGGACGGGTTGGCCGTGCTGGGCTTTCCCTGCAATGACTTCGGCAAGCAGGAGCCAGGAACCAATGAGGAAATCAAAGAATTCTGCTCCGTGAAGTACAAGGTGACCTTCCCGATGTTCGACAAGGTTGTCGTCAAAGGCCCGGAGCAGCATCCGCTCTATCAGGTGCTCAGCGGCCCGCAGTCGCCGTTCCCCGGCGATGTGAAGTGGAACTTCGGCAAGTTCCTCGTCAGCCGTGACGGCAAGATCCTGAAGCGTTTCGAGCCCGGCGTGAAGCCGGACGCGCCTGAAGTGGTGGAGGCAATCAAAGCAGCGCTCGCGGCGAAATAATCGTTCTCTGAAGTTCCAAACAAAGCGGCGATGGCTCTGGGAGTCATCGCCGCTTTTTTGTGCCGAATGGGAATGACTCAGGCCGAGGTGCTGCGTGCCTGGGGACGGGGCTGGGTGGCATCATTGCCGCCTTCGCGCGGCGCAGGGTTTCTGGGCGGGCCTTCGCCGCCAGGGCCGGGACGCACTTCGATGCGGAGGCCGCTTCCAGCGCCGTCCATCAAGCGCAGCTTGTCGCGGAATTCTTCTGGCACGGCTTTGCGTTCTTCGTCCGTGTTCACCGGCCAGCTCTGCTCCTTGCCGTTGGTGGGGCGGACGGTGAAGGTGGTTTTACCGTCCTCGCGCTTGATGGAGTATTCGCCGGCGTCATCGCGGCGGGTCACGTTCATCGCCTCGTGGGACTCGCTGAAGTTGAAGCGCTGAACGTTGCCATCACGCGGGCCGGGGCCGGGCTGGCGCTCTGTGTTTCCCCGGCGCGGCTGGTGGTCAGGCATGTTGAACATCGGTGCCTGGGGCATGGGCGTGCTTTTGTCTCCCTTCATCCAATTTTGCAGACGCTCCTGGTATTCGCGCATCTCGTTTTGGAAGCGCTCCATCTGCTCGCGCTGTTCGCCGCCCATGTCACGCAGGCCGCGCTGCATCTGCTCCATCTCACGCCCACCAAAGGGCATGCCCATCTGCGGCCAGCCGCCGAAGCCGTAAGGCTGGCGGCGTTCGTTTACGGTCACCATGCGCTCACCGAGCGTGATGGGCATCTGCGTTTCCTTGCCGCCGGTGATGACGGTGAGCTGGGCGATCTCGCCTTTCTTCTTGGAGCGCACCAGGGCCATGAGCTGCTCCATGTTCACGAGCCGCTGGTCTTCGAACTTCACCAGGATGTCATGGGTCTTCAATCCGGCGGCCTGGGCCGGTGATTCGGGCATCACTTCATCAACCATGAGGCCGAAGCCTTCCGGCAGGGAGAATTGGGAACGCAGCTCGGCAGGCACCTCACGCGTGAGCACGCCGATATAGGCCACGGGCTTCTTTTCCTCTGCGAGTGAGTTGGGGTTGCGCGTCGGCTGTGGTTTGACCTCGGCAGGAGCCGCCTCGGTGGGTTTGGGCGCGTTTTTTTCCTCCGGCTGCTGCGCTTGCAGCGGTGCCGCGCCCAGGCAGGCAATGAGGAAGCTGTGTTTGAGTTTCATGATCGGGTGGGGTTCAGGTTGGGGGGAAATCATTGGAAGGAAACCGGCAGCACGAGCTTCTGCTGGCGCGGGTATTCCACGGTCATCTGCGCTCCATCGCGTGGGTCGATCCAGGTCTGTCGCTCGCGTGAAATGACGGTCATGTGCTGTTCTGGCAGACGCTCGGCGCTGTAATGAATGCCGTCGTTTTGCACGTCCTCCCACTCGCGGATGGTGGCGACGGGCAGCACAGCGGGAGTCGTGGCCAGCGTGGTGTTCGAGATGGGTTGCGGAAGGAAGCTCATCACCGCCACGGCAGCGGCAGCTCCCATGGCGGCCCAGCTTGCGGAGGCGAACCAGCGCGGCAGGGGGCGAGGCGTGCGGCGGGTACTCAGCCAGCTCATGTCGAGCTTCAGTTCTTCATCGACTCGCTGCGCGAGGGCAGGGGAGGCTGCGGCTGGCGCAAGGCCGCGCAGCAGGTTTTCGAGGTGGGTGTCATTGGGGTCGTGGTTCATGGCAGGGCCTCCTGGGGGGATGAAAAGGGCAGGATGTTGGGAGCGGAGGGGCTGGTTTCGCCGAGCAGATCGGCTTTGAGCGGGGCGAGCTTTCGCTGCATGGCCTGCAAGGCGTAACGGTAGCGGCCGGCGATGGTGTTGATGGATTCGCCGGTCATGGCGGCGATTTCGTTGAAGGTGAGGTCACCCCAAAGCTTAAGCGTCACGACCTCGCGCTGCTCCTGCGGCAGGGCTTGCAGCGCTTGTTGCACGATCTCGGCGATTTCTTGCTGCCCTGGCTGGGGATCAAAGGAAGGGGCGTTTTCACCGGCGACGGCGATGTCGGACTTTGCCTCGCGATTCAAACGGCGGTTGTCCGAGCGGCGCTGGTCGAGGGCGATGGTGCGGACGGCGGCGTAGAGCAGCGGGATGTGGTTGTTGTCGCCTTCAGGAAAACGCCGCCACCAGCGTACGAAGGCCATTTGGACGACATCCTCGGCATCGGACTTCGAATCGACGAGCTGACGCGCATACAGCACGAGCTGCGGGGCGAGCTGCTCAAAGGTTCGTTTCCAGTCAAAAGAGGGTTCCATGCGGTGCTGGTGTTCGACCAGCCTAACGCCTCCGGGTTCGCCTTTTGTGTGCGTTATCGCAAAAATCAGGCTTGCTGTGTCGCTCCCGGTGGCGATTTGCCCCACTTCAGGCCGTAGCCGATGAACAGACCGCCGACGATGAACATGAAGGTGGAGAAGAACTGACCCTTCGTCAGGCCCAGGATCATGGACGATCCGCTGTCCGGCTGCCGCACAAACTCCAGCGCGATGCGGGCGATGGCGTAAAGGATGAAGAACAGCCCCGTGACGATGCCTTGGCGCAACCGCGGGAAGCGGAGGCGGATGAAGATCAAAATCGCGCTGAGGATGAGTCCTTCGCCCAGCGCCTCATAAAGCTGCGAGGGATGACGAGGGTGCAGCACGGCCTCCAGTTCGGCCCGCCCGCCGCGAAATTTCTCAAAGTGGGCGATGATGTCCGGGCTGTGCTGCAAACCCTCGGGAATCAGCCCCGGCTGGCCGCCTTGGCGGTAAAAGTCCTCATGCATCATCTCCGTGGGAAATTTCACCGCCCACGGCACATTCGTCACACGACCAAACAGCTCCCCATTGATGAAATTCGCGATGCGACCCAGGAACACACCCAGCGGTGCGCCGCAGACGATCGAGTCGCCGATGCCCGCCCAGGAAATCTTGTGCTTCCAGGCATACCAGCCGCAAAACAGCGTGGTGCCAGCGATGCCGCCATGACTCGCCATGCCACCTTGGTTGAGCAGGAAGAAAATCCACGGCGCGTGGATGAACTCGTCAAAGTTATACAGCAGCAGGTAGCCAAGCCGCCCGCCGAGCACGAGGCCGAAGATCGACACCATCGTGATGAAGTCTGCCACCGCCTCCTCCTTGATCTCCGACAGCCCCCGCCGCGCCAGGAAGCGCATCACGAGGTAGGTCAGGTAGAAACCCAGCACATACGACAGCCCGTACCAATGCACGGCGATCTTCTCCGTGAATTTGAGCAGGTGCGGGCTGAGATCGTGCAGGTAGTAAGCGAAAATCATGGTCGATGAAGCCGTCATGATGGCGAGTCAGTTCGGTTTCGCGACGGGAAAAGTGTGACGTGCCGCGCCCTTCTCAAGATTGACTTGCGATGGGCTCCGCTCTAATCCAGCGCACCTATGAAACACATGTTTTACCTGATGGTGATCGGTTTGGGACTCGCTTTGACCGCAGGTGCGCATGCCGCTCCGAAGCTCTCTGGCTCGGTCCCGTATCAGTTCGGCGCTGGCAACACCACCGTCACGATTGGCTGCGACGCCATCACCAACAGCAGCAGCGAAAACGCCACCGGCACCATCCAGGTGCAGTTGTGGGCGCTCAAAGAAAAATACGTCAGCAGTCGGATCAGCGGGCATGTCATCGCCAGCTTCAAACTCGACGGGTTGGAGGGCGGCAATCAGTACAAAGGTCTCAAGAAGACCCTGAAGACGACCATGCCAGCCCAGCGGGGCAGTTACTTCCTCTGCCTCACCGTGACTGAGTACCGTGAAGGCGGCTACGTCATCACCGACTTCCGCAATTACACCAACGCCGTCATGCTTGGCCCGCTCAAGACCTTTACCCTGCTCGGTCCCTGGAGCTGGCAGACGAATCCTGAGGCAGGCACGATCAGCATGAAGGTGAAAAAGATCAGCCACACCCGCAGCGGCGGCACCGGTTCCCTCAAGCTCAGCGTCTGGGCCACCACCAAGCCCGGCTTCTCCAACAAAACCGGCGGCACCTACTATGAGATGGGCAGCGTGGTCAAAAAGGCTCTCCAAGCCGGCTACAACTACAGCGACGTGGAAAACACCGCCAAGTACAAGCGCCCGCCCTCCGGCACCTATTACCTCTGGCTCGTGCTCTTGGAGTTCAACGGCAAAGAGTATGTCACCATGGCCACCCTCGGCTCTGAGAAGCCCTACACCTTCAAGTAAGCTCCCGGAAGGCGTGGCAAGCAACGACGTACAGGGGCACCGAGATTGCGAGTGAGAGCTAAGTCTAGGGGGCGTGCCATGTGGCGGCGGTTCGTTGCCACTCCTTGACAGTTCCTCCGATTTCCCTCGTCTCAAGGCGTGCCCAAAACATTGAGGCGTTCCTCATCACTGAGCTTGCGCATCGACGCCACCTCGTGGTGGAAGGCTTCGAGATTGCCATGATGTTGCTTCAGCAGTCGTTCAAAGCCGGGAACGAGCGTGTAGTAGGTGGCGATGGTGTTGAGGCGGGCGTTGTTCCATGAACTCAGTCCGTTTTGGCTCCGCACCTTGGTCTGCGGGCCTTGGGCCCCGGCGCGGCGCAGCATGTTTTCGAACACGCGCTGTTTGGCGAGGCGCTCGGTCTCGATGCTGCGGTAAGTGTAGGAATAGACCTGTTTGAGTTTCTCACGCGTGTCCAGCAGCAAGCGGACGGTCTTGCGGCTGCGCTGCAAGCCGGCCTCGTAGGCGCGCAGGCCGGCGAGGTCATTCTTCGAGCGCAGCCAACGGCGCACACCGTCCTCGGCGTTGGCGGTGGCGAAGGCCTCGTTGAAGTCGGTGTCGCCAGGAATGAAGGCCTTGGCGTGGGTCAGCTCGTGGAAGATGAGCTCGGCCAGCTCGTGGTCACTGCGGTGCAGAAAGGTGTTCAGCACCGGGTCTTTGAAGTAGCCGAGTGTGGAGTAGGCCTCGACACCGCCGACGAAGACATCGAGTCCCTGCTGGCGCAGGCGCTGGCCTTCCTTCCGCGCGTCTTGTTCCGCGAAGAAGCCGCGATACTTCAAATTTCCGACGAAGGGATACCACCAACGCTTCGCCTCGATGGAAAACTCCGGTGCGGCAAAGACCACCCACACGACGTAGGGCCGTTTCAGGTCGCAGTATTTGCCGAAGCTCTTGGTGGGCAGCCGCAGATCACTGGCGGCAAAGGCGCGCAACTCCTCGATGAGCCGCAGTCGCTGCTTCACGCGGTCTGCCACGCTGGCATCGGCCAGGACCTTGGCATTGGGCCGTGATTTGCGCCAGATTTCCATCTGCCCGCCCACAGCCTGGGTGTAGAAGCTGACGGTGCCGCACGAGCACACCAGCAGGGCCGGGAGGAGCGCGAACCAGTTGCGTGCGATCATCATCGCTCCAGTTTAGCGGGCCATTCCCAACCGCAAACCGCAATGTCCTTCATCCACGACGATTTCCTGCTCAGCACCAAGGCCGCCAGCCGCCTTTACCACACCTTTGCCAAAGATGAGCCGATCCTGGACTATCACAATCATCTGCCGCCGAAGGACATCGCGCAGAACCGTCAGTTCAAGAACCTGTTCGAGATCTGGCTTGAGGGCGACCACTACAAATGGCGCGCACTCCGCTGCAACGGTGTGCCGGAGGAGTTCATCACTGGCAAGGCCAGTCCGCGTGACAAGTTCATGGCCTGGGCCAAAACCGTGCCGCACACCCTGCGCAATCCGCTCTACCACTGGACGCACCTCGAGCTGAAGCGCTACTTTGGCATCGACACGCTGCTCAACGAAGAGACCGCTCCTGCGATCTGGGAGCAGACCGAGGCCGCGCTGGCAAAGCCGGAGATGAGCACGCGCGGCATCCTGCGCTCGCAGAAGGTGAAGGCGCTCTGCACCACAGACGATCCCATCGACGATCTCGCGTGGCACAAGAAGTGCGCTGCTGACGGTTTTGAGGTGGGCGTCTATCCGACCTTCCGCCCGGACAAGGCGCTGGCCGTGCATCAGCCCGAGGCCTGGAACGCGTGGTGTGACAGGCTCAGCGCTGCCAGCGGCATCGAGGTGAAGAATTACGATTCGCTGCTCCGTGCCTTGGAAAAACGTCATGATTATTTCCATGAGATCGGTTGTCGGCTTTCGGATCACGGCTTGAACACTGCGCACAGCCGCTTCGTCCCCGAAATCCGTGCGGAAAACATCTTCAGCAAGGCACGGCGTGGCAAGGCTGCCACCGAGCAGGAGCACGACGAGTTTGCCAGCAACCTCATGCTGCATGTTGGACGCCTGAACGCCGCCAAAGGCTGGACCATGCAGCTTCACCTCGGCCCGGTGCGCAACAACAACAGCCGCCTGGCCCGCGAAATCGGCGCGGATGTGGGCTGTGATAGCATCGGCGACTGGCCTCAGGCGGAGCCGCTCTCCCGTTTCCTCGACCGTCTCGACACCGAGAACGCGCTGCCGAAAACCGTGCTCTACAACGTCAACCCGACCGCCAACTACGTCTTCGGCACCATGGCGGGGAATTTTGCCGACGGCACCACGCCGGGGAAGGTGCAGTTTGGCTCGGGCTGGTGGTTCGTCGATCAGAAGGAAGGCATGGAGTGGCAGATCAACGCCTTGAGCAATCTCGGCCTGCTGAGCCGCTTCATCGGCATGCTCACCGACAGCCGTAGCTTCATGAGCTTCCCCCGCCACGAGTACTTCCGCCGCACGCTCTGCAACCTGCTGGGCAGCGACATCGAGGCCGGTCTCATCCCGAACGACGACGCGCTTTTGGGCAGCATGGTGAAGAATATCTGCTACGCGAACGCCAAGGCCTATCTTGGGCTCAAGGTGGCCTGATGCCGACTGGGCATCAGACCTTCGTCTTGCTGAAGCTATATCAAGCCTGCTTGGAAGCCGCTTTCTGCGGCTCCCGGAAGAAGATCATGAACAACACCAGCACCCCCACGGCGATCCAGGCTGGAGTGGCCCAGATGGCGGACCAGTCGTGCGTGATGTCGCCTTTCGGCGTGGCGAGTTTGTGCTGATCCATGAAGTAACCGGCCAGGTAAGTGCCGACGAGTGATCCAAAGCCCCAAAGGATGATGGCGATCAGGCCCTGAGCCGCGCCACGAATACGTTCATTCGCCTCGTCATCGACATAAAGCTGTCCGGCGATGAACAGGAAGTCGTAGCAGATGCCGTGTAGCAGGATGGCACCGAAGATGAGCACGGTGCCGGTGCTGGCGGCGCTGGCGCTGAGCATGAAGTAGCGTGCCGCCCAGGCCAGGATGCCGAGGAAGATGGTTTTCTTGTAGCCGAGCTTCTTGAGCATCAGCGGCAGCAGCACGAGGAAAACGATGTCGGAGACCTGCGCCAGCGTCATCTTCTGCGCCATGTCTGCCCACTTCAATTGGGTGAGGTAGGTGCCCATGTTCACGAAGTAGAAGTACAGCGGGATGCAGATGAGGAACATGCACAGGATGAAGATGGCAAAGGTGGGCTTCTTCAGCAGCGCCAGCGCATCGAGGCCGAGAACCTCGCTCAGCGGCACGTTCTGGCCTTTTTTCTTCGGCGGTGTGTGTGGCAGTGTCAGTGCGAAGAGGCCGAAGACCATCGAGGTGCCGCCTGCGAGGTAGTATTGCAGCGGCGACTGCTCGCCCTTCAACTGGCTGAGCACCACACCGCCCGCGATCCAGCCCACGGCGGAGAAAATCTTTACGAAGGGGAAATCCTTCTTCGCATCGGCCAGATGGGTCATGGAGATCGAGTTCCCCAGCGCGAGCGTTGGCGCGTAGAGCGTGCAGTAGAGGATGAGCGTGGGATAGACGCTGCCGAAGGTCTTCAACTGCGGGATGAAGAGCATCACCAGGCCACCGGCGATGCCGAGCACCGCGATGATTTTCTCCGAGGCAAAGAAGCGATCTGCGATCAAGCCGACGATGAAGGGCGAGAGAATCGCACCCCAGGCGAAGGCGCCATAAGACGCGCCGATTTCAGTGCCGGTGAAGTTCAGCGTGCCGAGATACGCTCCCAGCGTCATGTACCAACTGCTCCAGATGAAGTACTGGAGAAACATGAAAGTCGAGAGCTTGAACTTGAGCTGTGTTTGCATGGCGGCGGTGTTGAGTTGCGGTTTGAAGTCGGGAATCGTGAGGGGATCATTTCATGCCATCGGCGGCACCCCATGGTTCTAAGAGCCGGAGATTACGGGATTTTAAGCCGACGTAGCAATCGGGAAGATCGAAATGCTGCAGCACCTGCGGAAGCATGAAGGCGGTGGGCCACTGCTGGTCATCGTGAACGGCCAGCTCATGAAAGGAGCTGAGCGCATGCTTCAGCGTGACCTGTTTGACCTCGCGGCTGAGCAAGGCGGCAAAAGCGGCGGGCAGAGCGCCCCAGCCTTGACCGGCGATGTGAATCTCCGTGTGACCGGCAGCGGCAAGAAGCTGGATGACACGCAGCACATCGAAAGTGCGCTGGCCGAGCAGCGGGCGGTCGAGCATCTGGCTGTAGGCGGCGTAGAAGTAGTGGCTGCCGTAGCGGCCGTTGAATTGGTTCGCACCGCAGGTGTCGGGCTGCGAGTCGCCGATGCCGCGCACATCGCAGGCAAAGAAGGCCGCGTCAGGCGAGGCGGCGATGAGTTCTTGCACGAACGGATCACCGCGCAGCTCGGCATCGGCAGAGCGATGCGAGATGTAGAGCACGGCTTTGCTCAAGCCGCGTGGCAGGCGCGAGGTGAGCGCTTCATCGCTCAAACGAGTGACCACCGCATGAATCAGCGGCTCCGTTTCGACCGCGTAGGTGCAGTAAGCCTTGGTCGGATATTTGCGCGCACCCACGCTGCGCAGGATGCGGTAGTCAGGCGGTGTGTTCGCCAGCGCTGGCAGTTTCAATGTTTCACGCACTGTTTTCTGCAAGGCTTCAGCGGTGAGGTGTTTGCGTTTGGCCGCCAGATTGTCCGCTTTTTCCCGCGTGAACGACATCAGCGTGCGCGAACCGGCTTCGGCCACCTGACCGCGTGGCGTGCAGAGCAGGTCCGCGTCTTTTTCGACCGTGATCGTGGGCTCGGCGGCTGCGGCGGGAATGCCGGTGACTTTGCCGAAGAAGCGATACATCGCCTCGCGGTTCGACTGCGTGTAGCCGTGCGGATCAGGGCCGATGTGGAGCTGGATGTTCTCCGGCTTGCCGAGCAACGTGTAGAGCTTCTTGAGGCGTTCGTAAGTCTCCGTGGAGCCGCGTGCGTCGAAGTAATCCTTCTCCTGCGCCATGATGATGACCGGTTTCGGAGCCATGGCGGCCAGGAAATCGCAGTGATCAAGATCATGCGCCAAAACACGCGGCGGGCACTGCTCCATGTCCTGCGGCAGTTCGTTTTCGGCATCGCGGCGGAAGGTGGTGATGAAGCAGGACGGTGCCCCCATCGTGAAACGCGGCTCCATGCCGCAGAGCCAGGTCGTTTGCGTGCCACCGCCGGAGTTTCCGGTCACGCCGAGGTGCTTGGGGTCGATTTCTTGGCGCGTGAGCAGGTAATCGAGTGCCCGCATGGCATCCCACACGAACCAAGTGCCAAGAAACTCGCCGATCAGCGCCTGCGGTCCGCCCATCTGATTGTGCTCGGACGTTCCACCGCCGAGACGAGAGCCAAGCTTCTCGTTCAAATACTGAAACCGCTCGCCCTGTCCGGCGGGATCAATGATGAAACAGGCCTGGCCTTGCCGCGCGAGTCCTTGGGCGAAGCTTTGATAAGCCTCCGCTGCCTTGCCATTGAGCGAGTGCCCGCAAACACCGATCACACCGGGGACGGGGCCTTTGCGTTCTGTTGGCAGGTAGAGATTGCCGGTGACGAGAAAGTTCGGACGGCTCTCAAAGACGATGTTTTCGATGCGGTAACCATCGCGCTCCAAGGTCTTCGTTACTTTGGCGTTCAGCGGCGTTTTTTCCGGTAGAGGGCCAAAACACTGACGGATGCGCTCTTGAACCGACTTCACGTAAGCCTCGGCATCGGCTTTTGTTTTCAAAGCGTCGCGCCGGGCATTGCCACGAGCTTCAGCGGCACGGACTTCGGCCACCAGCCATTCCTGCATCATGCGGGGGAAGCGATTCAAGGCTGGAACGGCTGCCGCTGGAGTTGTGGCCGCAGTTTGCGCCAGCGCGGTGCTCGTGCTGGCGAAAAGCGACTGCATCACGGGCCAGCTCAGGAGGCCCAGGCAGGTGGTTTGAAGGAATTCACGACGGCGGGGCAGGGGGGAGGAGTCCATGAGTGAGTGGCGTGAATTCGAGCGTGATCAATATCGGAAACGATCTGCGTTTCTTTCCCATGCACACGCCTGCTTCTCCGAATCGTCGTCAATTTCTTCGCACTGCTGTTCCTTTCATCGTTTCCGCCGCCACTTTGGGACGTGCAGGGGCGGTATCGCCGAATGGAAAAATCCGCATCGCCTGCATCGGTGTGGGTGGCCAGGGCACGAGCAACCTGCGTGCGCTGATGGGCGATGAGCGCGTGCAGATCGTCGCCGTGTGTGATGCGGATGCGCAGCATGCCGAGGCGGCGGCAAAGCTCGCCGGATTGTCGAAGGGCGATGTGTACCGCGATTTTCGCGAGGTGCTGGCCCGTAGCGATGTGGACGCGGTCATGAATGCCACGCCGGACCACTGGCACTCGAATGTGGCCATCGCTGCCGCGAAAGCGGGCAAGGATTTGTATTCGGAGAAGCCGCTGGGCGCGAGCATCGTCGAAGGCCGCGCCATCTGCCGTGCGGTGGAGGAAAACAAGCGCGTGCTGCAATGCGGCACCTGGCGGCGCTCGGGTATGAAGGTGCGCATGGCCTGTGAGCGTGTGCGCAACGGCTACATCGGTGAATTGAAGGAGATCGAGATCGGTGTGCCGGGCAAGTTTGCCATCCGTGGTGGTGTCACCGGCCTGGAGGCGACGCAACCGGTGCCTGCGCACTTCGATTACGCCATGTGGCTTGGCCCGGCGGCGGAGAAGCCTTACACAGCGGCCCGTTGCCATTTCAACTTCCGCTGGATCGAGGAATACGCGCCCGGCTACATCACTGACTGGGGCGCGCACTTCCTCGATGTGGCACAATGGGGCGCGGGCATGGATGAAACGACGCCGACCGAAGTCAGCGCCACCGAGGTGAAGCGCCGCGACACGGGCATCTACGATGCCGCCGAGAGCTTTCGCATCGAATACCGCTACGCCAACGGCGTGCGTGTGGTCATGCTCAGCACGGACGACAAGACGAAGTGGGGCACCAAGTTCATCGGCAGCGAAGGCTGGATCTACACCGAAGCGGAGGTGCTCAAGGCCAGCTCGGACGACATCCTGCGCGTGAAGCTCAAGGACAGTGACGTGAAGCTCTACGAATCGAAGCATCATCACCGCAACTTCATCGACGCCGTGCTTTCTCGTGGCCGCACCGCCGCCACGGCGGAGATCGCCCAGCGTGCCGCCACCACCTGCCACATCGGTGCGATTTCGGCGGTCCTGAACCGTCCGCTGAAGTTTGATCCGAAGGCCGAACGGTTTGAAGGCGACGAGCAGGCCAATCAGATGCTGCTACGGCCCATGCGCGAGGCTTGGAAGATCGCGTGATCGCAGCCACGGCTTGCGTCGCACTTCGGCCTGTTTCATAGACAGGGAGTGAAAGCCCATCTTCCGAATCATCCCACGCAGCTTTATTTCATCCGCCACGGCGAGGTGGAGGAGAAGTATCACAAGGTCTTCGGCGGATCGCGCATCGACATGGCGCTGTCGCCTTTGGGCCAAAGACAGGGCGAGGCGGTGGCGAATTGGTTGAAGGACACGAAGATCGACAAGATCTATGCGAGCCCGATGCTGCGGGTGCAGCAGACGCTGGCACCTTCGGCGAAACAGCGTGGTCTGGAGCCGGAGATGATGCCGGGGCTGCGTGAGATCGACTTTGGCGACTGGACGGGGCACCGCTGGGATGAGGTGCAGTCGAAGTTCGGCGTGAGCGCCTTTGACTGGCTGGAAATCATCGAGAGCAACGGCATTCCGAACGGTGAGAGCGTGGCAGGCATCCGGTCACGCGTGCAGGAGTGCCTGATCCGCATCGTGAACGCGCATCCGCATCAAAAGGTGGCGGTGTTTTGCCATGGTGGGATCATCCGCGTGATGATCGCACTCTTGCTGGAGTGGCCGCTGGCGCGCATGGCGCATTTCAACATCGAATACGGCAGCATCTCGGTGGTGGAGTTGCTGCCGGAACGGAAGCATGCGGTGGAGATCGAACTGCTGAACTTCCAGCCGCCCGTTTAACGAGGCTGGAGCTACTGCGGGTCATCCTCCCGGCTGAACATGCGCTGGAGGAGGTTTTTCTTCTTGGGGGCGGGAGGAGGGGGAATGACGACTGGAACGACTTTCTGGGGAAAGCGCTGGGCGGCTTCGGCTCCGACCTTGGTGCGCATATCCTCGTCCATGGAAGTATTGCGCACGCCCATGTCATCTGTGACGACCTGGGGCTGGATGAAGACGATCAGTTCCTTGCGGACGGTGCTGTCGGTGTCGGTGCGGAAAAGTTTTCCGAGGCCGGGGATTCTGCCGAGGATGGGCAGGCCCTGCTTGTCCTTGGTTTTTTCCTCGGAGATGAGGCCGCCGAGGACGATGGTGTTGCGATCAGGGACGGTTACGGTGGTGACGAGCTGCTCGGTGCCGATGATGGGCACTTCGTTGGGCTGCACGAGCTGGGTGCCGACGACGGTGTCGTTGACCTGAGCGACGGTGAGCGTGACTTCGCCGTCGGAATTGATCAGTGGGACGACTTCGAGCTTCAGCACGACATCGCGATACTCAATGGTCGTGGTGGTGTTGCCCTGAGCGGCACCATTATTGGCAAAGGTGGTCTGCTGAGAAGGGACGGGGATTTGGCGGCCGGAGGTGATGACGGCTTTCTTGTTGTTCAAGGCGAAGACCGAGGGACGGGAGAGAATTTTGAAGTTGTTGTTGGTTTCGAGGGCTGTGACGAAGACCTCCAAGCTGTCGCCGATGGCACCGTAGAGATTCAGGCCGCTGGCGGGGCCGAACGCAGTGGTGATGGAGTTGGTGCGCACGTCACTGATGGCGCGTGTGGTGGCGTTTCCAGTGAGCAGGTCCGTACGGTTGGTGAAGCCGCTGGCGGTGAAGTTGGATGCCTGGCCGTTGCGATTGCGAAGACCGGAGATGTAATCAACGCCAGAGGTCAAGGTGTCACTGAGTGTCAACTGGCCGATGACAGTGGCTAGATAGACCTGCGCAGGCTTGCGGTCGAGCTTGTCGAGAAGGCTAGTGGCCTTGTCGATGGATTCCTTGGGGCCGATGACGAGAATGCAGTTGGCCATGGGATCGGCGATGACACGCGTCTTGCCGACGAGAACTGAAACGGGTGCGTTGTCTTCGCTGGGACCGGAGATGACATCGGCGCGTGAACCAATACCGCTGCTGGCGGTTGTGGTGGCGCTGTCAGAGGAGGCGGCACCAGCGGTGCTGCCGACGGTGCCGCCACGGGTGCCCTGGGTGTTGCGTCCGCCGAGGAGCTGGCTGCTGTTGGTGGCGAGCGCCTGCTGTCGTTGCTGTTGAATGGTGCCACCTCCGGGGAGCTGGGTGGTGCCTGAGGCGGGATCTTGGAGCAGATCGACCACGGCGCTGAGCACGTCGATGGCGGCGGCGTATTTCAACCTGCGTTCGTAAGGCTCCGCGACCTCGACGGGCTTGTCGAACTCGGCAATGAGGCTGGCGATGTAGGTGTAATCCGCCGGGGAGGAAACGACGAGAACCTGGTTGAGACGAGTGTCGGCAACGACTTGGGCGCTGGGCTGAGGTGCCTGGGCGTTGGGATTGACCTGCACGCCATTGATGAAGATGGGCTGCTGGGGCTGCGACGGGCGCTGCTGGCTGCTGTTGTTATTGTTGTCGTTGCCACGGTTTTCGCGGCCGTCACTGGCGGCGCTGCCACGGATGGTGTTCACGCCTTTGGTTTCTTTTTCCTGGGCCTGGGCGGTCAGCGTGGCCTGGATGATCTGCGCGATGGTGGCCGCATCGGCGAATTTGATGGGGATAAATTTGGTGACGAGCGAGGAGCCGGTGTCGCCAACGTCGATGGTGTCGCGGATGCTGATGAGCTGCTTCACGACGGTGGCGCTTTCCGTGATGAGCAGGCCGGGCGGCGTGGTGACAGCGGTGATGCGGCCATAGGCACCGAGGCCGACGTGGCCGGAGAACATGGTGGCCGCGTCCTCGGGCGCGAGGAAATCCAGCTTCATGAAGTAGGACACGATGCTCTCATTGTCCGGGATGTCCTTCGGGCTGGTGTAAAACGTCAGGCCATGGGAGAACTGCACGGCGTTGGCGCTCTGATTGCGTGCAGGGAGGATCTTGGCGCTTTTGCCGCCAGGTTCCTTGACGATGGCGTAGCCGTTGGTGAGGAGCGAGGCCTCGATGAGCTTGATGGCCTCATCCTTGGCCACGGGCTTCGGCGTGACGAGGCTGATCTGCGCGCCTTCGAAGATGTTGGTGTCTTTGATGAGCGTGAGGCCCGTGAGCTTTTCGTAGATAGCGAGGATGTCGGCCACCGGGTTGGCGGCAAACTGCATCATGACCATGTCCCCGGTGATGGTGAAGGTTTCCCCTTCACCAGGAGTCGTGCCCATGCCTCCCGCCTCGCCAAAGCCACGGCGCGTGCCGAAGCCACCGCGTCCGCCGGGCGGGAAGCCGCCACCGGGGCCGAATCCAGTGCCTGGTGCGCCAGGAGCCGGTGCTGCGGCCGGTGTGGTGCCACTTGCCGCAGGAGCAGTCGGAGCGGGGGCTGTCGGTGCTGCTGGCGCGGGAGCATTCTGGCCAGGGGCCAGATGAGGCAGGAAGGAAGCGGTGAGGACGAGGGCAAAAAAGCGGCGATGCATGAACGGGGTCGGGGAAAAGTGACGGGCGAGCGGGATGATGAAGCGTGGCAGGTTAACGCCCGCCCTTGTCTTCCTTCTCAATTCTTTCGAAGACGCTGCGGATGGCGGTGCGGCGGTCTTCTTCGGAGGCATTGCGGAATTTTTCGTCACTGAACTTCTGGCGCAGCTCGTCGCGGAACTTGTCCTTGGCCTTGTCGGAGAGGGACTCGTACTTTTTGCGATCCTCCTCGCTGGGGCCGCGGTTGCTACGGCTAAAACGATCTCCGCTGCCGGGAGGGGGAGGCCCACCAGGCGGACCATCGGGCCTTGGCCCCTTGTCCTTGCGCATGTCATCCTTACTCAGTGAGGTGTGGCGGATGCTGAAGGTTTCACCGGCGATGGCGATCTGGGCCTGCGCGTAGTCGATTTTATCCGAGGGTCTGGCCCCTACGAGCTTCCAGCCTTTGAGGTTCGGCTCGTCGGAGACGACGATGGACTGCTTGGCCACTTTGTCGAAGATGGTCACGACTGGCTTGCCATCGACGTAGGCCATGCCGGTGAGCACGAGCGAGTCGGAGATGCTGACAATCCGCGTGAAGGGCGAGTTTTCGACGACGGCGGCGAGCGTGTTCGGATCAAAGGGCTGCGGCAGATCAGGATCGACCGGCCCGGCTGGCACTGCGGTGGCCGTGGCGGCCGGGAGCGTGGGGTCCAGGTCGTCTCCAGGTAGCGGCACGAGGTCCGCCGTGGTCAGCGGGGCGGCCACCGACGCTTCCTGCGCGGCCAGAGGCGCGAGCATGCAGGTGAAAAATAGAAGCAGCGTCGGTTTCATGGTCAAAGTCCGGTGTCTGGCTTGAACCAGCGGGCCAAGACGAGGTTGCAGAGCACCTGCGGGGTCTTTTCTTTGGCCTTGGAGTCGATCTCGATCTCGAGCTGCTTGATGGCTTGAAATTTTTCCGGGGATTGCAGCGAGGCGAGCCAGCCGAGCACGGTGGGCTGGTCCCCGCGCAGCCGCACCTCAATGGCGGCCTCGCGATACACGGCGGCGTTGTCTTTGCTGTCCTTGGACTCTGGCAGCAGCACGGGCTGCTTTTGAAACTGCAGCTCGTAGTCCAGTGCGACGTTTTGAATCTCTTCCAGCAACTGGGCCTGGGCGGTGCCGAGGCTTTCGGTGGCGGGCATTGTTTCGCGCAGCCAGCGGGCGCGTTTTTCCCAGAACTCGCGATCAGCCAGATAGCCTTCGTTTTCCTGCTTTTCGGCCTCCAGGGCGGAGATCTTCGCCAGCGCGGCGGTGCGGCGGTCGAGGAACTGCTTCAAAACAATGAACGTGGCCATGAGTACCAGCGCGGCGATGCAGGCGCCGAGGAGATTTTTTTCACGTTGGGTGAGGGCGAGGGCCATGAGCGGGGAATGACAAATACAGAATGACGGTCAAAGCAGCTTGCCCTGGGCACGGAAATTGGCGGTGGTGCCTTTGAGTTCGGGGCGCGGCGCGGTCCACTGGTAGCGGCTGAGGATGCGGTTCTTTTTGATGTCCTCGACGAACTGCACGGCGAGCTGCGCGTCCCGTGCCTCGCCACGGAGTTCGATTTCGTCGCCCTTCACTTCGAAGTCACGGATGACGATGCCGCTGCCAGGCATGATGCGGTTGATCTCGGCCAGCAGGAACATGGGGTAGCGTTTCGGCTCGATGGCCGGCGCGAGGGCCTTCCAGCGCTGGGTGGCCTGACGAACGGCGGCGGCGGGCTCCTTGGTGAGCTCGACCTCCTCGGTCAGGCGCGCGGCGCGTTGCTCCTGGTAATGCAGATAGGCGAAGGCCAGAAAGGCCAGCGACACATACAGCATGCCGCCCAGGACGAAGGCACGGGTGATTTTCCCACGGCGCGTGCTGCTGATCTGCGCGTGACGAATGTCGGCGGGGAGCATTTTGCCCCAGTCACGCGTGTCGAGCGCGGTGTTCGGAGCCAGATCGGCCACGATGCGCACCGGCAGTTCAAGGACCGAGCTGAGGCGGGTGCAGATGGCACGCTCAAAATTGGCACCCACCAGCGCCACGCCGGTGATGCTGTCGATGCCGAGTTCAGACTCCAGCGTGAGCCTTGCCAGCGTGATTTCCAAGGCTAGCGCTTCTTCAGTGGCGGGCGTTTGGGCGAAAATGTGGCTGTGATACAGCTTGCCCTGATGGCTGGCGGCCAGAACGAGGTCTCCCTGCTCTTCAATGATGACGAGATGTCCCGTAGGAAGCTGCGCCAGCCGCAGGGCAGCGGTGTAATCACTCGCATGCTGCGCGGCTAGGGCGGTGGGAAACGGATCGGTCAGCAGATCGACGCTGACGATGCACTGGCCGCCCTGGGTGCCCAGCAGATGCCAGCGGTAGTTTTTGCCCGCGCTGTCCTGCTCCAGCTTGAAACCCCGGCGCTCAAGCTGAGTGGCGATGATCTGCTCCAGCAGGTCGCTGTCCGTCTGCGGCAGAATGAGGCCGACGGTACGGCAGGCGGCGGCAGGCAGGCCAATGACGAGCAGTTTGCCCAGATGCGCGGTCTCCGCCGGGCTTTCCACAGCTTCCGTGGAGGTGCTCGCCCGTGGCTTCCACACACGCCAAGCGGCATCAGGGGCGGGGAGGAGCAGAGTGGCGGCAGAAAGGGACATTCGGGTGGTAGAGGCGGTTACAACGTGCGGGAACCAGGGAAGTTGCGACGGGAAATGACGAATGTGGAATGACGAATGACGAGCCGACTGTCGAGCGATTTTTCGTCATTCGCTCATTCGGGAATTCGTCATTCCGCGAATGCGGCTACTCCTCCATGCGCCCCAGGTAAGTCAGCGCCCCGGTTTCCGCGTTGCGGCGGGTGACGACGATGATTTTGGCGCGTTTGGTGCCCACCCAGCCGATGCTGGTGATGCGACGCAGGCTGGTGTCATCGTCATTCACGATGCCACGGATGGCGTTTAACTTGTCGCCGCTGAGGCCGAGGAGCTGGTAGGCCTCCTCATCGCGGATGCGGCGATCATCCTCGGTACCGGGGATGCCGTCCGCGCCATCGCGTTCGGTGATGAAGCGGTTCACATCGCTTTCAGAGGCACCGGTCACGGCCAGCAGCACGTCTTTGAAGACCGTGCGCAGGTCGATCTGCCCTTCACCGTAGATGCTGAAATACTCGCGCCAGTCCGGCTTCCGGCGGTCCACGGCCTCCATGCCGCGCACCAGCAGCATCTCGTCCACGCGCACAAAGCCCTGGTTACGCGGCGCGTCGTAAATGCCGAGCTGCTGGTAGTAGTCGGCCTCCGCGCCGTTCGCGCGTGGAGATTTGTCATTGTCGATCCAATCGGCCAGCGAGTCGGCGGCGATGGCGGCGGACTCGGCGTCGAGCTGCCAAAAAATGAAGAGATTGTAGATCGCCTCGCGCAGGCGCTCATCCGTGGCGTAATTGATCGGAATGCGGGCGCCTTCGTAATTAATCACGACATCAAAACCGCTTTCCGGCCCGATTTGCTGCTTCAGGACCAAGTCGCCGCGTCGTGTGTTCGGGTGCATGCCCACCGCGAGGCCGCTTTCCGCCAGATGCAGGGCGCGAAACTCATACGCCGCCAGTTTGGCCTCCTCCGCGCTGGAGCGGACATATTCCACCACGCCCATGACGGTGATGGACATGAGCAGCACGGCCCAGATCATGAGCATGAGGGCTGAACCGCGTTTCCGGCGCGATTGGCTGAGATTCGCTGAATTGGATGAGTGCGCTTTCATTGCTGGGGTCTGCCTCCTCCTTGTGGTGCGTCACCACCTCCGCCGGGGGCACCGCCACCACCTTGTCCACCGCGCCCGCCTCCATCACCACCACGTCCGCCGCCATCGCCGCCGCGACCTCCTCCTCCGCCCCCTCCTGCGGGTGCTCCACCGCCACCACCACCGCCTGTTGGCTGGGTGACCGTGGATGATGTTGATGTGCTGCTGGTGGTGGAGGAAGACGAAGGACTCGGTGTCCTGCCGGGTGAGAGTGCGATCACCGGAGCGGTGTACACCATGCGGATCGGCAGCGTGCGGTTTTTGAGCACCAACAAGCCTTCGATCAAATCAGGCCAGGCGGATTTGCTCCACTCCTCATACCACGTCTGCTCTTTCTCGACATAAAACCGCCACTTGAAAGACACCACGTCAGGCAGCAGCGGCATCCAGTAGCGTCCTTCTTCGTCGGGCGCGTACAAACCAGTCGTCTCCTGCCGGATGCCGGTCTGTCTTTCGTCCGTCTGCGGGATCAAATCCTCGCGTGAGATGCTCAGGTAGTGAAGGGGCATATTGTTGTCGTCCACCAAGCCGTCAGGATGCGGGCGCAACCTCAGAATGGTGTCTTTTAACGTGATGGGGTTCATCCCAAAGGGGAAACAATCGGGTGAACCGGCCACCGTCAGTTCCTGAATGATCGGTTCGGTGTTCTGCACCAGTTTCAGACTCAGCGTGGCCGTGGCAGGCAGCGAGGAGAAGGTTTTGCGGCTGAGTTCGATGAAACGGTTCACCGAGTCGCTCTCCCGTTGCAGTTGCTCGATCTCCGAGGCACCGCGCATCGAGCCACGGATGATGGCGAACAGCGTCGCCGTGATCATCGAGAGCAGCGTGATGCCGATCACGACCTCGATCAGGGTGAAGGCGGCGCGCCGTCTATTGCTGGGCGGGCTTGTAAACATAGACACTCAGGGTGGCCTCCTCCGGCACGTCGTTGAAGCTCGACGTGGCTTTGATGGTCAGGTTGTAGATGTCAGTCAGATTGCTGCCGCTGGTGGTGCGAAGTGTCACCGGCTCCGTGCTGCTGGTGTAGGTGACGCCGTAGGTCGTATCCATCGAGGTGGTGCTCATGTCCGCCAGCGGCTTGCGCCGGATCTCCTCCAAAAAATTGCGCATGCCGATGCGGATGATCTGATCACGCTTCAACAAATTCGCCGTCTCCAGCGCCTGGTTCAGCGATTTCGCCAGCCCGAGCACCGCGATGGCGAAAATTCCCAGCGCGAGCACGAGCTCGAACAGGATGTAGCCGGGGCGGCGATGGCGACGGGATGTTTTCATCGCAGATCGACGCTCTCTTTCACGATGTCCGCTGTGAGGGCCGCGAATTCGACATCGAACGTCGCGGATTCGCGCTCGACGTGGACTTTAAGCGGCTGGCAGATGCCGCTGGGCTGAAAGACCCACAGTTTCACCAGATCGCCCTCAAGAAAGACCGGTTCCGTGTCGTACCAAAACTGGAGCGCATACTGCATGTCCTCCGGCATCTCGTACTTCTCAGCCCAGTGCTCGTCATACTTCGGCGCGGGTGGTGCCATGGGCAGGTCCGTGGTCTTGGTGAGCTTGCCGCCGTTGTCGAGGTCGTTCGTTTCGAAGGGTTTTTCTTCTGCGGGCGGATTTTCCGCCGTGGCGATGAATTCCTCCAGTTCGGCGAGCTGGAGGTAGGGATTGAAGTAACGCGAAGCCGTGAAGCCCTTGCTGTGAAAAGCCACCTGATACGGACGCTTCTCCGTCATGGCCCGCATGCGCACCTCACGCGCCAATTGTACCAACTTTGCCACTGGCTCGCGTGCTTGCCGCTCGTCCTGAAATCCCTTCAGCATCGGCACCGCCGCCGCCGCCAGCACGGCGACGATGGTCAGGGCGATGATGATCTCGATCAGCGTGAACGCCGGCATGAACAACGAATGACGATGGTGAAGTCGATCACCCGTGTCATGGCTGTCATTCGTGCTTCGGCATTCGAGTTTCATGGATTCTTACTTTGCCGCTGTCGGCTTCCAGTTTCCGATGTCGTCTTCCGTGCCGTCTTGGCCGTCGGCTCCCACGGTCCACACATCGTAGTCGTCTTTCGATTTCTGGGGTGGGATGCGATACTTGTATTCCTGGCCCCAGGGGTCTTTCGGCACTTCCTTCATGAAGGAACGATAGTTTTCGGGAATCGGCTCCATGGTCGGTTTTTCCACCAGAGCCTTCAAGCCCTGCTCGGTCGTCGGCTTGCGCAGGGCGCGTGACTCGTAGGATTGCAGCGCGAGGCCGATGGCTTGGAGGTCACTGCCAACGCGCGTGTCCTTGGCGGAGTCGATCTGGCCTTTGAGCAGGTAAATCGAGCCGGAGGCTAGAATGGCGATGATGGTCAGTGTGATCACGATTTCGATGAGCGTGAAGGCGGCGGTGCGGCGGATGCGGGCTTTCGGAGTGCGGTGTTTCATGGTGGAGGGATTGAACAGGGAAGGGAACGTGATGAACAGGAAGAAATAGCCTTGGTTTCGCCGCATCAGCCGCCGCCACGGATGCCGGTGACGCTCTGCGCGATGGCGGCGACGATGGAATAGGCCACAGTGCCGACCATGACGGCCATGATGACAAGGATGATCGGTGTGATCATGGCGGTCATGCGCTTGATGCGCTTGTCCAGCTCCTTGTCGTAGCGTGCGGCGCACTTTTCCATCGACTTTCCGAGCTGGCCGGTCTGCTCGCCCACTGCGATCATGTCCGCCAGCAGGAGCGGGAAGCTGCCGGCCTTGCGCAGGGCCGTGGAAAGCGGCGCACCTTCGGAAACCATGGCAGTGACCTTGGCCAGCAGGTTTTGAATGAACACGTTGGCCGAGATCTTCGACACCAGCCGGATGCTGTTCAGCAGCGGCACGCCGTTGGTGACCAGATTGCCCAGCGAATGAGCGAACTGCGCGTAGAAGCGCATACTCATAATCGCGCCAAACAACGGCAGCTTCAGCCGCGTCTCATCCCACCAGAGGCGGCCCTTGGGACTGGAAATGTAGCCGCGAAAGGTCAGAAAGACGGCGGTGATGGTGATGAGGATGGCCCACCACCACTGGCCCATGAAGTTGTTGAAGCTAATGAGCAACTGAGTGGCCGCCGGGAGCTGCTGGCCGTTTTTTCCCATCAAATCCATGATCTGCGGCACCATGAAGGTCATGAACACGACCATGAGCACCACACACGCGCCGAGCAGGAAGGCGGGATAAATCATCGCCTGCGTCACCTTGGCCTGAAGGTCGGCCATCACGGCGAGGTTCGTGGCCAGACGCCGCAAAATGCTCGGCAGCGAGCCGCTGACCTCACCTGCGGCGGCCAGATTGCAGTACAACTCGTCAAAACTCGGTGACGCTTTCTTTAGCGCCTTCGCCACCGTGGAACCTTCGCGCAACTCGTTGCGCATCGTCGTCGCGACGCGTCGCATCACCTCGGCCTCCTGCCGTTCCTGCATCACACGGAACGCTTGGTCGATTTGCAGGCCGCCATCGAGCAAATCCGCCACTTCTTCCGTGAAGTGAATCAACTGCGCTCGTTTCAACTTCACCGGGCCTTCCGCCGCATCCGCCTTGGCCTGCGCCGCAGCAGATTTCTCCTCCTGCGTGACCTTCACCGGTGTGAGAGCCTGCGCCTCGATCTTCCGAAACGCCTCCGCCCGCGATCCAACGGTGACAGAGCCAGTGACGGTCTGTCCGGTGGCAGTGAGAGCGGTATAGGCAAAGGCGGGCATGGCGCGTTATTAATTCAGCGAGGCTCGATTGCAATCTCACTCACTGGCCGCCGTGACTGTCATGACTTCCTCAAGCGTGGTGACGCCCTCGGTGGCTTTACGGAAGCCATACTGGCGCATTGGCACCATGCCGTCTTTGAGCGCCTGGGCTTTGAGCTCCATGGTGTTGGCGCGGTTGTTGATCTTGTCCTGCAGCGCCTCGGTCATGAGGCAGATTTCCATGATGGCGAGGCGGCCGGTGAAGCCGGTGTTGCGGCAGGAACGGCAGCCGCCAGGCTTGAAAAGTTTGCCTTTCCATTCCATCGGGAAACCGATGGTGCGAAGGTGGCTGTCCTCATGATGCGCGGGTTGTTTGCAGATGCCGCAGAGTGTGCGGACAAGGCGCTGGGCCTGGAAGGCACGAACAGACGATGAAATCATGAAGGGTTCGATGCCCATGTCGAGCAGACGGGAGATGCCGCCGACGGCGTCGTTCGTGTGCAGTGTGGAAAACACCAAGTGACCGGTCAACGCACCACGGATGGCGATCTCGACGGTTTCCTGGTCGCGCATTTCACCGACCATGATCACATTCGGATCGCCACGCAGAATGCTGCGCAGGCCGGCGGCGAAGGTGAGGTCGATCTCCGGCTTCACGGCGATCTGAATGATGCCGTCGAGCTTGTTTTCAACCGGGTCTTCGATGGTGACGATGCGGCGTTCTTTGGTGTTCAACTCCTTGAGGAAGGTGTAAAGCGTGGACGACTTGCCGGAGCCGGTCGGGCCGGTGACGAGAATGATGCCATTCGGCGCAGCGAGCAGCTTGCGGATGGTGGCCTCGGTCTTGTCGTCGAGTCCGAGCATCGAGATGTCGAATTTTTTGCGTGTGAGCAGACGGAGGGCAACGGATTCGCCGTTCACGCTCGGGATCGTCGCCACGCGGACGTCGATCGGTTCCCCATCGAGCTCCAGATTGATGCGGCCGTCCTGCGGCATGCGGCGCTCGGCGATGTCGAGGTGCGCCATGATTTTCAGGCGCGAGATCAACGATGCCTGGAGCAGGCGCATGTTCGGCGGCACGGGGACTTCGAGCAGCTTGCCATCGACGCGGTAGCGGATGCGCAGATCGCGCTCCAACGGCTCGACGTGGATATCCGTCGCGCGTTCCTTGAGTCCCTCGCGGAAGACCTGGTTCACGAAATTCATCACCGTGGCCTCCTCGTCGGCCTCGTCGAGCACAGTGGTCTCCTGCTTCATGTCGTCATTGTCGTCACCTGCCTCGCGGCCTTCGAGCAACTCCTCAAAATTCTCCGCGCCGACGCCGTAGCCTTGATGCAGCGCTTCCAAAATGCGGTGGCGTGGCGCGATCTGCCAGTGGACACGTTTGTGCAGCTCCTGGCCCACGGCTTGACGGGCACTGAGATCAAAGGGGTTGTAGGTGAGGATGGTCACCTCGCCATTCGCCACCTGCGCCGGGCAGATGCGGTGCCGCAGCGCCAATTTGGCCGGGAAACGGTTGTGCAACCCCTCCGCGGCATCAGCAATGCCGTTTTCCGCGAACGGCATGCCGAGGCCGGTGGCCAGTTGGGCGAAAAAGCGGTCCTCATCGACCATGTTCGCATCCACGAGCGCCTCGATCAGCGGCTGATGCTTGTCAGAGGCGAGTTCGAGGGTGTGTCGCAGGCGGGTGGGCTCCTCGCATCCGGCGCTGGCAGCGGTGCGGACGAGAACGTCGATCAGGGTGGGGGCGGGCATGAGTGTCGATACAACGCGGAGCCGTGGGCAAAGTTTCGCCGTGTGTCAACGTGGCTCGCAGCAAGAAAAACCGGTGGAGCGTGGGCGAAGTCGTGCTAATGGCAGCCCTCGCATGAAGACCATCACCCACGTTCTCCGTTGTTCTGTCAAATTACTCGCCCTCACCGGACTCGCCCTCGCCATGAGCCAGTGCGCTGCTGTGAAGAAAAGAGGCAGTTATTCCGTGCATTTTGACCCGCCTGCCAAAGCGGTGAAAAACCCTTCTAACGTGAAGGTGAAGCTCAGCACTGGTGCCCAGCGCGTGTATGTGATGGAAGGCAATGAAGTCCTGCTCGCCACGCCCTGCTCTGTGGGCACCGCCAGCACTCCGACCCCCCATGGCACCTTCAGCATTTACAGCAAGGTGGCCAACCGCCGCCGTGTGAGCAGCCCTGGTGCTGGTTATCCGATGACCTTCTGGATGGAGTTCAAGTCCGCCTATGGCATGCACTGGGGCTGGGTGAAGCCTTATCCCTGCACCCATGGTTGTGTGCGTCTGCCGATCAAGTCGGCCCAGAAAATCTTCAGCATGGTCAGAAGCGGCACGCCGCTCATCATCGCCAGTTCGCATCCTGAGGACGCCACCATTGGCAAGACATTGCCTGTTCTCGACGACAGCACCCTCGCCGACCCGCCAGACTCCTACATGCTGAGCAACAAGGTCTTCGAAGACGCCGCCAAGGGCAAAATGTACTATTGATCGGCTGTTTCGTTGCCCAGCCCCAGAATTTTTTCGATGTCTGCTCCAGCTCCCTCTCCTGCCTCCCGCCGTGTGAATGTACGCACCCCGGAGGTCATGGAGCGTGTGCAGGCGGAGGTGGAGACCCACTACCGCAGCATCATCGTTGAAAAAATTCGCGCCCAGGGAAGCGTGCTGACCGTGGGCAACACCACGGTTCGGCTCGCTCGTGATTTTGGCTTCTGCTATGGCGTGGAGCGTGCCATCGACCTGGCCTATGCAGCGCGAAAGGTCTTTGCTGACCGCAAAGTCTATCTTCTGGGCGAGATCATTCACAACCAGGAGGTCAACCGGCAGCTCACTGAAATGGGAGTCATCAGCATTCCTATCTCGGAGCACGAGTCCGCGATTTCGACACTCAACCCAGAAGACGTCGTCATTGTGCCGGCTTTTGGCGCGGAAACGCGGTTGATGAAACTCATTTCCGAACGTGGCTGCCTCGTGGTCGATACGACCTGCGGGGACGTGATGAGCGTGTGGAAGCGGGTGCGCCAGTATGCGAAGACCGGTTTTACTTCGATCATTCATGGCAAGGCATCGCACGAGGAAACTCGTGCCACCTCCTCACGAGCCATGGGCGATGACGGCATGGGCAATTATCTCGTCGTGCTCACGCTGGCGGATGTGGATTACGTCTGTGATTACATCCGCCACGGTGGCGACAAAGAAGCCTTTCTGAAGCGCTTTCCACCCGGAGCGCATTCGTTCGGTTTCGATCCCGACCTGCACCTCACGCGTGTCGGTGTCGCGAATCAGACCACGATGCTCAAATCGGAGACGGAGGAAGTTCAGCGCCGTTTGAAGCAAGCGGTGCTCGACCGTCATGGGCCTGTGGCAGGTGAGCAGAACTTCCAGGTCTTTGACACGATCTGTGGCGCCACCCAGGAGCGGCAGGACTCCTTGTTCGGCCTGCTGCGGCAGCCGTTGGATGTGCTGCTCGTTGTCGGCGGCTACAACAGCTCCAACACGACGCATCTGGTGGAAATTGGAGAACAGCAGCTCCCCACATTTTTCATCCGCACCGCAGATTGCCTCAAATCTCTGGAGCAAATCGTGCATTTTGACCTCCATTTGAAGGCGGAGAAGGAGAGTTATTCCACCAAGCTCGCCAGCGATGAGCCGGTGATCGTGGGCATCACCGCTGGAGCTTCCTGCCCGAGCAACCTCATCGAAGACACCGTGCTGCGTGTCTTCCAACTGCGCGGTGTCGATGAGGCAGCCGTGCGGACCGTCTTGAACTGAGTCATGCACACGCCGACCATCGAAACCCGCGAAGAAGTGATGTTTTTCGACACCGACTGCGGGGGTGTCGTCCACAACATCGCCTATCTGCGCATGATTGAGACCGCGCGCACTCGCCTCGCGGCTTTGATGGGCATGAAACTGCGCGAGATGGCGCAGACGCATCTTTATCCCGTCGTGGTGCGCACCGAGATTGACTACAAGAAGCCTGCGAAGCTTGGGGATGAGTTGGTCATCCACGGAAGGCTCGAAAGCGTCGAGCGTGTGCGCTTCTGGTGCGCCTTTGAGATGCGGCGTGCCGAGGACAACGCCCTGCTCATCACCTGCCGCCAGTCATTGGCGCTCGTGCAGATGCCGGAGGGCAAGCCATCACGCCTTCCTGAGGTGTGGAAGGTGAAGTACAAGCATCTGATCAAAGTGAAGCAGGAGGCGGTTTAACCCCGCCCACGGACGCCCGCTGGTTTCTTGGGCTTCTTTTCCGCCTTGGGCTTCGCTTCACGCGGCGGGAATTCCCAGCTCATAATGCGTTTTTCGCCGGGCGTGCAGACCAGGAAGGTGCTGAACGGACGGCCGCGTTTGGAGATCATGCCGGTGATGAGCGAGGTTTTGCCGTCGGCGAAGAACTCACGCGCGTTTTCGGGCGTGATGTCTTTTTGGCAGAGCTTCTTCGGCATACGGGCGTTGCACTTCGTGGACTCGGTGGCGGCGATCTTGCACTGGTAGCCGTCGGGCGTGTCGTAAATCTTCTGCCCGGCACGGCCTTTCTTGGCACAGACCGGGCAGTCGGTGATCACCGGGCATTCGTCCCAGTTGATGGCGTCGGGATCGTTGCCCTCGAAGACAAAGGCGATCTTCATGTCGTCCTTGATCTGGAGCGCGGCGGTGAAGTCCTTGCCCTTCTTGCTGCGGAAACCTTCGAGCGGGCCGATGAAGCGTTTTTCAATGAGCGTGCGCAGCTCGTCTTCGGACATCGTGCGACCGGCCACGGCTTTGTACACGCGCACCTTGCACTTGGGGTTTTTGCAGCCGTAGAACTCCTCGGTCTGCTTGTAGCCTTCCTTGCTGCCGCAAACGCCGCAGGTGGCCTTGAATTCGGGATAAACCTTGTCCTTCGCCTCCTTGGAGTAGGCTTTGGTCTTTTCCACGACCTGGCTGGTGACCTTGCGGATCTCGCTCATGAAGCTGTCACGGTCGAGTTCGCGGTGCTCCATCTGCCGGAGCTTGTATTCCCACTGGCCGGTCATTTCAGGCGAGCTGAGCGCCTCAATGCCGATGGCGCTGATTTGATCAATGAGCGCGAGTCCTTTCGCGGTCACATGCATATCACGCTGAACACGCTCGATGTAGCGGTCCATGATGAGGCCTTCAATGATCGCCGCACGCGTGGCGGGAGTGCCGAGACCGCGTTCGCTCATCGCTTCGGCGATTTCCTCGTCTTCCACAAACTTGCCGGCAGTTTCCATTGTGCCCAGCAGCGTGGCTTCCGTGTAGCGTGGTGGCGGCTTGGTCTGGTGCTCGTTGACCTCGACATCCAGCGTCTTCGCGATGTCACCACTGTTTGCGGCCACCAGCAGCTTGGCTGCGTCCTCACCGCTCTCGGCGGTTTCTTCAGCGGCCTTTTTTCCGTAAACCGAGAGCCAGCCTGCTTCCTTGAGCACTTTGCCGTCGCTCTTGAATGCATCCTGACCCACGCGGGTGATGCGGGTGGTCACTTCAAACTCTGCGGCGGGGAAGAACACGGCTACGAAGCGGCGCGCGACCATGTCGAACAGCTTCTGCTCGGCCTCTGGCAGTTCCTTCGGCGGAATCTGGCCGGTGGGGATGATGGCGAAGTGGTCGCTGACCTTGCTGCTGTCAAAGATGCGCTTGTTGAGCTTCACCCACTTGTTGTCCAGCGCGGTGGCGGCATGCGTGCCCAGCTCATGCGGCAGCGCGTCCTGCTTGCGGCTGTCGTGGCTGGCGAATGTTTTGAGCGTGTCGGTGACGGTGCTGAGATAATCTTCCGGCAGATGGCGGGAGTCCGTACGCGGATAGGTGAGGACTTTAAACTTCTCATACAGCGCCTGCGCGATTTGCAGGGTGCGGCGGGCGGAGAAACCGAAGCGGTTGCTGGCCTCGCGTTGCAGGCTGGTCAAATCGTAGAGCAGGGGGGCCGCCTGGCGGGCGGGCTTGGTGGTCTGCTCGATGACGCCCGGCTTGCCGTTGCAACGATCCGCGATGGCCTGGGCCGATCCTTCATCCCAAAGGCGCTCGGCCTTCTTGTGCTCGTCGTTCTCGTCCTTTTTATGGCCTTCATTGATCCAGCGGCCTTGGTAACGGCCCGCAGGCACTTCAAACAGCGCGATGGCCTCAAAGTAGGTGCGCGGCACAAACGCGGCGATCTCACGCTCGCGCCGGGCCAGGATCGAGAGCGTGGGGGTCTGCACGCGCCCCACCGGGGTGAGGCGGAAGCCGCCGTGGCGTGAATTCAGCGCGGTGAGGGCGCGCGTGCCATTGATGCCGACCAGCCAGTCGCTCTCGCTGCGGCATTTCGCGGCATCCGCCAGCGGCATCATCTCCTCGTCACTACGCAGATGCTTGTACGCGTCGAGAATGGAGCCCTGGGTCATGGACTGCATCCACAGGCGCTTGATCGGCTTCTTCGTGCCCGTGGCATCCACAATATAACGGAAAATCAGTTCCCCCTCGCGGCCGGCATCGCAGGCATTGATGACGCTGTCGATGTCCTTGCGCTTGAGCAGCTTGGCCAGGAGCTTGTAGCGGTCGGCGCTTTGCTCAATGGGGTTCAGCTCAAACTGCTCCGGCATGATCGGCAGGCTGGTGAAGCCCCAGCCGACCTTTTTGCCGTTCACCATGGGCATGCCCAGCTCCAGCAGATGGCCGACGGCCGAGGAGATCACATGTGTGTCGTTCTCATACCAGTCCTTTTCCTTCACAAAAGGCTTCATGCCGGGGGCTTTGGCGAGCGCACGAGCTAAATCGGCGGCGACACTGGGCTTTTCGGCAATGATCAGGGCTTTGGGCATGTGCGTGTGAACAGGGTTGGTCGGAAAAAAGAGGCTACTTAGGGCATGCTTTCGCCCTGGATGTCAAGGCGGGTGCTCTTCAGGCAGCAAAACCGGCGGATTGTTCAATGAATACGTGCAGCAAGGCAAGGGGCCGCCGCCATGTCCCAACCCCGAGTGATGGACGCCCTCGTCCGCAGTCGTCCCCCACATCCATTGAGGCAGCGGGGAGTGTTCCCGGCCATCAAGGGGTTTTCTTGAAGGGGGGGGCGGGCGGGAGGAGGCTCATCGGCACTGGCAACGCCGAGCGGACCTCCACAGTGGGCGGTGCTGCAACGGCACGGGGAAGCTCCACGCTTGGCGGCATGGGGCTCCGTTCCCTGCTCTGAGAGATGGGGGAAGGTGACAGCAGCACTCCCGCCTGACCCGTGAGCGTCTGAGCTCCCGCTGGGGTCTGCGAAGTTGGCAGCACCGTGCCATCGGGCGCACGATCCAGCACAAAACCGCTGAAGTCTGAAGGCAGCGGCACGCTTCGGCCGTCCGCCATGAGCACCTGTCCCTTCGGCACCAGCCCCGCATCCACCCGCATCATGCGGCCGTTGCGGATCAGATAGGCCTGTCCGCGCACGGCGAAGAGCCCCTCGCGCACCGACGGGGTGGCATCATTGACGAAATCGGTCGGCAGGGTCACGAGTCGCCCTTCGGAGGTCAGCACCCGGCCCTCCGGCACCAGGATGGCATCCACTAGCACCGCACGGCTGTTGCGAATGAGGTAGGTCTGACCGCGATGGAACACGATGCCGTCATGCACCACGCTCGTCACCCGCTCCGTGGGCTGAAATTCCAGGGCGCGGGGGATGCCGGACTGGGCGGCGGCAGAGCCATGGCAGGCCAGCACCGCGGCGAGGAGGATCAATGGATGAAATTTCATAGGATGGGTCGATGGTCAGGCTCACACTGCCTTCAGCACATCCCTAGCCCGCCACCGTCTCCCACACCATGGGGTGTCCAACCCAAACTCTGGCTCCGGCGGGCCTGCACGACATGCAGCGCGGTCAGTCGCCTACCATCCTCGGGCCTTACACCGGAGACGAGTTGTCCGTGGGCCCTGCTTGCCGCATGGCAAAGGAGATGCTGATTTAATGAGTCTTCTTCGCTTATGCGGGCAGCCCGTATCGTCCGCTCACTCCAGGGGCACTGTGCCCACGAAGAGATGTCTCTGCCAACCATCGCAAACGACTGCAAACGATGGCAAGCCTCCTGATCGAGGACGAGTAGGATTTCCAACAACGGCAAACCTGCCTGATCATGAGGCGACTCAGACGTGCAGGAGGGAAACGGCGACGTTGCCACTGAAACAGGCTTCCACATCGGATCCTGGATCACGCGGGCGGGAGGCATAGGACGCGCTGTAGGCGTAGCCGTGCTCGTTTGACGTGTAGGCGACGTTGAGCGGGGAATGCGCGGGCCGGCAGAGGATGCGCGGGGGCAGGGGATCGGCGCCTGGGGGCAGGTGCGGAAGGTTGATGTTCCAGAAGGCACGCTGCGGCTGCTCCTGGACGAGTGTTTCGCGCAGGATTTCAGCGATCCAGGTAGAGGCGCGGCTCCAGTCAACGTGCAGGTCACGGATCAGGTAGTGCGAGAGGGACAGAGAGCGCACACCGTGATACGCGGCCTCGCGGGCAGCTGCGACGGTGCCGGAGATGACGATGTCCTGGCCCATGTTGCCACCGGCATTGATGCCGGAGAGCACGAGATCTGGTCTGGCATCGAGCGCGAACAACGCCAGACGCACGCAGTCGGCTGGTGTGCCGTGGACGGCGTGCCGGTTTTCTCCTTGGGCTTCGACCTTGAGCGGCTGATGCGTGGTGACACGATGGCCGCACTGGCTTTGCTCAAAGGCCGGAGCCACAACCACTGACTGCCAGCCGAGCTGCCGCACGGCCTCTTCCAAGGCCTGCAAGCCGGGGGCGTGGATGCCATCGTCGTTGGTGAGAAGCACACGCATCAGGGGCACGCGAGGTCGAGGATGACTTTGCCGTGGCGGGAGCCTTCCTGCGCTCGGGTGATGGCCTGTTTGAAATCGGCCAGCGGCACGATTTGATCCACGGCGGTGACGAGATCGCCTTTTTCGATGAGGGCGGTCAAGGGGTCGAGCACATCACGCAGTTCCGGCGTGCTGGCGTTTTCGAACCACTTGGTGATCCACAGGCCGTGAAGCTGGAGGTTTTTGAAGATGAGGAATTTGTTCGGCACTTTCAAGCTGCGTCGGCTCATGGCTCCGTAGGTGACCAGGATGCCTTCGCTGCTGAGAACATCCATGAGGTGGATGGCGCTGTCTCCGCCGACGGCGTTGGTGGCGAGTTTTACCGGTTCGTTGCCGATGATTTTTTTGGCTTCGACGACGCCTTCGTCATTGTCGAGCACCACAGCGTCTGCTCCGAGCGTCTTGAGCTCGTCGATCAGCTCAGGACGGCGCACGAAATTGAGCGTGCGCAGGCCGAAGTGGTGAGCGAGCTGGATCAAGGCGCGGCCCACTCCGGAATTGGCGGCATTTTGCGCCACCCAGGAGCCGGGTTCGAGGTCGGTGTAATGCTTGAGCAAGGCCCAGGCAGTGACCGGGTTGATGCGCAGCATGCTGGCCTGCACTCGGTCGATTTGCGGCGGGAGTTTGGCGAAATGATGTTCCGGGGCGGTGAGGTGCTGCGTCCAGCAGCCGGTGCCGAGCAGTGGGATGACAACATCGCCTTTGGCCAGCGAGACGACGGCTTCGCCGACCTCCTCGACCTCGCCGCAGCCTTCGTGGCCGGGGATGCAGGGCGGGTGCGCGGCTCGTCCATAGGTGCCCTCGATGAAGTTTAGGTCTGCCGGGTTTACGGGCGCGTACCGCATGCGCACGCGGACTTCGTGACCGGAGAGTGGTGTCAGCACTCGTTCACGAAGCTGCAGCACCTCGGCAGGATTGCCCGTCTGGTCGAATTGAAGAAAGCTGGATGACATGGGGACGGATGCGTCGGCCAGAACGCCCCGCAGGTCAAGGTGGTCAGTCCTTGACCTTCATCCTGGCATCCGTGACGAGTTTCATGAACAAGTCGCGCTGCTCAGCCAGAGCTTTGACGCGGTCCTCCGGCTTGGTGCGAGCCTCCAGGCAGACAAAGCCCTCGTAGTCAGTTTCAACGAGCAGTTTGGCGAGCTTGTCATAAGGGTAGTCGCCTTCATTGACCTCACGGATGTGGACCGTCTGGCCGAGGAATTCCTTCACTTTGGCAAAGTTGGCCTCAATGCCCTCGCCTGCGAGATCGTCGGGGTTGGAATTCCAACAGACGCGCACATTGTCGCGCGCGGCGGCTTCCATGATGGTGCGGTTGTGGCCGAGGTCGGAGGTTTCCTTGCCATGAACCTCAAGACGGATATGCTGTCCGAAACCCAGCGCGTAATCACCGAGTTCGGCGAGCGCCTTGCCGATCTGAACGAGAGTTTTTTCGACCGGAACGTCCTTGGGTAATGCGTTGGGCTTCACCTTCACGCCCGTGCCACCGATGTCGTGGCTGAGCTTGATGTATTCCTTGGCTCCGACGATGTTTTTCTTCAGTTCGGCCTCATCGGGGGAGTGAAACTCGAAATTGGTGCCCATGCCGAGCAGCTTGACCTGAGAGTCCGCAAATCGCCCGCGCACCTCCTTGCGCTGTTCCGGGGTGAGGGAGACATCGACTTTGTGCGCGTGCTCGACTCGCAGCTCAACACCCATCACCCTGGCGGTTTCACAATTCTTGATCAAGGTGCGCAGATCCCAGTCCGCGCCCCACATGTAGGTGACGAGTCCGAACTGAATGTTCTCGCCTTTGTAGGAGAGATTGGATGCGGCGGCGAGGGCGGATGCGGCACCGGTTCCGAGAACGGTGTGAAGAAAGTGGCGGCGAGTACTCATGGGCCGAGCATAACGCCAAAACCTCGCCGCACATTGCTTTCTTGTGTCACTCGCCTGCCTGTGCGGCTTTTTCCGCCGCGATGTCCTTGCGGCGGAAGCCCTGGACGCGGCTGTTGCCTTTGTAGAGATAAACTTTTTTCACATCCTCAAGGCGCATGATGACCCATGGGGAGAGGATGTTGCGGCCGTTTTTGGTAAAGACAATGTTGTCGGCCAGATGCACGCAGGAGTGAAAGGCGTCACCGGTGGTGTTATAAAGGAAGAACAAGACATCGGCATACTGGTAAGGCGGCTCTACCGGAATGAAATTTTCCAAGACCTGGCTGGTGGCGAGGCGGGCATCGAGCAGGTATTCATGCGGCTCGTAATTGAAAAAGTTGAGCGAGGTCCAGTGACAGTCCGGCATGACACCGTGCTTGGCCATGTCGAGCCCCGGATAGGTGTACAGCAGTTTGCGTGCGAGGGCGGGCAGCAAGTGGGAAATGCCAAGATCATCAACGCCATCCAGCTCGATGATGGATTGAATCAGGGGTTCCAAGTCCTTGCGGCGGATACCGACACCGAACGACCAGTACTTGATGATTTCATCCGCATGGGAGGTTTTATCCAGCATGAGGCGAACCATCAGATTGCGGGTGCGGGTGCAAGCCTTGAAAATGGTTCGTGCTTCGGAGTCGGATTGGGCGTAGTTGAGCAGTGCAGGGATGTCGCTGAAGGCGATGGTCTCGCCGCGCATGTAGCTGAGTTGCTTGATTTTTTGGATGAGTTCGGGACGCAGTTTGCTGCCTCGGTACCACTCATCCACTGATGTGCCGATGATGAGCACGGGATCGAC
>NZ_JBIIKX010000122.1:0-9432 GCF_044232965.1 Prosthecobacter sp.
AGTGCGAGCACTTCAGCTTCCTGCGGCTTTTCTTTGGCGGTGTCAGGAAGGAAGATGCCACCGGCGGTTTTTTCTTCGCTGGTGGAGCGCTTCACGAGGACGCGGCGTCCGAGGGGTGTGATGGAGGTAGCCATAGTTGGTCTGGTTTGTGCTTTGAGGGCTTTTGGTTCTGGTTTGGTTTCGGGTTGTCTGCCCGGCCTGCTGTCACACGGGTTGGTGTGTCGGCTGGCCGGGCGGAAATGGGGTAAGTTCAGTCGGGAAGGTCGGTTTTCGGGGGTGCGGCAGCCGCCGAATTCGGGACGATGGAGACGCCGTTCGGGGCGCGTTCCATGCCGCCAAAGCTGATGTCCGGCGCGGCCTCGCCGATCTCGCCGACGAGGAAGGCCACGAGCTGCTTCGGGTCTTCAGAGAGCGTGGCCTGCAGCATGCGGCTGGTGCGGGCCTTGTCGTAGCCTTTGATGTCGAGATCCAGCCGGGCGGCGCCTTCGAGCCCCTTGATCTGCGCCGCAAGATCGACGCTGGAGTTGATACGCTGTTGCAGCGCCTTGTCCTGCGCCAGTTTGCTGAGAAGATTGCGCAGCTTCACATTCACCTCGGGCACGTTGAGCAGATCGGCGGCGGTTTTGCCGGGATATTGGGCGATGATGCCCTCCGCCTCGCGCTGCAAATCACCGGCGCTGGCCGCAACAGGCGTGGGAGCGGTGCCAGTGAGCGCGTTGGTGATTTCCGACTCGATGCGAGTCTCGGAAACAGGCGCGGGCGCGGGTGCAGCCGCCTTGGGAGCCTCCGGCGCCGATTTGCCGCAGGAGGCGAGGAGTGTGACGGCCAGCACGACCGCGATGGAGAAGGCGGACGTGTTCATGCGGCGCGGGGGGCCAGAGCGGCGTTGGAAATTTCGCGCAAGGCCGTTTTCATGGCCTGGTCGAAGGTTGGGAAGGATTCGAACGGTGCGCCGAGGTGCCCTGTCATGCCGCGCACATCGGCGGTGTTTTCCAGGCGGCCAACGACGAACCACTGGTCGTTACCATGCGTTTCGATCAGCGATTTGAGATACTGGATTTCCAGCCGCTTGTTCGTGATCTGGTCGTTGGTGTCGGCGCTCTGATTCGTGAACTCCACGAGCGGCTGGCGGCACAGCAGGATGCCGTAGGCCTTGTTCGGGGCCAGGGAGCAGGTCACCACATACTTCGCCTGGGAATCGACGAGCGTGTGGGAAGGATCGGTGCAACTGATCGCCAGTTCGGTTTGGTCCAGCCGGGCGCTCGCGCCCATCGGATCGCGCTTGATCTTGAAGCCCTCGGCCTCGGTCAGCCCGGTGAAGCATTCCACGATCTGGTTCAGGAAACGACGGCGGGTGGCCAGCAGGAGTTCGTCATGCCGCTGGAGGAGGCTTTTGGCCTCTCCATCGAGTGCTGACAGTTCCTTGAGGGCTTCCAGGCTCATCGTGGTTGCGGGATGGGGTTGGAAAGTGGTCCGCACAGTCCCCTGTGCGGCGCGTCGAAGGCCGGAGCGTTCACCATCACCATCCGGGCATCGTAGTCCTCCGCAGGAAGTGAAAGAGCTGTCAGAGAGTGGCCATTCGCGCTCGGGGCACCGCACAGAGGACTGTGCGGACCACTTTGAGAGCCATCCCACGCTTCTCGCGCACCTGCCGGTGCGCGGCGGGAGAGAACGCTGGGAACGCCGCATGAACCGGTGGTTTCACCACCGGCTACCCTCTCGCGTCCTTCCAGGACGCCGTTGAGCGGCGAGCCGGGTCGGGAATGCAGTTGCCTGGATGGCAATGACTGGAAGTTGGCGTTCATCAATTAAGCTAGAGCCAAGGAGCCTCTCCAGAGCCGTAAAAGTGATCATTTTGAATGTAAATTCCCGTGTAACCACTGGGTCCATTCAAGTTCCTGCCGGAACGGTAGAATTGAACGTAACCCTGAGGGCCACAAACTTGATCGCCGATAAAATAGAATCCAGTGTATCCACTTGGACCGCAGATTTGATCGTTAAGAATGTAGTATTGACCGTTCATGTGTGTTCTACATTACCAGAGACCAGATGCAGCTAGAGCGGCGAAGGAGACCACTTGTTTTTCATCTAGTCGCTTATTCCAACCGTCCAAGTTAAAGAGTCGATCAATCTTCAAGTTGTGATCAACCACTGCGTAAGTGACGCGCTCTTGTGAAGTCATGCTTCCTTTAGGAAGCTTTGAAGCAATATCGTTTCGTGAGAGAATGATAGCACTAAAACAATCAGCAGCCTTGGTTTTGAAGTATGGGTATTGGTGGGGAAACCACTTCTTTATGTCACTTTGGAAGTTGTTAACTCTAGCCCTTTTTACTCTTTCTAATCCCAAGAATTTGAGAAAATCAGACCTCTCGAGGACAATCGCATCCAATTTGTTAATCCAACAGCAAATAGCCAAGTAGAGTCCCAGCACTTTGTGCTGTCGCTCCGCTAGGAATTGATCGCGTGCTGGCATAGGCGTCGGCAGTTAGCGATTACTTGTCCTTATCGACCACTTCGAAGTCAGCATCGACGACCTTGCCCTTGTCCTGGGACTTCGTTTCCGAAGCAGCGACATCAGGACCAGCGCCACCCATGTCGGGCATGCCACCGGGGGCTCCGGCGGTCGCGCCTGCGGCGGCGGCGGCTTGATAGGCGGCGGCGAAGAGTTTTTCGAGTTCTTCGGTCTGGGCCTTCATCTTGTCGGTGTCACCGGATTCGACGGCGGACTTCAAGGAGGTGAGCTTGTCCTTGATCGGGGCGAGCTGGTCGGCGGGGACTTTTTCTTCCCACTCCTTGAGCTGCTTCTCGATCTCGAAGCTGAGGCCCTCGGCCTTGTTCTTCACTTCGACGGCTTCCTTGCGCTTAAGGTCTTCCTCGGCGTGCTCTTCGGCGTCGCGCTTGGCTTTTTCGATCTCTTCCTGGCTGAGGCCGGAGCTGCCCTGGATGGAGATTTTCTGCTCCTTGCCGGACACCTTTTCCTTCGCGGAGACGTGCAGGATGCCGTTGGCGTCGATGTCAAAGGTGACTTCGACCTGCGGGACACCACGCGGCGCAGGCGGGATGCCGTCGAGCTTGAAAGTGCCGAGCGTCTTGTTGTCGCGGGACATCGGGCGCTCGCCCTGGAGGACGACAATTTCCACGCCGGGCTGGTTGTCGCTGTAGGTGGAGAAGATTTGGCTGTGCTTCTTCGGAATGGTCGTGTTGCGCGGGATCATCGGCGTGGCGACACCGCCAGCGGTTTCGATGGACAGCGTGAGCGGAGTCACGTCGAGCAGGAGCACGTCTTTGACGTCGCCTTTGAGCACGCCGCCCTGGATGGCAGCGCCGATGGCGACGACTTCATCCGGGTTCACACCCTGATGCGGGTCTTTGCCGGCGAGTTTCTTCGCGGTCTCGACGACCTTCGGCATGCGGGTCATGCCGCCGACGAGCACGAGTTCGTCGATCTTGCTGGCGTCGAGTTTCGCGGCCGCGAGGCAGTCCTTCACCGGCTTGATGGTGCGCTCGAACAGGCTGTCCGTGAGCTGCTCCATCTTGGCGCGGGTGAGGCTCTTCATGATGTGCTTCGGCCCGGTGGCGTCGGCGGTGATGAAGGGCAGGTTCAAATCGTAGCTCTGGCTGGAGCTGAGGGCGATCTTGGCCTTCTCGGCTTCTTCCTTGATGCGCTGGATGGCGTCTGGCTGGCTACTGAGGTCGATGCCGCTGTCGGTTTTGAATTCGTTGACGATCCAAGTGATGAGGGTGTTGTCCCAGTCGTCGCCACCGAGGTGCGTGTCGCCGTCCGTGGCGAGCACTTCGAAGACGCCGTCGCCGATTTCGAGCACCGAGATGTCGAAGGTGCCGCCGCCAAGGTCATACACGGCGACTTTTTCGTCGGATTTGCTGTCGAGGCCGTAGGCGAGTGCTGCGGCGGTTGGTTCATTGATGATGCGGCGAACGTTGAGGCCGGCGATCTCGCCAGCGGCCTTGGTGGCGTTGCGCTGGCTGTCATTGAAGTAAGCCGGGACCGTGATGACGGCTTCGGTGATGGTTTCGCCGAGCTTGGCTTCCGCGTCGGCCTTCAGCTTGGCGAGGATCATCGCGCTGACTTCCTGCGGGGAGTAAGTCTTCGTTTCGCCGCCGACTTCGACCTGCACATGGGCGTCGCCATTGCTGGCGGCCACGATCTTGTAGGGCATGCGCTTGTCGGCTTCGGTCAACTCGACGAATTTGCGGCCCATGAGACGCTTCACGGAGAAGACGGTGTTGCGCGGGTTCGTCACGGCCTGGCGCTTGGCAGCCTGACCGACGACGCGTTCGCCGCTCTTGGTGAAGGCGACGATGGAAGGCGTCGTGCGGGCGCCTTCGCTGTTTTCGAGCACCATCGCTTTGCCGCCTTCAAGGACGGCCATGCAGGAGTTCGTGGTGCCGAGGTCAATGCCGAGGATTTTGCTCATGGTTTTGGGGGGTGGGGAAAGGGTTTGAGTTGGGGTTTTGGTGCTCTCTGTTTGGCTCAAAGCGTGCCAAGTGGGGGGTGGCTCGACTTTGATCGTTGTGGATCAACAACTTGTGAAAATGTGAACGGTGAGACGTGAGACGTGAGCAGAGGGGCAAAGTGCCATTTGTGGCACAGTTGGCGTGGCACTTGGCGCAACTGGCCGCTTTTGAGCCATTTGGGCCGGAAAGAGGCTGAAGCGGCTGCAAATGCCTCGTGCATCGGCATCCGGCCTGCGCATCGTGGGCGGGCCGTATGAATTCCGTCACCGACCGCCCCGGAACCCTTGAGAAAGCGCTCAAGATCAACCTTGCCCACACCATTTACGGCACCTTTGCCGAGATCGGGGCCGGGCAGGAGATCGCGAACTGGTTCTTCCGCGCCGGGGGGGCCTCCGGCACCGTGGCGAAGACCATGTCCGCCTACGACATGATCATCAGCGACGAGATTTACGGCAAGGCCACCCGCTACGTCTCCCGCCAGCGCATGTGCGCCATGCTGGAACACGAGTACCCCATGCTCATCCAGCGTCTCAATGCCAAGCGTGGCGCGACGACGACCTTTTTCACCCTGGCCGACACCGTGCGGGCGAAATCCTACCGCGACACCAAGGAGGAATGCCACGGCTGGATCGGCCTGCGCTTTCAAACCGAGCCGGGCGGCCCTAGCAACGACATCCAGATGCATGTGCGGCTGCTCGATGAATCCAACGCCCGCCAGGCCGAGGCGCTCGGCAAGCTCGGCGTCAACCTCATCTATGCCGCCTTCCATCTGCACAGCTTCCTCAACACCTTCCTCGAAAGCCTGCTCGATGACGTGGGCCGCAAACGCGTCGAGATCGACATGATCGACTTCAGCGGTCCCGCCTTTGCCGCGCACGAGTATCAGGACCGTCTCGTCGCTCTCAGGCTTGTGCGTCTTGGCCTCGCCGATGCCGCCTTGTTCGGTGCGAACGGCGAAATCTGGCAGGCCTCCGACGTGCTCTGGAAAAAACCCGTCATTCTCAAGCGCGGCAGCTTTGATCCCATCACCAAGCTCAATCTCGACATGATCGAACGCGGCCAGGCCGCGTTTCAAGCCGACTTCGGCGAGGAGGCCCGCGACAACATCGAGATCCTCGAAATCACCATGCACAACCTCCTTGCCAGCGGCGCCGAGGTGCCGGACAGCGACTTCCTGGCGCGGGCGGACATCCTCCAGGCGCTGGGCAAGAACGTGCTCATCTCGAAGTATCCCGAGTTCCACCGAGTCAGCAGCTACCTGGCCCGCCACACGCAGTGCCCCATCGGCATCGTGCTGGGCCTGCCGTTGTTCCAGGAGTTGTTCAACGAACGCTGGTGTACCGACCTCGAAGGCGGCTTGCTGGAGGCCTTTGGACGCCTGTTTAAAAATCAGGTGCGCGTCTATGTCTATCCCATGGGCAATCCGTTGACCGGCCAGGTGCTCAGCGTCAACGACGTCCACATCACACCCGAGCAGAAGCACCTCCTGCGCTACTTGGTTGAGACCAAGTGCGTCCGTGCGCTGGACGAGCCCAACCACGACTTCCTCTTCCACACCAGCGCCGAGGTGCGAAACATGATCCATGCCCGCGACCCGCAGTGGCAGTCTTTCGTGCCCGACATCGTGCTCAAGCAGGGGCCGTGGCGGGAGATTGTCACCCCGGCGATGTAACGGCTTCGCTCTTGACGTTTTGTGTGCGCTGCGGCCAATCTGCCCGCATGGAAGACACCCTCGCCAGCGATCTCGATCTCATCTCGATTACGCAGTTGCGACAGGTCGCGAATCAAACGCCGCAGCCTTACCGGCTGCACTTGCAGGTCGAGTCGCGCATCGAGAAGGCCACCAGCTCCGGCAGCCCGTTCTACGAGGTCAAACTCGTCGATGCAGGTGATTCCTTCGTCTGGCGCGTGTTCGACAACCATCCGCTGTTTCAAGACGCCGCCAAACTCACGCGCAACTCGTTCATCGAGCTCGCCGGACAGTGGGTGGAAGGCAAATACGGCCTGGAACCACGCCAGGTGCAGATGCGGGCGCTTGCCGATGAAGAAATGAGCACCTTGCTGCTCGGCGATCCCGATCTCGCCGCAAGGCAGCAGGCCGATTACGCCGACATCGTGGCCTTCATCGAGTCAATTCGCGATCCACGGCTGCTGAAGCTCTGCTCCGCCTTCCTGGAGCGTCACGGCGAGCGTTTTCGTCGGACCGGAGCGGCGCGGCGCAATCATCACGCCCGCCGTGGCGGCCTGGTGGAGCATGTGGCGCAGATGATGCGCTGCGCGATGGCGATTGCGGGTGTTTACCCGACTTTGAACCGCGATCTGATGATCGCGGGCGTGTTGTTTCACGACTGTGGCAAGCTCTGGGAGAACGCCTATGCCGAATCCGGCTTCACCATGCCCTACAACCTCACCGCCGAGATGCTCGGTCACATTCCGCTCGGTCTGGAACTGGTGAACAAGATGTGGCGGGACATGCTGGACTCGCCCGCCGTCGCTGAGTGGACGCTGCTCGAACCCGCCTCCGAAACGGTGCGCCTGCACCTGCTGCACCTCATCGCCGCGCATCACGGCACGCACGAGTTCGGCTCCCCCGTGCTGCCAAAAACGCCGGAGGCCATCGCGCTGCATCACGTCGATAACATCGACGCCAAGCTCGAAATGTTCCGCCGCGCCTACGAGACTGGCAAAGAACTCGCTCCCGGCATCATCGAAAAGTTTGTGCCCTGGCCTGTGAACATCGTCGCACCGCTACCGTCAGTGCATCTGCCGAAGGTGGAGTGAGCCGGGAAATCCCGAATAGATCCGAGAGGTCGAAACACCACCGGGCAAGACGGATCGAAATCTCGGCTAAAAAGGTCTAATCCGTCGCAGTGGCGGCAGATCGTGCTATCTCAACCGCCCCATGTCTCCCATCACCCCTGCCGTCGTTTCCGCCAAAGACCTGCGCCTTCAATTCGGGCTGCAACAGGTCTTCAATGATGCGACGATGAGCATCCACGAGGGCGAGAAGCTCGGACTCGTAGGCCGCAATGGCTCGGGGAAGACGAGCCTCATGCGCATCCTCGTTGGCACGGAAAAACCGGACAGCGGCACGATCTCGCGGCGCAACGGCATCATCGTCAGCCACCTCGCGCAGGAGTTCACGCTCGATGACGAGGCCAGCGTCATCGATAACGTGCGCGCCGGTGCCTCCGTGCTGCTCGACATGGTCGCACGTTACGAGTCCGGCGACTACAAAGGCGATCAGGAAGCCGAGCTGCTTCATCAGATCCAGCTTCATGACGGCTGGGGCGTCGAAACCCGCATCAGCACCGCGATGAACGAACTCGGCGTGCCTGCGCCAGATCGCCTCGTCAAAGGACTCTCCGGTGGTGAAAAACGTCGTGTGGCTTTGGCGCGTGCGCTGGTGTCGCAGCCGGATTTGCTCCTGCTCGATGAGCCGACAAACCATCTCGACGCCGAATCCATCGAGTGGCTGGAGGTTTTCCTGCGCAACTTCAGCGGCGCGGTGCTTTTCGTCACGCATGACCGCTACTTCCTCGACCGCGTGGCCACACGCATCATCGAGATCGACGACAGCCGCATCTACAGCCATCCCGGCAACTACAGCGCGTTTTTGGAGAGCAAGGCCATCCGTGAAGGCGTGGAGGCGAACTCCGAACGCCGCCGCCAGAGCTTCCTGCGGCATGAGCTGGAGTTTGTGCGCGCAGGCGTCCGAGGCCGTGGCACGAAACAGCGGTCACGCCTGGACGAGTTCGATCGCGTGAACGCCATCGCGGCTCCCGAGGCCGAGTTGGTGATGGATTTGATCATTCCCCCTGCCCCGCCACTGGCGAACACGGTCGTGGAAGCCAAGGACATCGGCGCGCACATCGACGACCGCTGGTTGTTCAGCCATCTCGATCTCAATTTCGAGGCCGGCACCTGCACCGGCATCATCGGCCGCAACGGTCTCGGCAAAACCACGCTGCTGCGCATGCTCATGGGCGAGCAACAGCCGAACGAGGGCAAGGTCGCCATCGGCAAGCGCACGATCTTCAACTACGTCGATCAGCAGCGCCTGCTGCTCAATCCCGAGAACAGCGTGATGGAAGAAGTGGCGGGGCCGATGAGCGAGTTCGTGCAGTTCGGCCCGGAGAAGCTGCATGTGCGCACCTATTTGCGGCGCTTTCTTTTCACTGACGAGCGCGTGACCATGCGCGTGAAGGAACTCAGCGGCGGCGAGCAAAGCCGCGTGCTGCTGGCGAAAATTCTGCGCCGTGGCGGCAACTTCCTCATTCTCGACGAACCGACGAACGATCTCGATCTCGCCACCATGCGCGTACTGGAGGAGGCCATTCTCGCATTCAAAGGCACCGTGCTCGTCGTCAGCCATGACCGCTACTTCCTCGACCGCGTGTGCGACCGCCTCATCGCGTTTGAGGGCCAGGGCCGCATTCACGAATGCGCCGGCAACTATAGCTACTACCAGGAAAAACGCGCCGCGCGAGCCGCCGCCGAGTTGGCCCACGTCACCGCCGCGGTGAAGAAGGAAAAAGCCGCCGCCGCCAACGCTCCGAAGTTGCGCAAGATGTCGCAGAAAGAGCAGCGCGAGCTGGCCGACTGCGAAACCGCCATCGCCACCCTCGAAAGCGAAATCGCCGCCATGGAGGCCGAACTGAGCAACCCCGAGCTGTTTGTGAAGCTCGGTGCCGGCACGAATGATTACATCGCCAAGCTCGACGCGAAGAAGCACGAGCTGGATCGCAAATTCACGCGCTGGGCGGAGCTGGAGGAGATCCGGGTGGCTTGCGCGGGGTGATTTGGAATGCGTAGATCGGCATTGAAGGCCAACGGCCTTCCAAAAACGACAACGGGGACAAGGCATCAAATCGCCTTGGAGCCCTTATTCTATCAGGTTCCCATGCTGTTCCGGGAGTCTTGGTTGACAGCTCAACCGAGGATATGCATGACAAA
>NZ_JBIIKX010000160.1:0-2637 GCF_044232965.1 Prosthecobacter sp.
GGTGGCTGCGGGAAGTTCTCCGGCGACTATCCAGAGTTCCTGCTGGCGTTGCTTGGTTTGGCGTTGCTCAAACATGCAGGGTTGTTCTCATCACCCAGGAGGAGAGGTTTTTCAACAGGCTGCTAGAAAGGCTATGCTACCGGGAGCTGTATAGCTTCCATGCGCACTCTTCTATTGTCTCTCCTCGCGACCGTTTCCGTTTTCGCCAAAGATGAACCAACCAAGGGAGATGCCAAACGACTCGACCTCGGCGGCGGAGTGCCGCTGGAGGTCGTTTTCATTCCGCCGGGCGAGTTCATGATGGGCAGCACGCTGGAGGAAAAGGTTTGGGCCACCGGTATCGAAGGTGGTGCGCAGCCGGGGACGACGCGCGAGTCCTTCGAGGGTAACAGCCACGACTGACGCGTATGAAGAACGGCTTTTGGATGGGGCGCACGGAGGTCAGCGTGGGACAGTTCCGGCGGTTTGTGGAGGAGTCTGGCTTTGTGACCGATGCCGAAAAGCCGGGCGGCGAGACCCAGGTGTTCGATCCCGAATGGGACGGTTATCATCTCACGACGCAGGTGGTGCATCCGTGGAAATCCGTGAAGGGCAAAAGCTGGCGCGATCCGAACTGGGGATTTCCAAACCGTGATGACTTTCCGGTCGTGTGCGTGAGCTACAACGACATGAAGGCATTTTGCCAATGGCTGAGCGAGCGCGAACGCAAGGCTAGCCGACTCCCGGAAGGCATGGAATACAGTCTACCAACCGAAGCGGAGTGGGAATATGCCTGCCGTGGAGGCAGCAAGGAGAGCCGCTACTTCTGGTGGGGCAACGAGATCGAAGATGGCGAGGGCAGGCTGAACATCTCCAGCATGGATGTCCTGCCGGGCGGCACGAAGGCATGGCCGCTCGCCAAGGTGCCGTGGAGCGATGGCTTCGCGTTTGTGTCGCCCGTCGATCACTACGGCGAGAAAGGCCGCAACGGCTTCGGCCTCGCCGACATGTGCGGCGGTGTGTGGGAGTTTGTCATCGACCACTTCGATCCAAAGGGCGGTCACGAAGAGATCTACTTTGAAAACGCCGAAAAACGCACCGTCTCCCGCCCCGTCTGCCGTGGCGGAAACTACTTCGATGTGCCCGGCAATGCGCGCTGCGCTGTGCGACTGGGAATCAGAGACGTGACCTACTCCGACTCACGCGATGGCTTTCGCATCTGCCTGGGCCCGGCTGTGCCGAGGCAGTAGGAAATGAATGCCAAACATGAAATACAGCATCACCGTTGCCTGCGTCATTTTGAAATCAGTCTGGCAGGCTGTTTGCCGATCCTTTTCGGATTCGTTTCGTCGGCTATCTCCGCTGCGCTCCGGTTCCCTCCGGTCGGCTCTCACCGCCCTCCTTCTGCCTTTCGCCGCCACGGCACAGACTCCTCCCGCCAAAGCGCCGACCGAAGGCAAGAAATCCATCGTCACCGTCAGCGCGAGCACCCCGAAACTGCCTCGCAAGAGCGAGGGGGATGTAATCGAACTGAAGGATGGGAGGCTGCTGCTGATCTCGATGGAGTTTGGCGGCGATGGCAACGACTTCGCCATCACGCGGCTCGTGGCGCATGAGTCGGCCGATGGCGGGCGCACCTGGGCTGGGCATCGCTTGATCACCGACACCGCTCCGGGCGATGTGAATGTCTATTCGCCGAATCTCATCCGCGCGCAGGATGGAGGCATTCTTCTTCTTTTCATGCGACAACATCGACCCGGCTCGCTGACCAACCATGTGTGGAAGTCGACCGACGAGGGGCAGACCTTTTCGCCACTGGCGGAGTTCGTCCCGAAGCGGGCCTTTTCGTTGTGCAATGCCACGGTGAAGCGACTGGCTTCGGGACGCCTGCTTCTGCCTGCCAGTCCGCCCGCTCCCGGGAAACCGGCCGAAACCGGGCCGTATGAGGCAACCATTCTCTTCAGCGACGACGACGGCCGCACCTGGAGCGAGGCCGCGAACTGGCTCACGCTGCCGAAGCGCGGCGCGATGGAGCCGCACGTCGAACAGACGGGCGATGGCCGCGTTCTGATGGTGATGCGCAATCAACTCGGCACGCTCCACTTTTCCGAGTCCACCGACGACGGGCTGCATTGGTCCGCGCCGAAGAGCACCGGTCTCACCTCGCCGGAGTCCTGTCCGGAGCTGACCCGTATCCCCTCGACGGGGGATTTGCTGATGATCTGGAACAACACCTTCGATCCCAAGTTCCGCTCGCACTATGGCAAGCGCAGCCCGCTCACCGCCGCCGTGTCGAAGGACCACGGGCGCACTTGGCAGCACGTGCGCGACATCGAGACCGACCCGAAACGCGCCTTCTCCAATCCCGGCTGCCGCTTCACCCGCGATGGACGCGCCATCCTCAACTACTGGACCTGCGAGTATCTGCCCAATTGGAGCATCCAGGACATCATCGACCTCCGCGTGGCTGTGATCGACTCGGCGTGGTTCTACGAGTCATCAACCAAACCGCCTTGAGCCTATCCAAGCAGCACCGAACCAAAAGCCCCAACCATCCACCACACCATGAAATACCTTCTTCTCCTTCTTCTCACGACCAGCGTCCACGCCGGATGGCACGCAGGTGCCGCAAAGGCAGACATCTCGCCGACGGAATCC
>NZ_JBIIKX010000123.1:0-9354 GCF_044232965.1 Prosthecobacter sp.
GCGACTATCCAGAGTTCCTGCTGGCGTTGCTTGGTTTGGCGTTGCTCAAACATGCAGGGTTGTTCTCATCACCCAGGAGGAGAGGTTTTTCAACAGGCTGCTAGAGCAGGGTCACTCTCCAAGCCGCTCTCGATACACCTTCCGCGCGTGTTCGTAAGCGGCGACAGCATCGGCGTGTTCCGTTGGGTCAATGAGCGCTTCTTTTTGCGACCAGCATTGACCGACGCTCTTGAGGCACCATTCGAGGCTGCGTTTTTCGCGGATGGGCTGGTCGTTCACGATGACGAAGATGGGATTGGTGTGCGAGCTGGCGCGGATGCGCAGGGCGAGCCAGCAGCTCTTTTCGACGGGCACGTCGAAGCTCAGATCGCGTGCCGTGCCGTCGGCGGTGATGTTTTGGGTCTGCATGGAGACACCGTTGACGAGGAGTTCGACGGGAACCTGCCGTGAGGCGCCGATGCGGGCGCGTTCGATGTCCCAGAAGGGTTTTCGGTCCACCGGGGCGGTTTGGATGTCAGGGCGCGGCTGTGTGTCGAGCAGGGCGGTGGCCTGGACGGTGACTTTGACGGTCGCGGGTTGTTTGAGGCGGAGTTCGCTGCCTTGGGTGCCGAGTTCGAGGTCGTTGGCCTTGAAGTCGATGAGGTGGCTCTTGCCGTCGCTGACATAAGCGCGACCGGCACGGATGCCCTCGCACCACGCGTCGTAATTGAGCCTGCCGTCGATCTTCACATACGCGCGGCCCAGGCCCACGCGCTCGCCGTAGATGCAGGGGAAGTCGGTCTCGCCGCTGATGCGGGTGCGGAAGCCGGCGTTGAGCGTGTGATACCAGATGTTCAGCTCCCAGGTGTGCGGCGTGTCCACCATCGACATGAAATCGACTGCGGGCACCGGCTTGCCATCGGGTCCGGGCACCAGGTGCGTGACATCGACGATGTATTCGCACGCGCCGATGCCGTTAAAGGGCGGGATGATGTAGTTTGGCAGTTCGTCAGTGGCGGAGGCGTATTTGCCGGGGCCACGGTAGGGTTCTTTGAAGTTGGGATCGCCCGGCGCGATGGGTTGCAGGCCCCAGCCGCTGTGCGCGGGGCCGGTGAGAGCGCCCTGCTTCTTGGCCCACTTCAAGGTGTTGAGGCAAAGCGTGGGCCAGTGCGCGGTGCTGTCGCCGCCGGGATACATCTGCTCCTTGAGCTTCAGCAGGCAAAGATGACCGCTTTTGTGTGATCCGAAGCCGCTGACCTCGACGTCGTAGCGCAGGAGGAAGGGATGGCGCGATTCCTTGTCCTCCGTGCCGGTGAAGAACTGCTTCTGATAATCGAAGCACGGTCCCCAGGTGAGGTTCGCGCCGATTTTCAAATCCTCGCCCATGCAATGCCGCGCCATGTCCGGCGCATGCACGCCCTGCGTGGGCACCGAGTAATGCGCACAGCCTGCGGCGTGGATGTGATGATCACCGCTCCACCAGCCGCGCAGGGACGGATCAATCCAGCGCTTCACTTGGAATGCCAGCGACGTGTTTTGGCCGGAGATCGAGATTTTTCGCGACTCGGGCAGTGATTCAGGCCCGCGACGGAAAACGACATCGTAGTCGCCATCCGGCAGTTTGAGCGATTCGCCATCGCCACGGTAAATCTGCGGGTGGAAGAAGAAATCGGGCGCGTGGCGCTTGATCTGGCTCGGATAGACGCGTCCGGCTTGGTCTTTGATGAGCAGCTCGGCGATGCAGGGTTTCCCGTTTTCATCGGTGATGGCCAGTTTCACCTCGCGGGCTGACTGGCAATCGAACAACACGCTCACTTCGTTGCGGAAACCGAGATCTTGCGTGCCCTGGCCAGTGTCGAAACTGAAGGTGGCGTCGCGCTTGCCCGCGTCACGGCTGTAGAGCTGGATGATACGGTATTCGAGACTGAGGCCGCTGAGCGTGGGCTGCATCGGCGGCGCTTCAAACATCTGCATGTCCAGCCAGCGGGCGGCGAGCGCGGGCTCGCCGGGGTCTTTCGGCTGCGCATGCGGCGCCACGGGCGGGGAGCCGGGCACATACATGATTTTGGCCTGTGGACTGCTGGCGGCGAGCTTCGCGGTGACACCGGCCTCGTTCTCGACACGCACGAGATACTGCCGCCAGCCGGATTCATCGAGCACGGCCTTCGCCGCGCCGCGTTCGACCTTCACCCGCTGCTCCGGGGTGATGGTGACATGGAAGAGCGCATGCGCATCGAGCACTGCTTGCGCCTTGGCAGCTCCGGCAGCTTCATTGGATTGAATCGCGGCCTTCAGCGTGATGATTTCGTCGCCGCTGAACGGTGTGCCGAGAAAGCTGGCGGAGTCGATGAGCCGCTGCGCTGCCGCGAGAAAGGGCTGGGGCTCGATTTCCGCCCCGGCGGCCAGATTCATCACGCCAAGAACCGCCAGGAAAAGAAAACGCGTTTTCATGCGCACTCAAACGTGCGGCGGGGCAGACGGCTTGCCAAATCGCGTCACACCACCACCAGCACGATGGCGCTCATCATCAGCAACGCGCCCGCCAGACGCCAGCGCATGACCTTGGGGCCAAGGTGCTGCTCGGCGTTGTGAAACCAGTGCCCGACGAGCCAGACGAGCGCGACGCTGAGCAGGCCGCGCGAGGCATAGACGATGTTGGCGTTGGTGGCCTTGCCGAAGACAGCGAGCGTGCTGACGAAGGTGATGCTTTGCACGCCGAGCAGGGCAGAGCCGCCCACGAGCCAGGGCCAGGCCTTGCCGGGCACCTTGCTCAAAGGAGCGGAGAAACGGAAGATGAGGCCGAAGGAGAGCAGGGCGTTGATCCAGAAGATGCAGGGCAGCAGACGGCCCGCGCCCCAAGACGGCCCCCATTTCTGAACCAGCACGTCAAAGATCGCGAAGGCCACGGCTCCGATGCCGCCTGCGATGAAGGTGATGAGCAGGTGACGTGGAGGCTGATCGGCGTGTTTGCGATTGAGAAAGGTGATGCCGAGCACGCTGAGGAAGGCGGCGATCCAGAGTTTCGTGCCCACGGCCTCGCCAATGAGGAAGGGGGTGAAAAACGCCACCAGGATGACCTTGAGGCCGAAAATCGGCACCGCGACGGAGACATCCCCTTTTTCCAGCGCCAGGAACTGCGAAAGCTGACCGACGAACAGGCACAGGGCGATCACGCCGGGCTGCCAGAGCAGCTCTTTCTCCACTTGCGGGCCGCCGAGCAGCCAGAGCAGGGAAAACAGCGCCGCGACGATCACATTGGCCACAAAAGTGGTGCGCCACAGGCCCACGCCGAGGTCGCTGGAGCGCTTCAGGACGAGGGCGCCAAAGGCGTACAGCAGGGCGGCGACGAGCGGGAAGAGCGTGGTGGCGAATTCGGGGGACACCCGCGCCAGTAACACGCCAGCGCAGGCGATCAAGGCTAGGAATCTGGAGTAGCCTCACGCGTTGCTTGCCACGCCCGGAGTACTCGCTAAGGCAACTGCCCCCAACCCATTTTTACATGATCCCTTCTTACCCCGAACAAGCCGTCGCGGTGCTTTTCAGTGGCGGCGACTCGCCCGGCATGAACGCTTTCCTGCGCGCCATCGTGCGCCTGGGCCTAAACCGTGAAAAAATCGCCGTTCTGGGCATTCGCCACGGTTATCGGGGCCTTGCCCGCACCGCCCGCACCGTGAAAGGGGATGGCGAGGCGCTCGTCCGTTTGAAGCACGCCATCGCCACGCATACGGGCCGGGCCGGCCTCATCAACGAGCAGCTCGACATCATCCAGATGGACCACGCCAGCGTGAGCGGCATCATGGGCAAGGGCGGCACCATCCTTGGTTCTGCACGCTGTTTGGAGTTTCACCGCAAAGAAGTGCGCGAGGAGGTCATCCAGCTTCTCAAAGACCTCAACGTGCGCGCACTCGTCGTCGTCGGTGGCGACGGCTCGCTCACCGGCGCGAGGCTGCTCGCCGAGGAGAGCGATCTGCGGGTCATCGGTGTGCCTGGAACGATCGACAACGATCTACAGTTCACAGACATGGCGCTGGGCGTCGATACCGCAGTGAACACGCTGGTGTGGGCGGTGGACCATTTCATCGACACTGCGCGCAGCCACCGCCGCGTGATGGTGCTGGAAACGATGGGCCGTGAGAGCGGCGACCTCGCCCGCATGGCTGGTCTGGCTTCCGGGGCGGAGATGATCATCACCCCCGAGCCGGGGGCACTCACGGATGAAGACATGAAGAACCTAGCGGCGAAGATCGAAGGTGCGATGACGCGCGGCCGCGGCCACGCCATCGTCTTGGTCGCCGAAGGCGTGCAGTTTGATCCGCCGCAGAAGCGTAACCGCGCCTATGTGCTCATGGACGCCTTCCAGCAGTATTTCCAACGCCCTGGGGCGCCTTTCCCGGACCTCGAAGTGCGCCCTTCCGTGCTCGGCCATCTTCAGCGCGGCGGCCACACCACACCGCAGGACTGCATCCTCGCCGCCCGCTTCGCGGATTGCGCCTGGAAAACCATTCTTGATGCCAGTGGGAAGAACGGCATTACCGCCCTGCGGAAGAATGTCGTCGAAATCGTGCCCTACGGCGCTCCCGATATGCCCGAGCGAGAGGTCTTCTCACGCGAGATGGACCAGCTTCATGAAGACCTGAGCTCGTGGTGAGATGACAAGCCGTCAAGGGATGGTCAGGTGGTCAAGGATTCGTCAAGAAGAGGCCGCGCCTCGCTTGAGTGACCATCTTGACTGCTTGGCGACTACTTGCCCTCTCCCTTCACCCACCGGTTCAGCCACTTCACGGTCTTCTCCCACATCTCGGGCAAATACACATGCCCGATGCCGGGATAGATCGTGTTTTCGAAGCGCTGTCTCGCTTCATCACCATGCAGCACATAGACCTGGCTCACGATCTCGCCGAGATGCTTCACCCCTTCAATCGGTGAGCCGCCATCTTGATCGCCCGTCATGAAAAGCATCGCTCGCGGCGCTCCCAGCGCGATCACGGCCTCGGTGTCGAAGTGTTTCAGCATGCCAGGCACAAAGTAGTAAATGCCGTGGGCTTTGAGCATGCCGACGCGGATCAACTCCTCGTAGCGCGTCATGCAGGCCACGCAAACCGCCGCACGCGGTCGGTCATCCAGTGCCATGATCCACCAACTCCGTGTGGAACCCATGCTGATGCCGGTGACGCCGACACGGGCCGCGTCCACCTCGGGCCGTGAGCAGAGATAGTCCAGCGCGGTCAAATCATCGCGCAAGATCATGCCCCAGAGCGTGCGCCCGGCCCAGAGATGAAATTTGGCCGCCGTCATTTCGCCCGCGCTGCCCTTTTGCTGCGGGCCGTCCGGGCCCTGGCCATTCCGCTCGCCGAAGCACGGCGCGTCGATGCCCAGCACGACGTAGCCTTTCTCCGCCAGCGCAGGGCCCGGTGCCACGGGGGTGGCGTTGGTGCCCAGCAGCTCACTTTTGCCAATGTCATACTGCCCGCCGTGCCAGTGGCAGTAGAGGATGGCAGGGGCTTTGGTCTGAGCTGTGGCCGTTTTGGGCACAAACGCGAAACCTTTAACGATCTCGCCGGCACCATTGTCGAACTGGATCGTCTCGTGGGTGTAGGTGCCTTTGTCCTCGCGGCTGAGGACCTTGAAAGCAGAGACAGGAGGACGCGGCGGCAGCTCACCCAGCAGCACGTTTAGCTTGGCACGGATTTGCATGCGCTGCTGCTGCCAGGCATCGAGGGCCGTTGGCACCTTCAGCGGTGGCGCGAGGCTGGCATTCGCCAGCCAGGCATCGGCGGCGGCATTCGGTTCGGCGGCGTGCATGCGGGAGAGGAGAGCCAGGCAGATGAAGACCCAGCGAATGGATGGTGTCATGGAGTCTTCAGCTCGCGGTGGGGAATCTTCGGCTCGCGATGAATGATAATGCCGTAGGGACCGAGGGTCCAGTTGCAACGACCTAGCGCACACAAAGCATCCACAAGCTGCAGGGCATTTCTCCCTCTCAAGCTCACGTTGACCCGCATGCGGTCCATCTCAATGCCGCGCACCACCAAGCCCATGGTCCCACCGGGGGAGAAATTCCGTGACTTAACCGTCAAATACTCGAGCGCACCGTCCAAGGTGCCGACGTACACAAATTCAGGAAACACAGTGGCCTCGTGCCAGGCTCGCATGCTCTTTCCCTCGATCACGGGCTTGTTGGACAATGGCTGTTTTCCAGTCCAGGGCACTTCCTGCGGGAGGAGCTGCCGCTCAAGGGCGAAGACTGGCATGTCCGCCAAGAGACACCACCATAGTGCACCAATGAAGAAAGCCCTGGTCAGCATGGTTCCGAGGCTATGCCGGTCCCCCCGACAATTCAAGTCTCCTGCAATTTGGCCCCTGCCCCTTCGTTCTCAGCGGCCCACCCATGAAACACACATCCCTGCTCACCCTCGCTCTCGCACTGGCCGCCACCATCAGCGCCCGTGCGGAAGACAAGCCGCTGCTCGCCGTTCCTGGCAAGGTCATCTATGAAAGCAAGCTGGACACCGCCCCAGGCGCACCGTGGAAAGCCGCGAAGGGCAAGTGGGAGCTGGTGGAAGGTGTGACGCGCGGCTCTGAGCTGGAGGCAGACAAGCACGGTGCCGTGACCCGCCTGCCGAACAAGCTGCAGGACTTCGTGGTCGAGTATGAGTTCAAATTTGAAGGCGCCAAGAGCACGAGCCTGTCCATCAACGCGGTGAAGGACCACATGGCGCGCATCAACATCACGCCGAAGTCCGTCACCATTCAAAAGGACGACAACGATCATGAAGGGCCGGACAAGGCCGTTATCTTTGCCCGTTTCCCTACAGAACTCGCTCCCGGCACCTGGCACAAGGTGCGCCTGGAGATGGTGAGTGACTTGATGCTCGGCAAAGTGAACGACTTCACCGCCTGGGGCGCGAACGACCTGTTCAAGACTCCAAAGATGGCCCCAGGCTTCACCGTCAGCGGCCAGTCGGTCGATTTTCGCAACTTCTCCATCCGTGAGGCCACGCTGAATCCCGCTTGGGAAGAGGTGCGGGCCACGCTGCCAAAACCCGGCGAAAAAGTTGCTCCAGCCGCCGCTCCCAAAGGCAAGGGCAAGGGAAAGAAGAAGGCGGAATAAGGTCATGCATTGACCAGGCCATGCGTCTTCGCTAAAAAGACGCATGGCATTCCCCATACGTTCTCCTCGTGACATGGTCGGCGGCATTTACGTCTTCGGCCGCATCCTCGACAAAATTCGCCTCTTCGCGAAAGAGGGCAAGCTGCCCGAGGGCTACCACCTCGGCTACACGCCGGGCAACCGCACGTTTGACGAGCGTGTGTGCAAGTTCCTCGGCGTCGATTTCAACGAGCTGACCCAACGCACCCTCGAAGGCGGAACGGACGAGGAAATCCTCGAGTGGTGCTGCCAGAACGGCCATCGACCAACGACCGAGCAGATCGAAATCTGGAACGGCTTCATGTCCAAGCGCGGCTGGCGCGACGCCGCCTCGAAAGGTCTCGTGGAGCAGCGGGCGGAGGCCGGCTTCCCTGACCGCGAAGACATCGTGACCTTCTTCGACCTCATGGACGCCGAGGAAGGCCGGGCGCAGTAACCTTTGGCCCGCATTTCCATGGAAGACCGTGAACTGACCAAGACCGAGGAGTGGTTTCGCACGAAGCTGCATGATTCGATCAATTACGGCATCGCCGCGATCACGATCATCGGCGGCTGGCTGGTCTCGAATGACAGCATCATCTCGATTCACCACGCCGAGGACGCGGAGAAACGGGAGGCTGCGCTCGTGTTTGCCATCCTGCTGCCGCTGGCCTGGGGCGCGTGGTTGATCCTGATGAAGAAACTTCACGCCCACTTGCCGCCGCATCCCACCATCGTGAAGAAAAGCAGCCTCCACCTGCTGGCCGGGGCGGCCTTGCTCGTCTTCATCGTGATCTGGTGCGTCGTGGCCGATGTGATCACCGTGCCCGCGCAGTTTGCCGTGCCGGCCAAATGACTCACTTCAAGGCCTTCTGCTGGCGGCTAAGTTCTTCGATCAGCGCCGTCGGGTCGGCCACGCTCAGCATCACCGTGTAGCCCTCCGTCGTCGGAATACGCGCGACGTGCGTGCGGTCAGTGACGTAGAGCAGTGCTTTCTCCCCATTGCGTAGTTTGAACCAGCCAGCGGCGTAGCCGGGCAGTCCGGTGCCCATCGTGCGCCACTTGGGCTGATGGCCCCTGTCGGTGTTGAGGTTGGTGACGACGGCTTCGTCGAGCTTGAGTGATTGGAGCGGGATCAAGCGGCCGTAGAGGTCGCCTTGGAGGCGGAGGCCTTCGTTGGAGACGGTGAACGTGGCATGCCGCATGGACCAGGCGAGCCAGATCATCAGCACGACGCCAGCCAGGAGCACGAGGCTGATGATGGCAAAGAACCACAACGACTTGCTGGCAGCGGGAATCATGGGGAAGACGGTGGAGCTCATGGCGTGAGTTTGTCCGGCGTCTCGGATGAATCCAAGCAAAGAAAAACCCGGCAGCCTTTCAGTCTGCCGGGTTTGGTGAGGTGTTGGGAGGGAACGAGTTGGAAAACTCGTTCTACGGCTTAGCCGTTCGCACGCAGGATCTGCGCGAGGACATACGGCAGGATGCCGCCGGCGCGGTAGTAGTCGATTTCGACGGGGGTGTCGATGCGGACGACGAGCGGGATGTCGAAGGTGCTGCCGTCGGACTTGTGGACGCGGAGGGTGGCTTCGCTCATGGGCTTGAAGTCGTTGCTGAGGCCCAGGATGTCGAAGGTGGCATCGGCGAGGTCCTTGACCTTGTCGTAGTCGGCCTTGTTCTTGAAGTTGCAGGGCAGGACGCCCATGCCGACGAGGTTGCTGCGGTGGATACGCTCGAAGGACTTCGTGATGACGGCCTTCACACCGAGCAGACGAGTGCCTTTGGCGGCCCAGTCGCGGCTGGAGCCCATGCCGTAGTCTTCAGCGCCGATGACGATCGTGGGCGTGCCGGCAGCTTTGTAGGCCTCGGCGGCGTCGTAGATGCTCATTTCGGTGCCAGCGGGCTGCAACAAGGTATCGCCGCCTTCTTTGCCGCCGAGCATGAGGTTCTTGATGCGCACGTTGGCGAAGGTGCCGCGGGTCATGACGAGGTCATTGCCGCGACGGCTCCCGTAGCTGTTGAAATCGGCCTGCGCGACGCCGTTTTCGGTGAGGAATCGGCCTGCGGGGCTGGCTTTCTTGATGGCACCAGCGGGGCTGATGTGGTCGGTCGTGACGCTGTCGCCGAAGATGCCGAGCGGGCGTGCGCCTTTGATTTCCACGATGTCGCCGGGGGTCATGCTGAAGTCGGCGAAGAAGGGCGGATGCTGGATGTAGGTGGATTTGCCGTCCCACTCGAAGACCTCG
>NZ_JBIIKX010000068.1:0-30713 GCF_044232965.1 Prosthecobacter sp.
CGTGTGCTCGACGAGAATCAGCGCGTAAAACCGGCTGCGCTCCGGCACCTGCTCCCAGCGCGTCATCACGCTGAACGGGCGCTCTTTGAGGAGCTGGGTGACGTATTGCGTCGCCTTCAGGCCTTCCGCGACCACCTTGTCGCCCGACACGCCAAAGTAACGCGCCTGCTCCTGCACACGCTGCGGATGCGTCCAGGAGGCGTCCAGCGCATCCACAAAATAGAGCACAAACACCTGCTCCTCCTCCGTGTCGCTCACCTTGATGCGCAGCGTGTCCGCCTCGTTCGTCCGGCTCTCAATGAATCGCGCCTTCGGGAACACCTTGAACTCAGGCAGCGGCGCGGGGCTGCCGTCCGCATTCTGCCCCGGCGGCACCTGCGCCACACCCACCGGCAGCGCTGGCAACGGCTCCGGCCGGCTCTCCTTCAGCAAAATCGCCACCAGCACGATGATCAGCACCAGCACGCAGGTGATGGCGAGATTGAGCAAGGTGTCGCGGAGGGGCATCGTCGGTGAATGAGATTTTGGCGCATCACTCTCCCGTGCTCGCGGACACGCTCAAGCCGCAAGTGTCGCAAAGGCCATCATCGGCAACGTCGGATCATTTATCGGCAAGATGAAAGAAAACACACCGCAATTCACGATTGGTAGGACCTCCTACCAATTGCATGACTCTTGCTCCGCTCAAATCCGCCCCGTCGCTCGTCGATCAGGTCTGCTCGCGTCTAGCACGCCAGTTGCGTGACGAGGTCGAGTCTGGCGGCGGCAAGCTGCCGCCCGAGCGTCTCATGGCCGAGCGCCTCGGCGTCAGCCGCACCGTGCTGCGTGAGGCCACCAAACGACTCGAACTGCAAGGCCTGCTCGAAATCCGCCATGGCAGCGGTATTCGGGCCGTGAATCGGCTCCACAAGCCGCTGAGCGGCTCCCTTTCGCTGCTGCTGCCCGAGATGACAGAACGCCTGCGCCAGTTGAACGAGGCCCGCGCCGCCATCGAGCCTGAAATCGCGAGGCAGGCCGCCTTGAAGGCCAAAACGGCTGATGTGAAGCAGCTCCGCGCCATCCATGACCGCTTGGTGGCCGCTGAAACCCACGATGAAGCTGTCGAGGCCGACATCGACTTCCACCGCACCCTCGCCCGCATCGCTGGCAACGAGATTTTAAAGCTCATGCTCGAATCCCTCGCCGACCTCGGTCGTGAAAGCCGCCGCGTCACCATCGGCAATGTCGGCCAGCAGCGTGCCATCGACCATCACACCGCCATTCTGACCGCCGTGGCCGCCCACGATGCCGCCGCCGCCGCCAAGGCGATGAAACATCACATGGACGAGGCCGCCCGCGATCTCGCCGCCAAAACGAAGACCAAGCGATGAAACCCGCGATTTTCCTCTTTTTCATCACTTCCGCCTTGGCCGTCGATTTCGACCGCGAGATCCGCCCACTGCTCCAGGAGCGTTGCATCGAGTGCCACGGCGAAAAGAAGCAAAAAGGCGAACTGCGTCTTGATGCAAAGGCATTCGCCTTCAAAGGAGGTCATGACGGTCCGGCCATCGTGGCGGGTAAAATCGACAAGTCGCCTCTCTACCAGCGCATCACCAACGAGGACGAAAAAGAGCGCATGCCGCCGAAAGGCGATCCACTGACGCCATCTCAAATCAAAACCATCCAAACCTGGATCGAATCCGGGGCTGCGTGGCCCGAAAACGCTACGGACAAAGCCGCGCTCGCTGATAAACGCCTCTCACACTGGGCTTGGCAGCCTTTGACGAAGTTCAGCACACCACAGAGCATCGACTCGATCATCCAAGCTAAACTTGCTGAGAACAAACTTCAGCCTTCGCCCGAAGCGGACCGCCGAACCCTCATTCGTCGCCTCACCTTCGATCTGCATGGTCTGCCGCCGACACCTGCCGAAGTCGAGGCCTTCATCCAAGACCAAGACCCGAAGGCGTATGAAAAGCTCATCGACCGCCTCCTTGCCTCACCACGCTGCGGCGAGCGCTACGCCCGCCACTGGCTCGACATCGCACATTACGCTGACACGCATGGCTTCGAGCGAGATCAGCGCCGCGACAATGCCTGGCGCTACCGCGATTACGTCATCAACGCGCTGAACGCCGACAAACCCTACGACCAGTTTCTCCGCGAACAGATTGCGGGCGATGTTCTCTCGCCGAATGATCCGCAAGCCATCGCTGCGACTGGTTTCTTGGCCGCAGGGCCATGGGATTTCGTCGGACAGGTCGAAACGAAGAGTGATGTGCTGCGCCGCAGCGCTCGCACGCTCGATCTCGACGACATGGTCACGCAGGTGATGACCGCCGCATGCGGCGTCACGGTGAACTGCGCGCGCTGCCACGATCACAAGCTCGATCCCATCTCGCAGCGCGAGTATTACTCGCTCTGGTCTGTCTTCGCCGGATTGAAGCGCGGTGATCGCGATCTCAACACCTCCGAGTCAGCACGTCTCGCCGTCGAGCGTGCCAAAACGCAAACACGACTCCGCCAAGTCACCACCGAACTCGCCAAACTTACCGGTGAAGGCCTCGATCTCGCCGACATGATCGGCGGTGGCAATGGACTCGGCTCTGGTATGAAGAACGCAGGTTTGCACATTGGCAACGGCACCGTCGTGAAGGACAAACTCGGCTACCATCGCGACATCAAAGCCAATCGTTTGCAGAAGCCCGAGTGGGGCAATGTGAATGCACCGAAGTTCGTGCAATGGCTCTTCGTGCCCGATGGACGCCAGGAAGTGAACGTCGCCGCCAAAACGCCTGTGAAAAGCGTGCCACCAACCTCCGCGCACTCTTGGGATGCCATCCGCAACGGCCCGCTCAACGCTCAAGTCTCCACCACCATCGACGGCACTGATTTCTCCAAGGAAGGCCACAGCATCCTCGGCTTGCATGCGAACAGCGCCGTTACTTTCGATCTCAAAGAGATCCGCAAAGCCAGCGGCTATGCCAAGATGCGGCTCACCGCGATGGTTGGCTTTGGAGCGAGCAAACAAGCCGCCGACAGCCTCGCCGACTTCACCGTCTTCGTCGGCAGCGATCAAAAATTCCAGCGACTCAAGATGCGCAAAGACGACTCCGCACGCATCGATATCAAAATCTCCGCTGATGCGCCCACGCTAACCTTGATCGCCACGGATGGTGGCGACGGTGGCATCGGCAACGACCTCTTGTTCCTCGGCGACGCCAAACTCACGCTCGACATCGAGTCGCAACCACTCTCCGCTGCCGACAAAGCCCGAGTGCAAGCACTACGAGCCGAGGAAAAGCAACTCAGCGCGAAACTGAACGCGAAAGTCGCCGCCGATAAGGTTTACGCCGTCATCGCAGACAAACCGCCCGCCATACAAATCCTCAAACGTGGCGATCCCGAGTCCCCCGCCGAAGAATCCATCCCACCAGGCACCCTCAGCTTGCTGCGCGATCTCAAACCCGCTCTTGGCACCCTCGACACTCCCGAAGGCGAGCGTCGCAAAGCCTTGGCCACCTGGATCACCGACCCGCGTAACCCATTGACGCGACGCGTCATCGTCAATCGTCTCTGGCACTGGCATTTCGGCCAAGGAATCGTGAACACTCCCAGCGACTTCGGCCTCGGCGGCGGCAAGCCCTCGCATCCCGAACTGCTCGATTATCTCGCCGAGGAGTTGCTGAAAAGCGGCTGGTCCTTGAAGCACCTGCACAAGCTCATCCTCATAAGCGACGTCTATCGCCAAAGCAGCGCGTTCAATCAACAAGCCTCCGCTCTTGATGCACAAAACCGCCTCCTCTGGCGTCAGAACCCGCGCCGCATCGAGGCCGAGGCCACACGCGATTTCGTGCTCGCCATCTCCGGCAAGCTTAATCTCCAGCAAACGGGTGGTCCTGGCTTCACTGACTTCACTTACACCGAAAGCTACGCGCCCGTGTATCAGCACATCACCGCCGACACACCCGAACTATGGCGTCGCAGCATCTACCGCTTCGTTGTGCGCAGCACCCCGCAGAAGTTCTTGACCACGCTCGACTGCCCCGATCCCGCGAATCTCACACCCGCGCGCATGACCACCACCACCGCGCTGCAGTCGCTTGCCCTCTTCAACAACGACTTCATCCTCCGCCAGTCTCGCTACTTCGCAGAGCGCCTGCAAAAAGAATCCGGCACCGTTGTCGCCAAGCAAATCCACTTCGCTTACGCCCTCGCCTTCTCTCGCGAACCAACCAGCGAAGAGCAGCAGCTCGCTACCAAGTTCATTCTAGCCAACGATCTCTTCGCTTTTTGCCGCTCACTGTTTAATGCCAACGAGTTTGTGTATGTGGACTGAGACGAGGGATTTCCTAACTCGATGAACTGCGTCTTTTGTCATCCGCTTATTCTTTTGATGTCACTCGCGAGTGCATCAAACGCTGGGCTTCCAACAAGCAACGAGCCCGCCAACACCGCCATCCAGGCCGCGCTGGACAAAAACAACGCCGTGCATCTGCCGAAGCGCGAGCAGCCTTACCTTCTCGACGGCCCCATCATCCTCAAATCTGGTCAAAAACTCACCGCCGACGCGGACACCGTGATCCAACTCAAACCCGGCACCAACACCTGCATGGTGCGCAACGAGCACATCGTCGGCTTTGCCGACAAACCCGTGCCCGCTGATACAAAGCCCGATACCGACATCACTATCGAAGGCGGCATCTGGACGACCTTCGGCGAAGGCAACACACGAGGACACTCATCGGAGCAACAACCGGTGCCCGGCACCCACGGTGTCATCCTGCTGCACAACGTCCGCAAGGTGAGCGTTCGCAATGTCACCGTGCGTCAGAGCAAGCCCTTCGCCATCCATCTCGGCAACATCCATGACTTCACCGTCGATGGCCTGACCCTCGACCAACATGGACGCGATGGTGTGCATGTCGATGGTCCCGCGAGCAAAGGCACCATTCGCAACGTCAGCGGCGATTCGCATGACGATCCCGTCTCGCTCACCGCCTGGGATTGGAAGCAATACAACGTCACCTTTGGCCCCATTCATCATCTCACCATCGAGCACATCACCGGCGCACCCGATGAAAAACATAGCACCGACGCCATTCGCCTGCTCCCTGGAGTGAAACGCTTCAGCGATGGCACCACGCTCGACTGCCCCATCCACGACATCACGATACGAGACATCACCGACATCCGCGACTTCAAGCTCTACGACCAGCCCAATCTCGAAGTCGGCCGTGACAACGACTTCAGCATCGGCATCGGCACGCTGAAGAACATCGCCTTCGAGAACCTCACCTTCAACCGCCCCGGCAGCATCCAAGTCCACGCCAACACCGACGGCCTCACCATCCGCGATGTGAAACTCCTCTTCCAGCCACCCGCCAGCTACCACCTCATCGAACTCGGCCCCAAGTCCGCGACCTACAAACACAAGCCCAATGACACAGCCACTTGGGTTGAAATCCTCTCTCCCGATCTCGACTGCACCGTGCGCAACCTCAGCGTCTCCGGTGTCCGCACTCGTGACGCGCACTCCGATTTGCCCATTGAGCAAGTCGTGAAGCTCATCGAGCAAAAACCCAACCCCGACTACCCCAAGACCACGCCAAAAGGCGGCACGGGGAAAGGCATCTGGATTCGCTGAACCATGAAACGCATCCTTCCATTCGCCGCCGCTCTGCTGTTCACGCCATTTGCCGCGTTGCATGGTGCCGATGATCCAAAGCCCGCGCCTGATCTGAAGCCAGGCACGCGGATCATCCTGAAGTTCCCAGAATTGCCGCAGACGCTGTATGCCATGCAGTCGGGGCAGGAGGCGCTGACGCAGGCGTATCTAGCGCTGCCGGACAACTACTCGCTGGAGCGGAAGTTCCCGCTGTTTGTCTTCCTCTACGGCGGTCATGGCGGCCCAGGTGCCGGCCCGGGACGCGGACAGCAGATCATGGAGAACAAGGACTGCATCTTCGTGAACCTGCCGCTCTTCAAAAAGAAGATCGACCCCTCAGGCCCTTTCAAAGGACTGCTCATCACCACCGAGCAAGACGGTGAGACCATCTGCCGGGCTTACAGCGCGATGCTGAAGAAGGTCTATGCCAACATCCCGAACATCGACACCGCGCACAACATCATCGGCGGCATGTCGAACGGCGCGCACTCCATCGTCGCGATGTTTGAGCAGGGTGACGCCTATCTCATGAGCACCTTCCAGAACCTCGTGCTCATCGAAGGCGGCTGGTATTCGATCAAGACCTTCGACCGCTACAAAGGCAAAGGCATCCTCTATCTCCACGGCGACTACGTCGGGCAAAACGACTGGCTGGGAAAGAAGATGCGCGAGGATCTGCCGAAGGCCGTGAAGAAGCTCGAAGACGCCATCGCCACTCACCAACTCAACGCCACCGGCCTCGTGATGAAGAACACCGGCCACGACATGCCGGTGAAGTTTAATGCCGACGTCAAAGCGTGGGTGCTCAAGCAACTCACGCAGTAGGCAGGGCTGCCAAACAACGCCCTCTTTTTAAGCATGAAAACCACCCTCACGCTCCTCACCGTCCTGCTTCTCGGGCCGCTGGTCGCACTGCACGCCGCTGATACGTCTAAACCGCCTGCGGCGACAAATCCCGCCACGGGAAAGCCAGGGTTTCCCGTGCCAGCAGGGCCGTTGCCGAATCGTGCGAGCATCTACGGCACTGCGGAGGCGACAAAGCCGGGCACACGGACGGACGGCGCGGTGATCGTGCGGCCGGGGCCGCAGTTGTTCGTGGACGACTTCCTGATCGAGTCGAGCGAGAATCTCACCCGTCGTGTGCAGCAGCCCGTGCGCGATGCGGGCATCCCCAACCCGCTCGTCACGGGCGCGGAGGATCGCTGCTTCCAGCCGTTTTTCAGCGTGCTGCGCCACCCGGAGAGCGGACAGTTCCGCATCTGGTATGGCGCGTGGCGTGATGACAAGGTCATGCACGCCTCGCGCCTCGGTTACCTGGAGGGCGACGACGGTATTCATTGGAAGCGCCCGGCGCGAATCCTGGATGATCCCGCGCCCATCCAGTTCGGCTCCGAGGTGCTCGACGAGGGCCCCGGTTTCTCCGATGCCGCCAACCGCTACAAATACGGCTGGTGGCATGGCGGTGGTCTGCGCGTGGCAGGCTCGCCGGACGGCATGCATTTCAAGCCCATCGCGCCCGATGTGGTGTTTGCCCACGATCACGACATCACCGGCATCTGGCGCGATCCGCTACGCCGGCGCTATGTGGTCACCGCCTCCAGTTATCGCGAGCTGCCGCAGTTCAAAGGCACGCGCCGCACGACGCTGCAGGCATTCAGCGATGACCTCGTTCATTGGAGCCCCGCGGCGGTGGTGCTGGCCGCGGATGACCGTTTTGACGAGGGCAAGACGGAGTTTTACGCGATGAGCGGCTTTCTGGCCCGCGGCGGCCTCGTGGTCGGCCTCGTCAAAGTGCTGCACGATGACTGGAAGGCCGAAGGTGCTCCGAAGGGTGCCTATGGCATGGGGCACACCTCCCTCGCGTGGACGCGCGACGGCGAACACTGGGTGCGCGACCGCGAGGTGTTCTTCGGTCCGGATACCAAGCCCGGCTCATGGGATCATGCGCATGCCTGGATCGACGAGCAACTGCCCTTGGGCGACGACGTTCATCTCTACTACGCCGGCTACCAGTGGGGTCACAAGCACAACCGCTTTGAGGAACGCCAGATCGGCCTCGTGAAGATGCGGCGCGACCGCTACGTTGCCCGCGAGGCGGGTGCTGAGAAAGGCATCCTGCGCACCCCGCCACTGAGGCTGGAGGGCACCGCGCTGACGGTCAACGCCAGCATCACGGGCGAAATCAGGATCCGTTTGCTGGACGACTCCAGCAAGCCGTTGCCAGGCTTCGACTGGGTCAGCCTGCGTGGCGACCAGCTTGACCACGCCGTGCCGTTCCAGCAACCGCTCGCCTCGCTGGACGGCCGGCCGGTGCGCATCGAGTTTCAAATGCAGCATGCACGGCTTTTCAGTTTCGACCTGAAACCATAGCCCGCCGTCTCACGGCGACCAACCACATGAAACCCAACCTCACCCTCCTCACCAGCCTGCTGCTCGCGTCGCTGGCAGAGCTGCACGCTGCCGAGCCTGTCACAAACTCCATCGGCTTGAAGCTCGTGCGCATCGAGCCGGGCACGTTCATGATGGGACAGGACGGGCCGCCGATGGACGATTACCTACGCCAGAAGCGCTTCGGCGAGATGCACAAGGACTTTGACCGGATCGATTTTGATGAGAAGCCCGCGCACAAGGTCACAATCACACAGCCTTTCCTGATGGGCGTCACCGAGGTCACGGTGGCGCAGTTTCGGCAGTTCGATCCCCAGTTCAAAAAGAACGATCCGAAGTCGAAGGCAGCGGATGATGACGCGGCGGGCGGCGTGACGTGGGAGCGGGCGGTGGCGTATTGCGATTGGCTGTCGAAGAAGGAGGGTAAGCCGTATCGTCTGCCGACGGAGGCTGAGTGGGAGTATGCCTGCCGCGCAGGCACGACGACGCTTTTCCATACGGGCGACACGTTGCCGGATGGGCATCAGAAGTGGTTTGGCGAGGAAAACTTTCGCGGCGTGTATTTTCCGCCGGGACCGATGCCGCGTGAGTATGATTGGAGGAATGCTGGCAAGGCAACGGCGAAGCTGAAGCAAGGGCAGATCCTCGGCCTGGATCATCCTGGGACGGAATCAAGAACCGGAGGCGCAGGCGCGCTGCGTGTGGCGCAGAAGACGCCGAATGCCTGGGGCCTGCATGACATGCATGGCAATGTGGCCGAGTGGTGCAGCGATTGGTATGGGCCATATGAGAGCGGTGCGCAGACCGATCCGTTGGGCCGTGCGGATGGTGACTGCCATGTGTTCCGTGGCGGCTTTCATTCGTCGATGATCCGCTTCCTGCGCTCCGCGAATCGCGGATCGTGGGTGACGAACTCCGCGAGCGAGCGCATCGGCTTCCGCGTCGTGCAGGGTGAGTTGCCGAAGGGAAAACCGCTGCCGCTGGCCGCGCGGCCAGTGAATGCGCAGAACGTGAGCCAGCGTGATGCGGACACTCCTGTCCGCAGCGACTCCACGGACACGAGTGTCCATGTCACGGCAGACGCGCCGTTTTACGAAGGCCCGAAGCCCTATGTGCGCATTCCCGATGGTTCCGTCGGCCCTGTGTTCATCAGTCAGAATCACAGCCCATCCATCACTGAGTGTCCGAATGGCGATTTGCTCGCCGTTTGGTTCTCCACGCTCGGCGAAACGGATATCACCACCGCGAACGCCGCCTCGCGATTGCGCTTTGGTGCCAAGCAATGGGAGCCCGCCTCGTCGTTTTGGGACGCTCAGGATGTGAATGATCACGCACCGAAAATCTGGTGGGACGGCGACAAAACGCTCTACCACATTGTCGAGGGACGGCAGCACGGCGACATCATCCTCCGCCGCTCCATCGACAACGGCGTCACCTGGTCGAAGTCCGAGGTGATGCGTGCGCACGGCGAATCGGCAAGCCATCCCATCCGCACGAAGGAAGGCGTGATCGCGATCCCCTTTGATTTCGCAGGCCTTTCCATCAGCCGCGACAACGGCAAGACCTGGAGCGAAACCGGACGCCAACGACGCGGCTCCGATGACATCCAGCCGGGCCTCCAAGGCCCTTTCATCGCGGGCATTCATTCACCCATCGTGGAACTCGCCGACGGACGCCTCATGGCCTTCGGTCGTCTCTCACCCGAGGAGCCCGCGCAGAAGCGTTTCGAGCTCAACATGCCCGTCAGCTACTCCAGCGACCTCGGCGAGACTTGGCAGTGGGCCATCAGCGAGTTCCCAGTCGTCAGCAACACGCAGCGCCCCGCCATGCTACGTCTCAAAGAAGGCCCCATCGTGCTCTGCTCCTTCACCGACCAGGCCCGCACGCCGAAAGACCAGCGCCAAGGCCTCACCTTCAAATCCACCGGCGGCGGCTACACCGGCACCGGCCTCTACGCCGCCGTCAGCTACGACGAAGGCAAAACCTGGCCCGACCGCCGCCTCATCGCGCCCGAAGGCAAAACCACCGCCGACATCAACGGCTACCTCGCCATCACCCAGACCCGCGACGGCCGCATCCAGCTCATCACCAGCAAGGACCACTACGTCTTCAATCTCGCGTGGATCAAAGCGTTGCCGACTGGGCCGAAGAAGTGAATCGACACGCCGTTCTCGTCACCGACTCCAACATGAAACCCGTCCGCCCGCTCCTCGCCACTCTCCTGCTCGCGCCGCTGTTGGCGCTTCACGCTGCCAACGATGGCATCACCTGGCTCGTCCGATACGATGGGAAATCACTGCCCGCATCGCCGTGGGCCTTGATGGGCAAAGCCAATGCCACGGTTGAAGATGGCGCACTGCATTTGAGCGATGACTCGAAAGACGAATCGGGCGCTTTTGAAGCGGAGTGGAAGGGCGATCTCGAGGGTCAGGAGATCATCGTGGAGGCACGGGTGAAGCTGGTGAGCATGGTCGGGCATCGCGATTCGCCGACAGCGACGTGGCCGCAGCGGGATGGGGCGCCGATTTGCATTCAGATCAGTGATGGCAAACACGAGGAGGGCATCTTGCTCACACCAGCACAGGACAAGCACGCCGAGGCCGCCAAAGGCTATGTGCGCACGCTGACGGATCGTTTTGCCCAGGCGGACACGCGGGATGCCTTTCACACCTATCGGCTCATCATTCGTGGCGAGGACATGGCGGTGGAAATGGATGACAAACGCATCATCGAAGGCCGTGATGCCTTCTGGCGACCGGCGACATCGCCGCGCCAGTTCATCCGCTTTGGCTCCACCTCGAAGCCGTTCACGGGCGAGGCTCAGTGGGAGTTTGTGCGGCTCGGTTTGCGGCCTGCGATGCGTGCGGCGGTGGAGAAATCGCCGCTGAAGATCACCATCAGCGAGCCGTGGCCGCTCAACGTGGAGACCAAGAACACCGAATCGCGGCCCTACCTTTATGACATGGGCCAAGGTCTTCTTTTGACCAGCAATCCACAGGGCAGCGATGCCTTGCTGGAGCCATACATCGTGCGCCGCAGCACGGACGCGGGCAAAACCTGGCAGGCCGTCACAGGCACCGAGCAGAACAGCGATTCACCGCAGGAGCTTGTGCGCCTCGCCGATGGGCGCATCTTCGGGCCATCGCGTTGGACACGCTTGCAGCCGGACGGCACGCTCACGGGCAAAACGACGATCCTCGATGCCAAGGCGGAGACTTTCGCCATGCACGACAGCACCATCACGCTGCCGACGGAGTTCATGCCGGCAAAGGCCGGTGAGGTGCTGCTCTTTGAACGCCACATCTGGGCGGAGAAAGATGGCAGCATCACCGCTGTGGCCTGGAGCCGACGAGCCACGCTCAAACTGCCAAATGGCCGCGGGTTTCCGGAGCGTCACACGCATCTGCTCCGCAGCACGGATCTCGGCAAAACGTGGACGCATGTCGCGCACGTCGGACTCGGTGGCGAGCCCGCCGTCGTGCGACTCAGCGAAAGCGAATGGCTGGCCATCACACGGCCCGATGCGCACATGTCGAACCTGCTGCAGCATCGCTCACTCGATGGCGGCCGGACGTGGACCTTCGAGCGCACCCTGGAAGAAGGCAGCGTCATGCCGGACCTCGTGCTGATGAGCCATGGCGTGCTCGCCTGCAGCTACGGCCGCCCCGTTTCCAACCTCATGTTCAGTCTCGACGGCGGTCGCACTTGGCGAGATCACCGCGTCATCTCCGACCGCGCCAACTTCAACTACACCGCCATCCGCGAGATCAGCCCCGGCCGCCTGCTCTACATGCACGACGGCCAAATCCCCGGCACGCTGGCGCGGATCAACTCGCTCTACATCGACGTGGAGAAGATGAAAAAATGAAACCGGCCATGAAAGCGATGTTCATCATTCGATGCGCCATTCTGCTCGCCCCATTGAACGCTTTGTTCGCGGCGGAACTCACCGTCGGCCCCGGCGGCTTCAAAACGATTGGCGAGGGTGTGGCGGCGCTCAAAGCAGGTGACACGCTCACGATCATGCCGGGCGAGTATCGCGAGACAGTCTCCGCCACGTTGGTGGGGACGGCGGAGGCGCCGATCACGATTCGGGCTTGGCGGGCGGGGAGTGTGTTGATGCGGGGGGATGTGGAGTTGGGGGAATTCAAGGCGGCGCCGGGACTGCGGGATGTGTTTGTGACAGAGATGACGCAGAAGGCGGAGTCGGTGTTTGAGCGCAGCACGTTTCGCACGCTGGAGCCGAAGATGAGCGCGGCGGAGGTGGAGACGTCGTTGATGAGTTATCATCAGGATGAGAAAAACGGGCGGCTGTATGTGCACACGTCGGACTCGCTGCCGCCGGTGTGTCACGCGATGGGCGCGTCGGTCACGAATGCGAACGGGCTGCTGCTCAAGGACTCGAAGCATGTGATCATCGACGGCATGTCGTTCACCGGCTTCAGCCATCGCGACTACGATGTGCAGCAGGGCTCACGCACGCGCTGGGGGCTGATGTTGAAGGACTGCGAGAGCTGCATCGTGCGAAACTGCACGGCGTATCTGAACAGCGGCGGCCTTCATCTGCTCGGCAAAGGCCAGGGCTGCGTGGTGGAGGATTGCATGGCGTTTGGCAACTGGTCGCGGCATGTGGACATCGGCAACAACATCGTCGGCTGGGGCGTGGCGGGCACGACCTTTCAGCGCAACCGCGTGGAGGGTCACATGCCGGACGCGAGCACGAGTCGCAATGACATCACGTTTTACAGCGGCGGCGATGGTTGCGCGATGATCGACAACATTGCGATCCACGCGAGCATCATGATCAAAGGCGATCTCAAGGACGCGGTGCAGCGCGGCAATGTGTGCATCGGTCGCAAGTTCTACCGTCCGCCGGGCGCGGAGAACATCGAACTGCCCGCCGGTGCCACGCCAGCGGATGCGACGCGTTTTGCGGATGTGCTGAACCATGATTACCGCACGGAGAAGGTCTTCTTTGTGTCACCCGGCGGCGATGATGCGAATCCAGGCACGAAGGCGAAGCCGTGGAAAACGCTCGCGCATGCCGCGAAGGCCAGCGGCACGGTGTATCTCATGGCGGGCGAGTATGAGGAGACGCTCGCGGCGGGTGCGAAGGCCGATGTGCGTCGATATGGGCATGATCGCGTCGTGGTGAAGGACGTGCTCATCAAGGACGCGCCCGGCGTGCGACTGAATGGACTGCACATTCGCGAGAAAGCGGCGATCTCGGGCTGCGAGGGCCTGCGCATCGAGTTTTGCACGCTGGACGGGCTTTGGGTCCGCGAGTCGCCAAAGGTGCATGTGGCGCACAATTGGCTGCGAGGGCCGTTGCGTGTCGAAAATTCGCCGGAAGGCAGTTTTGTGTCGAACCTCATCGCCGAACGCCAGATGGATGCGGCGTCGCAAAACGGCCTGTGGGTGCATTCGAACGTCACCAGCGATCCAGATGGCAAGGCGCAGCGCATCGTAAGCATTCGTGATTTCCAGCAGATTCAAGGAGGCCAACAGATTACTAATTCTGGCCAATCTGCGGGCCTCCCTGAATCTGTGGGAGATAAGGCTGACCAGTTGGGTTTTGTATTGGGTGACGACTCGCCGCTCATCGGTCGCGGGCTGCATGGCTCGACCATCGGGCCGTTTGTGCGGCTCACTCGCACGCGACCGCTGCCGATCAGCCAGGTCGCGGTGCATGATGTGACGCCGACGACGGCCACGCTGGAGTGGAGCACGCCCACGCAGGCCGCGGAGACGACGCTCGAATGGGGCGACAGCAAAATCGAAACGCCACGCGGCAGCCAGCACAGCGTGAGCTTGAGCGGATTGCAGCCGGGCAAGGCCTACGAGTTCCGCGTCACCTCGCGTCGCAAGGACGAGCAGCGGCTCTTTGCCACGCATCAGCCGCCCGCGGACACGACGCAGGCCGTTTCTGAAACGCAAACCGTCACCACGGCCACCGCCGCATCACCGGCACGCACGCTGCATGTGCCCGGCGATTTCCCCACGATCTCCGCCGCCGCCGATGCCGCGCGTGCGGGCGACACGGTGCTCATTCACGCCGGTGTGTATGAGGAAACCGTGCGCATCCGCAGCAGCGGCGATGCCGGTGCGCCGATCACCTTTGCCGCCGCGCCCGGCGAGATCGTGTGGATGGACGGCAGCGACCGCTTCCGCGCGACCGCCTTCATCCTCCCGCACAAGCATCACATCATCCTCGATGGCCTGCGCTTCCGCCATTTCCGCTTCGCGCCGGAGCTGGGGCCCATCATCCGCATCACCGGCGGCTCGCATCATGTCATCCGCCGCTGCTTTCACGATGGTCGCGAGCTCGAGGGCTACGTCGGCACGCTCATCGCCGCGGACAAAGTCACGAACCTGCTCATCGAAAACAGCGTCTTCATCGGCGGCATGAACGAAGCCATCAGCCTCAATGCCTGCCCGGAGGCCACCGTGCGGCACTGCGTCTTTTACAACAACTTCCTCCGCGCCCTCACCGCGCACATGGACACACCCGACGTGCTGCTGCACTTCCATCACAACCTCGTCTGCGACAGCATCCCGTCGAAGGTGAAGAACGCCCTGCTGCGCGTGTGGCACGCCGACGCGCTGCGCTCCGATCACAACGTCTTCTACACCCGCATCCCCGGCGCGGAGCGTCACCTCGTCGAGACCGCCTTCATCCACGGCCAGCAGGTCGGCCACGCCGACCCCGCCATGTATCGCGGCGAAAACCTCCGGCTCACCGACCTGCAAACGAAGTTCCGCCAGGATCAAACCAGCCGCACCGGCAATCCCTCGATCCCCGCCGCCCCGCAACTCGTCCCCCGCAACGACGGCGAGAACCCCGAGTGGCGAAAAATCGAAACCGCCTGGCGCGAAACCGAACTCCGCCAAACCGGCAGCACCTTGGCTCCGCTCCATTTTGAAGACTTCATCCCCGCTGCGGAGAATCCGCTGAGCAAAGCGACCGATGGGAAGGCGGTGGGACTGGAGCCGGGGGCGGTATCGCTGGCAAAAGATGGGCGATAAACGATTCCAGAAACCTTCATTTTTACCCGCAAACTTTTACCTTCCACACATGAAACCACGATTGATCGCCCTCCTCCTCGCGCCGCTGGCTGTGCTGCATGCCGCCGAGTTGAGGCTCCCCTCGATCTTCTCGGATCACATGGTGCTGCAATGCGCCAAGGCGGTGCCGGTGTGGGGCTGGGCGAATGTGGGTGAGCAGATCGTCGTGGAGTTCGCCGGGAAAACCAAGAGCAGCACCGCGAATGCGGATGGCAAATGGATGGTGAAGCTCGATGCGCTCGAAGCTAGCGCGACAGCACGCGAACTGATCGTGAAATCGCTGACTCGAAGCTCAAGCTTGAAGATCGCCGATGTGATCGTGGGGGAGGTATGGGCGGGTGGCGGGCAGTCGAACATGGAGTTCGACATGAAAGCGATCACGAGCGCGGCTGCGGAGATCGAAGCCTCGGCGAATCCGACGCTGCGACAGTTTCATGTGCTGAAGAACCCTGCTGCCAGGGCACCGGTGGACGATGTGCAGGGCTACTGGACGGTGGCGCGACCGGGCACCACGGAGGATTTCATCGCGGCGGGCTACTACTTCGCCAAAAGCATCCAGCGTGAGCTGAAGACGCCCGTCGGCCTCATCAAGGTCTGCTGGGGAGGCTCGAAGGTGGAGCCGTGGATCAGTCCGGCCTCGCTCGCCAGCGTGCCGGAGCTGGCGTCAGGAGCAAAGAACATGGATGCGATGAGCGAGTGCAACAAAAGCGCCTTTCGCGAGTGGTTGAAGCGAACGCAACGCGAGGATCGCACCTCGGGCGATGTATTGCGATTCCTCGGCGGACCCGTTTCGACGGACGACGGCTGGGTGGCGGTTAAGGACAGCGGGCCGGTATCCGATCCTTCCTTGCCAAAGTTCGGCGCGTTCTGGTTTCGAAAGGAGGTCTCCTTGAGCGCCCGGCAGACCGGCGCGGCGCAGGTGCTGCAGTTCGGCCCCACGGCGCAGTTTGATCGGGTGTATTGGAACGGCACGCTCATTGGCGAGCGGCCGGTGGACAGCTTCACCGGCCTCATCAGCGTGCGTCATTACTTGATTCCGCCCGCGCTGTTGAAAGAAGGCGTTAACCAGCTCGCCGTGCGCCTCTTTGCACCGGCAGAGCCGCCAGGGTTCAGTTGGTTCCCCAGCGTGGGCACCACGAAGATGCTCGGTGGCTGGATGGCAAAGGCGGAGTATGCGCTGCCTCTGCTCGATGACGCAGGGAAGAAAGCCGTGCCGCCACTCACCGGCCAGCACGTGCTGCCGGGCAGGCTCTTCAATGGCATGGTGCATCCCCTCCTGCCCTATGCCATTCGCGGCGTCCTCTGGTATCAGGGCGAGTCAAACACGGGCAACGCCAGCCTTTACCGCACCTCGTTTCCGTTGCTCATCCAAGACTGGCGGCAGCACTGGCAGCAGGGCGATTTCCCCTTCTACTTCTGCCAGCTCGCCAACTACCGACCGAAGACGAACCAGCCTGGCGAAAGCGTGTGGGCAGAACTGCGGGAGGCGCAGGCAAAGACGCTCTCTGTGCCGAACACCGGCATGGCCGTGCTCATCGACACCGGCGAATCTGAGGACATCCATCCGCAGACCAAGCAGATCGCCGGGGAACGCCTCGCCAAGATCGCGCTCGCGAAAACGTATGGTCGCGAAGTTGTGCATTCAGGTCCGGTTTACGCATCAATGAAGATCGAAGGCAGCGCTATCCGACTGAGCTTTGATCAGCTCGGTGGCGGACTCGTCGCCAAGGAAGTGCCCGCGACCTACGACGTGATGCGCAAGGCCGGCAAAACCGCCCCGCTGGTGCGCAACAGCCCGCAAAGCCAACTCGAAGGCTTCGCCATCTGCGGTGCCGACAAGCAGTGGGTATGGGCCGAAGCGAAAATCGAGGGCGACACCGTGCTCGTCTCGTCAAGCCAAGTGCTCACGCCCATCGCCGTGCGTTATGGCTGGGCGGATAATCCAACCTGCAATCTCTACAACCAAGCCGGCCTGCCCGCCCCGCCCTTCCGCACCGATGATTTTGCCTTCGCCGCCGCGAGCCCCACACCACCGGCCAAATCTTCTACCGTCTCCTCTCCACCTCAGGCGAATCCCCCCGCGCCGCTTTCAGACAAGCCGATCGCCATCACGCCCACGCCGCGAACAGAAAACCCTGGATGGATAAAAATCGTCGAACGACAAGCTGTGGCGGCCAAAGCAGGCCATTGGGATCTCGTCTTGATCGGCGACTCGATCACCGCAGGCTGGCAGAGCGGCGCACCGGCGGAGATTTGGGCGAAACACTTTCCCGCCTACCGCACCCTGAACCTCGGCATCGCCGCGGATAAAACGGAGAACGTGCTCTGGCGGCTTGGATTCCCCGGAACGCTCGACGGCTACCAGCCCAAGCTCTTTATCCTCATGATCGGCACCAACAACACCGGGCATCGTTTCGGCACCGAGACTGCCGACGAAACCGCACAGGGCGTCCGCGCGATCCTCGACACACTGACCACCAAGGCCCCCGGGTCCAAAGTCCTCCTGCTCGCGATTTTTCCCCGTGGCGAAGCCATCAAACGCCAGCGCAACGACGAAGTGAACCGTCAGATCAAGAAGCTGGCCGACAACCAAAAGATCTTCTGGCTCGACCTCAGCCAACACTTCCTCGAACCGGACGGCACCCTCTCAAAGCGGCTGTTCATGGACGAGAAGCCTTACCCCATCCACCTCTCCGCCGAGGGCTATGAGGCCTGGGCCAAGGCCATGCGGCTTAAAGTCGAAGAACTGATGAAGAAATGAACCCCACGCTCACCGTTGCTTGCACAGATTTTATGAAACTCACGCTCACACTCCTCTCGGTTCTTTTCCTCGCGCTCGTCGTTCAAACCGGGGCTGCCGAACCGCGCCTCCACCTGATCCGGCCGGATGGCTCGGCCGTGCCCATCGTGGTGGCACAGGATGCCGCACCGCACACGCGAGCGGCGGCGGTGGAGCTGGCGGCGCATCTGGAGAGCATCGGCGGTGTGCGGCCTGAGGTGATCGAGAGATTGCCCGATCCGCTGCCCGCGCAGGCCATCTGGGTGGGCTATCAACCGGCGCTCGACCGCCTTTTTCCCGGCGCGGATTTCACGCTGAAGCTTCCCGAGGAAGTCTTGCTCATCGGCAACGAAAACCACATCGCCATCACGGGACGGGATCGGTGGGACCCGAAGCATTCCGTGGTCGAAGGCCGGCGCTTTCCCATCACGGACCAACAGCAGGAATACGGCACTGCCAATGCCGTGTTCACCTTCCTGCAGGATCAGGTCGGCGTCCGGTGGTTCTATCCCGGTGAGACGGGGACGGATTATCCAGGACCAGAGGCACTGAACATCGCCCCGTTTCAGCTTCGCTATCATCCGCAATTCCGCTCCCGCATCGGATTGTTCAATCAACTGGCTCGCGGTTACATCAAGGAGAACGACATGCAGCGTTGGGCCAAGCATCAGCGGCTCCTGCTGGATTCGTTCACCTTCGATGGCGGGCATTATTTCAAAGACTGGTGGGAAAAATACGGCGAGACGCGGCCAGAGTTGTTCGCGCTGCAGCCTGATGGCACGCGTGGCACGTTTCCAAAGGATCCCATGCGCCGGAAGCTCTGCGAGGGCGAGCCGCTCCTGTGGCAAACGTGGCTGGATGAGCAGGAAAAGAGACTGGCCGCCTATCCGCATCACGACGTGCTCTACACGATGGCCAACGACAGCTACTACGAGGGCCATTGCACTGATCCCCGCTCCCGTGCCTGGGATCCCGTCCCGACGGAGACCGATGTCCGCGTCCGGATGTCCTGGGCCAATGGCGTCACCGAGGAATGGCCGCCGCTTTCGGATCGCTACGTGCGTTTTGCCAACAAGCTCTCCGAACTGGCCGAGGCGCGCTTCCCCGGCCGGGATTTCCTCGTGATGATGAACGCCTATGGTGAAGCGGGAAAGCCAGCTCCCCTGAAGGCCGTGCCGCGCGATAACATCCTCGTCGTCTCCGTTCACAATTTCATCCTGCGCCACGAAGCGATGCGGAAAGAGGAGAAGCAGCAGTTCGCCGACTGGGCGAAAGTCTCCAAGCAGCTCTTCTGGCGGCCCAATCTCGGCAACCAAGGCGGCACGCAGACGGGCTTTCCAGACGTGCCATTCCAGCAGGCCATGGAGGACATGCGCTTCGCCGCCGAGCACGGAGTCATGGGCGTTTTCTTCGATTCGCTTTTCGAGCACTGGGCCCCGAACGCGCCCTTTTTCTACCTGCTCAGCCAGCTCACCTGGAACCCCTACGCGGATGGCAATGCGATCCTGGAGGACTACTACCGGCGCTGCTACGGTCCGGCGGCTGGCCCGATGAAGGAGTATTGGAAACTCATGGAGCGCACCCGGCAGAAGATGGTGGACACCATCGCGCTGCCGCGTGTCAGCGTGCTGCGCTCGCACCAGTTTTATACTGACGAGGTTTTTCGACAAGCCCACGCCCACCTCACCGCAGCAGGGCAAGCCACCGAAGGCAATCCAAAGTATGCCGCGCGTGTCGCCTTCACCCGCACCGCACTCGTCCACACCGAGGCGCTGGTCGGCATCCGCGCCCTGATGGAGAAGGCGGAAAATGCGCCGAAAGAGCGAGAGGCCATTCATGCGCAGGTGCTGGAAAAGTGGACGGCCTGGGAGGCGATGGCCGAGCATTTCCCTCCATACTCGATCGCGACCAAGCGCCTGGGCTTTGATCCCAGCGTCCCGAAAGCCGAGCGCGGTGAGAAGTCCACGGACAGCCGCAGGATCATGGGCTTTCACCCCAGCTCACCGCTCTCGAAGCGCGCCCTGCGTGAGATGTCAGGCAAGGGACTCGACTTGGAGTGAGTGTGTCAGTGGAAGCGAATGTCCTCAACACAGACCAGCCACAGCAAAGGCAATCTTCCATCAGCTATGAAACCCGCATGGTTCCTCACCATCTTAATGCTCGCTCCGCTCCATGCCGCCGACGCATCATCCAAGACGGAGAAGTCCAACATCCTCCTCATCCTCGCCGACGACATGGGCTGGGGCGATTTGCGTTGCCATGGCAATGCCAAACTCTCCACGCCATCGCTCGACAGGCTGAGAACTCAGAGCGTCGAGCTGGAGCATTTCCACGTCAGCCCCATCTGCTCGCCGACGCGCTCGTCGCTGCTGACCGGGCGACATCATGCGCGGCTGAATGTGATCAATACTTCGGACGGCCTCGAAGTGATGCATGGCGGTGAAATCACGCTCGCCGAGGCGCTGAAATCCGCCGGCTATGCCACGGGCTGCTTCGGCAAGTGGCACAACGGCTCCAACCATCCCTCCGCCGCACGCGGCCAGGGCTTTGACGAATTCTTCGGCTTCAGCGGCGGCTTCTTCCCGAACTACTTCGATCCACAGCTCGAGCACAACGGCGTCAGCACGCCGACGAAAGGATTCATCACGGATGTGCTCGCCGATGCGGCCATGAGCTTCATCGAACAAAACAAGGCGCGGACGTTCTTTTGCTACGTGCCGTTCAACGCCTGCCATTCGCCCATGCAGGCACCGCAGGACTTGTTCGAGAAATATCGCACCCTCGGCTTCGAGCCGAAGGACGCGGCGGTTTATGCGATGATCGAGAACCTCGACCGAAACGTCGGCCGCCTGCTGAAAAAGCTCGATCAGCTCAGCCTCGCCGCGAATACCATCGTCCTCTTCACGACCGACAACGGCCCCAACACCGCCCGCTACAACGGAGGCATGAGAGGTGGCAAGGGCAGCGTCTTCGAGGGCGGCCTGCGCGTGCCGTGCTTCATTCGCTGGCCGGACAAATTGAGAGCCGGAAGCCGCGTCACAGAAATCACGCAGCATGTCGATGTCCTGCCCACGCTGCTCGAACTCGCCGCCGTGCCTTTGCCGAAACGCCAGCCCCTCGACGGAGTCAGCCTCGTGCCACTCCTGCAAGGCAAGGCATCCGCATGGCTCCAGCGCACCCTCTTCGACATCACCGGGCGCGGCGGCAAAGACGGCGAAGCCATCCGTGAGTATCCCGGCACCGCGAGAACCCCAACGCATCGCTGGGTGCACGACGGCAAGCAAGCCATGCTCTTCGACCTGCGCAATGATCCCGGCGAAAAGACCAACCTCGCCGCGCAGCAGCTCGAACTCGCCGCCGCATTCCAGAAGGACTATCTCGCCTGGTTTCACGAAGTCACCGCAGCCACCGGGGGCAAGGTGGCACGTTTTCCCATCACCCTGACCGAAGGCACCGATTTGCTCATTCCCAATGCCGCCCGCATCGGCGGAGCCCGCCTCTTCGGCAAAGGCTGGGACTACGACTGGGCGACTTTCCCCACGCCCACCGCAGCGATGCTCTGGCATCTCACCGTGCCAGTGGCCGGACGCTACGAAGTCAGCGCACTGCACACTACCAAAACCATCGGCGGCGAGATCCGCGTCAGCATCGGTGACACCCAGGCACGCAGCACCGTCACCACCGTCTATGATCCACCGGAAATCCCGCACCGCGATCTCATCCCGCGCTGGGAAGTCCCGGACAAAGTCTTCAAGCCTCTGAGCATCGGCACGATCACCATCCCCGCAGGATCGCACGACCTCCAAGTCACCGCCGCCCCCGGCATCGAGATCCAAGCCGTGCGCTTGAAGCGATTGAAGTGAACCCAAGCCATGAAACACACGCTCGCCCTCCTCGCCACCCTTCTCCTAACGCCGGTGGCCGCATTCGCCCAAGCGAAACCCGAAGTCGCCAATGCCACCAAGACCGCGAAACGCGCGTGGGAATCCGCGCCCGCTGAGAAAAAGGCGCTTTGGCAACAGCAGCGCGATGCATTGATCAACATCGACCTCTCCGACGACACCAAGCGGCAGATCGTCATCGCTCGCGGCTCGCCGGAGCCGGATGAGTATCACGCGCATCCCACCACGACGCTGCTAGCGGACAACAAGACGATGTTTTGCGTCTGGAACATCGGCCACGGTGGCCACGCAGGGCCGATGGCTCGCAGCGATGACGCCGGTTTGATTTGGACGCGCATCGACGACGCGCTGCCGCCGAACTACTTCAACTTCAAGAACTGCCCGAGCATCTATCGAATCACCGATCCGCAGGGCAAAGAGCGTCTGTGGGTCTTTGCCGCACGCACCTTGACCGACAAGGAGAACCCCAAGCCCATCGAAGGCCGTCACCAAGGTTTCATGCCGCGCATCGTCAGCGAGGACGATGGCAAGACCTGGCGCGAGCTGCCACCCATCGGCGGACGCATTGCAAAAGACGATCCGTTTCGCTGCATCATGACCTTCTCCAGCATCGTGCGACTGAAGGACGGTTCGTATCTCGGCATGTTCCATCGCGGTGGCGGCATCGGCGAAGGTGGCACGCTGCAAGTGCTGCAATCCATCACGCGCGACGGCGGCTTAACTTGGTCGGAGCCCGTGATGGCCTGCGATGGCACGAAGCTCGACGGCAAGCACCCGTGCGAGCCGTATGTCTTTCGCTCGCCCGATGGCAACGAACTCTGCTGCCTCATGCGCGAGAACAAACGCAGCGGCACCAGCCTCGTCATGTTCAGCCGCGATGAAGGCAAAACATGGTCGCAGGCCGTGGATGCACCGTGGGGCCTCACGGGAGATCGTCACCACGGCATCACTTTGCCGGATGGCCGCATGGTCATCGTCTTCCGCAACGCCTCGCCGCAGTCGAAGGACAAAGGCGGCTTCATCGCCTGGGTCGGCACCTACGACGACATCAAGCAAGGCAAGTCCGGTCAGTATCGCGTGAGTCTGCTGAAGACCTTCAAAGACGGCTTCTATCCCGGCCTTCACTTGCTCCCCGACGGCACCATCGTCGCCACGACGTATGCGAACTATCGCAAAGAAGATGTGGGCTGCTCAATCGTCAGTGTGCGCTTCAAAATGAGCGAGGTGGAGGCGATGGCTCAGCGTTCCACACGATAGGATCAACTGACAACACCAGCAAATCCACCCGTTCTCTTTAACTCATGAAACACCTCATCCTCACCACACTCGCCATCGTCTCGCTCGCTTCAGCAGCGGATAAGCCCGCGCATCTCTTCATCCTGACCGGCCAGTCAAACATGGCGGGCATGGACCCGAAGCTCGGTTTTGAACCGGAGGCGAAAATTGCCTTTCCCGATGCGGACGTGGCTTACATCAAGGTCGCAGTCGGCGGCATGCCGATTCGTTACTGGGTGGATGAATGGAACGACATCGCCACGAAGCACGGCGTCGATGTCACGAGGGCGCGTGAGAAGGACAAGAACAAAGGCACCATTTTCTACCCGCGCATCTTGGAGCAGTTCACCACGATGCTGAAGGAGCACCCGAATGCGAAGTCCGTCACCTTCTGTTGGATGCAGGGCGAGAACGACTCGAAAACCGGCCTCCACGCACCTTACACCGATGCCTTGAAGCAACTCATCGCCAATCTGCGCCGCGATTTGAAGCGCCCGGACCTTCACGTGGTCATTGGCCGCATCAGCGATCACGAACGCATCAATCCGCCTGCATGGAAAGTCGTGCGCGAGGCCCAGGTCGAGGTCGCGAAAGGTGATGCGCATGGTGCATGGGTCGATTGCGATGATCTCAACGACAAGGAAGTCAAAGGCGTGATGACTAACGACCTCCACTACACCAAACCCGGATACGAACTCCTCGGCCGCCGCTTTGTGCGTCAGGCGAAGGCGCTCATCGAAGGCAAGAAGCCCGCCGAGAACGGCCGTCCTGAATGAATCGACTCATGAACACGACAACACGCCGCCAATTCCTCCAAACCGCTGCCGGAGGCATCGGTGGGCTTGCTTTGACCTCGATGCTCGCACGCGGCGCGCAGCCGCATCACGCGGCGAGGGCGAAACGTGTGATTCAAATCTTCTGTCCCGGCGGCATGAGCCATGTGGACACGTTTGATTACAAGCCAGAGCTCATCAAACGCGCGGGTAAGCCCTTCGATCCTGATGGCAAGCTGCAGTTCTTCGCGTCGAAGCCCGGCAACTGCCAGCCGAGCTATTACCCCTTCAAACAACACGGCGAATGTGGTCGCTGGGTGAGCGATCTCTTTCCAAAACTCTCCACGCATGTCGATGACATGGCCTTCATCTACTCCATGCAGAGCAAGACCGCGCTGCACGGCCCCGGCTGTTTCATGATGAACACCGGTCAGACGCTGCCCGGCTTCCCCAGCATGGGCGCGTGGGTCACTTATGGCCTCGGCAGCGAGTGCGATAATCTGCCTTCCTTCGTCGTGCTGCCTGATCCGCGAGGACTCCCGCCCGGCGGCCCGATCAACTGGGGCGCGGGCTTCCTCCCCGCCGTGCATCAGGCGACCACGCTCGATGCCACAAACACCGAGCAACCCATCGCCGACCTTTTCCCGCCAAAGGACTTCACCACGCGCCAGCAAGATCAGCAGACACTCGGCTTCCTGCAAAAACTCAACGCAAAGCACCGAGCCACCCGCGCGGAAAACACCGAACTCGACGCCCGCATCGCCGCGTATGAAATGGCCGCGCGTCTTCAACTCAGCGCCCCCGAAGTCACCAACCTCAGCGGTGAAACCGAGCTCACCAAAAAACTCTACGCCATCGACGATCCCGAGATCGGCCCCTTTGGTCGCCAGTGCCTCATGGCGCGCCGACTCGCCGAACGCGGCGTGCGCTTCATTCAAATCTACTGCGGTGCTGAAAACACCACCGCCAAGAAAATCCGCCCGAACTGGGATAGCCACGAAGACCTCGTGCGTGACCACGGCTACTGGGGCGCCGTGCTCGACACTGGCGCGAGCGCATTACTCGCCGATCTCAAATCACGCGGCCTGCTGGAGGATACGCTCGTCATCTGCACCACCGAATTCGGCCGCCAGCCCGCGGCACAAGGCAGTGGCAAAGGTCGCGACCACAACGCCGGAGCCTTCACCGCCTGGATGGCTGGCGGTGGCATCAAGGGCGGCACCGGCTACGGCAGCACCGACGAACTTGGCTTCAAAGCCCTCGAAAACATCACTCACAGCTACGAACTCCACGCCACTGCGCTGCACTTGCTCGGTATAGACCACGAGAAGCTCACCTTCTATCACAACGGCCTCCAACAACGCCTCACCGGCCTCGAAGGGCATGGGGTGATCAAGGAACTGCTCGCGTAACTCACTCATCATTCATGCCACACATCGCCATCATCGACTGGCGCACCGCTCCGCAGGGCGATGCGGAGTCCGCCATCGAAAAAGCCATCATTGGCAGCGCGGTGAAAGTCACGCGGCATCTCTGCGACACCGACGCTGACCTGGATGACGAAATCGCCAGCGCGAATGCCATCATCATCTGGCACAACATGCCGCTGACGGCCCAAGGCATCGCCAAACTCAAGAATTGCCGCGCCATCATCCGCAACGGCGTCGGTTTCGACAGCGTGGACATCGCCGCAGCCCGTGAGCGCGGCATCGCTGTCTGCAATGTGCCCGATTACGGCACCGAGGAGGTAGCCGATCATGCCATCGCACTCGCCATGGCTTTGTGCCGCCAAATCCTGCCGCTCGATCAAGAGGCCAAACAACTCGGCTGGAACATCAAGATCGGCCCCAAGCTTCGCCGCCTCAGCACGCTCACGTTTGGCATCGTCGGCCTTGGCCGCATCGGCACCGCAACAGCGCTGCGGGCGAAGGCGCTCGGCTTCCGAGTCATCTTCCACGACCCGTATCTTCCGAACGGCGCGGACAAGGCCGTCGGGATCACACGCGTGCGCACACTCGATGAGCTTCTCACCCAAACCGATGTCTTGTCGCTGCATTGTCCGTTGAATGATGAAACGCGCCATCTCATCGCAGAGCGTGAGCTTGCGCTGCTCAAGCCGGGTGCCTTCGTCGTGAACACCGCCCGTGGAGCCGTCATCAAGAAGTCCGCCATTCTCGCCGCGCTCTACGAGGAGCGTCTTGCAGGCGCAGGCCTTGATGTGATCGAAGACGAGCCGCTGCGCAGCGAAGAAGAAGCCGCCGCGCCCAATCTCATCGCCACCTGCCATGCCGCCTTTTGCAGCGTGGAGTCGAAGATCGAGATGCGCAGCACCTCGGCCCGCATCGCGCTGGCGGCGGTGACCGGGGCGAAGCTCGAAAATGTCGTGAACGGCATCGAGTAACCACAATTCGTTGAGAAGTCGCGGAAGTGGCTGCGTTACCACGCACCGCCATGAAGTCTTTCCTCGCTGCTTTTTTTGCCATTGTTGTCTGTGCTACCGCGCAGCCGAAGTTCAACGTTCTGCATATCGTCTCGGACGATTTGAACACCTCGCTCGGTTGTTATGGGCACGGGCAGGTGAAGTCTCCGCACATCGACAAGCTCGCGGTCGCGGGCGTGCGGTTTGAGAAGGCGTATTGCCAGTTCCCGCTGTGCAATCCCAGCCGTGCGTCGTTCATGACCGGCATGCGTCCCGGCAGCACTAAGGTGTATGAAAACGCCACGCATTTCCGCAAAGCGCTGCCAGACGTGCTGAGCATTCCGCAGACCTTTTCGAAGGCGGGCGCGTTCTCAGCGCGGGTCGGCAAGCTCTACCACTACGGCGTGCCGACTCAGATCGGCACCAGCGGGCTGGATGACGAGCCGTCCTGGCAGCAGGTGGTCAATCCCATCGGGCATGACAAGAAGGTGGAGGATCAGATTCACACGCTCACGCGAGGCCAGTTCGGCGGCACGCTGAGCTGGTTCAATGATCCCTCCGAGGAGCCGCAGACCGACGCCGTGGGCGCGGCGGAGGCGATCAAGCTGCTCGAAGCAAAGAAAGACGGCCCGTTTTACCTCGCCGTTGGCTTTTACCGTCCGCACACGCCGTATGTGGCGCCGAAGAAATACTTTGAGCAGTATCCCATCGAAAAAATCCAGCTTCCCACCGGGCCGATGAAGGACGCGCCGGGCATTCCCACACAGGCGTATGCGAGCTACAAAAAGGAGCAGGACCAGCTCACCGATCCGCTGCGCAAGGAGATCCTCCAGGCCTACTTCGCCTCCACGACCTTCATGGATGATCAGGTCGGCGAGGTCGTGGCCGCGGTGGAGCGGCTTGGCCTGCGTGAGAAGACGGTGATCGTCTTCCACAGCGACCACGGTTATCACCTCGGCGACCACGGTTTGTGGCAGAAGCAAAGCCTGTGGGAGAACTCCGCGCATGTGCCGCTCATCATCAGCGTTCCTGGCAATGCGAACAACGGCAAGGCCTGCCCACGCACCGTCGAGCTCATCGACCTGCATGCCACGCTGGCGGATGTGTGCGGCCTGCCTTTGCCTCAGAGCGATGGCACGAGCCTGAAGCCGCTGCTGGAGAATCCGCAGGCCGCGTGGGAACGCCCTGCCTTCACCCAGGTCATGCGCGGTGGCATTCCCGGCACTGGCAATGGCCCTGGCAAAGGCCAGGGCAAGAAGGGGAAAGGCAAAGGTTCGATCGGCGTCAGCGTGCGCAATGAGCAGTTCCGCTACACCGAGTGGGACGAAGGCCGTCAGGGCGCGACTCTCTTCGACCTGCAAAACGATCCCCAGGAGGCCAAAGACCTCCTCAAAGACCCGGCGCATGCTGAAACGGTGGCGAAAATGAAGGCGATGCTCAGCGAATTGAAAAAGTAAGCCTGCAACCATGCGCCCCATCCTCTTGCTGGCATTCACCCTTGGAACGCTGAGCGCCGCCGAGCCGGTTCACGAAGCCTTTGACGCCAAATTTGACGCAAAGCGCTTCACCACGCCGATCCCGAACAAGAACACCGAGGTGCGCGATGGAGTGCTGTGGACTCGCGGCTCCAGCGGCGGGAAATATCCGCCGATGGTCTATCGACCGGTCGAAGGAAAGGACATGAGCATCTCCTTCCGCTATCGTCATCTTGGTGACGGCGGCTGGCTGTGGTTCTTTGTCGATGGCGATGACGGATTCGGCAGCGTGGATCACATGCTGCGCGTGAAACTGCTGCGAAACGCCGTGCAGATTGAGGTCGATGCCCACACGAAGGATCCGAATCATCCGCTTCTCCAAAAAGCGCGTCCGGCAGATGCCGTCAGCGTTGCGTTCCGCACCAACGAGCACTTTCCTGCTGAAAAAATCGACCTTGCTGGCAACACTTGGCGAACCGTGAAGATGGTCTTTGAAGGTGATTCCGTCGTGATCAGCATCGACGGCAGGCTATGGAGCCACCACCTCGTGCGGCCCAACTTCAACGCCGGAAAGCGCAAGCTGCTCTGGATGCAAAACGGCGGCGAACAGGGCATCGAGATCGACGACATCCATGTTGAGCCTGCGAATGCTCAATGACGGTGTTTTAGCGTGGTTCGTTGGCCCGCCGCCATGAATCGAGTTTGATCCTCAGTGCCTCTTTTTTGGCCTGATGGGCGGCAAGCTCGCTGAGATCGTGCAGCTCATGCGGGTCATTTTGCAGGTCGAAGAGCTGCTCGCGCTCTGCTTTGAGATAGAGCACGAATTTCCAGCGTTCATCGCAGATCATGCGTTGCGTGTCGGTGAACATGCCGGTGACGAAATCGTGAACGCGGCCGGTTTGATGCCGCAGCAACGACGCGAGGCTTTTTCCGGTCACTGTGCTGGGAATTTCGATGCCGCTGAGCTCACAGAACGTGGGGAAGAGATCGTGAAGCGTGACCAGGACCGCGCTGCGCTCGTTCTTCGGCAAGCCTGGGCCGCAGATGATGAGCGGGCTGCGGATGCTGTGCTCATACTGGTTCTGCTTGCCGAGCAGACCGTGGCTGCCGAGCGCAAGGCCCTGATCGGCGGTGAAGATGATAATCGTGTCGTCGGGCGCAGGCAGCGCGTCGAGGATGCGTCCGAGCTGCGCGTCGAGATCGGTGATCATGGCGTAATAAATCGCTAACTCCTCCCGCACATCGCTTTCGAGCCTCGGGGTAGTCAAAAGCTGCTCGTCACGTCCGTCGATGTTGCCGTGGTCGAAAGGGTGTTTGGCGACGAAATTGGTGGGCAGCGGCATTTTGGCTGGATCGTAGCGGTTTTTCATGCCCGCAGGCCACTGACGCGGATCGTGCGGGAAAGCGAAGTTCACATGCAACAGCCACGGTTTGCCCTTCGGCGCGGTTTGGATGGCATGGATCGCTCCATCGGCGATGTGACGGCTGTTGTCGGGTTGCAGGCCCACGCCTTTGTGGAGTTCGGCTTTGTTTTGATCATCTTTGAAGGTCCAGCCGCGATAACCGGTGAGCGGACGGCCACGATCATCGGTTTCCGGCTGCGTGATGCCTTTCCCGCCACCGCTGGAGTAAAGGCCGCTCGTTGTCGTGTAACCGCGCTGCATCGGATGGCCGTCGTTGTGCCATTTTCCCGTGTAGCAGGTGTGGTAGCCACTTTTTTGAAGTGTCCCGGCCAATGTGGCGAGTTTGGGGTCAATTGCGCCGCCGGGATACTTTGGCAGCGCCTTGAAAGCATGCGCACCGGTCAAAATCTGGGCGCGGCTGACGTGGCAGATCGGATAACCTGCATAGGCCCGAGTGAACGAAGTGCCGCGTGCGACGAGGCGGTCGAGGTTCGGCGTTTCGATCACCACATTGCCCAGCGCATGAATCGTGTCCGGTCGCTGATCATCGCTGACGATGAAGAGGATGTTCGGCGCGGCATGGGCAGACACCGCGCACAGCAGCAGAAGCAAAATCGAGCGCATGAGATGAGAACGGCCTGTTTCAGGCCACCCATCACGGTGCGACGACATTTTTCAGCGGATTGCCGCCACGCGCCGCACGCCAGAGCAACAGCGGCAGCCGCAGGACAAAGCTCACCATCAGCCGCGCGTGCATCCAGGTTAGCAGGAGGTTGTCACGCCCGTAGCGGAACTGTGAGACGCCGCCTTCCGCCGCTGTGAGGTAGCGCACATGCGTGGGCACGTTGATGGCGGGAACGCCCTGCCAGCAGATGCGCACGGCCACCTCCGTGTCGAAATCAAAGCGCCGGGCGAACCAGGTGCTGCGAAACGCGCGCAGCAGCGCCTGCACGGGATACACGCGCATGCCGAAGAGCGAGTCGCCGATGCCCCAGCAGAGCGTTTCGAGATTCGCCCACGCATTCGAGATGCGGCGGCCGCGCACGCGCAGCATCGGGGCCTCGGGGCCGAAGATCGGCTGGCCGAGCAGGGCAGCCTCCGGGTAGGCCTGGGCGAGCGCGATAAACTTCGGGATCGACTCGGGCGGATGCTGGCCGTCGGCATCCATCGTCAGCACATGCGTGTAGCCGGCTGCGGCTGCCTCCTCGGCACCGCGGCAGATGGCAGCGCCTTTGCCACGGTTCACCGGCTGTTTGATCAGGCGCAGGCCGGGATGCGCGGGCTGGAGCACCTCCACGGCCTTCTCACTGTCATCGGTGCTGCCGTCCAGCACCACCCACACTTCCGGCCAGTGCTCCAGCGCGTGTGCCACCGTGTCCGCCAGGAGGCGTCCGGTGTTGTAGCTGGGGATGAGGAGAAGAAGCTTCATGCGCCCTCGCAAGGGAGGCGTGATGGACACGAGGAAGCCTCCTGCCGCAAGCGCAAATCAACCCTGGTAGTAACTCACCCCATATCCGCTCACTCGGTTGTTTTCGACCCGTTGCTGAGCGCGGCCAGGCACACGGCCCGCAGTCGCTCGGTGAAATC
>NZ_JBIIKX010000124.1:0-9274 GCF_044232965.1 Prosthecobacter sp.
GGGTGGCTGCGGGAAGTTCTCCGGCGACTATCCAGAGTTCCTGCTGGCGTTGCTTGGTTTGGCGTTGCTCAAACATGCAGGGTTGTTCTCATCACCCAGGAGGAGAGGTTTTTCAACAGGCTGTTAACCCATACGCCCTTGAATATCTCCTGGTCTGCTAACGGAACGTCCTTCCAGCTCGCGCTATTTGGATACCGCTCAAAGACCGCACAGTCTTCGGCAGAGAATACGAGACTCGGATTGGTTAATTGTGCCATAAGTCAATGATGCCAGTTTTTTGATCGAGCGCCGGAACAGATGAATTGGGCAGGCGGCATGGAGGAAAACGGAAGACCTCAGTGTGAAGCACATCCACGGCGCTGTCGCCATGTTAGATTCGACAGACCGCCACGCTGAACCGCCTGCGCCGGGCGCTGAAGCCGAGACTTTGAGATTGGGAGAGGGCTGCGCCGGAGACTGGGAGACTTGGAACAGGCCAGTCTCAATAAGAGGTCATTTCAGCCCTTTTTCAGGTCACACTTGAGAATGAAGAGGTCACTTTTCCCAAAAGTGATCTCGGATTCGGGAAAATCTGTCGGAACCGCGCATGGTTTCGCCGGAATCACGGGCACTTCCGCCGGAATCACGCGTGGTTCTGACGGAGGGGCGGGCAGTTCTGACGGATTCATGAGGGGTTCTTTCGGAGGTGCTCGTGGTTCTTTCAGAAGGGCGCGGGGAGTTGTCAGAAGCAGCCGGGATTCTGAAAGAGGCGGGAGCAGCGCTGTCGAAAGCGTGGGCTCTTCCGGCGGCATGGGGCATGCTTCTTTCAAAGGCGCGAGCAGCTCTGAAAGAAGGGCGCCAGGGGCTGGAGGAAGCGCGGGCGGTTCCTCCGGAATATTTATTTTATTCTTCACATTCAGAGCCGGTTTTGGCAGACTTCTCGCCCGCTGGTCCGCCAGAGTGGTCCAGCGCCTGTTCCGATAAACCTTCAGCCTTCATCTCTTATGAAACTGCCTGTTTTAACGAATAAAAACGAGCTGATGCCGCTCTCGGCCCACCTCGGTGCCGTGTTCCGCCGTCTGCGTCTGGCGCAGCATCTGTCCCAGCGCGTGGTGGCCCGTCTTTCGGGCATCGCACGCTCGGACATCAGCCTCTTTGAGCGCGGGAAGCAGCGCATCTACCTGGACACCTTTGAGCGCATCTGCGTGCCGCTGGGCAGACGCCCGGTGCTGGTGCTCGGAGAGACGGAAGAAGTGGCCTACTGAACGATGCGGTCATGGACCGGAACAACGACCTCCCACTTTGGGCGGGTTTTGTGATTCAATGGTCGGTGACTGGAGCAGACGCCATGGCCCTCAAATTCGATACCCCCAACATCCGCATGGACGAGGCTCATCGATATGATGCAAGCCCGGCGCCAGCTCCGAACTTGAACCTCAAATCCAAACGACCGATGCACAAAATTAAGCTCGAATTAGGCAAGAAAACACCCGCACAGAAGATCACTCTCGGTGAGACTCATGATGCGGCCATGACTGGCAACACCGCCTTTCCCACGGCCACCCGCATCCCTGCGGATGCCGCCTACCAGGCCATCCTCGCGGAACTGGTGAGCGCGGAGGCGGACGTGAACCTCAAAAAAGTGGCGCTCAAGCAGGCGCTGGAAACGCGTGACGCGAAGGAGGGTGCCTTTGATGTGGCCATCACCAGCCGCGCCAATTACTGCGAGGCGGCCCAGCCGAATGATGACGCGGCTCTGGCCAGCGCGGGCCTGCCCCTGCGCGGTGTCCCCGCGCCTGTGGGCGACCTGGCCGCGCCGGCCAATCTCGCCGCCACGGCGGGCGACAATGAAGGTGAGGTGGACCTGAGCTGTGATCCGGTGAACGGCGCACGCAGCTATGAGTGGCAGTGCCGCCTGCACTCGGAACCGGCGAACTGGCAGCCGGTGAAAAGCTCGACGGCGAGCAGCATCACGGTGACGGGCCTGACGCCCGGCTCTCTCTATGCCTTCCGTGCCCGCGGCATCGGTGCCACGGGCAACGGCCCCTGGAGTGATGAAGCGGTGAAACGCGCGCCATGAGGCGGAGCCAGCGCCGTTGACCATGGTTGACGGTGGTTTTCCCAAACCACTGTCAACCACCGTCAACGCTCGCACAGCGAGCCTCAACCACTGTCAACTTCCCCCGCCATGCCCTTCGACCCCACCTACCCGCCGCTGAACGCGGACATCGAGTCAGCGCCGCTGCGCAACCAATTCAACAGTCTCAAAGCATTGATCGATGCGGTCTCCGGTGTGACCTCGGCGGTGGTGGATGCGGTGACGTCCCTGCCCTCCGGTGATCCGGCGACGGTGAGTGTGTCCGTGATCGGAACGGAGCTGCATCTTTCGTTCGGCATCCCCCGGGGTGCCACGGGAGCCCAAGGCAACGACGGACCCCAGGGTCCGCAAGGCGCGGTGGGGCCTCAGGGTGATCCCGGTGGGCCACCCGGACCTGCCGGCCCTGAGGGACCGAGCGGTCCTGCCGGCCCAGCCGGCCCTGAGGGACCGAGCGGTCCTGCCGGCCCAGCCGGCCCAGCCGGCCCCGATGGGCCTGCGGGACCGACCGGCCCGCAAGGCCTGCCCGGAGAAGTGTCGCAGTCCGACCTCACCGCCGCCATGACCACGATGACGGGCAATAGCAGCGCGAACAGCAATGTCGTGGCCACCCTCGACACTCCCTATGCGGATCCTGATGCGGAGGCACTGCGGCTGGCTTTCAACAGCCTCGTGCAGGCCTTGAGGCGATAGCAGAGGCGGGGAGACACGTGCTGACCGGGAACCATGAGCTGGCCCACCGGAACTGTATTTTCTGCCCATTCGGAATTCCATGGGACCCATGGACTATCATGATTAACCACCGTTAGTTAATCTGAAGCCCCCATTCCCCGCCCTTTCAGAACTTCATGAGACTTTAGTCCTACACCGCCCCCAGGCTTCTCTGCTGGACCTTGCCTACCGGGGGACTTTGCGCTGTGATGTGGCGCACCTCCCATGAAGCGTTTTCCATTCCTCCTCTCACTCGCCGCCGCCGCCACTCTCCACGCTAAAAAGCCCGAACCTGCGGAAGCGCCGCCTTCCCCCATCTCGGCAGCGATGCAGGGCTTTGTGGAGAAAGGGGAGCTCGCCGGTGCGGTGACGCTGGTGTGGAGCGGCGACAAGATCGTGGCTCATGAGGCGGTGGGATTTCAGGATCTGGAAAGCAGGACGCCGATGGCGAAGGACAGCCTGTTTTGGATCGCCTCCATGACGAAGCCGCTGACGGCGATGGGCGTGATGATGCTGGTGGAGGAGGGCAAGCTGGGCCTGGATGATCCGGTGGAGAAGCATCTGCCGGAGTTTCGCGGGCAGATGCTGCTGAAGGAGAAGAAGGCCGAACAAACGGTGCTGGTGAAGCCTGCCCGCGCCATCACGATCAAGGACCTGCTGACGCACACGAGCGGGCTGGTGGGCAGCAGCCCGCTGGATGCCGAGGCACTGGATGTGCTGACGCTGAAGGAGGCGGTGATCACGTATGCGCTGAGCCCGCTGCAATTCGAGCCGGGCAGCAAGTGGTCCTACTGCAATCCGGGGATCAACACACTGGGAAGGCTGATCGAGGTGGCGGGTGGTGATGACTACGCGAAGTTCATGGAGCGGCGCTTCTTCAAGCCGCTGAAGATGAATGACACGACCTTCTGGCCGAGCAACGGCGATGTGAAAAAGCGCCTCGCCACCTCCTACAAACCCGGTGCCGATGGCAAGGGCCTGGAGCCCACGACGGTGAAGTATCTCACCGCGCCCTATTCGAGCAAAAGGCGCACACCGCTGGCTGCGGGCGGCCTGTTTTCCACGGCTGAAGATCTGCTGACGATCTACCGCATGGCGCTGAATGGCGGTGAGCTCGACGGCAAACGCTATCTCAGCGCCGAGAGCCTGAAGCTGATGGCGCAAAACCACACAGGCGATCTGAAGGCGGGCTTTGCCGATGGCATGGGCATGGGCCTTGGCTTCCAAGTGGTGACGACACCGACCGGAGTCACGGGCACGCTGAGCGCGGGAACCTTTGGTCATGGCGGGGCTCATGGCACGCAGGGCTGGATCGACCCGGTGAAGAAGACGATCCACATCCTGCTGATCCAGCGCACCGGCCTGCTGCCGACGGGCGATGCCTCGCCAATGCGGCAGGCCTTTCATGAGGCCTTTGCCGGGATGCCGAAGTGATGCAGCGGGCCTGTTCTTCACAGCCGGATGTGAACAAGAAAATCATGCGCTGGTTTGATCCGGCGCGGAAGCTCGCCATCTGTCGCCATCCTCATCAGTGAATGGACGGCACACCACGCAAACCCAATTCGACTTCCTCACCGGGCGCGAAACCACCCTCGCGCGGGCGCTCGTCGGCGCGGACGAACGATCAGCTTGCTCTGCCCTTAACCGACTCCGAGCGAAAGGCCTCGCGGAAGCAGCTCGACTCACTCCATCCCGGCAATCGGCTACGCCTGATGTTTGGGCAGCCCTTGTTGCCGCAAGAGCCCGAGAGTGGGAAGTCCCGCTGATCCGGCTGGACGGGCTCGGCATCGGCCGAGATGCGGATGGGATGCTCTCTTCCAAGACGCTCGTGCCATTAAAGACAGGCGCGGAGGCGAGTCCCTTCATGGATCGGCAATGGGAGGTGGTTTATAAACTCTTCCCACTTCATGCCACGGGCGGCCTGGGGAAGACCTTTGAGATCGAACGCATGGAAGAGGGTGACGGCTTCGAAATGACCGTGCGTGATGCCATCCTCGCGGAGACGATGGAGAAGCTCATGGTCCTGCACGATGCCGGCGCGCATCCGACGGAGATCGTGGGCATCGATGACCAGGGCGACTATCTCGTGGTGAAGCAGCCGCTGGCGCAGCCTTATGTCGATCTTGAGGAAGACCGGCTGGTGGCCATCGAGCGCGTGAAGGCGGTGCCTTGCAAGGCGCGCTTTCGCCGCAATGTCTGGGTGCTCTGGATGCACAATCAGGCATGGATCATGAGTGATTTGCATCCGGGAAACATCATGCGCGAGCCGGATGGCCGGCCCTGCATCATCGACGCGCTGCTGGCTCCCTTGCCTCCCGGCGTGATCGAGACGGACCGATTCCTCCGCGAGGCGGTGGACGATGCCCGCGCCTGGCGCGAAGGCCGCCCTCGCCGTGCCAGCGATCCCTTCGCGCTGGTGTCGGACGATGATTTGTGATTCGTGATTGGCAGCGCGGGAGCTTTTCTCCATACTCGCCGCCCCATCATGAAAACCCGCGCCTTCCTCGCTGCCCTCGTGGCTCTTTCCGCTCTCCCCGCCATCGCTGAAGATGGCTTCACGCCGCTCTTTGACGGCAAAACCATGACCGGCTGGAAGAACGCCTACGACTGGGGCAAGATCGAGGTGAAGGACGGTGAGATCCATCTCACGGGAGAGAAGAAGTTCTTCGTCATCACCGAGAAGACCTACAGCGACTTCATCTTCGAAGGCGACATCTTCCTGCCCGAAGGCCAGGCGAACAGCGGCTTCATGTTCCGCGCGCATGTGCAGCCAAACAAAGTCTTCGGCTATCAGGCCGAGGTGGATGGCGATGCAAAGCGCAAGTGGTCCGGCGGTCTCTACGATGAAGGCCGCCGCATGTGGTTCATCAGCCCGATCAAGGGCAGCAAGGAGAGCGAAGATGCCTTCCGCGCCCGCGCTGGTGATGCTTTTAAACGCAACGACTGGAACACCTACCGCATCACCTGCCAGGGCAAGAAGCTCAAGATCGAAGTGAATGGCGTGGTCACCACCGACGTGGAAGATGACATGGATGCCAGCGGCGTCATCGCCATCCAGCATCACGGCGAAAAGGGCGCGACCTACAAGTTCCGCAATCTGCGCATCAAGGAGTTGAAGTAAGCTTTCGCATTCCCTTCGATGGCTGAATCCTTCGCCGCCTTCATGGCCCGCGCGCTGCATGATCCGCAGCGTGGGTATTATGCGCGGAGGATTCAGGGCATCGGCGGCCAGCGCGGCGACTTCGCCACAGCGGCGACGCTTTCACCGCTGCTCGGGCAGGCCATCGCTGCCTGGATTCAGGAAAACCGACGAGCGATGCCCGAGGTGCGACATGTCATCGAAGTCGGTGCAGGCAATGCAGTGCTGATGGAGACCGTGCGGAAGTCGCTCGGCTGGTGGCAGCGGCGGAAGTTTCAATGGCACATTGTCGAGACTTCGGTGGCTTTGCGGGAGCAGCAAAAGCAGCGCCTGGGTACGGCAGTGACGTGGCATGTGGATCTGGAGTCGGCGCTGAGGGACTGCGGTGGTGCGGCCTTCGAACCGCGATGGCTGCCTCGAGGCATGGAGCATGGGTGACACCGGGGAGGACCACTGCACGAAATTCGGCGACTCCTACCACTTCTGGAGCTTTGACTTTCCTCCCACACCGGAGCGGGTCACGAGCCTGCAGCTGGCAGCATTGAAGCGCCAAAAAGTGACGTGGCAGCCGGACTCCTCGGCAGATCGGAAGCTCGAATCCCCAATGCCTGTGGAGTCCATGGATATCATGTCGTATTCCTACGCCAACCGCCGCACCCTTGCCGCGATCTCGAAAATTCTGGGCAACGGCCGCGAGGCACACTGGACCGGGCAGGCCGCCAAAGTAAGCGCCAAGATCAAAGACCACCTCTGGATCCCCGAAAAGAAGGCCTGCTTCGATCACGATCGGAATGGAAAAATCATCGAGATCCTGGTCCACAATAATCTTCGCTGCATGTATTTCGGCAGTTTTGACCAGGAGATGGCCGATCAGTTCGTGCGCCACCATCTGCTCAATCCCAAGGAGTTCTGGACGCCGGTGCCGCTGCCGTCTATCGCGGCGAACGACCCAAAGTTCAGAAATGTCCCCGGCAACGACTGGAGCGGACAATCCCAAGGGCTGACCTTCCAGCGCGCCATCCGCGCCCTGGAGAACTACGGGCACTATGCCGAGCTTTCGTTGATCGGAACCAAGCTGCTCGAGACCATCCAGCAGGATAAACTCATCTTCGGGCAGCAGTATGACCCTTTCACCGGAGCCACCAAAAATCGCACTGGCTATGGACCGACCATCCTGTCCGCGCTCGAATACATCTCGCGGATGCAGGGCGTTCATCTCAACCTCATCAACGATCAGGTCTGGTGGTCAGCGTTGGAAGGTGAAGATTTCACATATACGCAGAGATGGGGCGACCGGACCTGGACGGTGACCGCGACGAAAGGCCGTTTCACCGCCAGCATCGGCGACAAGGAGGTATTCTCCTGTGTGCGCGGCGTCCGCGTGGTGACTGACCTTGCCGGTAACGTGTGCGAAGTCGTCGGCATCGCTCCCGAACCGCACAGCGTCGTGCTTCAGATTGCTGGTGTCCGTCATGAACTCACCGTGAAGCCAAACCAAGTGTGGCGGCCTGATGCCGCCAAGCCGGTGCTGCTCCGCGCGGCCCCATTCGACTACCCCTATCAGGAAAACGCTAAGTGACCATGAAACACACCCTCCCCCTCCTCACCGCCCTGCTGCTCGCGCCACTGGCCGTATCCACGTCACACGCGGCGGAAGCCGGAGAACCTGCGACGCATTTTTCGACGTTCGCGCAGGCCACTCTGCACGAGTCGCCCTTACTCAACCGGATCAAGCTGGCGAAGCAGCGGGGACGATCCTACCCGATGGATTCACTCGATTTCATCATGGTGGATTTGGAGCGGCCGGAGACCCTGACACGGCACGCCGATTTCTTCACCGGGGATCTGACCGGCCGATACCTCGACTTCCTCGCCGCCAGCGCGCATCTCGAACCGTCTGACCACGACCGAATGCAGGTGCTGTTCAAGCGCATGCTGGCGTGTCAGGCACCGAGTGGGACTTTCGGCAGAGTTCAAGGCGTTTACACGGAACCGGCCTGGATGGCCGCGAGCAAGGTCTTCATCGGATTACTGAGTTATTATAAGGAGACGGGAGATCCGAAGGCGCTCGCGGCGGCACGCAAGAACGCGGAGTTTTTCTTCGCGAACCTGAATCGGGTCAGGGAGGCCTCCATTCAGCAGAAGAAGCCGGAAGACCTCCACAAATGGATCAGGACCGCAGGAAGCTTGGGTGACTTCGGCACCATTATCACCGAGCCCATGGCAGAGCTGTTCGGCATCACCGGAGATCAGCGTTGCCTGGACGTATGCCGGGCGGTGGCCGAGGCGCAGGAGTCGCGCCCGTTGAAAGGGAGAGGGATTGCGGTGGGCGTGCAGACCACGCTCCGAGGGCTGCAGCTCGCCGCCATCTACACGGGTGATACGTCTTGGAACAAGCAGCCGGAGCAGTTCAGGAAGGAGGTCGCCGATAAGGCCGTCTGGGCGGACGGCAATATCAGCGAGAAGGTCCTCCCCTCCAGCTCCCGCAACGAAGGGTGCGCCATCGCAGAGTGGATCATGTTGAACCTCAATGCCGGATTCATCTCAGGCGAAGATGAGGCCTACGAAAAGGCCGAGAACGCCCTGTGGAACGCCCTGTTTCTGAATCAGACGGTCAACGGCGGTTTCGGCCATCGTGAACTTGAATCCGACCACACCTATGGCGGAGCGGTGCTGGAATCGGAAGCGTGGTGGTGCTGCCTGCACAACGCCGGGGTCGCCATGGTCGAGTTTGCCGACCACGCGGTGACCCTGCGGGGTGATGAAATACGGGTCAACCTGCTGGTGCCGGGGCGTTACCGGCTTCCCTACAAGGGAACCACGATCGAGGTCGATGTGAGCACTCGCTATCCCGAGAAGGCCGACACCACCGTGGTGATCAGCGGGGCACCGGCGGAGATGAAGGCCCGCATCCGCATTCCGTCCTGCATCAACGGCGCGGAGGTGAAAGTGACGAACCTGCCAGGAGGCAAGACCCGCCACGTCCTGAGCGGCCGGATGGGCTATCAGCTTGAGGAGGTGAGAAACGGCGTCGTGCTGCGCTATGGACCGCTGGTCATGGCACCGCTGCGTTACGCGCAAAATGTCAAGGTGACGAACAAGGATAACGACTTCCTCAAAGGCTACGTTTTCGAACGGATCGACAAAGGACGAGCCACCATCGTGCCTCCCGCCAGGGATGCCGATGGGTTCTACCTCTTCCCGAAGGAGCCCAAGCCGATTTGGAAGAACTACGAGGAGGGCACGCTCTCCCGCCTGGCCTTCGATAACCTCTCGATCAACGTCAAGCTGGCGTATCCCGACGGCACCAGTCAGGAGCAGCGCTTTTGGCCCGAGTGTTACAGCACCAC
>NZ_JBIIKX010000069.1:0-30273 GCF_044232965.1 Prosthecobacter sp.
GTCGCCGAAGATGCCGAGCGGGCGTGCGCCTTTGATTTCCACGATGTCGCCGGGGGTCATGCTGAAGTCGGCGAAGAAGGGCGGATGCTGGATGTAGGTGGATTTGCCGTCCCACTCGAAGACCTCGCCGATGCTGCCCTGAATCTCGTTCCACTTCGGATTCTGCGAAGCGAAGTCGGTGTAGAGCTTGCGGAAGACATCGGGCGAGAGGGCGGACTCCATGGCATCGCGCACTTCTTTGAGCGTGGGCCAGATGTCCTTCAAATAGACGCCGCTGCCGGCGACGAGCTCGTCTTTGCTCAAGTCGATATCGACGGTGCCGGCGATGGCGTAGGCGACGACAAGCGGGGGCGACATGAGGAAGTTCGCCTTGATGCTCTGATGCACGCGGGCCTCGAAGTTGCGGTTCCCGGAGAGCACGGAGGCGGCGACGACGTCCTGGCCTTTGACGACATCTTCAATGCCGGCGTCGAGCGGGCCGGAGTTGCCGATGCAGGTGGTGCAGCCGTAGCCGACGGTCTGGAAACCGAGCTTATCGAGTTCGACCTGAAGGCCGGTCTTGGTGAGGTAATCGGTCACGACGCGTGACCCTGGCCCGAGGCTGGTTTTCACGGCGGGCTTCACGGTGAGGCCCTTCGCGTTCGCTTTCTTCGCAAGCAGACCGGCGGCGAGCATGACGCTCGGATTGGACGTGTTCGTGCAGCTGGTGATGGCGGCGATGAGCACGGAGCCATCAGTGATGGTGTCTTTGACGTCGGCTTTGCTGTTCACGACGACTTCGGCAGGCTTGAAGGACTCCGCCTTGCCGAAGCCACCGGCCTTCACGTCCGCGCCGAGGAGGTCACGGAACTTGCTCTTCAAAGCGGGCACCTCGATGCGATCCTGCGGACGCTTCGGACCGGACACGCAGGGCACGACGCCGCTGAGGTCGATCTCCATCTCGGTGGTGAATTCGATGCTGCCCTTCTCCGTGGGGATGCCCCACATGCCCTGCGCCTTGTAATAAGCCTCAACGGTTTTGCACAGCTCCTCGCTGCGGCCGGTGCCACGCAGGTAGGCGACGGTTTCTTCGTCCACGCCGAAGAAGCCCATCGTCGCGCCATACTCAGGAGCCATGTTCGCGATGGTCGCACGATCGGTGACCGGCAGGCTGACCGCGCCGGGGCCGTAGAATTCGACGAATTTGCCGACGACGCCGAGCTTGCGGAGTTTTTGAGTCACTTCGAGCACGAGGTCGGTCGCGGTGACGCCTTCTTTAAGAGCACCCGTGAGATAAACGCCCACGACTTCCGGCACGAGGAAGGTCACGGGCTGGCCGAGCATGCCTGCTTCGGCTTCAATGCCGCCCACGCCCCAACCGACGACGCCGAGGCCGTTGATCATCGTCGTGTGCGAGTCCGTGCCGACGAGCGAATCCGGGTAATACACGCCGTCTTTCTCCAGCACACCCTTCGCGAGGTATTCGAGGTTCACCTGATGCACGATGCCGATGCCAGGAGGCACGACTTTGAAGGTATCAAAGGCCTGCTCGCCCCATTTTAGGAACTGATAGCGCTCCTTGTTGCGCTCAAACTCCAGCGCGAGGTTTTGATTCAATGCATTCTGAGTTCCGGCGAAATCGACCTGCACGCTGTGATCGACGACGAGGTCCACAGGCACCAGCGGCTCAACCATCTTCGGGTTCTTGCCGAGTTCCTTCACTTTGGAGCGCATGGCGGCCAGATCGACGAGCAGCGGCACGCCCGTGAAGTCTTGCAGCACGATGCGGGCGACGGTGAAGGGGATTTCATACTCGCCGGGCGCTTTCGCATTCCAGTTGGCGAGATTCTTCACATCGGCGTCGGTGACCTTCTTGCCGTCCAGATTGCGCAACAGCGACTCCAGCACGATGCGGATTGAAACCGGCAGCTTCGAGACTTTGCCGATGCCCGCGGCCTCAAGAGCCGGGAGGGAGTAAAACTTGCCGGCGGAGCCGTTGCCAGTGGTGAAGGTCTGAGGGGTGTTCATTGTCGAGTGTCGCGGGGAATCCCGCAGGGATAGCGAATAGAGCACGAATGACACCAGATTTTTTGTGCTCGCGGCCTTCCTGCGCGATTTTCCGTCTCAAACCAGCCTCCGGTCGAGCCATGATGTGATTGACGGCTTTTTGCGTGCTGGCGGCCGTGACGGCAGCCGGATGCCCCTCAAGAACTGCCGGTTTGGAGCGTGCAGGCGCTGCAGGCGTCGCACAGATCACAGCTCACGCCGTGGGGATTGTCCACGCACTTCGGGCAATGGACACAAAGCATGCAAAAGCGACGCTGCTTGGAGGTGCAGGCGGCGGGTTGGCAGCTTGAGCGCGAGGCGTCCTTCCTGGCATAAGTGCAGGCGCGGGAGGAAAGTGTCTGGATAACCGTGGGAACGTCCGTTTTCATGACTTTTGCGTGGGTTAACCCAACCCATGGCCCAGAACTTAAAAACGCGCTATTGGTCGGAAGACCAATACGACCAACTTTTTTTCAGCCGCGTTGCGCGGACGCTTCTCCTGCTCAACTTCGGCCGATGTCCGCCGAATCTGTGACGAACGAACAGCCAGCCTACTTGAAATGGAGCGGAGGTTCTCTGCCTTTGAGGGGGCCGTGTGTCATCGGACGCCGTTCCGACAACGACATTTCCATCAACAACGTGCAGGTTTCCCGCCGCCACGCGCTGCTGATGAACCACAATAGCGTATGGTGGCTCAACGACTTAGGCAGCCGCAACGGGATCTACCTCAACGGTTTGCGTATCACGAGCGCCCGCCGCCTGCGAGATGGCGATGAAATCCGCATCGCCAACGATCGCATCACGTTCAACAACGGTCAGCAGGGGCCGCTTCTCCGCAGCACCATCGTCGGCAGGACCACGCAGCTTGCGCAGCCGGATGAAAACGACGATTCGCACGCCCCGGTGGTCTGCGAGTTGCTCATCTCCTCCCTGCAAGGCGAGATTCTGGAGGGTGAAAAGGCCGCACAGTGGTTTTTTGGCAAAAAGCTGGAGCGCAGCCCCGGAGCGGAGCGTTTCTGCCTCCCGCCGCTGGTGCGTGAGTGGCTGACCCGGATGATGGAGACTTCAGCCGCGTTTGCCCCGCTGGAAATCCAGGAGGGCGAGAAAAAACTCGTGGTTTCCCTGGCGCGCTGCAAAGACGAGCGCTGCTTCCTGCTACTGCGGGAGGATTCAGCGCAAATCTCCATCGAACGCCTCCAAAGCCTCGGCCTCACCGAACGCGAGGCCGAGGTCATGCACTGGGTCTGCGAGGGCAAGCAAAACACCGAGATCGCCGGCATCCTCGATGTGACGCTGCACACCGTGAAACGCCATATGGAGCACATCCTCCACAAGTTCGACGTGGACAACCGGCAGAAGGCCATCAAGGCCGTCGCAGACCGGCTGAGGACGTGATCAGCGTCTTGTCAGTCATTCCGGCCGCCACGTCGCCTGCCGCAGCACGGCGAGTTTTGGCTCTTTCATCGTCTCGTACCACACGGTGAGCAGCGTGCCGTCGGGAAGCTCCACCGTGCTCGGGTAGCCGAGATCGCCCCCGATGCCGTCGCCAGAGAGAATCATCGCCGCGCCCCAGGTTTTGCCGTTGTCGGTGCTGATGCGGGCTTGATTGCCAAACGGCTTGCGGCGGTGGCCGTAGGTCATGACGAGACGGCCGTCGCGCAGACGCAGCAGATGCGAGGGCAGGCCCCAAACTCCGATGGAATGCGGTTCGCTCCAGGTTTTGCCGCCATCCTTGGACTCGGATTGCAGCGTCTCGCCTTTGCTCGCTTCGTTGTGATTGCGAATCTGCGCGATGAGCGTGCCGTCGGCGGCTTCGATCGCATGCAGCTCGTGGTAGCCACGCACCGCGCTGTCTCCTGGCCGGGTGGGAATTTCAGCCAGCCATTGCCAAGTCAGGCCGTCGTCTTTCGACTCCGCCACGCCGATCTTCTTGTCACCCGTCCATAATTGTTTCCCGGCGTAGAGCAGACGGCCGTCCTTGAGTTGGATCGGCCCGTGAGGGCTGTTCACGACTGTCGGAATCGGTTTTGACCACGTTTCACCGCCATCGGTGGAGCGCAGCACCCATTCGCCGAGCTGCGCCTGGCGTTCAGCATCGCTGAGCTTCTCATGCGCGGCTTTCCAGCGTGCGTAACGCTCCGCAGGCATCGCCTTGGACACCCACCCTTTGTCTGTGTGCTCGGCCATTGTCGTGGCCTTTTTCAACGAATCCTCATAGGCCAGCGACGTGAAGGTGGTGACCAGCAGCGTGCCTTTCGCCGTCTCCAGCACGCCGGAGTCACGATCATCGATCGGCCCGTCGTAAATCACGCGTGGCGCGGACCATGTGCCGCCGTGGTCGGTCGATTTCATCGCCACGACTTTTCCAAACGGACACACATGCGCCTCGCGTCCGCCGGAGCACGTCACCCACAGCTCCCCGTTGGCACGCTGGGCCACCGTGGACCAACCGTGGTAGAACTCCGGCTGCGTGGAGATGACCTTCGTCTCGATGATTTTCACCGCAGGCGGGGCCGCCCGTGTGATGAAAGGGGCCGCAAGAACTGCGGTGACGATGAACTGACGACGGTTGGTGATCATGCGCTGTGAAATACGAACTCCCAACCTTGGTTTTGGCAGGTCATTTCCGTCGCACAAACTTCTGTACCCGAGCACCGGTGCCTTCCGCCACATAAACCGCGCCGTCAGGACCGACGGCGATGTCATGGCCGAGCTGGAACTGACCAGGACCGCTGCCAAAGGAGCCGAAGGTATCAATCACCTTCCCCTGTGAATCGAGTTCGACGGCCTTGCCGCGCAACTCGTGCTTCAGCGAGGGCGAACCGCCATCAATGACAAAGACGTGGCCGCTGGGTCCCATTCCGACGCCATAAGGCTTGCCGATCTGCGGGCCTTTCCAAGCCTCCAGGAATCCGCCCTTCGCATCGAAGAGCTGAAGCCGCTCGTTTTCACGGTCGCAGACGATCACGCGACCCTGCCCATCGACCGCGATGCCGTGCGGCAGGTTGAACTCGCCATTCCCCTTCCCTTTCGAGCCCCATTCGAACTCAAACTGGCCCTCGGCGCTGAATTTCATCACCCGCGTGTTCTTGTAACCGTCGCTCACATAAAACGAGCTGTCGCGCAGCACCGCGACATCGGTGGGCAGGTTGAAATGCGCGTGATCCTTGCCCGGCACACCCACTTCGCCAAGCGTGAGCAGCAGTTTGCCCTCTGGCGTGAATTTGAAGACCTGATGCAGCCCCACATCGGTCAGCCAGAGATTTCCCTCATGATCCACCGTCAGCCCGTGCGGCATGATGAAGAGGTTCTGCCCCCAAGTGGCGAGCAGCCTGCCGCTAGCACCATCAATCACGCTCACCGTCGGCAGTGAGATCGCTTCCTGCGGAAACGGGTTCGACCACTTCCGCCCGCTGCGATGAAACACAAACACCCGGTTCTGCGCATCGACACCGACTCCGGCGCACAGGCCCAGCACATGACCTTCCGGCAGCTTCGGCCAGCCGAGGACAACGATGTGCTGTGGTTCCGCAAAAGCGGCAGTGACCAGTGAGACGATGAAAATCGCGATGCGCATGAAACGGCTCTTTTCAACTTTCACGCCTGATCTGTGAAGATCACCCCTTCCGCTTCAACTGCGGGAAGAGGATCACATCACGAATGCTCTCCGCTCCGGTGAGCATCATAATGAGGCGGTCGATGCCGATGCCGATACCGCCGGCGGGCGGCATGCCGTGCTCGAGGGCTAGGATGAACTCTTCGTCGATTTTTTGCGTCTCTTCGCCGGCCTGGTGCTCCAGGCGCTCGCGCTGGACGATGGGGTCGTTCAGCTCGGAATAACCGGGGCTGATCTCCTGGCCGTTGATGACGAGTTCATAGACATCGACGATGGAATCATCGTCCGCGTTCTGCTTCGCCAGCGGCACCAGTTCCTTCGGGCAATGGGTGACGTAGAGCGGATCGAACTGCTTCGCCTCGATCAGGCGCTCAAAGACGTGCTGCGTGACCTCGTAGTCCTCGAAGTTCGCGCCGATCTCGACTCCCAGCTCCGCCGCACGGGCTTTGCGCTCTTCGGGTGTGTAGTCATACCACTTCGGGTCGATGCTCTTGAGCAGATCCGTGTAGCGGGCGCGCTTCCACGGGCGCTCCAGATTGATATAAGCTTCTTCACTCAGCTCATTGAGAACTTCCAAGGCGCGCTTGAAAAAGCCCCGCTGTGTAGCGTCAAGTTTAGAATCGATAGTTACCAGCAAGTCCTCGACTTCTTTTTGAAGAGTTCTCGCGGTGTGACGCGCCGTGTCGTGATCAAGGCTGAAGGACAGTTTGGCTGCGGAGTTTGCAATCTTCTGTAGATCATCAGAAACCGAATCAGGAAATATTACTGTTTGCTGAGTATATATCTGTTGAAAAACCATCAGCGCTGACCGGACTTCTAAAATTCTGGGACGTGAAATTTTAAGGCCGCCGCAGAAGTTTTCGGCGAGGTGGCAGATCATACCTTCGACGAGGTCTGCCATCTTCTCGAAGTCGGCGTAGGCCCAGTAGGCCTCAAGCATGGTGAACTCCGGATTGTGACGTCGGCTGAGGCCTTCATTGCGGAAATTCCGGTTCAATTCAAAGATCTGTGTGAAGCCGGCCACGAGCAGTCGCTTCAAATACAACTCTGGCGCGATGCGCAGGAACATCGGCTGGTTCAGCGCGTGGAAGAAGGTCTCAAAGGGCTTCGCGGCAGCTCCGCCGGGAACATCCTGCATCATCGGCGTCTCGACTTCCATGAAGCCGTGCTCCTGCATGTAGTTGCGGATCGCCGCGACCATCTTGCTGCGCGTCACGAAGATCTCGCGGCTGCGGTCATTGGAAATGAGATCGAGGTAGCGCTGGCGGTATTTGATCTCCTTGTCCGCAATGCCATGCCACTTGTCCGGCAGCGGGCGCAGCGCCTTCGACAGCGGCGTGAGTTTCTTGATGTGAATCGACCGCTCCCCGCGCTTGGTGATGAAAGTGAAACCCTCCACGCCGACGAAATCGCCAATGTCCACGAGCTGGTTGAACTGCACATACGCCTCATCGCCCACATCGCCCTTGCTCAGGTAGCACTGCATGCGTCCGCTGATGTCGCCCAGGTCAAAGAACGTCGCCTTGCCCATCTCACGGCGTGACAGAATACGGCCCGCCACGCTCACGGTGAGGTTTTCCTCAAAGTTCGCCTTCAGCGCACCCGGCTGATGCGTCGTGTCAAACCGGCTGCCAAACGGGTCCACCCCCGCCTTCACCAGTCCGTCGAGCTTTTCGCGGCGAAATTGCAGGAGTTCGGATTCGGAATGTTCGGGGGCGGGCGTCGGTTGCATGGTCGTGCGGATAAGTGGGCCGTGTCTTTAGCCGCTTCCACAGCCTTTGCCACCGCAAACCTTGCCGCAAGCTTCGGCGGCGTGTTGGGATTTGCCAGGTGCGGTCGCGGATGCCAGTATCGGCCCGCATGAGGCTGCTCCACACCCTTTTCCTCTCCACTTGGTTTTTCACCAGCCTTTCACAGGGCCAACAGAAGGAATGGCCCGAGGTGGAAAAGTTCGCCGCAGGCATCAAGGACGTGATCTGGGATCTTCAGGGCACAAATTCCCTCAAGCACCTGCGTTTCGATGGCGAGAGCTTCCACGCCGTCACACAGGCGGGCCAGTCGAGAAGCCAGTATAAGGAGCATGCCTTTGTGGATGTGGGCGTGTTTCAGATCGTGTTCAGCGAATCACGATCCGCTTGGTATTTTGTCAGTGATGATCTCAAGCTCGTCACGCCGGTGAATGTGAGCGGCGAGATCGAGTTCAAGGCGGAGACCGGCACGGTGGTCAAACCGGTGACGAACTTCCCGCAAGACATCCAGAATGTCGTTTGGGTCGGCGGACCTGAGAAAACGCCGATTAAGCTGCGCTGGAACGGCACGGAGTTCGAAGTTGGTGTGAAGACTCAGGCCTGGGAGGTGCAGAAGGTGCGGCCCGTCATCGCCAACCGGCGTGTGTTCGAGTTCGTGCATGAAGGCGACCCGATCTGGATCGCCTTTTCCGCCGATGGCACGGAAGCTTGGTGGCTGAACATCACAGACGTCTTCGGCGGCCATGCGCGTTCCAATCCCGGCACGGCCACGTTAGATGCCAAAACGACCGGCCTGCCACCCACGCAGAACGACGTGGCCAATCACGCCGAAGACCTGCTCAAGGCCGGCGACCGCATGCGCGCAGCCACCCTGCTGCGCGAACTGGAACGCAAGAACGCCACGAAGCCCGAGGCGCTCAAGCATTTGCAGGGGCGTTTCAAGGCATTGAAGTGACTTCGGCTTCGGCCTCTTACTTGGCGTCGTAAAACGGAAAGAGCTGCTTGATCTCCGCAGCGCTGGGACGGCGGCCATATTCGCAGATCTCGAAGGTTTCAGCGTATTTGACAGCCTTGCCCTTCTCCTCGCCGTAGAGCTTGATCAGCAGGTCGCGATACTTGTCCGCCTCGCTGCCCTGACGTGCGCCCCAGCGGCGCTTCAGCCAAGCACGGCGTGCCACCTCATCGCTGGCTGGGGGCACTTGTTTCTCGACATACTCCGCGCTGCCGCTGGCTCCGCCTTCGTAGGCCTGGGATGTCAGCTCGTGCAATCCATCGAGCTTCTGCTCAAAGGTGTCGTCCACACTCACGGCGATGTCCGGCGTGAAGGGATAGGGCTTTTGGAAACCGTCGCTCGAATACAGGAACACCGGATTCTTCGTCAAAGGCGGCACATCCGGGCAGATGAACGGCACCGTGACCATGAACGCCGCGTCCTGGATCAGCACGCCGACATAACGATGGTCAGGATGATAATCCCAAGGCCGGTGCGCGATCACGATGTCCGCCTTCCACTCACGGATCACTCGCGTGATGAGCTTGCGGTACTCCAGCGACGGGACCAGCTCACCATCGTGAATATCGAGCACTTGGGAGGTCACCCCGAGTTTTTGGGCGCAAGCGGCGGCTTCGCTCGTGCGGCGCAACGCCAGCGGTCCACCCGCCTCCTTCCAGTGGCCCACATCCCCGTTCGTGACCGACACCAGCTTCACATGATGCCCCAGCCGCGCCCATTTCACGGCCGTGCCGGCTGTTTTGTATTCCGCATCATCAGGATGCGCACCGAAAACGATGATGCGAAGTTTACCGTCATCTTTCGCCTGCGCGTGGAGAGAGAAACTGGCGAGAGCTAGGAAGAGGATGGATAAGAGTCGTGAAATCATGGCGGCAGGATTACGCCGCCACGACTTCCGCTCTCTCGGTTTAACCTTCCTCCGCCTTCGGCTCCGGCAGGAAGAAACCGACAATCAGGGCGATCACAGCCATCGAAGTGGCGATGTAACCGGCGGCCATGGCGACATGCATCGGCCGCACGTTCTGAATGCCACCCGCGAGCAACGGCGCGAGCCAGCTCGTATTCACGACGGCCATGCAGGTGCCGATCATGCGTCCGCCGACGTTTGTGGCAAAGCTGCCGCCAGTGCCGCGTAGATGGAGCGGGAAGATTTTCGGCAGGTACTCACCGAAGTAGCTGAACTGCGCCACGGTGACGAGGCCGCAGAGGAAATAGCCCCACAGGAATGCCTCGCCGCCTTTCTCAAACAGCATGAAATAGGTCACGGGCAGGATGATGAGCGCGGGCACCTGGAAGACCTTCAGCAAGGCCACGCGGCTGATGCCCACGATGAGCAGCACAGCCAGCAGCACGCGGCCGAGCAGTCCGCCCATCTCCTGACGGAACTGCACTTTGCCGCTCATCTCATCGACCACTTTCTTGTGTGGTGCCTGCGCGACGGCGTTCTCTTTGATCTTGCCTCGCAGTTCGCCCTGCTTGGGCTTGTCGTCAGCTTTGATGGCGTCGTTCAGTGCGAGGTTGAGCGACTTCGCCTCGGCAATCATCGGGGCCATGATCTTCGCCTGCGGCGCGAGTTCCGGCAGACCGGGTGTCACGCGTGCCACGGTGACTTGCAGCGCACCGAAGGCGATGCCGTAGGCGCAGGCGGAGAGAATAGTCGTCACGAGCGTGACCTTACGCAGCTCAGGCGAGAAAAGTCCGCTGAAGCTCGGCCGCTTGAGCGCGCCAGAGGCTTTTTTCTCCTTCCACACCTGGCTTTCCGGCACAAACGGCAGCAGCAGAGCGATGGGGATCGCGGGCAAGATGCCCGTCATGAGCAGGTAGCGCCAGGAACCGACGGTGCCATCGAGCCCGATTGGCAGCGAGAAGGAAGGAAGTCCGCCAGCCTTAAGTTTACCGTTGATCCAGATGCTCATCACCGTCACGGCCACCCCACCCACGGAGGCAAAAGCTTGCGTGATGCCGAGCCATTTCTCCTTCTGCTTCTTGTCCTGGAACACCTCCGCCAGCCACGTCACCGCAGCGATGAACTCCACGCAAACGCCGATGAACGTGGCACTGCGGAAGAACACAAACCAGCCCAGCGTGGTCGAATAAGCGGCACAGAACGGCGCGGCCGAATACAGGAAGATACTCGCCGCCATGATGGTCTTGCGGCCGAATTTGTCGATCAGCCAGCCGCCCAGCAGGCCGAACACACCGCCGCACACCGCAGCGATGGTCAGCAGGTTGCCCACCCAACTGGTGACGATCGGGTTACTCGGCGGCAGCTTCAGCAACTCTGCGATGGCCGGAGCCGCCACCAGCGGCGTCATGAGCAGCTCGTACGTGTCAAACAGGAAACCGATGCTGGCGATGACGATGATTAGCCAGTGCTTGGTGGTGAGCGTGGGTGCGGGAGAGGACATGGTGCGCGATGCTGTCAGGAGTTGGGACGCAAGTCAACGGCCGCGAAGGGCGGAATCCATCACGAGATAGAGGGCGTGCCTTCGTGACATCCGACACCTGTCGGACTTTTCTCTCGACAAATCCGACACTTGTCGGCAAACTCGCGAAATATGGCAAAAAAATCACTCCCACCGCTCTCCGCCGCCGAGCAGGCGATGATGGACATCCTCTGGAAAAAGCATCCAGCCTGCGTGCTGGAACTGCTCGAAGCCGTGAACCAGGGCCGCAGCGAGCCCGTCACGCGCAACACACTGCAAACCCAGCTCACCCGCCTCGAAGCCAAGGGCTGGATCGTGCGTGATGACTCCAGTCGCAGCCACGCCTACGAACCGGCCGTGCCTGAGCAGCGCGGCCGCACCAGCGTGCTTGCGGAGCTGAAACAGCGCTTCTTCGGCGGCAGCAATCTCGCCCTCGTCCGCTGCCTCGTCGAAAGCGGCGACATCACCGAGGAAGAACTCGCCGAGCTGCGCAAACTCGTCCGCACGAAGAAAGGAGGCGAGCCATGAGCGCTGAAACCATTACTCTGCTCAATTTCATCGTTCACAGCCTCGTCATCGGCGTGGCAGCGTGGCTGCTCGTGCGATTCGTCATCCGCGATGCCCTGCGCCGCTGCATCCTGGCGAATCTGGCTGTGCTGATGTGCCTCTACAGTCCCTTCGACATCTCGATGCGCGATCTTTTCCCGCCGCAACAGCCCGTGCCCGTCTGGACACCATTGCGCGAGACGTTTGAGGCCGACTGGCGTGTCACCGTCGCGCCTGTGATCACACCTGTCGCGATGCCTGCGGCTCCAGCACCGACTTGGGATGTGAATGACGTGATGAGGAGTCTTCGCTGGCTGGCGTGGCTCGTCACAGCGGCACTGTTGCTTCGTTTGTTGATCCAAAGCATCCGCGTGCAGCGCTGGGCGTGGCGTTTGCGTTATCTCACGCAGGCTGAAATCGATTCGCTGCCCAAAGATGTGCCATTCGAGCGCATGAGTGTCTTTGAGGGCGACGGTACGCCTTGCGTCGCGGGCTGGTTTTTTCCCGTGATCGCTGTTCCAAGCACCGCATTTGAAAAACTCACACCTCAGCAGTGGCGCTGGCTCATCCGGCATGAATCCGAGCACCTGCGCTGTCACGACACGGTGGGCGTTTTGCTGCAAAACATCGTTCGCGCCTTCCTGTGGTGGAATCCCTTCATCCACGCCCTCATCGAGGAATATGCGCGTGCTCGCGAGGAAGCCTGCGATGCCGCCGCCGTCGGCGAAAATCGCGATCAGAGCGACTACGCCGACTTCCTGCTCGCCTGGGCTGCCAAGGCCGCGCCGCAGCCGAGTTGCGTGATGCCCATCGCCCATTCTCGACCGGCAAGACGGCTCAAAGCACGCCTCGTGGCGCTCATGGAAGCCCGTGGCGTGCGGAAGAAGCTCGGCGCGTTGTTCGTGCTCGGTTGCGCGGCCTTCGCCGTGCTCGCGCCCTTCTTTGCGGCCTCGTTCGGCATTGTCACAGTGGCTGCGCAGGAGGCAGCAAAAGCTGACCCCAAGGACAAGACGATGTTCGTGCGGACCTACCGAGTCGCACCGGATTTTCTCAGCCGCAGTCAGGAACTTCGAGACCCTTTTGCCATCCAGGATCAGAAAGCCCCTGTTGTCAGTAAGCAGTCCACTGAGCGAATAACAGCGCGGCAGGTGCTCGAAACGCACGGCATCACCTTCCCGCCGGATGCATCTGCCGTTTTCAATCCGTCCACCTCCCAGCTCATTGTGCGGAACACACTGGCGAACATCGCGTTGGCTGATTCAGTCATTGATGACCTCTCCATTCAATTCCCCCAGGTGTATCTCACCTGCCAGATGATCTCGGCGGATCGCCACTATGGCGTCCACGGCAGTGTTTTGTCAGGTGACGAAGCGAAGGCACTCATCCAAAGTGTTTCTCAGAAAAAAGACATCCATCTTCTCGCGGCCCCTAGAGTGACGACTAAATTCGGTCAGCGGGCAGGAATTGAGATCGTGCGCGAGGTGCTGCCGAAAGTGCTTCCAGACGGCAGTCTTTCCGGTGACATGAAGCTTCTCGGTCCCCGAGTATTTATCGACATGAGTCGGCCTGAGAGAGGCAAAACGACGTTGGCTGCGGAAGTTGAGTTTGGAATCAACCCCACTTCTGAAGACCCATGGTCTCTCAAAAACGCGGCGCAGGCCGATTGGGATAAGGTGATGTTGCACAAGATCGCAGGGCAGGCTGCGCTCGCCAGCGGCGAGACACTGCTGCTGCAGCTGGGAACTTCGAAAAAGCCACTCACGGTGCTCCTCACCGCTCAGGCTCTCGATCCGAGCGGTAAAGAAATATCGAGTTTTGATGGCGTTCGCCCTGGTGCCAGTGCACGCAGCCAGATAGTCGCGGCAGCGGCGGCGGACAAACAAGCGAGCGAGTGGGCCGTGCGCGTTTACAAGGTTCCCGCTGGCTTCGCGCAGGACAAGCCACCTCTCGAAGTGCTCAAGGCAGCTGGAATTACCTTCCCGAAGGCAGCAGACGCGATGCTCAAGGACGGAAAACTCACCGTGCGGAACACCAAGGCCAATCTCGAACTCATCGAGGCATGGATTGATGCCCTGAACAAGGTCGAGGTCAAAAAGAGCGTGCACCTCTCCGTACTAGCCGCTGAGATGAAGGGTGACTTTTTGAAGCTACTGAATGACTGGCTACCGCCACTACCCGGAGCGGCCAAAAACACCGAAGCACCGACTGTGATCACCGAGCCGCCACCTCCCGCAGTTTTGCGACAGTTCATCCTGAGTGGCATCTTCACCCAGCCTCAATTCGAAAAAGTGGTGAAGAGCCTCGCCGACTCAGGTGCCAAGCTGGAATCGCTGAAGCCCAATCCGAATCCAAAGATGTATGTCCTCCCCGCTGCCGTGGGAGGTCAGGAGATGAAAATCGAGCCCATAATAGGCCCCGATGGTAACACCATCGAGCTGATCATTCGCACGCCCTCGCAGGATCAAAACCCAGCCAGAGGCATTTCCACCTCCGTCACCATCTGGGATGGCCAGACGGTCGTTTTGGGCTCCCAGGCTTCCGAAGGCGTTTCGAGGTTCCTCTTCATCACGAGTAACCTCATCGCCCCGCTGGCTAAAAAGTGAAATCAGGTTTTGCCGCCCGGAATGGACTCCTTCATCATGCGGTCCCATGCCGCACGACCTCACCTCCGCTCCGCAAACTGATCCGCTCAACATCTACCGCTACCGCGACAGCCTCTACGCGGTCGATTTGATCACGGCGGCGCTGAGCATCGACTTCTTCACCTGGCTGTCGGCGAATCCATCGACGTTGAACGGCATCTGCGAGCACTTTGGCTTCAAAGAACGACCGGTGGACGTGATGCTGACGCTGTTCTCGGCCAACGGCTGGGTGGAGAATCAAGGCGGCGCCTTCCATGCCTCGGCGACGGCGAAGGAGCATCTCCGTGCAGGTTCGGTCTGGGATGTGCGCCCCTATTATGCCTCCTTGCATGATCGCCCCATCGCGCGGGATTATCTGGAGGTGCTCAAATCCGACAAGCCAGCGGGCTGGAGCGGCGACAAGGCAGCCTTCGATTGGCACAAGGCGATGGAGCAGGAGGATTTCGCCCGCAAATTCACCGCGGCGATGGATTGCCGCGGCCTTTATCTCTCGCAGGCCCTCGCGAAGAAGCTCGATCTCACCGGGCGCTTGCGTTTGCTCGACATCGGTGCGGGCAGCGGCATCTACGCGTGCTCCATCGCAGCGCAGCACACGCACTTGAAGGCCATTGCATTCGATCAAACACCCGTGGATCGCATCGCGGCCAAATTGATCGAAGAACGCGGCTGCGCGGATCGCGTCAGCGTGGCGACGGGCAACATGTTCGACGGCTTGCCGAGCGGATGCGATGTGCATCTTTATTCCAACGTGCTGCACGACTGGGGCGTGGCCGAGGTGAAGAAACTTCTCGCTGTTTCGCATACCGCATTGCCTGCGGGCGGCATGCTTATCATTCACGATGCGTTCATCAACGCGACGAAGACCGGACCGTTGCATGTGGCCGAATATTCGTGCCTGCTGATGCACTCCACGCAGGGGAAATGCTACAGCACGAGCGAGTATGCGGCGCTGCTTGATGAGGCTGGCTTCACCGCCGGTGAGTATCATGACACCGCTGTTGCACGCGGCTTCATGACAGCGATTCGTCGTTAAAAATTAATTAGTGCAAAGAAAACAGCGTGCCGTATCGTCTCAGCAGTCGCTTATGAAGCAACTCACTCTGCTCTCCCTGTTTGCTCTGGCCGCGTTCGCGCGTGCCGAGACCACCATCACATTGAATGGCGTTCACAACTGCTGCCGCGGTTGCGCCAACGGCATCACCAAAGCCGCCGCTGATTTCAAGGACGTCACCGTCACGCCTGCGGGCAAGAAGGTGACGATCACCACGAAGAAGAAATCCGACGCGAAGAAAGTCGCCGAGGCCATCATCGCCGCCGGTTATTACGGCACCATCGAAGGCGATGAGTCTGCCGACAAGAAGCCCACCACCGCCTCCAAGCCTGAGTCGAAGGTCGCCAAGGCCACGGTCTCCGGCGTGCATCTCTGCTGCCAGAAGTGCGCCGATGCCGCGACGGACGCCGTCAAGGCCGTGGCAGGCGTCACGAAGTACGACATCGTCTCCAAAGCCGAATCCTTCACCGTCGAAGGTGAATTCGCCAAAGCCGACCTCGTCGCCGCGCTGAACAGCGCTGGCTTCGCGGGCGACATCAAATAATTACCGCAACCAACAACGAGCGGGGCCGGGGTTTGCGAAAGCGACCCCGGCTTTCTTTTTGGGTTTTGTAGTCCCGCCTTTAGGCGGCGGTTTGGAATGACTTCCGGACCGGCTGAAGCCGGGACTACAATACGAGTTACTTCACCATCGCCAGAGCGTCATCCACGCTCGCGCCGTCATGCACCATGGCCATCAGGGCACGGGTGATGCCTTTCGGATTTGGATGCTGAATGACGTTGCGGCCATAGACGATGCCTGAGGCGCCTTGTTGAAGCAGACCTTGCGTGCGTTCAAGGATTTCGCGGTCGCTCACGCGGCCACCACCGCGCACGAGCACCGGGATGCCGGAGGCGGCTTCGATGACTTTGTGGTAGATGCTCACATCGTCGGTGGGATCAGCCTTGATGATATCGGCACCGAGTTCGACGGCCTGGCGCACGAGGTAGGTGATGGCGGTTTCGTCACCATTGACCATGTAGCCGCCGGCTTTTTCATTCGGCTGGAACACGAGCGGTTCCACCATCATGGGCATGCCGTAGTAATCGGCCTGGGGCTTGAGTTTGAGGATGTTCTCGACGCACTCGGCATGCACTTCCGGTGCGCCGGGGATTTGGAAGAGGTTCACGCACACGCAGGCGGCGTCGTAACGCACCGCCTGGAGCATGCAGTCCTCAAGCATGAGGCTGAAGCGGCGGTTTTCCGGCAGCGTCTTGCCATAAATGTTCGCCACATCGGTGCGCAGTACGAGGCTGGGCTTTTCGCGGCCCGGCATCTCCTGCAAATGCCGCGCCATGCCGAGCGTGAGTTGAATTGCATCCGGAGCGGCTTCAACGAGCGTTTTCACCACCTTGCGCATGTCCTCGATGCCTTGCAGGAACCCGGCTTGGTTGAAGAAGCCGTGATCGACGGCCACATCGAAGCAGCGGTTGGACTTGGCGTTGAAGAGGCGTTTGAGGCGGAAGGATTTCATGGTGGGAGGGTTGTTTAAAGCGATGTGAGGCGAGGTCAACTTTCACAAGGCCGCACGAAGCACCGCAACGAGTTTGTCATGGGTCAGCGAAACGGGATTCGCCTTCATGCTGCTTGCAGCGGCGGCTTTGCGGGCGATTTCGTCGAGATCACTGTCTTGAATGCCCCAGGCGCTAAGTTTGGGGATTTGGAGACGTGCTGTGAGCGCATGAAGCCAGGAAACGGCATCGCCGTCGAGCATTTGGTCGATGTGATCGAACTTGGTGCGGTTTTGCACGCCTTTGGCATTCGCTTCCCACACGGGTGCAAGCAGTGCGGCGCACACAGCACCATGCGGCGCATGAAACATGCCGCCAATCGGCGCGGCGAAGCCGTGGACGGCACCGAGACCGGCGTTGGCGAGGGCGATGCCGCTGTTGAGGGCGCAGAGGGCCATGTCTTCGCGAGCATCAAGGTCGTGACCGTTTTGAAAGGCGCGTTCGAGAGAGCGCACGGCACGCTGGATGCCATCGAGGCACAAAGCGTCGGTCATCGGCTGCGCACGCGAGCAGACGAAGGCTTCGAGGCATTGCGTGAGCGCGTCCATGCCAGTGGCGGCGGTCACATGCGGCGGGAGATCGCCGGCGAGTTCGGGATCGATTAGCGCGATGCGGGGCAGCATCGAGAGATGGCGCAGGCTGGCTTTGACGCGGTGTTCTTCGCTGGCAATGACGGCGTTGCGCGTGGCTTCGGCTCCGGTACCAGATGTGGTGGGAACGGCGATGAAGGGCAGCGGCGCGGCTTCGAGCGGCCTGCCTTCACCGATGACCTCGATGTAGCGCATCAAATCGCCGGGCTGGGTGCTCATGGCGGCGATGGCCTTGCCTGCATCGACCACACTTCCGCCACCGATGGCGATGATGACATCGGCCTTATGCTGTTTCGCGAGTTCGACACCGCTTTGGATGTCTTGAACCGTCGGCTCTCCACGAATCGATTTGAAGCCAACGTAAGGCAGCCGGGTTTCCCATTGTTGCGGTCGGCTGCCGGTGATAAGGAACACCCGCTGGCCGAATTCGGCGGCGAGCGCGGGCAGTTCGCGCACAACACCGCGTCCGAAGATGATGCGCTGTGCGGTGGCGAATTCGAAACGGTTCATGGCGGTGATTTGAGCGCGTAGAGGTCTTTGAGCGTGTGAACGCGGACGCCAGGAAGTTTGACGCTAGATTTGACGGAACGGACGAACAGGCGGCGACCGATGGTGGCGTTGCGTTTGTTGGGATAGAGCGGGATTTTGGCCTCCAGTTCATCGGCGAGCGGCTTGATGGCGGTGATGTCCTTCCATTTGCACTCGCCGAGGTCGGTCCAGCCGTCCTGGCGCACGCCAATGACGTCGATCTGGGTGCTTTTGTCCCAGTATTCGCCGCATTCGAAGGCGGCGCGGACGCCTTCGGCCTGATAAATCATGGGCAGGCATTCGCGGCAGAGGCGCTCGAAGCAGCGGCCGAAGTAGGCGTCGAGTTCGGGCTTGATGATCTCGGTGAAGCCTTGTTTCGGGCCGAGCAGCCGCAGCGTGCTCTGGTGTGGAAAGAGGAAGCGGAACCAGAAGCGCAGGAAGGGGTCGTCCAGCGCATAGCGCACGGTGCGGACGCCGGGCTTGTCCTCGGTGAGCGGGTAGCGGCGCTGGACGTAGCCGAGATCGACGAGGGTGCTGAGATGGTAGTTCAAGCCGCGCACGTCGATGCCGGTGGTGCTGGAGAGTTGCGCGGGGGCGGTCTTGCCCTGTGCCAGCGCCATGAGCACGGCGTGGTAGGGCATGAGGTCGCGTAATTCCTCGCGCAGGAGGAATTCGGGCTCGCGGAAGAGCACGGAAATCTCGTCGAGGACGCGGGCGATGATGTTTTGCTCGATGGAGAGCTTTTCATCGAAGGCGAGAAGGTACATCGGGATGCCTCCGCAGATTGAGTAGGCTTTGGCGTGGTCGATGACGGACCAGCGCGGATGGAATTCGGCGGCTTCGAGGTGGTTGAAGGGCCGCAGCAGGATCTGCCCGGTGCGGCGGCCGAAGAGCGGGCTTTTTTTACCGAGCACCTCACGCTCCATGAAGCCGAGGTAGGACCCGCAGAGGATGAGCATGACGCGGCCGGACTTGGCCCAATGACGGTCCCACAGCTCCTGGATGACGGACGGCAGCTCAGTCGCGCCCTCGGCCATCCACTGAAACTCATCGAGGGCGAGGATGAGCTTCTGTTTCCCCGTGTGGCGTTTCACGACGAGGTCGAGCGCCTCGCGCCAGCCGCTCACGCGGGCCTGGGCGAGCAGCGGCTCATTCAGCGCACGCGCAGCGGCCTCGAGAAACTCGGTGATCTGCGTCTCGCCGGGGGCGCGTTTGCCGACGAAGTAGATGCCGGGCTTCTTCTCCATGAAATGGACGATCATCTCGCTCTTGCCGACACGGCGGCGGCCATAGACGGGCAGGAACACGGAGTCCGGCCCGCGCCACATGGCGTCGAGCGCGGCGATCTCACGATGGCGGCCCCGGAAATCAGTCATGGCGGATCATAGTTCATCTAAACATGTTTTGTCAAAACGTGTTTTGATGACTTTGGCTGAGCCAGTCTCAGCGGCTCAACGTCATGACGCATTCGAGATGCTTCGTCTGCGGGAAGAGATCGAAGGGCTGAACGGTGCCGAGCTGGTAGCCGGCTTCGGTGAACAGGACGAGGTCGCGCATCTGTGTGGCGGGATTGCAGGAGACATAGACGACGCCTTTCGGGCCGAAGGCAAAGAGCTGCTGCAAGAACTCGGGGCTGCAACCGGCACGTGGCGGGTCGATGAGCACGACGGTGTCGGCTCCGGCATGCGGCACGTCTTTGAAGACATGCTGCGCATCAGCGGCGATGAAGCGGCAGTTCGTGAGGGAATTGATCTCAGCGTTGTGCGCGGCCTTTTTGACCGCGCTCTCGGAAATCTCGACGCCGATGACCTGCTCGAAGTCGCGTGCGGCGCTGATGGCAAACAAACCGCTGCCGCAGTAGGCATCGACGAGATGCTTGGCGCCAGTGGCTTTGGCTTCGTCGATGGCGTGGCGGACGAACTTGGGCAGGATGAAGGGGTTGTTCTGGAAGAAATCACCGGCCTGGAACTCGAAGCGGATGCCGTCCACATCTTCGACGGCGATTTCATCGCTGCGGGTGAGGACGCCGTTCTTCGCGGCACGCATCAGCAGCGTGGCCCCATTTTTGAAGGTGTCGGAGTTGGCGCGGGCACGTTCGCGCACGGCGGCGAGCTGCGCGTTCAGCTCGGGCATGGCGATGGGGCAGTGCTCGACATCGACCATGGCGTTGCGCGTGCGCGCACGGAGGAAGCCGATGGCACCGATGCCGCCACTCTTCGGGCGATGAAAGTGCGGCGTGATCTTGGAGCGGTAGCCGTATTCGACGGGCGAGGGGATGACTTCGCGCACGGGGTGCTCGATCTTCGCCATGTGCTTGAGCAGTTCGGCGACCTGGCGCTGCTTCGACAGCAACTGTTCGGCATATGTCAGGTGTTGATACTGGCAGCCGCCGCACTGGCCGAAGAGCGCGCACTTTGGCGCGACACGATTGGGCGCTGGTTCCAGCACCTCGATGAGATCGGCCTCGCTGTAGTTCTTGTGATTGCGGAAGACGCGGCACTTCACCAGCTCACCGGCGAGTGTGAACGGAACGAAGACGACCCAGCCATCGACACGGGCGACACCGGCCCCCTCGTTGGTGAGGTTGTCGATCCTGACGTCGAGCTCCTGGTGATACGCGAAGGGATGCGGATTGAATTTGCGCGGCGGTTCCATGCGGCGCGTCACTTCTTCTCCGGGTTTTCCATGATCATGTAGGTGCGGCCTTTGACGTCACCGTTGAAGGGATTGATCGTCTCGATCTTCAACTCCTTGAGCACGGTGGCTTTGTCCACCTTCTGCACCTTGGTGACCTGATAGCGCTTCACGACCTTGCTGTTGCGGTCGTAGGCCTCCATTTTTGCCGCGCCGCCGCTGCCTTGATGCACATAGATGTCCACGACGTAATACGGGCCGTCTTTTCCTGGATTGGTGACACGCACGATCCAGCACTTCTGAGCGCTGACACGGCCCTCGCCCATCAACTGCGGACGCGGCCAGTAGAGGAAGCGCAGGGAGAGGTCCTCATAGTTGAAGGCCATGCCGCGCACGCTTGCGCCGTATTGATTGCCTTGAACCTGTGCAGAACCACCCGCCCGCACCTGATAGAGTGTGGCGGGCGTGGTGTTCAGGTCGAGGTGGACGATCTCTTTCGGCTCGTTGGTGAAAAGAAAACGCATGACCTGATTCTCCATCGTCAGTGTCAGCGGCTCGGTGCGGCCCGTGGCGTCGTCACGCAGGTGGCCGCTCATCTTGTGGTTTTGCAGGGCGTAGCTGAGGCGCACGATGCGGAGGATTTCCTCGGCGGTTTTCGGCTGGGCGTCCTGAGCATGCAGCATGGCGGCGGCCAGCAGGGGCAGGAGGATGAGAAGGCGTTTCATGAGGGTGAAGGAAAGGAGACGGCGCTTTGACATGGCAGCCGACGCCTCTATTCAATGCCGCAACCACCATGCAGCGCCAGCGCTTTCTCTTTGCCGCCCTGGGCCTGCTCACGCTCTGGCGCTGGGCGCTGCTGCCGACGCTGGAACTCGCGCCGGACGAGGCGCTTGCGGTTTTTCGTGTGAAACACGGACATTGGGGCGAATTTCCCCACATGGGGCCGCTGGTGCCGTTGTTCGTGAGGCTGGGCATGCTGATCGGTGGCGATGGCGAGTTGGGCGTGCGTTTCTTTGCGCCGCTGCTCGCGCTGGCGGCCTCGCTGGCCGTGTGGCGGCTGATGCGTGGGCTGTTTGACGCGCAGATCGCCGGATGGGCGGTGGTGATCGTGAATGTGCTGCCCGCCTTCAATCTCGCCTCAGTCACGCTGACTCCAGCCACGGTGGTGTTTGCACTCGTGCCGACGGCGGCGTTGTGTTTGCGTGTCGCCTTGCTGCATGCACATCCGCTCCATTGGGCTTGGTGGGCTGCGGCGGCGTGTGTTTTGGGCATGGCGCTGGCGCAACCGCCTGCTTTCGGAGTGATGGTGGCGGTGACGATGGTTTTCGCGTTGCCGGAGCGGCTGCGGCATCATCTGCATGCGAATGGGTTCCTTGTGATCGCTGGCTTCTGGAGTGCTGGGATCGTGTGCTGGCTTTGGAGTGGTGCCCACTGGGACTGGCCGGAGTGGCGATTGGTTCCGAATCTGTTCCGCTGGTCCGTACTCGCCTCACCGCTGCTGCTCGTGTTGTTCGTGCTCGCTGGGAGGATGGCATGGGATCGTGCCACGCTGATGTCGCAGCGCAGTCTGCCGCTGGCGATGCTGCTGCCACTGGCCGCGCTGGATCTGCTATACGGGCCGAATCATCGCTGGCCTGACATGGGCGGCGCGGTGTGGATGGTTTTTGCGGCCATGCTGCTTGCTCATCGCGGCACGGTGCTCGGCGGCATCGAGAGCGAGGAGAAAATCAGCCTGCGCACCATCGCGCTCGTGCTCGCGGCGCTGCAAAGCGCCTTCCTGCTGCAAACCGACCTGCCGCGCACACTTGGCCTGAAGTGGCCGTTTTCGCGGCAAACGACCGCCAGCTCTGATTACACGCATTTCTTCACCGCTGATCCCTCCAAAGCCATGCGCGGTTGGCGTGAGAGCGCGAAACTCGTCTCCGCCGCGTTAAAGCAGGCCCGTCACGATGAATCCTGGTTCGTGGTGGCCAATGACTGGCGGCTCGCCGTCGAATTGGATCATTACCTCGACCAAACCGAGCCGGTGATGTCGATTGAGACAGATTTGATCGACTTCAAAGGCCGCAGCGCCCTCTTCGTCACCGATGATCCCGCCGCCATCGCGCCGCCGGATTTGATCAAGGCGCGCTTCGGACGCTTTGAGGTGCTTTCCGTGGCCCGCGTCATGCATGCGGGCAACGAGGTGCGCTGGCTGAAAATCTTCGCTTGCCACAATTAGCCTCCGCCCGACTTTTGCGCCCTTTTCGCCCGCCCATGCCGTCCTCGCCCGCCATTTCCGTCGTCGTTCCTCTTTATAACGAGGAGGACAATGTCGTGGAAATGCAGCAGCAGATCGACGCCGCGATGGCCGGACGCGATTACGAGCTGGTACTTGTCGATGACGGCTCGAAGGATCAGACGCTGGCCCGCGTGCAGCGTGGCGACCGGGTGCGCGTGATCATCTTTGAAAAGAACAGCGGCCAGAGTGCCGCCATGCATGCCGGCATCTACGGTGCCAAAGGAGATGTCATCGTCACACTCGACGGCGACCTGCAAAACGACCCCTCCGACATCCCCGCCATGATCGCCAAGCTCGACGAAGGCTTTGATCTCGTTTGCGGCTATCGCGCGAAGCGCAAGGACACCACCTTCAAGCGCCTGCAAAGCCGCATCGCCAACTTCGTGCGCTCACGTTTCGTCGGAGATCATGTGCGCGACACCGGCTGCACCTTGAAAGTGATGCGCCGCGACTGCCGCGAGGCCCTGCTGCTCTTCAACGGCATGCACCGCTTCATTCCCGCCCTCATCCGCAACATGGGCTGGCGCGTCACCGAGATGCCGGTGAATCACCGCCCGCGCATCCATGGCGTGAGCAAGTATGGCTTCGGCAACCGCGCCCTGCGTGCCACGATGGACATGTTTGGCGTGCGCTGGCTCAACAGCCGCCGCACCCGTTACAGCATCCGCGAGGAACGGCACGGTTGATGCGTTTCTGTTGTTGACGAAGACGCCGTTGCTCCGGCATGCTGAGAAAATCTTAGACGGATGAACCTGCGCGAACAACTGCGACACCTGCTCCCCGAAATCCTGCCGGACGATCCTGCGGAGGCCATCAAGGGCACCGAGCTCATTCGTCTCGTGCGTCATCGCCTCGGCGAAGGCTACAGCGACGCCACGCTGCGCTATCACTTCTCCATCCTCAGCTACGATCCCACCTCGCCCATCGCGAAGGTGGACCAGGGCCAAGGCTACTACCGCCGCCAGAAAAAAACCGCCGGACTGAACGGCGTCACGCGCCCCAGCCTCTTCGATGAGGAGGGCGACAGCGACCAGTGCTGGTCGCGCTTCCTGCGCATGGTCGCCATCTACGAGCGCCTCAGCCTCCAGCGTTCGCGCTATCCCTTCCTACTGAACCGCAACAGCAGCGGCGCTCCCAGCATGGAGGGCGAGTGGGACATCCCCGACCTCGTCGTCGCTGACTGGGATCTCGACGCCGGCAGCGACGACGCCCCGCGCTTCGACGCTTCCATGCTCGATCTCCGCCGCCATCTCGGCGGTCCCGAGGTCGGCATCACCGGCGTGCAGTTGAAGCTCAGCGTCTCCCTCGAAAACTTCAGCGCCGACTTCTTCCAGGCCCTCAGCGCCACCCGCTGGACGCTGCAAAGCGAGATCGTCATCGCCGAAGGTCTCAACGACGAGGCGCTCGTCGATGCGCTGCGCAGCCTCGGCCATCAGTTCGGTGTCGGCATCAGCAGCCTCGGCATCCAGCTCACGCAGCTCGATGAACTCCCCTCCGCCAAAGAAATCCGCGCCATGAGCGCCGCCGAATTCGAGGCCGTGCAGAACCTTCTGCGCATCCAAAAAATCACCCTGCCCACGCCCCGTCACAACATCGACTGGCCCGCGCTCAACGCCCTGCGCAAAAAGCACGACTCCGTCGCCGACCTCGTCCGCTGGCTCTCTGATTGTCTCGCGAAGCGACAGCCGGAGTGGGTGGGTGGAGCGGTGAGGTGATTCGGGTACAGACCAACGACTGATCTTAAAACTGACGCGTGTTATTTTAAACTGCCGTGCATGAATCCAAGAAACAAATCAGTGCCGCATTGTCGCCTTTGCTCAAAGAGCATGGTTATAAAAAGAGAGCGCTGACATGGCACAGGCTTTGCCCTGATGCTGTTTTAACATTTCACGTCGAAAAGAACCGATGGGGAGCCGATCAGTACTCCTGCCACATGGGCATTTACATTCGCCAAATGGGCATTGAGACAAGCCCGCCTCACTTTCGATGCCAAATTAGAACCCAACTAGACCGAATCGTAACCGATGTCGAAACGATTGATGAAGCACTTAACTTTGAAGGCATTTCATTGGAACAAAGCGTTCGAATTTCCCGTATTGTCGAGGCTGTTAATACGCACGCTTTGCCTTGGCTTGAACAGCATTCAACACTCACGGCATTGGTCAATTTGACTCGATGCGACTATGACAAATTGCTCCCACGTATCTTAATTTACAGGGCGGCATATGACCATCTTCGACAAATTGCGGAAATACACTGAAGCGAGTAGGCTTGCAGTCTGATTCAGCCCACTCAATGCCAGACCCGGCCGCTTGGCCTCTTTTCAAATCTGAAACGTGAATCGGCGAGTGTCGTCCTTCGTCTTGGCGCTCGGGTGCTCTCTGAGACGGGCGGGCTGTCGCCACACCCATCCTACGAGGGCTGTCACTTGTCCCAGCCGCGGATTTTCACATGCACCTGCGCCACGCGGCCCATGTAGTGGTCCATGGAGAAATCCTGCGCGGCCTTGAGCATGTGGGCCTTGGCTTTCACGTCGTCGCCAGTCGCCTCGAAGTAGAGGCCGAGGTAGAGGTGGGCGTAGCAGCGGTGGTTGCGCAGGCGCTCGCCTTCGCCCTCCTCGGCGGCTTTAAGCACGGCCTCCTCGCTGCCTTTGCCAGCGAAAAGCTCGTGGACTTGCTTCATCGGGATGCGGCTGTCGCCCTCGATGGGGATGAAGACCTTGCGCGCGGCCTCCACGCTCTCGCCTTTGGCGATGCAAAGGAAATGCCACGCGGCGTTTTCCACATCGTTGCCGTTCACGGTCTGATGCACCTCAAACTGCTCGCGCCCGCCTTTGAAATCACCCGCGTAGTAGAGCGAGAGTCCACGCTGCCAGAGCTGCGGCTTTGAATCAGGCGCGAGGGCGATCAGCTTGTCGAACGCGGCGACGGATTCCTTCGCCTTCGCGGCAAAAAAGGCGTCCACGCCCTGCTGGAAAAGCACATTCGGGGCGTCCTGGGCCGAAACAGGCAGCCACAGGCCAAAGAGAAGAACGGAGAGGAGTTTTTTCATGGTCTTGGCTAAACGTGATGGGCGGAAGGTTTCGCGCAATTCACAGCCACGCAAGCGGCAGCGGCACGATGAGCGCGAGATCGGAAAGAACTCGATGTGCCTCCGCCGAGACACGCTTTCCGACACGTTGCACCAGCGCATGCAGTAGCAGGCCACCGAGCGCGGCTCGCGCCGGACCGAGCAGCGCATGCTCCAGCGTGCCCAGCTCGATCATCCACAGCAGCGCGAGCGTAAAACACAGCGCGAACATCACCAGCCCTGCGTGACCCGTGGCGTCATCTTTCTCACGCGCGGAGATGCCATGGAGATTGCAGGCAAACAGCAGCCCTAGCAGGCCGCACTCCAGCACCGGATCGAGCAAAGTCTCCGGCATGCCGAGGAAGCGCGTGCTGGTGGTGACCCCGAGCGCGAAGAGCAGCGCGGCGGTCATTTCCTTCGGCAGCAGATGCCCCAGGCGGATGTCGAGCTGACGCAGAAACGACAGCACCATCACGCCCAGCACGAGCAGACTGAGTGTGAAGCGAAAGCCCGGTGACGCGGGCATGCGAGAGATGAGCAAAACGCCGCCCAGCCCCGCGCAAGAGATCAGCAGATCACGCCACACCCGGCTGCCCTGCGCCGCCCATGAAGCCAGGTAAATCGCCACCAGCAGCCCCAGTCCCGACACCTGCCACAGCACGCCTTCAGGAATCACCCACAAGGCCATCCAGGCCACCAACAGCGAGGCCGCAGGAATGACCCCAAGCAGCAACACCTGGCGGTGGCGGCGGTAAAACACATGCCTCAGGCCCAGTTCCGCGTTGCCGGCCGAAAAAGTGTCCAGCGTGCGGTCGATCACATAAATCACCCAGCAGGCCAGCGCGAGTCCGGCGTCCAGCATCGGCGTGAGGCGCAGGCCATGCGCGTGCGCCAAGGCATGCTGCCAGAGCACGGCCACCAGCGGCGCCTCCAGGCTCAGTACATGCGCCCAGAGCCACCAGGGCGTTGTCCTGGCAGGCAAGGTCTCACGGGCTGATGTGTCGGCGGTCAAGACGTGCTCTTTAGGAGCGGTTCGCGCCTGCGGCAAGCCGCGTTGCGGACGAATCCCGTGCTCCAAGGTTGCGATGCCCTGTGCCAGCGGCACTTTGGCAGACCCCCATGATCGGCGATGACTATTTTGAGCTGCGTTCACGAATCGGCACGGACCTTCTGGCCCTGGCCGCCGCCTTGCGTGAAACCGGTGGTGATGTCGAATCGGCCGCGATCATCGATAATCTCATCGCCAGCCTGAAGGAGCCGTTTGTTTTCGTCGTCGTGGGCGAGGTGAACGTGGGCAAGTCAAGCTTCCTCAACGCGCTCTTCGGCCAGGACTTCTCCACCACGGGCGTGATGCCCACGACGGACAAGATTCTCTTCTTCAAGCACGGCCAGGAGCATCAGGTCGTGCCGGTGACGCCGACGCTCGATGAAGTCCACACCCCGGTCGATTTCTTGCGCGATTTCCACATCGTGGACACGCCGGGAACGAACTCGATCGAGAACGAGCACCAGCAGATCACCGAGCGCTTCGTGCCCATCGCGGATCTCGTGATCTTTGTGTTCTCCGCGATGAATCCGTGGGGTGCGTCCGCGTGGCAGTTCCTCGAAAAAGTGCATCGCGAGTGGATGCGGCACGTCGTCTTCGTGCTCCAGCAGTGCGATCTGCGCAGCCCGGAGGAGATTCAGGTCATCACGGATTACATGGGCCAGCTCACGCGGCAGCGCTTTGGCCGCGATTTTCCGCTATTTCCCGTCTCGGCCAAAAAAGCCTTTCTGGCGCGCAACGCGGGCATTGATCACGAGCGTCTGCTGAAGGACAGCGGCTTCGACGCGCTGCAACAGCACATTTCCGGCTTGGTGTCACACCACACAGCGCGTCTGAACAAGCTGGCGGGCACCGTGAAGCTGGCACGGCAGATTTTAGATCACATGCGCGAGCACTTCGCCGTGGCCGTACAGAACGCGCGCCGCAAGACCACCGTGCTACAAGAGCTGCTGACCGAGCGCGAGATCCAGGTGGACCGCACTTTGAAGAAAATCCTCCCCGCCTTCGACGCCACCGAGCGGGACTACCACGAGTCCGTCATGCGCGTGGCAGGGCTGGCGCAGGACGCGCTGGCCACGAGGAAGGCGTTTCAGCGCAAGCCTTCACCCGATGATGAGGTGCCAGAGGTACGGCAGCAAAGCCTGGACCATCGCCTCTTTCAGGAACTTCAGCACCGCACGGGCGACCGCTGGCGACAGGTCGGCCTCGTGCTGGAGGAGGATGTGCATCAGTTTGAGCGTTATCTTTATGCCCAGGGCCGCGGAACGGTGTTCCCCGTCGATGTGTCGATGCCGGTGCATGCCTACGACGATGACGAGAGCGAGCTGCGCCGCCGTTTTAGCACGCATGTCGATTCCTCGCTGCGCCGCTTCGTCATCGGCCTGAAACTGGATGAGGACATCGAACCAGGCAACGAAAAAGCCCGGCGCACCGCCCGCTGGGTGCCGCGTCTGGTGCCGCCGGCCTTGATCGCGACGGGGCTGTGCGGCTGGCTTGATGGCTGGGAGGGCGGCGGCATCGCCGCCGGGGCTGGTGTGCTGCTGCTGGCGGTGGTTTACCTGCTCACGCAGATCCGGCTGAACAGCGCCCGCAATGCCATCCTCGACAAGCTGGAGCAGTCCTCCATCACCCTGCGTGACATGCTCGCAAAACAAGTCACCGAAGACGTGACCGCGATTTTTGGCAAATTCCTCGGCACGCTCGATCCCGCGCAGGCGGGCGCCGCGCAGTTGCTCCAGGAGCAGTCCGCGCATGCCGCGCGGTTGCAGCAGCTCGCCACCTCCTTTGATGCGCTGGAGCAGCAGGTGCAGTCCCGCGCCCCAGCGCGTGCGACCGCCTGACCGTCCTTCCCACCGGCATGTCTCCCGCCGAGATCAAATCCGCCCTCCTCGCCAAAGCCCGTGCGCTCGGCTTTGACGACTGCCGCGTCGCGCCCGCGCTGCCAGCGGCGCATCGTGAGGTGTTTGAGCAATGGATCGCGGAGGGCAAACACGGCGACATGGCCTGGATGGCCCGCAACGTGGAGCGGCGCACTGACCCACGCGTTGTGCTGCCGGGAGCGCGGAGTGTGATCGTGCTGGCGCTGAATTATTACCAAGGCTCCGGCCCCGAGAATGGCTACCGCATCGCCCGCTACGCCTGGAACGACGACTACCACGACCTCATCGAGAAAAAACTCCGCGAACTCGACGCCTGCCTCACCTCCCACGGTGGCACGCAGAAGCCCTACGTTGATACCGGTCCCGTGTTGGAGCGTGACTTTGCCAGCGAGGCCGGGCTGGGCTGGGGCGGCAAGAGCACGATGCAAATTCATCGCCACCTCGGCACCTGGTTTTTCCTGGCGGACATTTTGACCACCCTCGACCTGCCTGCCGACACACCCGCGAAGGACATGTGCGGCAAATGCACGCGCTGCATTGATGCCTGCCCCACCCAGGCCATCACCGCGCCGCAGCGCATGGACGCCCGACGCTGCATCTCGTACCTCACCATCGAAAGCAAGGGCAGCATCCCGCACGAGTTCCGCCGCGCCATCGGCGACCGCATTTACGGCTGCGACGCCTGCCTCGACGCCTGCCCATGGAACCGCCACGCCCAGGAATCGCGTGAAGCCACGTTTCAAGCCCGTGAAACCGTCTTCTCCAAGTCCCTGCGCGATTTTCTCGCCCTCACCGACGACGAGTTCCGCGCTCTGTTTGCCAAATCTCCGATCAAGCGCATCAAGCGCCCCGCCTTCCTGCGCAATGTCTGCGTTGCCCTCGGCAATGTCGGCCTTCCCGACGATCTGCCCGCCCTCGAAGCCGCTGCGGCTGATCCACACCCGCTCATCGCCGAACACGCCGCCTGGGCCATCGCGGAGATCCGCCAGCGCCACGGCGGTTGACAGGAGAAGGCCAACCGCCTACTCTCCGCCGCTTTCGAGCATGGCGAGGTAGCAAAGTGGTAATGCACTGGTCTGCAAAACCGGTATGCGCGGGTTCAATTCCCGCCCTCGCCTCCACCTTGTAAAATCAAGGTTTCATGTCCCAAAATGGGCAAAGTAAGAACAAAAGTAAGAACATGTTCGACCACTTCTGACGATGTTTAGCGAGGTCTGAATCCAGTCTCTGCCTATTCTGCCGATGCCTTGGTTCACCAGAAGAACCCGCCGCAAGCCATGACTCCCATCTTCCGCTCTTGCCTCCGAGAACCCATCCCCGAAATAGGCCAGGCAGCGCTCCTGCTTCAGTCTGCGGTTCAAGCTCACCTCGCGGGCAATTCAGAACTGGCACACGATTCGATCCGTCGTGCCGATCTTCCTGTCATTCGAGAATGGACTGAATCCCTCTGGGGTAGCAACAGCCCGTATGTCCAGTATCGGCCTGTTCATGATGCGCCTCCTAGCATTCCAAAAGAGCAACGTGTGAAGCTCCGAATGCCCACCACAGCAGAAAAGAATTCACTGCACCAACGCGATGGGTTTAATTGTCGGTTCTGCGGCATACCCCTTATTCGGAAGGATGTCAGAG
>NZ_JBIIKX010000018.1:0-96840 GCF_044232965.1 Prosthecobacter sp.
TTTGTCATGCATATCCTCGGTTGAGCTGTCAACCAAGACTCCCGGAACAGCATGGGAACCTGATAGAATAAGGGCTCCAAGGCGATTTGATGCCTTGTCCCCGTTGTCGTTTTTGGAAGGCCGTTGGGCTTGGGAGTCGGCAAGTGCCGGGGGCATCTATTTCCGCTCGATCCAGCGATACGCCGCGAGAGACTTCTTCCAGAAGTACTTGTCGCATGCTTCGGAGACGCGTTCGAGGACGAGGTGCATGGTGATGTAACTCATTCACTAGGAACACGAATGATGTCGTCTGGTTCGACGGGCACATCTTTAATCGGATCACGAGTGAGTTCTTTAACATCAAAGGTCATGGTTTTACCACCTCTGATGATTTGCAGTTTGCGAGGAGCCTTCCAAAAGAAGCCTCCCGCTATGGCGACGGCTTTCAATGCTGTTAAACCCTTGGACCAAGGAACGGGGCCGCTGAGTCTCCCTCCAACGTCTATGAAAACCTGTTTAGTAGCATCCTTGCCGGAACGATTGATCCAGCGATACGCCGCGAGTGAGTTCTTCCAGAAGTACTTCTCGCATGCCTCGCTGCCTTTGGAGCGGAAGTATTCGTCCACGATCTTGAAGACGACGTCATACGGAGCGCCTTTGTCGGACACGGGCCAGTTGCTGCCGTAGATGAGGCGGTCGGGGCCGAAGGTTTCCCAGAGGTGATCGAGAATGGGCAGGTAGTAGGCGGTGTCGCGCGGTGCCTGGCCGGGTTCACACTTCACCTGCTCGACGAGCGCGGAAACTTTCATGAAAACGTTCGGCTGCTTCGCGACGATGCGGATGTTCTCCTTCCACTCGGGTTTCAAAGCCTGCGGATCGCCGGAGGCACCGAGGTGATTGATGAGGACGCGCAGGTCAGGAAGATCAGCAGCCAGTTTGGCCGCGTTCGGCAGGTAGGCCGGTGCGCCGTTCAAATCGAGTTCGAGACCGTGCTCAGCGAGCAACTTGGCTCCTGCGATGACGGAGTCGCGTTTCGCCTCATCGAGCAGGAACGCGCCGCTCCAGCGAATGCCCCGGAAGATCGGATTCGCGGCGAAGCGCTTCAAGTTCGCGGCAAACTCGGCCCCAGGATCGAGATGACCGACGAAGCCGACGATGCACTTCTCCTTCGCGGCGAGATCGAGAATCCACTGGTTGTCCTCCACCAGCGGACTGGCCTCGACGATGACCGTTTCCTTCACGCCATGCGGCGCTGCGACGGCAAGCCAGTCGGCGGGCAGCACGGTGCGATAGAGCTTGGTGCCTTTCCCTGGCCACGGCACACCGCCGGGACGCGAGGGATCGTAGAAATGCGTGTGCGTGTCGATGATGCGCGTCGCAGGCGGTGCTGCCTGGGCGGATTCATGGATTGCGGCGAGAGCGGCGGTGGTCTGGAGGAAACGGCGGCGGTTCATGGGAGAAAAACGTTAAACAATATCGATGTGCTGCGGCAAATCGTCCAACGCGCGAGCCAGCGCAGCTTTCGTGCGGGCGTGAATGCGGAGCAGCACATCGCCTGCACGGACCTGGGTGCCGGTTTTGGCGATTTGATCGCAGCCGACGGCGAAATCGACGGGATCGGCGGCTTTGGAGCGGCCGGCACCGAGTTCGAGCACGACGTGGCCGATGCCGCCGGCGTCCATGCGTTGCAGGATGCCGCTGGCGGGTGATTTGAATTCGCCGATGAACGGGGCGCGATGCACGGAGGTGATTTTTTCGAGCGCCTCGACGTTACCGCCCTGCAAGGCGACTATTTGCTGGAATTTGCGCCACGCATCGCCGCGATGGAGCATCTTTTGCAAATCAACGCGTGGTGAAATGGCGACGGCGGAGGCGAGATCGAGCACGATGTCCTCCAAGTCCTGCGGACCACCACCTTGGAGGCAGCGCACGCATTCGGCCACTTCGAGGGCGTTGCCAGCGGATTCGCCGGTGGGTTCGTTCATGGCGCTCAATCGCACGCTGGAACGCACGCCGAGGGCGTTGCCGACGCGGACCATGCTTTGCGCGAGTTCATGCGCCTGCTCCTCGGTTTTCATGAAGGCGCCGCTGCCGTATTTGACGTCGAGGACGAGGCGGTTGAGGCCTTCGGCGAGTTTTTTGCTCATGATGCTCGCGGTGATGAGCGGGATGCTGGGCACGGTGCCGGTGACATCGCGCAGGGCGTAGAGTTTTTTGTCGGCAGGGCAGATGCCGGCGGTCTGGCCGATCATGGCGCAGCCGACCTGATCGATGACGCTGTGGATTTCGACCTCGTTGAGCTGCGTGCGGAAGCCGGGGATGCTTTCAAGCTTGTCGAGCGTGCCGCCGGTGATGCCGAGGCCACGGCCGGAGATCATCGGCACCCAGACGCCGTCGCAGGCGAGCAGCGGGGCGAGGACGAGTGAGGTTTTGTCGCCAATGCCGCCGGTGCTGTGTTTATCGACGCGGATGGGATCGTGTTCGTTCCATGCGAGCATGGTGCCGCTGTGCAGCATGGCGTCGGTGAGCGCAGCGGTTTCCTCCGGCGTCATGCCACGAAAGAAGATCGCCATGGCCAGCGAGCTCATCTGATACTCCGGCATGTCCCCACGCGTGAATGCGGCGATGATGGCGTGGATTTCCTCATCGCTGAGGACTCCGCCGTCGCGCTTGCGCTCGATGATGGTCGGGATGTGCATGGGGCATGCTAGGTTCGGCCATGCATGCTTGGCAACAGTGAACCTGATGGCTTCGTATGGTTTCTGCCTCCGATCATGCGTCTTCTTTGCCTCCTCATCAGTTTCAACTCCGCGCTTTCAGCAGCGACGATTGAGTTCTCGCGCGACATCCAGCCGATCCTCTCGGAGAACTGCTATCATTGCCACGGTCAGGACGCGAACGAGCGCAAAGGCGATCTGCGGCTGGATGTGGAAAAGGAAGCAAAGGCCGCCAAGGCGGTCGTGGCGGGCAAAAGTCACGAGAGCTTGCTCATTGAGCGGATTTTTAGCGCTGACCCCGATGAGGTGATGCCAACGCCGAAGAGCAACCGCAAGCTGACCGAGGCGCAGAAGCAGCTTCTCAAGCAGTGGATCGACGAAGGCGCGAAATGGGGCAAGCATTGGGCGTTTGAGCGGATTGAGCGGACGAAGGTGCCGGCAAATGGCGCGAAGAACCCCATTGATGCCTTTGTGCGGGCAAAACTGGCGGAGAAGGGGATGAAGCCGTCTCCGCAGGCAGAGGCGGAGACGTTGTTGCGGCGTGTGTCGTTGGATTTGATTGGATTGCCGCCGACGTCGGAAGAGATGAGCGAACCTTATGAGAAAGCGATAGAGCGGTTGATGGCGAGTCCGCAATTTGGGGAGCGCTGGGCCTGGGACTGGCTGGATGCTGCACGATATGCGGACACAAACGGCTACCAGGGCGATCCCGAGCGCACGATGTGGCCGTGGCGGGACTGGGTGGTGAAAGCGATCAACGCGAACATGCGCTACGATCAGTTCACGATCTGGCAACTTGCGGGCGATTTGCTGCCGCAGGCCACGCAGGAGCAGAAACTGGCGACGGGATTCAATCGCAATCACATGATCAACGGCGAGGGCGGCCGCATCGCCGAGGAGACGCGGGTGGAAAATGTGATGGATCGCGTGGAAACGACCAGCACGGTATGGCTGGGCCTGACGATGGGCTGCTCGAAGTGCCACGATCACAAATTCGACCCGCTGACGATGCGCGACTACTACGCGCTCTACGATGTCTTCAACCAGACCAGCGAGGATGGCAGAGGTCGCAGCGGCCAGGCGGCTCCAGCGATGGACATTTCGACGCCATCGGAGTTGGAGCGCGTGAAGAAGGCCACGGCAAAGGTGGATGCCATCGCTAAGGAGGTGGAGACGTTTGAACTGACGAAGTTCCCGCGTGCCGCAGGCAAGCCGCTCACTGAATCCGATGCGATCAAGCTGCCGGGCAATCTGCCAAGCTACATCGCAAAGACGGAGCCGAAGAATCGTGGCGTCGATCCGCTGCTGGAGGCGGTGAGCTACTTCAAGGACAAGGACACTGCGTATTCAAAACTGCTGCAGAAGCTCCTCGCCGCTGTGCGGGAGAAGGTTTCAGCCACGAATGGTGTCACCAAGGTCATGGTGATGGACACGCTGCCGCAGCCCCGTGAGACGTTTGCGTTGGAGAAAGGCGCGTATGACAAGCCGACGACCACGAAGGTCAGTTTCTCGGTTCCAGCGGGCCTTCCGGCGATGGAGAAGGACGCGCCGAAGAATCGGCTCGGTCTCGCGCAATGGATCGTGAGCCGAGATAATCCGCTGACGGCGCGTGTCACGGTGAATCGCTTCTGGCAGGCGATTTTTGGCGTGGGACTGGTCAAAACGGCGGAGGACTTCGGTGTGCAGGGCGAGATTCCGATGCATCGCGAACTGCTCGACTGGTTGGCGGCGGAATTCATCGAGAGCGGCTGGGATGTGAAGGCGTTGATGCGGTTGATCGTGACGAGTGAGACGTATCAGCAATCGTCGAAGGTGGCGGATGCGCAGGTTGACCCCGAGAATCGCTATCTGGCGCGTGGGCCGCGTTTTCGCATGCCGTCGTGGATGATTCGGGATCATGCGCTGTTTGTGTCCGGCTTGATGAAGGAGCAACTCGGCGGCCCTTCGGTGAAACCGTATCAGCCAGAGGGCATCTGGGAGGAGGCGACGTTTGGGAAGAAAAGCTACGTGCAGGATCACGGTGACTCGCTTTATCGCCGCACGCTGTACACCTTCTGGCGGCGCATCGTGGGACCGACGATGCTGTTCGACAACGCGGCGCGGCAGGTGTGCGCGGTGAAGACGACGCGCACGAACACACCGCTGCAAGCGCTGGTGACGCTGAATGACACCACCTACGTCGAAGCGGCGCGTGCGCTGGCGCAGCGGGTGCTGCTGGCGAATCGAGGCAATGAAGATGCGGCGCTGGAGCAGGCGTTTCGGTTGGTGACATGCCGCCTGCCCTCAGGGGCCGAAAAAGCGCTGCTGAAGCAGCAGCTTGGCAAATTGCGCGCACAGCAGAGCGCTGATCGTGCGGCGACGCTCAAACTGCTCGCGGTGGGGGAGTCAAAGCGAGACGAGTCGCTTGATCCCGCTCAACACGCGTCCTGGACGAGCCTGTGCCTGATGCTGCTGAACCTGGACGAGACGGTCACGAAGGAATGAAGGCCCGGCTTGACTTCAAGACGGCGAGTTGAAGTCTAGGCGGCCTCATGTCCGACAACTCCAACGAACGCTCCGAACTCCTGCGCCTGCTGGCCGTGCTGGCGCTGGCCGGGGCGCTGATGGTGAGTTTTTTCGGGGACTGGAAGCTGGTGACGACCGGTGGCTCGATTGATTATCGCAACCGCATCACTGGTGCGCGCGTGATGGCGGAGGGACTGGACCCGTTTCACTACAAATGGCGGCGTGGGGCGGCGGAGGAGCTGTGTGATCCCTACAACAACCTGGCGGTCACGGTGAGCCAGACGACGGTGACGCCGACCTATTTGTTTTTGATGCTGCCACTGGCCGCGCTTTCGTATGACACGGCACAGACGGCATGGTTATTGATCGAGTGGGCCTGCCTGCTCGGCACGGGAGTGGTCTGGTGGCGGCTGCTGACGCCGGGATGGAAGCGTTGGGCTTGGGCGGCGATGGTGGCGGGCTTCAGCCACACGCTGGCGTGGAAGCATCATGTGGATCGTGGGCAGATGTATGTGGTGCTGGTTTTTCTGCTGTCGCTGTGGGTTGCGCTGACGCACTCAAAGCGTCCGAACTGGGCCGGTGTGGTGGCGGGGCTGCTGCTATGCGTGCGTCCGCCGCTGCTGCTGCTGCTCGCGCCGTTCATTGGTTTGCGTGACCGGGCGCAGTGGCGAGCGGCTTTGATCAGCTCGATGATCTTCGCGCTGCTGCCGATGGCGCTGCGTGGCGGCATCTGGCAGGATTATCTGAGCGCCATGAAGGAGTGGTCGGCGCTGCACCGGCAGGGGGACCGGCCACGGCCGCCTGCTGAGACTTATCCGGCCACGATTGAGGGCATCGAGCTGGACACGCTGGCGCGTTATCATGTGCGGCAGTACGCGGACTCCTCGATCATCCGTATTTTGAAAGGGCAGGGCATTCTGAATTTCCCTGACTGGCCGCTGGGACTGGCGCTGGCTCTAGGCGTCGGCGTGTGGTGGTGGAGCCGCAGGCAGGCGGATGTGATGGAACTGATGTCCGGTCTCATGGCTTGGGCGTTTTTGATGGACTGGTTCCTGCCGGCTTATCGCAATCCGTACAATGATCTGCTCGTGCTCAGCGTGTTTGCCTGCGCGTTGCTGGCAGGGCGGAGATCGCTGTGCATCGCGTTGCTGGGCATTCCTGCGGGCTGGGTGCTTTATCAGATCATGCCGACGGCGCGGTGGCAGATTCATGTGCCGACGGTGATCATGCTCGTGGCAGGCATTTGCCTGCTGCTGCCGAAACTCTCGCGCGGAAAGGCGGCGAGGGCATGAGGCGCGTGGGAATCATCGGCGCGGGGCCGGCCGGGCTGACCGCCGGGCATGAACTGGCGAGACGCGGCCTGGAGGTGGAAATTTTCGAGGCAGGGCCGCATGTGGGTGGCATGTCGCGCACGATTGAGCTGTGGGGACACAAGGTGGACCTGGGGCCGCATCGGTTTTTCACACGGGATGACAAAGTGCGGCGTTTTTGGACGGAGATGGCCGGTGAGGACCGCCATGTGATCAATCGCCGGACACGGATCTATTTTGGCGGCTTGTTTTATGACTATCCGCTGCGTCCGCTGAACGCGCTGGTCAACATGGGGCCGTGGCAGGCCGCGCGTTGCGTCATGAGCTACGCGGGTGAGAAGCTGCGGCGGAAAAACGAGCCGGAGAGTTTCGAGGAGTGGGTGGTGGGCGCGTTTGGCCGCCGTTTGCATGAGATGTTCTTCAAGTCCTACAGTGAGAAGCTGTGGGGCATCGGCTGCGATGAACTGGACGCTGATTTCGCGGCGCAGCGCATCAAGAAATTTTCCCTTGGCGAGGCGGCGCTCGGCATGCTGCGGCTGAAAAATGGCTCGCATGCCACGCTGGTGGATCAGTTTGATTACCCAGCCGCTGGCACAGGCTCGGTCTATGAGCGCATGGCGGCGAGTTTTCGTCGTCTGGGTGGGAAATTGAATCTTGCCACACCGGTTTCAGGTATGGCGGAGGACGGGCACTCGTTGCGACTCGAAAACGGCGAGGTGCGGCGCTTTGACCACCTCATTTCCACCATGCCACTGACGGCGTTGTGCGCCTCGCTGCCGGACCTGCCGGAAAAAGTGCGCAGCGCATGCACGGGGCTGGCCTATCGCCACACGCTGCTGGTTTACCTGCTGGTGGATCGTGAGGATTTGTTTTCCGACCAGTGGCTCTACATTCATTCTCCGGAATTGCGACTGGGACGTGTGACGAACTTCCGCAACTGGTCGCCGGGCATTCGTGGCGCGGCGGGTCAGAGCGTGCTGGCGCTGGAATACTGGTGCTCGGACGGCGACGAGCTGCATGGCATGAGCGCCGAGGTGCTGCAAAAGCTGGCGGTGAAGGAAATCCGCACGACCGGCCTGATCAATGACGCGCAAGTGCTGGATGCCACGGTGATCCGCATTCCGAAGTGCTATCCGGTTTATCGCAAAGGCTACCGCCGAGATCTGGCGGTGGTGGTGGAGCATTTGAAGTCAGCACTGGCCCATGTCACGGCCATCGGTCGGTATGGGGCCTTCAAATACAACAATCAGGACCACAGCATCCTCATGGGCCTGTTGGCGGCGGAAAATCTGGGAGAAAATGCAGGGCATGACCTGTGGGGCATCAACACCGACTACGGCGTGTATCAAGAGGGCGGGATGTGAGCCCTGCCAAGCGGCTCAGAACTCGATGTAGCCTGAGGGAACCTGGGCGTTGGGCTGCGGTTTGAAGTCACGGTCAATGACGCAGGGCACCTCGTTGATGGCTTGAATTTCCTTTAAGTACTTCGTGTTGCCGACCGGATTGGACTGGGAGAGCAACACGTTTCCGGCGGCGTCGAGGATGAAAAGAATGTAGCCATGGGGCAGCACTCCCGTGCGCGGTCCCTGTCCCTGATAGTAGCTCAGAAACACTTTCTCGGTTGATTGCACGATCTTGGACTGTGCGCGGATGGCGACGTCGAAATGCACTTTTTGCAGCACGATGAGATCTCCGCCGCTGCCCGTGGCGTCTTTGCCCAAGGTCAGAATCATGCCGCTGGCGCCTGCAAGATCGCGCTGCACCTCTCGGTTGTGCAGATGGAAGGCGTAGGAGATTTCGACGGTGCGCTGGCCGCCGTCCGGCGGACCACGGTTGCTTTTGGAGGACTGCACCTCGCAAAGCAGGTTGTATTTTTGCGCGGGCGCAGGAGCGCTGACCGTGGAAGCGGCGGGCGTGGTGGTCTTGTCCGGGTTTTCCGCCACCCAGCGGGTGATGTAGGCGTTATCCTCCTTGCAGAGCGTGCTGCGTTTCACTACGAGCGGCAGGTTGTCGTTGGCGCGTCGCAGCGTGACGTTGTCTCCCGTCAGGGCGGTGATCTCCGCCTCCAGCAGCGTTCCGGCGAGGCTGACGAAGACCCGGGCCTGAAGCTCCGGCGGGGCGCAGGCGAGCAGGATCAACAACGTAAGGAGCGGCGGTCGCATTCGGGTTGGGAATGGATACGGCAGGCGATGGCGGAGATTGCAGCGCGCCGTCATCACGCCTCCCGCAGCAGGATGGCATCGACGTTGACGCCGTCGTAAAGGGCGTCGCTGAGGATGACGAGGGGATCGCCGGGCTTGATGAGGTTTTCCTGGCGCAGGTGGTCGAGGGCGGCGCGGATGCTGGCCTCGGGCTCGCCTTCGGTGAACTGGAGGACGAAGGGCTGGACGCCGCGCGCGGTGACGAGGGTGCGGGAGACGTGCAGGTTCGGCGTGAAGGCGAAGATGGGGGCGAACTCGGGCCGCTGATGGGCCAGGAGATGCGCCATGACGCCGCGCAGGGTGAAGACGAGCAGCTTGGAGCCGGGGATGCTGTTGGCGAGGAGGATGGCGGCCTTGACGGTCTTGTGCTTGTTGGTTTTGAGCGGGGCGTCGCTGGCGAAGCGGCCGGAGGGGTATTTTTGCTCGATGCGGCTGATGACGGTGTCTAGCACCTCGACGCATTTCACCGGATAGCGGCCGACGCTGGTCTCGCCGCTGAGCATGACGCAATCGACCTGCTCGATGACGGCGTTGAAGATGTCGGTGACCTCGGCGCGGGTGGGCACGGGGTTTTCGATCATGCTTTCGAGCATCTGGGTGGCGACGATGACCTTGCGGCCGTGGTAGGAGCAGCGCTCGACGATCTGGCGCTGGATGAGCGGGAGATCCTCGATGGGGCACTCGCTGCCGAGATCGCCACGGGCGATCATGATGCCGCCGCTGGCCTCGACAAGGGCGTCGAGGTTTTGAATGGCCTGCTGGTTTTCGATCTTGGCGATGACGCGGGCCTTGCTGCGCTTTTGTTCGAGCAGGAGCTGGAGATGCTGGATGTGGCCGGGCTCGCGCGCGAAGCTGAGGGCGAAGAAATCGACGCCGAGCTCGACGCCGAGATCGAGGTCGCCGTAGTCCTTTTGGGTGAGGGGAGGCAGGCGCACGGGGACGCCGGGGAGATTGATGTGGCGGCGGGATTTCATCTCCCCCTTGGTCATCACGGTGCCAATGACGCGGGTGATGGAGACTTCGGTGGCCTTGATCTGGATCATGCCGCCATCGACCATGATGGTGTCTCCAGCTTTGAGATCCTTGCCGAGTTCAGCGTAGTTCACTCCGACGGAGTACTGCGTGGTGGCGGGAATCTCGGGCTTGCAGCGAAACTCGACGGTGTCGCCGACCTGAAGCTGCCAGGGCTGCTCGACATCGCCGGTGCGGATGCTGGGGCCGGTGAGGTCCATGAGCACGGCGATCTCGCGCTTGGCGGCGGCGGCGGCTTCGCGGACGCGGGCATAGACGGTGCGCACCCAATCGTGCGAGGCATGGCTCATGTTCAAGCGGATGACGTCAGCGCCTTTGGCGATGAGATTGGCAATGACTTCGGGACTCTCCGTGGCGGGGCCGAGAGTGCAGAGGATTTTGGTTTTGCGCATGGTTGGCATGTAAGAGCAGATGGCGGGCCAGATGAAGGGTGCAAGGAAAGGTTATGCCGCGCCGAAGAGGGCACGGTGATTGGCTGCGATCACGGTCTGGAGCTGCTGAAGCTCAATGCGATGCAGTTTGGCGAGGAGGTCGTAGCTGACAGAGAGGTTGGCGGGATGGTTCAACACAGCCCCGCTGGCAGACGTGAGCGGATGCGGATTCAGCTCCTCCGGCGGCCACATGTCGGGGGCGTCTGTCTCGGTGAGAAGGCGGTGGAGGGGGATTTGGGCGAAGGTGGCGAGCTGCGCGGCCTTGCGCGGATGGGCGAAATACGGGCTGATGGAAAAATAAGCGCCAAGCTTGATGAAGCCGGGCACCATCTCCGCAGGGCCGCCGTAGGAGTGCAGCAGAAATCCACGACGCGGCAGCGGGATCGAGCGGAGGGTTTCATCCAGCAAACCAAAGGCCCGCAGGCAGTGAATCGTGGCCGGCCGGTCCAATCCGACCGCGAGGGCCATTTGAGCACGGAAACAATCGAGCTGGGCGTCGATGTCGGGATTTTCAATCCAGCGGTCGAGGCCGATCTCGCCAACAGCAGCGCTTGGGCAGGCCTCAAGATGACTGCGGAGCGCGGAGAGCCAGTCGGGGCCGCGTTCTTTGACGTACCATGGATGCAGGCCGAAAGCGGGGCGTATCCATGAGTGTTGCCGGGCGAGTTCGGCGACTTGAGGCCAGTCTTCCTCACAGGAGCCATTGACGACCATCTCGGCGAGGCCGGTTTGCGGCATCTCGGCGATGATTTGATCCCGCCAAGGGTCGAGACGTTTGTCCTGGAGGTGATTGTGGGCGTCGTAGAGCATGGGCTGAATGACGAATGCGGAATGACGGATGTCGAATGGCAAAGTGGAGCGCTCGTCATGAGCCATTTACATGAAATCACGGCACAAAAAAGCCCGCGCACACCATTCGGCGTGCGCGGGCTAGAGAATCAACCGCGCATCAATTGTTGCCAATCATAAGCAGCATCGTGTCGCCTTTGCGCCAGACGCGGAGGAGGACGGTTTTATCACTGCCTTTGGCCAGGGTGCGGGCCTCAGCGGCGGTGGCGACGGCTTTGCGATTCACATGGGAGATGACATCGCCTTCTTCGACGCCCATGGCGGCGGCACGGCTGCTAGGATCGACCTTGGTGACGATGACGCCATTGACATCGGCAGGCACATCGTGGCGCTCACGCAGGGCTTTGGAGAGGTTTTGCACGGTGACGCCGGTGACGAGCTCGGAGGTGTTTTCCTGCTGCGGAGGGGCGGAACGCGGGATGCCACGCGACCCCGGGCCAACCTCAGCCAACGCTTCCTCAGGCAGGGCGTCGAGCGTGGCGGTGACGGTCATGGGCTGGCCGTTGCGCAGCAATTCGATGGGGATGGCAGTGCCCGGCTTGGTGCTGCTGACGATGAGGCGCAGGCGGCTGCTGCTGTCCACCTTCTGGCCGTTGATGGCAACGATGACATCCTCAAGCTGCACGCCGGCTTTTTCAGCAGGCGAACCCGCGCCGACCATCATGACCACCGCGCCTCCCTGCTCCTTCATCTTGAGGCGGTCCGCCAGTGCGGAGTCGAGATCGGCGATCTGTACGCCGAGGAAACCGCGCTGTACCGCGCCGTCATCGAGCAGGTCCTCGACGATGTTCATGGCCATGTTGATCGGAATGGCGAAGCCGATGCCCGCGTTCATGCCGGAGCGGGACAAGATCGCGGTGCTGATGCCGATGACGCGGCCCAGGGAATCGACCAATGGTCCGCCGGAGTTGCCCGGATTGATGGAGGCGTCGGTTTGAATGAAGTCCTCGTAGCCGCGCACACGTCCTTTGCCGACGATGCCCTCGTTGCTGCGGCCCAGGGCGCTGACGATGCCCTGCGTGACGGAGCGGCTGAGCTCCATCGGCGCGCCGGCGGCCAGCACGATGTCTCCCACACGAAGCTGGGCGCTGTCGCCGAGTGTGGCAGGCTTGAGGCCGATGGCATTGATCTTGATGAGTGCCACGTCGGTAAGCGGATCTGCGCCGATGACCTCGGCGGTATAATTTTTCGTGCTGCCACCATTATCGACGGCCACCTCGATCTTCTTCGCGTCGGCGATGACGTGGTTGTTCGTCATGATGTAACCGTCGGCGGTGATGATGACACCCGAGCCGACACCGCGCTGCTGGTGCTGCTCATCTTCCGGCGGAGTCTGCGGGCGCTGGGGCTGGCCGCGCCGGCGGGGATTGGGGCTCTGCTCCTCATCACCTTCGTTGCCGAAATCCTCAGGCGCGCCGAAGAAGCGGTAGAAGAACGGGCGGAGCTGCGGGGGGATCTGATCGATCTCCGGCGTCTTGATCGGCGCGGAGGAGTAGATGGTGACGACGCTGGGGAGGATTTTTTCCACCACCGTGGCGTAGCTCATTTGAAGCTGGCCGTTGTTTGGCAGCGGGCTGGTGTCCTTGGCGATCTTGGCCTGGAACTCGGCCGGGTTCACCTTGGGCGGTGTGGTTTCAGCGAGGGCTGGATGCCATCCTGGGGCCAGCATGCTGGCGCAGGTGAATGCGGTGCAGATGCGAGAGCGAGCGTTCATTGGAGTGTTTTGGGTTGGTTTTTTGGAATGCGCACGTTGGGCGTGGGCACGCCATACAGACGAGTCAGCGCCGGGAATGTTGAAACAATTTTGAGGGAAAGAAAGGGCGGGTTTTCCCTGGAAAAACTTACATACAAAGCCTCGGAACAGCATCGTTTACGCGTGTCATGCACCGCAGAGACGCATGCAACGCCGCTGCCTCATTTACGCGCCTCGGCTAGCGCCTTGTCCATCACTTCCTTGATCGTCACATCGGCTCCGTTGCGGCGTTTGCTTTCATCCGCGGCTTCCATGAAGGCATAAATCTCCAGCGTCTCCTCCGGCGTCACGGGCGTGATGCCAGTGCGGAAGAAATGCACGATGGAGAAGAGCAGGGGATCATAGCCCTCGTATTTGCCGACGGTGGCGTCCTCACCCTTGTCTCCCACAGCCTTGCCGCCGTAGCCTTTGGACTCGGTAAAGGTGCCGGTGCGCGCGCCCTCCCAGGTGCCGGTGACGGTGATCTTGCCGTCGGCGGTGGTGCCGCGTTTCACGCCCTGGCAGCCGGTGCCCATGATGGTGAAGAGAGATTCCACGCCGTGAATGCCATACCAGAAGAGATCAGGATGGTGTTCTTCGAGACTCGCCGGGCTGGTAGTCTCTGCTTTGCTGACACGGCCCACGCTGCCATTCCGCACGGCCAGGGTGGACTTGCCAAAACGCAGCGAGGAGGAGGAGAAGATCGGGATGCCAGCCTTTTTCGCGGCATCGAAGATTTTGATCGCATCGACGAGCGAGCCTGCGATTGGCTTGTCGATGAAGACCGGCTTATGCGCCTCAAGACAGGGCAAAATCTGCTCCAGGTGTGGGCGGCCGTCGTTCGTCTCCAGGAAGACGACGTCCACCTTGTCGAGCAACGCGTCGATGCTGGGCACGATCTCGACACCGAGTTCCCTCACTTTTTCGGTGTATTCCGGCACACGTTGCGTGCTGGACGGGATGTCTTTGGAACCCTGGGGATAAGCGGCGACGACACGCACGCCCATCACTTCCGGCTTCTGCGGCGTGGCGTTCAGCGTCTTCGTGAATGCGAGCACATGCGAGGTGTCGAGGCCGATGATGCCGGCGCGGATGTTTTGGGCGGCGGCATTGAGGGAGAAAAGCGCCAGGGCGCTGAAGGCAAGAAGCAGGGAGCGAGTCATGGGCCGATGACTACGCTTGCCGTGGCACGGCCTTTCGTTGTGGCGCGTCTTACTTCATGCCGATGCAGTAAACAGCCTTGTCGCTGCGCAGGAGGAGCTGATCTCCACTGACCGCTGGCGTGCCGTTGAACTGCGAACCATCGAGCGAGAGCACGTTGTGGCCAATGAGCTCGTATTTCGGCTTCGCGGCCAGGATGTAGGCTCCGTTTTTGCGCGAAACGCAGACGAGCTTGTCGCCAATGAGCACGGGCGAGGCATAAAACGGCTTGCCTCCGCCACGGCGTCCGCCTCCACCACCGCCATTGTTTTCGATGACACGCTCACGATACACATCGGCCCCGGTCTTGGCGTCGATGCAGGTGGCGAAGCCCTGGTCGTTCACGACATAAAGATGACCGTCCTTGAGGATGGGCGTGGGCACATACGAGCTCGTGTTGCTGCTCCAAAGGATCGCATTGGCCGTGATGTCGCCCTTACCGCCGAGTTTGATGGCGGTGCTGCGCGTGGCCGGATAACCGCCGAAAACATACGCGGTGTCGCCGCCAGGAATGACGCTGGGAGAAACGTTGCCGCTGAGGCCGTGCGTGGCATACCAGCGCAGCTTGCCAGTTTCGGGATTCAATCCCCACAACTCCTGCGGCACGGCGATGACGAGATCGGTCACGCCCTCGCGCTGAAACACATTGGGCGTGCCGTAGGCCATGCCAAACTCGCCCTCGGCCTTCCATACAATTTTTCCGCTCTTCTTGTCGATGCCGATGATGGCCTGCGCTTCATCGCTGGCGTTCACAATGAGCAGATCGCCCACCAGAACCGGACTCGCGCCCGAACCCCAGCGCATGCGGCCGGAGCCGGTGCCGCAGGAGGTCTGCCAGAGCTGTTTGCCCGTCATGTCAAAGGCCAGTGCCCCGCTTTTGCCAAAGAACACATACACATGCTCACCATCCGTCACCGGCGTGTGTGTGGCATAGCCATGCTCGGTGATGAAGCCCTGCCACGGATCTTCGGCGGCTGCGGTGGGCACTTTCGCGTCCCAGACGATCTTGCCATCGGCACGATTGAGACAAACCAGATGCCGCGTGAGTTTGCCGATGTCATTTGCGCCCTCTTTGTCGCCATAACCTGTCCAGCAGGTGATGAAAACTTTGTCGCCAAACACAACTGGGCTCGATGAACCCGGGCCGGGCATCTCCGCCTTCCACACGATGTTCTCCGAGTCGCTCCACTTCAGCGGTGTCTTTGACTCTGCGACGATGGCGGCCCCTGTGGGCCCCAGAAAGCGCGGCCAGTCGGTGGATGTGGCGGCATGCAGCGAAACGGAGGTGAAGACGAGAGCGAGAAGGGATTTCATGGCGACGGGGAAACCCCGTGTGACGGGAAAAGTTACGCGACACGCTTCCACCACAGCACATAGCCGCTGAGGATCTGCAAAACCAAGGCGAGACAGACGAACAGCGCGATCCAGCGCGTGGCTGCGCCACCCACGGCCCCGATGTGCAGCGAGAGCTGGAGGTTGTCATAGCGCTCCATGAATCCGCCTTCGCGTGCGCTGTGAACGGCGAGCGATTGGCCGCTCCACTGATCGACAAACACTACGCTGCGGCCTGCGGGCGTACCATCCTCAGGAAAAGCGAGCTGGATGCGATAGTTGGCATGCGGGTTCGGCGGTGGCATCTCCACAGCGGCCGCCCTGGCGCCTGGGAGCGCTTTTTCGGCGGCTTGGACCGCATGGTCGGCGCTGATGCGTTCTGCTCCAGCCTGGGGCGCATGTGAGCCAGGCGAACGCGGATGTTCCAGATGCAGATGCCGCATGGTGAGGCCGGTGATGCAGACCACGAGGAGAAACAGCGATGAGCACAACCCGGCCACGCTGTGCAAATCGAGGTTGAACCGGCGAAAGCCCGCCCCCTTGCGGAATCCGAAGATGCGCAAGGGCCACCACAGCCATAAGCCGAGCATGAGGTTCAGATGCAGTTTTACAAACGTCTGCCACCACAGTCCCCTGCGCGGCCGGGTGCCAAGCACCTCGCCGTTTTGCGGGTCGCAATGCACCATGAGATTTCCACCGGTCAAGACCAGCGCATCCTGCCCGTCACGCGGCATGCGGAGGCCCTGGATTCGCATGGAGGGAAATTTCTGGCTCACTTTGTCCAGCGCTATCGAGATGGGCGCGTGATTATCAAGGGAGGAGCTCCATTGTGGGTAAAGATGCGGATTCAGTCACCGGTCCTGTGTGTTTCGAAACACCAGCGCCCCACCCGTGACTGCGGTAAACAAAATGATCAAGCCTGCGGCAACGCCTGCCCAACGGTGAAGCTAAAGGAGAATGCGACGGAATTTCATAAGGGGGAAGCCGTTTGCATGAACCATTGTCTCGGAGCCATTTGCCGTGCCTTGTCCATCCATGATCGCGAAACTTGAAGAATTGCGTGCGTGGCTCGTGCCTGCGTGATGGCTGCGTGAAGGCAAGAACAGCTTCGAAGTCACGCAGAAGACCGGGAGGCTGGTTTCCGTCGTGTTTGTCGATCTGACGATGGAGGGGTGACAACCATGCATGTTTTCAAAGTGCTGGAAGGTGGAGCCTTCAAAATGGTGGATTGTCGTATGGCTGTGTTGTTGAAATTGGTTGCCAATGCGAAGGCTGGCCGCCTGTTCTCAAGTGTCTGACCCCGCTTCCTCACCCAGCCGATGAAAAATCCCACATGTGTTCAGTTTTGGGGGACGCGGGGTTCCATTCCGAGACCTGGCCGCAGCACGCTGCGATACGGCGGAAACACCTCATGTGTGCAGGTCACCTCACCGGGCGGCGCGGTTGTGATCATTGATTGCGGCAGCGGCGCGCATGATCTCGGGCAGCATCTTGTGGCACATGCCGCAGGCCCGCTGCGAGGCAGCATCCTGATCAGCCACACGCACTGGGATCACATCCAGGGATTTCCGTTTTTTGCGCCTTTGTTTGTGCGGGGTGGGCACTGGGACATCTACGGGCCGGCCGGCCTGGGCCAGTCGCTGCGTGAAACGCTCGCGGGTCAGATGCAGTACTCTTATTTCCCAGTCACGCTCGACGAACTGGGGGCGAGCATCCGCTTTCATGATCTGGCCGAGGGCAGTTTTGAGATTGATGACATCCGCATCAGCACGCGCTTTTTGAATCATCCGGCGCTGACCCTTGGCTATCGGCTGGAGACGAAGGATGCCTGCGTGGTGTATGCCTGCGATCACGAGCCTTACTCGCGCACCCCGGGGAAGTCCGCGCCGCTTCATGAGGATGACCGGCTGCACAGCGAGTTTCTGGCAGGGGCCGATTTGGTGATCCATGACGCGCAGTTCACCGATGCCGAGTACTCCAGCAAGAAGGGCTGGGGTCACAGTCCGGTGGAGTACGTCGCTGAAATCGGACGAATGGCGGGTGTGACGCAGATGGCTTTCACCCATCATGACCCAAGCCGGACAGATGCCGATCTCGACAAGATCGTCGAAGCCGTACGCTCCGACCTGAAAAAGGCTGGATCAGAGATGGAAGTCTTTGCCGCTGCCGACGGGCAGTTGGTGCAACTTCACAGTTCCAGCAGGCATGGCGAACGTGGAGCGGGCTCATCCAAATCTGCCGCCGCGCCCGCGATCAAAGACTCAGCGGTGTTGTTGGGGATTTCGGACGCTGGTCTGGCGGCGGTGCTTGCCGAGGCGGCTTTTGCAGAAGGAGTGCGCACGGTGCATGTCTCCAATGGAGCGGACACCATTCAGTCGGCGAAGTCCTCGCCACCGTCACTGATCATCGTCGAAGACAACCCGCCGGACATGGACGGTCTGAGTGTGTGCCGAAGCCTACGCATGGATGGTGATCATCGTCTCACCGATGTCCCCATCGTCATTGTCGGAAAACAGGAAAAAGAGCGTGAGGCCATGTCCGCAGGCGTGACAGGATGGCTGACCACGCCTTTCTCAGCCCAGTATGCCAAGGCGCAGATCCAGGCCTGGCTCATGCGTTCCGCCTGCCGCTGGCTGCGCGCCCCGCTGCCGCAGGATGAAGACATGCGACTGACCGCGCTGCGTGAGCTTTCGATCCTGGACACGCCTCCTGAGGAGCGGTTTGACCGTATCACACGGGTGGCGGCCGCGCTGGCGGATGTGCCCATCGCCTTGGTCACGCTGGTGGACGAGCACCGTCAATGGTTCAAGTCTTGCGTGGGGCTCGATGTGAGCGAAACTTCACGTGAGGTCGCATTCTGCGCCCATGTCGCCTTGAGCCGCAAACCGATGATCGTGCCGGACACACATCTGGATGAGAGGTTTGCTGATAGTCCACTGGTCACAGGCGGACCGCGCATTCGTTTTTATGCGGGGTTTCCGCTGTTTCACCAAAAGGGAGGCTGCCTGGGCACTCTTTGCCTGATCGACACGCGTCCGCGTCAGTTTTCCGAGACCGCAATTCAACGCTTTGCCGACCTCGCCAACGTGGTGCAGCAGGAGCTTAATTCCAGTCCGAGACAGGCGGCATCAAGCTGAGTGCGCTATTTGGGGATTTCGTTCAGCGTGTAATAACCCACGTTGTGCAACAGCGGCAGTTTTTCAGCGCTGCGGACGCCGTCGAGGTGGAGCTCGTGGATGTGGCCCTTGGTGAGCGGTGAGATCGTGAGGCGGACGGATTTACCATCTGCGGCGACTTGGGCGGCGGTGATATGCGGGAGGATCTCGTCGATCTCGTCGCCGCCGTATTGCTCGCGGTAGGCGTAGGTGAACTCGCGCATTGAGTAGCTCTTCACGTCGCCTGCGGTGGTCGGATCGACCGCGTGGGTGAAGGTAAGCTCAAAGCCGTCAGGCTTAGCTCGCATCTCATGCACCTCGAAGGGCGTTTTGCCGGTCCACTCGCATTTTTCAAAGCAGAAGGGCTTCCCACCACGCGCACCCCAGCCGCGGTCACTGCCGCCGACAAAGACGCGGCCTTCTTCATCCATGCGCCCGCCGATGAGGCCGCTCTGGAAGCCGCTGCGGAAGGGAAAGACGACGCCCTGCTTGATGCCGTTGATGGTTTCGAGGAAAACGCGGCTGAGATTGCTGTGGGACTGGTCGGCGACGAAGAGCTGCTTGCTGAACGGGCCGAATTTGCCGCCGCTGGTGTCGCAGATGATGGCGGTGGCGGAGTTGCCGATCTTGCCATGCACGAGATACACGGCGGGCGGCAGGAGTTCTTTGATGCGCTCTCGCTCCTTGACCATGCGGCCAGGATCACCACCGGGGCGCGCTTCTTTTCGGCCACGGTCGCCCTGAAATGCTTCGGGGATGGGGTCGATGGGCTTGGGTCCCATGTTCGGAGCTTGATCATACCAGACATTGCCGCCGGGATGGCCTTGGAAGGAGCCGGGGACGAGGTGCTGGAGCGTGCATGAGCCATGCCACGGGCCTTGGTTGTCGCAGTAATAGACCTCTCCATCGGCATCGAATCCCATGCCGCCGGGGCTGCGGATGCCGCTGCATGTAGGGACCATTTTGCCATCCGGCTTGATGCGCAGCGCCCAGCCACGGAAGGGAACCGCGCTGCTAAAGGAGCCGGTGAGACAGAGGGTGACCCAGAGGTCGCCCGCCTTGTCGAAACGGCTGCCGATGGCGTATTCGTGGTAGTCGCCGGAGACGCCCCAGCCATCGTTCACGTTGTCGAAGACGTCGGCGCGTCCGTCGCCATCGACATCTTTGAGACGGGTGATCTCGTAGCGTGTGGTGGCGTAGATGTTTTTATCCTTCGGGTTGTACGCGATGCCGAGAACCTCGTGCAGGCCGCTGGCGAAGAGTTTGTAGCTCACGCTGGAGGGATCATCGCTGCCTGCACCGCTGACGATCCAGATTTCGCCGCGGCGCGTGCCCATGACGAGCCTGCCATCTGGCAGAAGGTCGATGGAGCCGACTTCGAGCGCGGTTTCCGTTGGTGTTTGGAAGCTAGTGATCTTGTAGTAGTCGGCTTCGACAGGATCAGCGGCGAAAAGCGGTGCGCTGATGGCGAGTAGCAAAGAGAGAAGACGGTTCATGCGAGGTCGATGGCGAAGGATTATTGGGCCCACTGGTAGGTGATGGTCATCGTGCCGGGTTTGGCGGGGATGACGAGGTTGGAACCTGCGAGCTGTGCGTCTTTGGAGGCGATGCTGTATTTCTGCGGGCCTTTGAAGGTGAAAACGCCCTCCTTGGCTTCAAACGCGCCGACGCCGAGGCGATACCAAGCGTTTGCCGGCAGCTTGCCGTTGATTTTCACGGTGCGGATGAGTTTGGCGTTGCCGTCGGGCTTGTTGCCGTTGCCTTCGGCGGTGAAGGTCTCCTCGATCTCGGCTTCCTGCCAGGTGTAGCGGAAGGTCGGGGCGCGTTTGGTGTCGAGTGTGTAGCCTTTCCATTCAAAGCCGGCATGGCGTTTCGCTTTGTCGTAGGCTGGCCAGGCGGTCTCGGGCTTGTCAGTGATGTGGAACGCGGGCGTGACCTCGCCGGTGGGCTGGAGCACGTCGTAGCCGAGCGGGGCCTGATGGCCGCCGCCACGCGAGTTCCAGTGCTTGGCGGCGTCGATGAAAGCGCCGCGCCAGATGAGGACGAGGTTCATGCTTTCGGCGCTCCACGCAAGGTTGATACCGCCAGGATAGCCGACACCGATGCCGCGATTGCCCGCGCCCTGGATGAAGTTGCGGTAGATGACCGCCTCGTCCTTCACAACGAGGGGAATGGGATCGAATTCCTTCTGCTTTTTGGCTCCGCCTTTCCAGTTCGGATGCAGCCATTTCGACAGCGGCGTGATCTGGAAGTCCGCGCCTTTCCAGGCGGCGTAGAGTTCAATGTTGCCACCGCCCTGGAAGTATTCGAGGCGGAAGGTGTGCGCCCCTTTGTCGAGCGGGATGCCCTTTTCCTTAATATCGCCGGCGGGATGGATGCCGTCATAGGCGACGACTTCCTTGCCGTCGATGAGGATGCGCGCGCCGTCGTCGCTGGAGAGGAAGAAGCGATACGAACCTTTTCTTGGGGCGATGATCTTGCCGGTGAAGACGACACCGAACTCGTTTTTGTAGTCGTCGAGTTTCACCTGGATGAGGTTGTCATCGACTTGGCCCTCGCGGTGTGGCTTGAGCTTCGAGAAATCGGGCAGTTGGGACCAGTTGCCGAGGTAGAGGGCGAATTGGAGATATTTGAGGCCCTCGCCCATCGGGGCGACCTTCATCTCGCCACGCATGGTAAGCGCGTGGCCGGGGAAGGTGCAGACGTAGGGGTAGGTGCCTGGCTTTTCGGGCGCGGTGAAGGTCAGATTTTCCTTTTCATGAGGGTTGAGCATCTTCGAGTGCAGCCAGATGCGCGGGTCATCGGGCAGCCAGTTGCGCTTGAGCGCCTCGTCGGGCTTTTCCATCTGCTTCATCGCCATGGCGGCGGTGTCGGTGCCGGGTTGGCAGAAGACGAGGTTGTGCGGGAGGTCATCGCCATTCTCAAAGAGGATTTTCACCGGCTGGCCGGGCTGCACGAGCAGTTCGGCGGTGTCATACTTCATTTGCGCGGTCATCGTTTTAATCGTGAACGCGGCGGGTTCGATGGCGCGGCATGCGAGGGCGAGAAACAGGAACAGCAATGGGCGGGTCATGGGGGCGCGGAGTTACGGCAATAATGTGCCCGTCTTGCTTGGAAAAGAGGGCTTCGAGGGATTTCGTCCACTTTGGACTTGGCGAGGCGCGGCAAATTTGATTATCTCTGCGCATGCACGACCGCACCTGGCATCTGCTCAAGGCCTCCGACAAGGAAATCTTCGGCCCCACCGATCTCGAAACTCTGCGTGGCTGGGCCTCGGAGGCGAAAATCTCGCCACTGGACAAGATTTCGAGCGACAATCGCATGAGCTGGCAGCGAGCGCCGATGATCCCTGAGCTACAGATGGATTTGCTGGTGCAGATGCCGGACAACTACCTCTATGGGCCGACGAATGTGGCCACGATCCAGGAATTCCTCGCGACGGGCGAGATCGACGAGAATGTGACGATCATCAACTGCCTGGACAACACGGAGAAGCGTCTGGCCGATCTGTCCTGGTTTCAGGCCAGTCCGCAGCACATGCGCAGCGCGGCCACGACCTTTGTCGGCACCCAGTGGCCGGATGATAAAAAACTGCCGGGGGATGCCTCGCAGCAGTCGCGTATCGGTACGCTGGAGCGTCAGGTGATGGAACTACAGCGCGTGGTTGATGAATGGCAGCATGCCTACAACAGCCTGCGCCAGCAGTTCATTGAGGCGACAGGGCGGGAGCCGCTTTAGGCGAGGTCACGCGTTTTCTTTGGTCTCATCTCCGTTCAACCCTGGCAGCGACCTGGCTTTGTCAGCGTAGCGGTCGAAGCGGTTGGAGAGAATCAGCAACGTGGGCGCCCACAGGCCGACGAAAATGCCGAAACGTTCGGCGTGCGCCTGCTCCTCGGGAGAGTCGCCATTGAGGAACCACCAGATCCAGATGGAGAGCAGGATGGACAGGATGCCCCCTTGGAAACAAATCGTGCTGAGAGTGCGGCAGATGGAAGGATTCATGATGGAAAAACTGCCATGGTTTCCCGTCCCAAGGCAAGCATTCAGTGCCGCAAAGCAACGCACGCGGATGAAATCGCACTCATAGGCGTGCGGGGTGGCGCTTGAGAGAAGACGCGGACAGGGCATAATAGGAGGAGATGCCCTCCTCTGTTGAAATCCGCAGCGCACCGCCCGCGCCGCCCCGGCCCCGGGTGGCCCCGCACAAGCCGCGCTCGCTGCCGCAGACCGCGCCGCCTGCGTTGGAGCCGCCATGGCATGTGATCCTGTGGGATGACGATGTCCACACGCATGAGTACGTCATCGAGATGCTGGGCGCCATTTTCGGCCATGCGCAGGGACTGGCGCTGAAAATGGCGAAGGAAGTGCATGCCAGCGGGCGTGTCGTCGTTGCCACGGTTCACAAGGAGCTGGCGGAGTTGCGTCAGCAGCAGGTCGAGGAATACGGGCCCGACAAACGCGTGCCGGAGTGCCGAGTCTCGATGCGGGCGACCATCGAGTGCTCGGAGTGATTAGATTCTCCCGCTTTCACCACGCGGCTCGGCGATTCCGCGCAGGATCAAAATCGAAACCAGGGAAAACACCGCTGCGAGCGCCGCGACGAGGTGAAACGAGCCGCTGAGCGAATAAATCACGCCGCCCAGGCTCGTGGCCAGCAGCAGCGCCCACACGTTGCAGAAACCGAGCATGGCTTGAAGCGTGGAACGGCGTTCTGGCGGGCAAAGCTCGGCGGTGAGCGTCAGATCTCCCACACGGTCGAGGAACAGGCCGAAACCGAGCACGAAATAGGCGGCGGTGAAGCCGCTGAATGAATGCGTCAGGCACACCCAGGCGCAGAACACCACGCAGATGATGCGGGAGAGGATGAGCAGCACTTTTCCACCGCTGTGATAGCCCAGCCACGCGGCCAGCAGGCTGCCGAGGATGGTGCCGATGTTTTGAAACGAGACGAAGTGCCCCTCGTCCGCCTCCGGCCGGCCGGTGGTGTGCAGCGCATGCAGGGTGAGAAAAGAGACGACCATGAGATACCCCATGCCGGTGAAACGGACCGCGATCAGCCGTAGCAGTCTTGGCTGGGCTTTCAGCAGGCCTGGCAGGCCTCTCAAATAGCCCCAGTAGGAGCCAACGTGCGGGTGGTAATGATGCGCTGCGGGCAGTTCCCGCATGAACGCCTGCGAAACCCAAGACAGCAGAAGGAACGCGAAGGTGATGAGGTGCAGCATCGCGTAGCCGCGCTGCCCCGGTGCATGCGTGAGCACCTGCTGGATTACCGCGCCCGCTCCCATGCCGATGCATGCCTGGGTGATGTAGCGCGCCGCCCAACCCGCCGCACGAATACGCTCCGGTACCATGCGGGTGACCATTTCCATCCACGCCACGACACCCACACCGCCGATGAGGCCGGAGATGACCGGCGTGAGCACCACCACTGGCAGCAGCCACGGTCCCGCATCCTGCATGAACCACAGCAACAGTCCCGCGATGAGATACGGCAGCCGCTGCAACAGGCCAAAGGTCATCACCCAGGGTTTGAAGTTGGTCAGCCGCTCCACCAAGGGGGAGACAAACAGACCCGCCATCGCGAAGGCGGCAGGCAGGATTGCCGGCATGATGGCGATGATGGCCGAACGGCCGCCGAGCTGCTCCACCATCTTGGGCATGACCGTCTCCGGCTGGAGAAACGCCACGCCGCCCATGTACAAGCCGCCCTCCAGGCAGTGGCAGATGAAATTCCGCCGCACGACCTGGGGGTGATGTGTGTGTGGTTGGGAGGCGGTGTCGGCAGGCATCGCAGATGACGTTTATCGTGGCGCGGAGCGGCCCAAAGGAAAGCGATTCGTCCGTTACTCTGTCTTGCGGCGGTTCTTGAGCTGCAATAAAACCATCCGAGCAGCCTTGCTTTGCGTTCCCACTGCTGGTTCAATCACGCCACACTCAACCCAACGCACGTCATGACACTCAATTCCAAACTCACCAAGCTCCTCAACGAGCAGATCAACAACGAGATGAGCTCCAGCTATGTTTACCTCGCCATGGCAGCGTGGTTTGAGCAGACGCCGTATGCAGGCTTTGCCCAGTGGATGTTCACCCAGAGCCGCGAGGAAACCATGCATGCGCTGAAGTTTTACCAATATCTCGCCGACCGCGACGCCAAGGTCGAGCTGGAGCCCATCGCCAAACCGAAGGCGGACTTCAAGTCACCGCTCGATGTCTTTCAACAGAGCCTGAAGCAGGAGGAGAAGGTCACCCAGCAGATCAACGATCTCTACGAGGTCGCCGAACAAGTCAAAGACCACGCTTCGAAGAATCTTCTGCTTTGGTTCCTCAACGAGCAGATGGAAGAGGAGAAGATCGTGCGCGACATGCTCGACCGTCTCAAACTCGCCGGCAACGATCCCGCCAGCCTCCTCGTCCTTGACCGCGAGGCGGGCAGTCGTCCCGCTGGCGGCGGTGGCGGTGCTGATGCGGGGCGGACGGCCAGATAACCGACGCGGCTATGCCTTCAGCGCCCAGTCGAGCAGGGACTGGGCGTCCTTCCAGACGCCTTCGCTGGTGTCGTTGAGCACCACGACGATGCGGCGTCGTCCATTGCGCTCGCCAGTGGCCACGAGACAGTAGCCCGCGGCGTCGGTGTAGCCGGTTTTCATGCCGTCACAGTAGCTGGCGGTGCGCAGCACCCGGTTGGTGTTGGCCAGGTCGATGGATTTGCCGTCAGGTTTGGTGAACTTGTAGTTCTGCAGCTTCACGATCTTGCGGAGATCCGGCAGCTTGTCGGCCGCCTTGGCGATGGCGGCCAGATCGCGCGCGCTGCTGTAAGGATCCTTGTCGGTCGTGGAGGGAAGACCGTGCGGATTGACGAAGAAAGTGTTCTCCAGGCCGAGCGCCTTGGCGCGCGCGTTCATCTTGTCGGCAAACGCGGCGACGCTGCCGGCATTGTCACGGGCGAGCGCCTGGGCGATGTCGTTGGAGCTTTTCACCATCATGGCGGTGAGAAGCTGGCGGCGCGTGTAAGTCTCGCCGACTTTGAGGCCGATGCGCACCGGGGCGCACTGCGTGTCGCTCAGATCGACGGTGATGATCTTGTCCAAATCACCCGCCTCGACGACGAGAAGCCCGGTCATGATTTTCGTGGTGCTGGCGATGGCTCCCTTCTGATCCGGGTTCTTTTCAAACAAAACATCGTCACTCTCGGCGTCGATGACGATGCAGCGCAGGGCGGTGATCTGCGGGATGGGGCCGCGAAGGTTTTTGATCTCGATCTCGCGGCGGACTTTCTTCGTTTTCTCCAGTTCCTCGGCCAGTTGCGTCTTGAGTTGTTCCACCAGGGCCTCACGCGCGGCGATCTGGGATTTCTCCTGCTCGATGCGCTGGCGTTCGGCCGCCATGGCTTGCTCGCGCTTTGCGACGGTGGCGATTTTGGCCTCAGCCTCCTCCTCGCGCCACTGGAGCTGCTGTTCGCGCTTCGGGTCATCGCAGCCGGCAAGGGCGGCGCAGAAAAGACCGGCGGCCAGAACACGGCCTGCGTTTTGAAGAGGGAGGGGGAGAATCATTTTAAAGTTCGAGAAGAAGTTCCTTCAGGCGGGCGGCAGACCATTGGCCGGGCGCGTTTGATGTGCCAATGAAGCCGTAATTCAGCAGGCTGCCACATTTTGCCAGCACCAGTCGCGACACACGGCCCCACGGCCCCATGCCCATGACGGACAGGCGCAGGCGGTGCGTGCCTCCGGCCAGCCTCATGAGGCGGATCAAATCATTCTGCGTGTTCAGGTAGGTGGCGAACTTCACGGCATCGAGGCCGGCCTGTTGGGCGAAACTCACCGCGCCCAGCAGAACGTCATCGGAGGGGGTGGCCTGGAAATCGTGAAAGGAGCCAATGACCGGCACGCCAATAGCCCGCGCCTTCTGAATCGTGCCCTGCATCTGCATGACGCTGCGCAGTTCCAGGTCGATGAGCGCGGCGAGATCGAGCAGCGGCTCGATCATGGCGGCGCGGCCGGCCGGATCTTCCGGTCCTTGCCCGCCTTCTGCGGGATGTCGCGCGGTTAGCAGCAGCGGCACCTCGTTGCCAGCTAGTTGGGCACGCAAGTCCGCCGCAGGCAGCTTGAGCAGATCCAGCCGCAGTTCCGCCACATCACACAGCGCCGCCCGTGCGGTCGCATCTAGCGTGCAGAAGTGCTCCAAGCCCGCAGCATCGGAGATGGCCCCCACGGCAAGAGGCCGAGAGGACATGAGCAAGTTTTTGGAGGAAACGAGTTGTGCCATTGGCTAGGCTTAATATAATTTTAACACTAACTGACAAATTTTAAGCAGTAGTCTTCTTCACTATGCTTGGCCGGAAGCAAGAAATCAATTTGCAGCTCACTGAACTGCTCGATAGCGCCCTTCTGGCGTTTTGCTTGTGGTTTGGGCATTTCCTGCGCTCTGCGGTTGTTCCGGTGTTCATGCCGGAGGTCGAGGCGATTCCGCCGTTGGAGAAATTCTACTGGGTGATCGCGGTCGTGGCACCTTTCATGCCCATCGTGTTGGAGTCGCGGGGTTTTTACTCGAACATCCATCACAAGACGGTCGGCAGGTCGGTGTGGCAGCTCGTCGAGGGGCTGGTCATCATCGGGGTGGCGGTGGCCTTTTGCGTGGTGTTCTTCAAATGGTCGGTGGAAAGCCGGGCCGTCGTGGTTTTCTCAGTGGCTCTGGGTGCGCTGTCCCTGCTCTTGCGCGAATCTTGGCAGCGTGAGGCCTTGCACCGCCGCATGGCCTCCGGAAAGGGCCGCGAACGCGTCATCATCGCCGGGGAAAAGGAGGATATGGCGGCTTTTCTCGCGGGCATGGAAGCCGACCAGTGGGCCGGGATCGACGTTTTTGACCAGATCGATATCATGCAACGCCCCATCTCGGACTTGGTGGCGGCGCTGCACGAGCACTCGGTCAGCCGGGTGCTGTTTGCCGCGCAGCATGTGCATTTCAGCAAGATCGAGGAAGCCGTGCAGGCCTGCGAGACCGAGGGCGTCGAGGCCTGGATCGCCGCTGATTTCTTCCAGACCGCCATCGCACGGCCGACGTTCGACATGCTGGGAGGACGTCTCATGCTGGTGTTTCACACCACACCCCAGGCCTCTTGGGAGCTGCTGTGCAAGGCGATCGTTGATCGTGTGGGCGCGTTCGTCCTGCTATTGCTGTCGCTGCCGTTCTGGCTTGTCGCCATGGCGGGCATCCGCCTCAGTTCGCGTGGGCCGGTGTTTTTCCGGCAGGAACGCGCCGGGCACTATGGCAAGCCGTTCGTCATGTGGAAGTTCCGCACCATGCATGTGGATGCCGAATCTCAGCGCGCCGGACTCGAAGCGCACAACGAGATGGACGGCCCCGTTTTCAAGATCACCAACGATCCCCGCATCTTCGCCTTTGGACGCTGGCTGCGTCGCACCAGCATTGATGAGCTGCCGCAGCTCATCAACGTGCTGCGCGGAGACATGAGCCTCGTCGGCCCGCGACCACTGCCTGTTTATGAGATTCAGCGCATCGAAAAGCACGCGCAGCGCCGTCGCCTGAGCGTCAAACCCGGCCTTACCTGCTTGTGGCAGGTCACCGGACGCAACGGCATCAAGAACTTCGAGGAGTGGGTCGCGCTCGACCTCAAGTACATCGACAACTGGTCCTTCTGGCTCGATTTGAAGATCCTCGCGCAGACACTTCCCGCCGTGATTCGCGGTAGCGGCGCGAGTTGAGCGCAGAATTCACTGTTCTCGTCGTCTGAACTGCGGCACTGACGACGCACATGAAAGTAGAACGCCTCAAATACGTCATCTGGGCCGCCGACATGAACCGCGCCGTGAATTTCTACGCGCAGGTCTTCGGTGGCACCATTCTCAAGCAGAACGACATCATCAGCGAGGTGTCCATCTGCGATGGCATCATCGGCATTCACGGCGGCGGCGAAGGCAACCGCACCTGGACGGGCCTGAGCTTCCAGGTGCCGGATGTGATCGAAGGCGCACGCGAAATCGTCGCCGCAGGCGGCCAGCTCACGCGTGAGCCGCAGCCCGAAAACGGCGAGCCTCCGCATCTGGCGATGTGCGTGGACCCCGAGGGCAATGAGATCATGCTCACGCGCAAACGCGCTCATTGATTTCCGCGCATTGTAGTTCCGCGCATTGTAGTTCCGCCTTCAGGCGGTCAGGCGATGCGCCCGGAGCCGCCTGAAGGCGGAACTACAATACAAAGAACTTACGCCAGCGACGGCACGCGGACGTTCACATCGACATCCGCCTCGTAATCCACGCCTTCGAGACCGAAGCCGAAGAGACGCAAGAAACTGGACTGGTAGCCTTCGAAATCGCCGAGTTCGGCGAAGTTTTCGGTATTCACCTCGGCCCAGCGTTTGCCGACGAGTGCTTGCACGGCAGGAGCCATCTCCCAGTCATCGACACGGATGCGGCCGGCCTCATCCGGCTGCGGATTGCCGTTGTAGAGGCGCTCGCGGAAGAGGCGGTCCATCTGCTCCATGCAATCCTCATGAGTGCCGTCGGCCTTCATGACCTTGTAGAGCAGCGAGATGTAGAGCGGCACCACAGGAATCGCGGAGCTGGCCTGCGTGACGAGTGCCTTGTTCACGGAAACCCAGGCCTTGCCCTTGATGGCGGCCAGCTTGGTGTCGAGCACGCGCTGCACACGCTCCAGGTCTTCTTTGGCGCGGCCGATGGTGCCGTTCTTGTAGATCGGCCAGGTCACTTCTGGTCCGATGTAGCTGTAGGCCACGGTTTGTGTGCCTTCGGCGACCACGCCGGCGGCAAGCAGCGCATCAATCCACATCTCCCAGTCTTCACCGCCCATGACGGCGATGGTTTGGGCGATCTCGTCGTCGTTGGCAGGCTCGATGGTCACTTCATTGACCACGCCGGTGCCGGTGTTGAGGTTCTTGTTCGTGTAGGACGCGCTGCCGATGGGCTTGAGCACCGACTTGAAGACCTCACCGGTCTTCGGATGCGTACGACGAGGCGAGGCGAGGCTGTAAACGATGCAATCGACCTGTCCGAGGTCCTGCTTGATCGCTTCAATGACTTCCGCCTTCATCGCATCGGAGAAAGCGTCGCCGTTGAATGAACGCGCATACAAACCGGCGGCCTTGGCCTCGTTTTCAAAGGCGGCGGAGTTGTACCAGCCCGTGGTGCCGCAGCGATCAGCTTCTGCGGGTTTTTCAAAGAACACACCGATGGTGGCCGCGTTTGACCCAAACGCCGCCGCGATGCGAGAGGACAGGCCGTAGCCGGTGGAGGAACCGATCACGAGCACCTTCTTCGGCCCGTTGGCAATGGGGCCGCGTCCTTTGACGACAGCGATCTGGTCAGCGATGTGTTTGGCACAACCGGTCGGATGCGCGGTGGTGCAGATGAATCCACGGATTTTGGGGGCGACGATCATAGTTGGATGATTTGAGCGTTAGCAGCCGCGTGGGGGCTGGCAACTTGTTTTCCGGCCCACGCCCGCCATCGTCGCAGCATGCAAAGTCCCGAGCAACGCTTCTCCAGCCGCGTCGAGAACTACGTCCGTTATCGGCCCAACTACCCGCAGGAGATCATCGCGATGCTACAACGTGAGGCTGGCCTCACACCCGCCACGATCATCGCCGATGTCGGTTCCGGCACGGGCATCTCAACGGACTTGTTTCTGCGTTTTGGCTGCACCGTGCATGCCGTGGAGCCAAATCGCGAGATGCGCGAGGCGGCGGAGCGTCTTCTTAGCCACCATGGGGGCTTTCACAGTGTGAATGGCAGCGCCCAAGCCACCACGCTGCCGGACCACAGTGTTGATTTCGTCGTGGCGGCGCAGGCTTTTCATTGGTTCAACACACCCGAGACCCGTGCCGAGTTCAGCCGCATATTGAAACCACAGGGACACATCGTGCTCATCTGGAATGAGCGCAAACTCGACGCCACGCCCTTCCTGCGCGCCTACGAGAACCTGCTGCTCACTTTTGCCACTGATTACGCCCAGGTGCGGCATGAGAACATCGACGCAGGAGCGCTGGGCCGGTTCTTTGTGGGGCCACATGCCACCCACACGTTTCCGAATGAGCAGCACTTCGACTTCGAGGGCCTCAAAGGCCGTCTCCTCTCCAGTTCCTACGCTCCTGCCGAAGGTGGGCCGCGCCATGATGAGATGATCGTCAGGCTGCGCCGTATTTTTGACGCGCATCAGGTCTCTGGCCGGGTGTGCTTTGAATATGACACCCGGGTGCATGTGGGGCGCTAACCAGAGTCGGATTCTGTCTCTGGCATCGGCGGCACCTCTTCATGAAAGCGGTGCCGCAGCACATGGGCGCACTTGGCGTGGAGCTTGTCGTCCCCGAGCTTCTTCGCCACCTCCAGCAGCTCCACATAAGCGTCATGTTCCTGCGGATGGTAATGGATGATCTTTTCGTATTCGGCTGCGGCCTCCTCGAAACGCCGCGTGCTGGCATAGCGGCGGGCCATCTTGTAGGACAGCGGCGGCTTCTTGAATTCTTCGCTTGGAAAGAACAGCTCCGCGAACGGGCGGCTGATCCATTCGGCAATGCGGAAGGCCGTTTCAGGCGCGATCAGCAGAACCGCCATGATGAAGGCGGTCATGCTGAAGATGATGTGCCCCGCCGCCCCAAGGCCGTTGATCTTGAACGCGGCGGTCATGAGCCAGATGCTGACCAGCAGGCTCAGCAGGGCGAAGATCCAGCGCGTGCGAACGAAACGCATGACCATGGGATAGCGGAAGCAGGAAGCGCCGCAAGCGGAGGCTTCTATTTCACCCCGCGAACTTCAAAACCTTCAGCTTCGAGCACCGCACGAATTTTGGCGGGCTGATCGCCTTGAATCTCAATGCGCTTGTCCCGTACGGTACCCCCGCAGCCGCAGGCAGCACGCACGCGTTTGGCAATGGTCTCGATGACGGACACCGGCAGGTGCGTGGCGAAGTCTTTGATGACGATGACCGTTTTGCCGCCGCGATGCGCGGTTTCACGCTGGAGCACCACACGGCCCATTTTCCACAGGCGCTGTGGGGAGTCGGGATCGGCGTTCGGGTTCATGGGGCCTCAAAAAGCGATCAACTCGCGCTGACGTCTTTGTTGTAATAAACCTTCACGAACTTCATGCCCTTTTTGTCGTCGTAACCGCGTTCGATTTGGGGATCGGCGTCGCTGCTGCCGGGCTTGATGTGGATTTCGACGCCGGTGTCGAGGCGGAGGACGGCGGCGATGCGTTTTTTGGCCTTGGTGAGGTCTTTCTTGGAGATTTCGAAGCTGGTCTCCAGAGGTTGGCCTTGCTCTTCCTCGACGCGGGCGCGGTGCTCCTGGAATTGGGCGATGGCGTCGGGAGATTTGAGGACTTCCTGCTCGAACTCCTGGAGCTCGAATTTTTCGCGGTCTTCGAAGTAATCGAGCGCGTCTTTGGCGGCGTTCGCGGTTTCCCAGGGTGGTGTGTCGTCATCGGCGGCCTTTTGCTCTTCGAGGAAAGAGACGGCCATCTTCGCGTAGGCATTGGTGAGGAAGGCGGCGTCTGGCACGGCCTCCACGCCGAGGAATTCGCGGACCCAGAAGCGGGAGTCGCTGCCGCTGCGGTCGAAGGTGAGGACGTAATAACCTTTTTCGGCCCAGTGATCGAGGATGAGGCAGCCTTTGTCGATCTTGTCGGGATTGATGCCGTGCTCGGTGCTGAGCTGGAGGTCGCCATTTCGCGGCGTGATGGTGAGGAAGGGCACCACGCTGTCGCTTTTTAGGATGCAGAGGCCATTCACCAACTCGCCCTCGATGTGGACTTCCTTGAGCATGGCGATGCAGAGATCGCCGGCTTTGATGTTGGGGTGATTGGACTTGGCGTAGAGCCGCTGGGCGATTTCGACGCCTTTGGCGAGGAGATTGTCCTCGTCGGCAAAGATGGCCTTGGCGCAGTTGTTCACCTCGTGCTGGGCGAGCGAGGTGTGATGCGTGAAGCGATGGGCGATGCAGGCTTTAAAGGGCTTGATGAAGAGCGCGGTGAGGTTTTCTTGGTCTTCTTCGGCGACCTTGAAGACTTCGCGGGAGGTTTGCAGCGGCTCTTCGCGCTGAGGATTGCCGACCTTGGCGAGGACGACGTTGGTGACGGTGGCGGTGTTGAGGCGGAGCTTGACGGACATGCGGGGCGCGGAGGGTAGAAAGGGAATGGGATTCGCCAAGGATTAATGGCACCTGCTTGCACTGACCGTGTGCCGAGGCGAGTGCATGGGCACATGACGAACGCTGCCAATAACGAAGCCACTCATCTGAAGCCCTGGCTGGTGCGCATCCCGGAGATTTTTGAAGGGATCGCGCCGGAGGTGTTGCAGCGGTTTGGAGCGGTTTCGAGCACGCGGCTGGGGCAGGACTATTATTTGATCAAGACGGCGACGCCGGAGGCGGTTCAGCGCTCGGAGGCGGCTAAGTTTGCGCGGTGGAACCTGCCGATGGACCACACCTGGCCATGCAATGCGCAGAAGATGGACGGTTTCATCGAAAAGGCGGCGCAAACGCTCCTCAAGAAGTTTGGGGACAGGAATCCGCAGGGCATTTTCATCGGCACGCTGCAGCCGACGTCGCCGGACAAGTATTACAAGGGCCTGGCTTCGAATCTGCGTGGTCGCGTGCTGCAATTGTTCTCGAAATTGGCCGCAAACACGGTGGAGGAGCAGGATGCGACGGCGGAGACGCTGTTCTGCCTACTGGGCAAGGAGGGATTATTTTGCGGCATGCAGAGTCCGCGTGCCTCGAATGGACTTTATGCCGGCGGCAGCAAGTACATCGACCAGGACGCGCCGGACACGATCAGTCGTGCGGGCGCGAAGATCGCCGAGGCGCTGCATTACCTGCTGCTCTACCGACCGCCGCTCAAGGAAGGCAGTCATTGGCTCGAACTGGGAGCTTGTCCGGGCGGGATGACTTCCGAACTGCTCGCACGCGGCCAACGGGTGACGGCGATTGATCGTGCGCCGCTGGACAAGCGGCTGGATAACCGCCCGGGATTGAAGTTTGTGCTCGAAGACGTGGCGACGTTTCAACCGCGAGCTGGAACGACCTTTGACGCGCTGCTGTGTGACATGAACGGGCCGCCGGAGGAGTCCATCGAACAGGTCATCCGGCTCTCACGCTCGCTGAAGAAAGGCGGGCTGGTGGTCTTCACGCTGAAAGTGCCGCGCATCGAGAATGTGGAGGAGCCGTGCGAGCTGTTCCGGCTGATCGTGTCGATGTCGAAAGCGGCAGGGCTGAAGCCCTTTGCGCAGACGCACCTGACTTACAACCGGCATGAGTTCACGCTGTTCTTTGAGACGGTGTGATCAGAATCGCCTGCACAGGCCGATGATTCACTTGATGAACTCCATCAGCCATTCGGCATGCTTTCGATGTTTGAAATCGGAGCGGCTCATTAACTCGACGAGCTTCTGCCGGCATTTTTCCGGGTTCTGCTCGGCAAGCATGATGAGGCTGGTTTGAAGACCATCATTGTCGTGTCCTTCGGCGAAACCTTTGGAGAGAGCCGCAATCAACTCTTCCAAGCAGGCGACACCGCCAAGTCTGGCGACTGGCTGCGCGATGAGTTCACGCGTCCAAAAGTTGTTTTTTGGTGACTTGAGCGCGTTCAAGAGGTCTGGCAGGTCTTTTGGCGCAGCCGCAGCGTCAAGTCGGTTAAACGCTTCCAAGACGACATCCACATCACCTTCGTTGTTAGCATCGAAGATCAGTTCCAGATCGATGCGAATGCTGTTTTCTGGAGGAGGCATGACTTCTGAATGCTGGCGACCGGATTTACCGCAGGACAGGGCGGCAAAAATGAGGACGAACAGCAGGGGTGAGAGTTTTCTGGGCATGCGGGGCGTCCTGAGTGATGCGCAAAAAAATTGAGACGGTGGAGGCTTCTTGTCGAGATTTTTCATCCGTCCATCTTCATAGATTGATGAGACCGCAAGAACCGGGTGGCCTGGGCTTCGGGTCTCGTCACATTCGGCGCATGAATGATTATGAACGTGTGGCGGAGGTGATCCGCTATCTGGACGCGCATCACCTGGAGCAGCCGGGGTTGGAGGTGCTGGCGCAGGTGGCGGGGCTGAGCGAGGGACATTTTCACCGTTTGTTTTCACGCTGGGCGGGGGTGACGCCGAAGGATTTCCTGCAATGTCTGACGGCCGAGTTTGCACGGGAACGGCTGCGGCGGGGCGCGAGTGTGCTGGATGCAGCGTTGGACGCGGGTTTGTCATCGCCTGGACGGCTGCATGATCTGTGTGTGACGCTGGAGGCGGCGACGCCGGGGGAGATCAAGGCGGGCGGGGAAGGGTGGACGATTGACGCAGGCTTTGCGGAGACGCCGTTTGGGCTGTGTTGTCTCGGGAACGGGCCGCGTGGGGTGTGCCACCTGGGTTTTGTCGAAAATGAGGAGCGCGGGGAGATCGAGCGTGCGTGGCCGAGGGCGAAAGTGCGCTGGGACGATGCTTTTGCGCGGGAAATGGCGGCGCAGGTGTTTCAAATGGGGCAGAGGGCGGATTTGAAGGCGCTGGTGCGGGGAACGCAGTTTCAGGTTCGGGTCTGGCGTGCTCTTTTGAAGGTGCCGCCCGGGGCGGTGGTCAGTTACGGCCATCTGGCGGCGGCGATTGGGCAGCCGAGTGCGGCGCGGGCGGTGGGAACGGCGGTGGGGAGCAATCCGCTGGCTTTTTTGATCCCGTGCCATCGGGTGATCCGGGAAACCGGGGTGATGGGGCAGTATCGGTGGGGATGGGAGCGGAAACGGGCGCTGCTGGGGTGGGAAGGGGCGCGGCGGAGGTGAAAAGGACGAGGTGAGAGACGCAGGGCGCTGTGGGTAAGTAAATATTTAGGGTTGGAATAACAATTCTCAAAAGTGGCTTGTATCCAGTCTGCTTGTTATTATAATTATAATATACATGGATTATTTTGGCATTGCTCTGACCCTCAAGAGGATGGCTACGGCTCTCTCGATGGCTCTGTGATGCGATTTTCCACCCGATCCCGCCTTATGAAAACACGCTCCTACCTCAAACCCTTCCTCGCCCTGAGTCTGGCGCTGGCCTGGATGTGCGGCACCGCTGGTGCGGGCACCATCTTCTGGGGCAGTCCGTTTCCTGCCGGCCCCCCGCTGCTGCTGGACAGCAACGGCCAGCCGCTGGATGGAGGCTATTCTTTTGAGATCGGCTCCTTCGGCTCTTTCGTGCCGACGTATCAAAACATCGATCAATGGGTGGCGAACTGGAAGGTCTTTGACCGTGCGTATGATCCGACGCCAGCCGATGCTTTTGATGGAGATCCCGAGGGCTGGAACACCGAGTTCGGGTTCTTTGCCGGCACGGTGAACCACAATGCCTCCAGCGGCTCCGATTCGCCGGACGCCAACCCGCTGGATCAGTTTGCAGATGGCGAAAAGGTCTATCTCTGGGCTTACAACTCCAAGACCATCGTGCCCTCCAGTGAGTGGGCGCTGGTGACAGACTCCAATCCTGCGGGGAACTTGAACAGCAACTGGCTGTTTCCTGATCCGAACGGAGTCACGCCTGACAGCGACTATCAACTGGCGGATGCCGACGAGGCGATCATCGGCGGCGTGAACAATGTGCAGGGAGCGGGCGGGTTCTCCGCAGTGCCGCCCAGTTTCAGCCTGCAAACGGCTGTGGTGCCGGAGCCCGGTTCCGCATTCCTGCTGTTTGCCGCCGCCGCCGCCCACCTCATCCGCCGCTCCCGCCATCTGACACGCTCGACTTTGTCCTGAACCGCCTCTCATGAGGGAAAACACATCACGAACCGACGCTCCGGCGTGCCGTTTGCCCACGGCACGCTTCGTCGTTTCATTGTGCGGCGCTTTGATGAGCCTGTTTTGGGCGAATGGGACGGCGCAGGCGCAGACGGCGGACTTTGGCGACTACAACGCTTTCAGCTCGGCTAGTAGCACGGTGGTGACGACGTTGAAGATCGGCGCGACCACGGACAAAGAGTCCGCAGCGACGACGAACGCGACGGCGACCGGTGACGACACGACCGGCACGGATGACGAGGATGGTGTGACCTTGCCCGCCTCCATCACCGGAGGCACGGCCAATTCGTTGACAGTGAATGTTACCAACTCCTCAGGCCTTACCGCTTACCTGAATGTGTGGATCGACTTTAATCGCAACGGCTTGCTCACCGATGCGGGGGAGCAGATCGCGGTGAACACCACGATCGCGACGGCAACTTCGAACTCGAATCGCGTCATCAACTTCACCCCACCCGTGGGGGCCAGTCCTGGAACAGCGGGCGTCCGAGTGCGCCTGACTTCGACTAGCAGCCCTGGACCAGTATCTGTCAGCGGCAATGGTGAAGTCGAGGATGGCATCATCACCATCGCGCCAAACACGGACTTCGGAGATTACGTTTCCTTTGCTTCGGCAACGCAGGTGGCGAACTCAATCATCAGGATCGGAACGAATGCGACAGACACTGAGGCAGTCAATCCCACGACCGGATCCGCCACCATTGATGACACGACGGGCACGGACGACGAAGATCTCACGATGCCCGCGTTCACCGTCGGCACTGGCACCACGCTGGCCATCCCCGTGACGGTTACCGCCGCCAGCCTTTCGGGTGCCACAGCACGCCTGAGTGTCTTCGCTGATTGGAACGGTGACAATGATGCCTCGGACACGAACGAGACGCTCGCGGTGCAGACAGTCAGCGCCACAGGGACCTATAATTTTACGCTAACACCTCCTGCCGGAACCACCGCAGGCATCAAATATCTCCGCATCCGCATCACCGAAGGTGCTACATCTCCCACTTTCAGCGGGGCTTCGACGCTCAAAGGAGAAGTGGAGGACTATGCCATCAATGTGGCCACCAGTGATTTCGGCGACCACTCACTCTTACCCGGCGCCAGCAGTATGATGAATGCCACCCTGCGGCTGGGGGCAACGGTGGATGCGGAAGTGAGCGCCACCACGAATGCCGCCGCCACAGGTGACGACACCACCAACACCGGTAGCGCGGATGATGAAGACGGAGTCAACGTGCCAGCTAGTTTGATGCAGGGCACTTCAGGCTCATTGATTGTGAATGTCACGAATACCTCTGGGGCGTCTGCCTACCTGAACGCCTGGATTGATTTTAACGGCAATGGCGTTCTCACGGACAGCGGCGAGCAAGTGGCCGGGAACACGGTGATTGCGACCGGCACCTCGAACACCAACAGGACGGTGCCCTTTAACGTGCCAGCCTTGGCCACAGCAGGCACGGCAGGCGTGCGTGTGCGCCTCACCTCAACCAGCAGTCCAGGACCGACCGGTGCCAGCGGCAACGGCGAAGTCGAGGACTACACCACCAGCATCCTCAGCGGCAGCTCGGTGTTGAGTCGGTTCAACATCATCAGTAAAAACGCCATCAGTGTGAACAGCTCATCGCTGAGTGCCGGTCGAGCGATCGCGAATACCCTTTCTCTCAACAGCACCACCATGAACGTGGGTGGTACGGCAAGCGCACCGGATGCAGGAACCTCTCCCCTACAATACAGCATGGCGTTGCAAACGGCGCTGACTTTGACCAGTTCCACCATCCGCACCTACTCTGGCAGCATCTATCTTTCTCCCAGCATAAGCTTCACCAGTAGCAATCTGCAATATCCTTCTGGCGGCGGCAGCACCGTCACGAGCACCAGCCCCAGCCCCGACTTCAGCGCCATCTATGCGGCGATGAACTCCGAGTCCGCCAGCTATGCAAGCCTGACGGCCAACAGCTCAGCTGTCATCAGTGGTAGCACCTACACCCTGCAAGCAGGAGCCACTGTGGGCACAGGCGTGGCGGTTTTTAATCTTACGGTTGCGGACATCAACAGTGCGCGGTTCGTCCTGAATGCGAACGGCCAGAATCCACGGGCCTGGATCGTGAATGTCAGCGGCACGGGCAACGCCACCTTTACCAGCACCACCGTCGGCTCCGAGAATCAGTGGCAAGATTTGCTATTCAACTTTCATCAGTGCGCCGGCACGGTTGCCATCAACAGCACCACGATGAACGCCTCTGTGCTCGCTCCGTCCGCCACCATCAGTATCGACAGCACCACGAAAGAGGGAAGCATCGCAGGCAACCAAATCAACATCAACAGCAGCACGATAGGCTTTCCCATGTGGACCGGTGACTATAACGGCACCACGGTTGGAGTCGGGAACCTCATCTACCTGGATGCCAACAACGACGGCATCTACACCACTGGCGAAGGTGTCAACGGGGTCACGGTGCAACTCTACAAAGAAGGTGACACTGTCGGAAGTTCCACGCCCACCGCCACCACCACGACGGCCAATGGAGGAAAATACCTTTTCAGCGGTCTGCGTGGCGGCAGTTACTTCGTTCATGTGCCTGCGTCCAACTTCAACACTGGCGGTGCCTTGGTTGGCAAAGCTTCTGTTCTCGGCACTAGCTGGCTCGACGATGCGGATCACGGTGGCGACGGTGCCTCACCTGCCACTAGCGGCGTCAGCACTCGTCTGCTCGTGCTCACTCCGGGCAGCCAGCCCACGGATACTACGGGTGAGACCGGCTTTGATGCCGCCTCAGACAATGCGTTAGATGACGACATCAATCTCACGGTTGACCTGGGCTTTGCGACACCGACGGCCGATTACGGTGACTTTTCAGATTTCTCGAGCGCGAGCAGCAACATGCTGGCCACGCTCAAAATGGGGGCGACGACAGATGTTGATTCTGCGCCAACCCCAGATGCCACCGCCACCGGTGACGACACCGTCGGGCTTGATGACGAGGACGGCGTGACGGTTCCTTCTCAGCTCATGCGCGGAAGTGCCAGCACACTCACCGTGAATGTGACGAATACGAGCGGTGCCACCGCCTATCTGAACGTCTGGATCGACTACAATCGCAATGGGGTGCTGACGGACAGTGGCGAACAGGTCGCCGCCAACACGGTGATCGCCACTGGCACCTCGAACTCGAACAAAACAGTGAACTTCACGGTGCCTGCCACCGCGACACTCGGAACGGCTGGCATCCGTGTGCGTCTTACCTCCACCAGCAGTCCAGGAGCCACCGGAGCAAGCGGCAATGGTGAAGTCGAAGATTATACCGTGGCGATCACTCCGAGCCTCGGCATCGGCAACATCGTCTGGAACGATGCCAACGAAAACGGACTGTTCGATCCTGAGGAAAGCGGCATTAACAATGTGTTGATCGAACTCTGGACGCCGGGTGCCGACAACGCCATCGGCGGCACCGCTGCCAATGCAGACACCAAGGTCGCCTCCTTGAACACCGCAGGCGGAGGCTTGTTCAATTTCTCCGGCCTCGCCGCAGGCTACTACTACGTCAAGGTGCCCACACCACCGCTCTCACGCACGAGTCTTGTCGTAGACACGACGGACAACGGTCAGGACGGGGACAACAACGCGGCACAACCCGGAGGATCAGGCACGTCTGCATACAGCCCGGTCATTCAGCTTTCTCCCGCTACCGAGCCTGGCTCCACCGGCATTGGCAACATCGACAACACCGTCGATTTCGGCTTCGCATCCAATATCGGTTCTCCCTTCGTTTGTGATAATCGCTTCTGGATCGTCCAAAACGCCGAAACCAGCGCGGGTTCTGGAGTGTGGGACGCGACGCTGTATTATGTGGGCGACGGCCCCTCGCTCGTGCCGACTTTCTTCTTTGACGGCTACAAACTCAACGGTCTCGCAGCCTATGGGGGTTACTTGTATTGCGTCGATCAAAACGACAATCATCTCTACCGCATCAATTCCCAAGGCGTGCTGGTGGACATGGGGGCTATAGCAGGCCTGCCCTCGCCTGGAGCCAACGGACAGTGGTCGGGTGCCACCGCGCTGACCAACGGGCGGATGATTCTGAACTTGTACAATTTCAGCCCCGCTTCGACTCAGCTTTACACTATTGACCTGACCTCGGCGACGCTTGTGGGATCACCCGTCACCGTCACCAACACCGGAACCGGCACGACTTACGGTGGTAATTTCGGAGACATCGTGTGGGATCCTCTCACTAGCAAGGTGTACGGCTACTCCACAGTTGAAACAAGCTGGCTCGGCCTTTTTGAAATCAACCTCACCACCGGCGCAGCCACACGTGTGGCATCTGCGGTTCCGGGTGCTTGGGGTTCCATGATCATTGATGCCAACGGGCTGACCTATGGCTTCGGTAGCGCTGGCGCCTCGGGCAACCAGGACACGCTATATGTCTTCAACCGAACCAGCGGCTCATTAAACGGCAGCATCACTGCGGTGGGCACCGGCCCTGCTGTGTCAAACTCCGATGGTGCCGCCTGTCCGGGTGCCGCTCCATCCATGAAACTGGGCAATACCGTGTGGAATGATGTCAATAACAACGGCCTGAAAGACGCAGGGGAAGCAGGCATCGACGGTGTGACCTTGCAGCTCTTCCTGGGGGGGCAGAATCCACTCACTGCTGCCCCAGCGGCCACAGTCACCACCGCAGGTGGCGGCCTCTATTCCTTCAACAATCTCTCACCCGGCCAGTACTTCATTTACATCCCCACGGCTCCTGCATCTTTCCCATTGAGCAGTGCCTCGGCGGATACCGCAGACAACGGTCAGGACAATGATGACAACGGCATCCAAACCGCCCAAGGGCAGCCGATCACCAGTCCTCTCATCGCGCTCGCAGGTGGCACCGAGTCGATCACCGATGGCGACACCGATCCAAACTCGGACCTGACCCTCGACTTTGGCTTCCTGGCCTGCCCCGCAATCACAGTCAGCCCCACGACACCGGCGGCAATGACGTTCGGCTCCGTGTACACCCAAACCTTCACGGCCACTGGCGGCATATCACCTTACACATGGGCGATCAGCGCCGGGGCATTGCCTGCGGGACTGAGCCTGAACACCAGCACGGGTGTTGTCAGCGGCACACCCGCGAGTGGCGCGAGCGCTAGCTTCACACTTCGTGCCACTGACTCGCGCGGCTGCGCTGGCACACGCGCCTACACCGTCACACCTGCCTGCACCACAGTCTCGGTGACCACCAGCACGCTGCCAGATGCCATCCTCGGGACCGCTTACAGCCAGACACTGGTCGCCACAGGAGGCACCGGGCCTTACACTTGGGCCATCACTTCAGGCACAATGCCCGCTGGTCTCACACTGAGCAGTGCAGGTGTCATCAGCGGCACGGCAACCACTGCCAATGGCGTTGGTGTGAACGTGACCTTCAGAGCCACGGATGCTCTGAGCTGTCAGAGCACGAAGACCCTCGCAGTACATGTTTGCCCGACGGTGACGGTGAATCCGATCACATTGCCTGCCCCCACGGTTGGAACTGCTTACAGCCAGACCTTCACAGCCACGGGCGGCACATCACCCTATGTGTATGCCGTTGCCACAGGTGCTCTGCCTACCGGTCTGGTGCTCAATACCAACACCGGGGTGATCAGCGGTATCCCGAACAGCAACGCGAGTGCCACGTTCACGATTCGTGCTACAGATGCCAATGGTTGCCAAGGAACCCGGCCTCACAACGTCACACCTCTGTGTCCAACCATCACGGTGAACCCCGCCACATTGCCGAATGGCATAGCAGGCCTCGCCTACAGCCAGACCGTGAGCGCGAGCGGCGGCACCACACCTCACGGCTTCGCTGTGGTCAGCGGTTCGCTGCCTTCAGGGCTGAGTTTGAACCCCAGCACTGGAGCAATCACTGGCTCCGCTGTGGACGGAACTCCGGCCACCTTCACCATCCGTGCCACGGACAACTATGGCTGCACCGGCACACGTGACTACACGATCACTCCGGTGAACAGTGACTTCGGCGACTGGAATGGTGGCGGCGCAGCGACGGCGGCCGCCAGCACCAAGAGGACTACCAACATCCGTCTCGGCAATACCGTGGACGCCGAAGCGAGCGTTATCCCGGATGCGATGGCGACTGCCGATGGTGCCGATGACGATGGTGTGGTCATGCCAGCGAGCATTGCCATCGGCTCAAGCGTGACTATTCCTGTCAGCGTTTTCAACTCTAACACCGCCGGACGTTACCTTCAGGGATGGATCGACTTCAACAACGACGGCACATTCAGCAATGCGGACGTGACTGGGGGAGGGGAACGAGTTTACAACGCTTCCGTGCCAGCGAACGCCTCGTCTCAAACGGTCAACGTCACCTTCACGGTTCCATTGAATGCACGGCTCGGCTCACAGTGCGGCGTTCGCTTCCGTTTCACGGACAATATCTCCACAACTCCCACCAGCAGTGGTGCTAACGGCGAAACCGAAGATTACGTGGTGGTCATCAGTTGTCCGGCCATCAGCATCAGCCCGCCGACGCTCCCAGCCGCTGTCGTCGGCACCTCGTATTCGTCAAATCTATCGGCATCCCCTGCCAATTCCTATTCCTGGCAGGTTGTCCAAGGTTCACTGCCCTCTGGTCTTTCGCTGAACTCCACTAGCGGAGCCATTTCTGGGACTCCCACGCTCCTCGGTAAAAGTGACTTCACGGTTCGGGCCACCACTGGAGCCGCCTCCAATCCAGAGTTGGAATTCACGACTTACAACCTCGATCTTAACCCCGGTGACACCTTCAACATACGCAACTACGTGCGTCCCAAAGACGGCACCACCAAGCCCATTGATTGGAGCGCGGTGCGCTTCACTTACACCGACGCGGGGGCCAATGATCCGACGACTCCAGCGAATTGGAATCTGACTGCATTCAACGCCGGACAGCCAGTGACCGTTACTTCGACGGATGCCGCGCTCGGCGGCAACTCGAGCGTCGGCAGTTTCCGCATCTACATCGTCCGTGATGGTCAGAGCCTTTTCGATGACCACATGGAAATTCGTGTCGATTCCTCGCGCACGAGCGTGGTGGACTCAGCCAAAGCCATTCCATCCATCGGTGAGGCCTGCTCCGCGACTCGCGATTACAGCATCAATGTCTGCCCGGCCATCACGCTGAGCCCGGTCACATGGACTCAACCAATGTTTGGTTTCGCCTACAGTCAAACCGCCTCGGCTACTGGCGGAACTGCGCCTTATGTCTATGGCATCGCCTCTGGCAGTCTGCCCGCAGGGCTGAGCTTTGATTCAAGCACGGGTGTGCTCAGTGGCACACCTGCAAGCACTACAGCGGCAACTTTTACACTGACAGCCACTGATGCCAACGGCTGCGTCGTTTCCCGAGACTACACGATCACCCCGCTGGCAAACACCGACTTCGGAGATCTGAGCACCCTGCCAAACGCCAGCAGCACGTTCAATAGCAGGCTGAAAATGGGAGCGTTGCTCGACACCGAAGTCTCGGCCACGACAAACACGGCCGCTACGGGCGATGACATCACTGTCAGCGATGACGAGGACGGCGTGACGGTGCCTGCCTCCATCACCGCAGGCTCGACGGTGACGATTCCCGTCGTTGTGAACAACACCACCGGCAGTTCAGCGTATCTCAATGCCTGGATCGACTTCGGTGCCAATGGCGATCTTTCCAATGCTGGGGATCAAATCGCCACCAACATCGTCATCCCGAACGGCACCAACGCAGGCACGTTCAATGTGACCTTCACAGCGCCGGTGGCAGCCTCCGTCGGCGCGGGACGTAGTGTGCGTTTCCGTCTCACAGACATTCCAACTCCCGGTTTCTCCACCAGCAACAGTGTGGGTGAAATTGAGGACTATGTAGTGGCCATCGCGGCACCGACGCTCGACTTCGGCGACTTTAATCTCTTCCCTTCTGCCACTAGCGTCGTGAACAATCGACTGCGCATCGGTGCCCTGGTGGATATGGAAGGTCAGGCCACGACCAATGCCACCGCCACAGGCGACGACACGACTGGTAGCGATGACGAAGATGGTGTGACCGTGCCCGCTGCCATCACCCAGGGCACTTCCACTAGCCTCACCGTGAACGTCACCAACACCATCGGTGCTACCGGCTATCTGAACGCCTGGATCGACTTTAATGGCAACGGTGTGCTCACCGATGCGGGCGAACAAATTGCCAGCAATACCGCCATCGCCAACGCCACATCCAATTCGAACCGCGTGGTCAACTTCACCGTGCCTGCGGTCGTCAAAACAGGAACGGTCGGTGTGCGCGTGCGTGTCACCAGCAACAGCAGCCCCGGGCCGGATGGTCAGGATGGCAGCGGGGAGGTGGAAGACATCACGACCAGCATCGTGGCCAACACGGACTTCGGCGATTACTCCAGCTTCCCCAGCGCGAGCAGTAAGGCGAATGGAACGCTGCGGATCGGCGCTCTGACGGATTCAGAAGGCGGCCTCGACACCAATGCCAATGCTGCGGCTGACGATTTGACCGGCAGCGATGACGAGGATGGTGTCACGGTGCCTGTGAGCATCGCCCAAGAAGGCGCAAGCAGTCTGACAGTCAATCTTACCAACACCAGCGGCAGCACGGCTTATCTGAACGCCTGGATTGACTTCAACCGCAATGGCGTCCTCACGGACTCGGGTGAGCAGGTCGCGGTGAACACCTCCATCGTCACCGGCACTTCGAATGCCAGCAATGTCATCAATTTCACCGCGCCTGTGGCCGCAAGTTTGGGCGCGGTCGGCATCCGCGTGCGTCTGACAAGTGTCACCACACCGGGGATTGACGGTCTGGATGGAAATGGCGAAGTGGAAGATCACATGACGACGATAGTCGTGCCTACGACCGATTTTGGCGACGAACTCGACTTGGCGAATGCCAGCAGCACAGCCAATAGCAATCTCCGCCTCGGCGCGTTGGTGGATGTTGAAGGGTCTCCCACCAAGACAGCCAACGCGGATGGTGATGACACCGTCGGCCAGGATGACGAGGACGGACTATCCTTTCCATCCGTCACCGCCGGCCAGCCGGTGACGCTGCCCGTGGCAGTGACCAACCTCACGGGTGCGGCGGGTTACCTCAATGCCTGGATCGACTTCAACAACAACGGCGTGCTCACCGACGCGGGCGAGCAGGTCGTCACCAACTTGCTGGTGCCAGCAGGCACGAACAACGTCACCCGGAATCTCGATTTTGGCATCCCGACGAACGCCGTCACAGCCGCTACCAGCCTAGGCACACGCTTCCGCCTTACAGACATCCAGAATCCCGGCCCCACCGGCCAGGCAGGTGTCGGCGAGGTGGAGGATCATCCCATCATCATCCTCGCTCCTTTGACCGACTTTGGCGACTTCAACGGTGCGCCGGAGGTTTCCAACACCGCTAGCACGAATCTGCGCCTCGGCGCTTTGGTGGACACGGAGTACGCCTCCACTCGTAACGCCACCGCCAGCGGCGATGATAGCAGCGGCGTGGATGATGAAGACGGTGTGACGCTTCCTTCCATGATCGCTGGCGCACCTGCGACGATCACCACCGTGGTGACGAATAACACGGGGCTGTCAGCCTACCTAAACGTCTGGATCGACTTCAACAACAACGGTGTTTTCACTGACCTCGGCGAGCAGGTTGCCACGAACACCGCTATCGCCAACGGCACCAGCAATGCTACACGGGGGGTGAATCTCACGGTGCCTTCAACCGCTGTCACCGGCACCAATCTAGGGGTGCGTGTGCGCATTTCGAATGACATCTCACCCGGCTCCACCGGCGCGGGTGGTGTCGGCGAAGTTGAGGATTATGTCATCAATATCGGCGCTCCCACCACGGATTTTGGTGACTTGACCAGCTTTGGAAGCGCCAGCAGCACAGCAAACGGGGCCATCCGCCTCGGCGCGTTGGTGGACACCGAGTACACTGCCACCACCAATGTCACCGCCAGCGGGGATGACAGCACCGCGCAGGATGACGAGGATGGTGTGGTCTTCCCCACCATGATAGCCGGTGCACCGGTCACTCTTCCTGTGGTGGTGACCAACACCTCCGGCGCGAGTGCTTATTTGAATGCCTGGATCGACTTCAACAACAACGGCAGCATCGCAGACGCGGGCGAGCAGGTCGCCACGAATGTGCTGATAGCCACCGGAGCGAACAATGCCACCCAGAACCTGAACTTCACTATTCCCGCCACGTCACTGACGGGCGTGAGTCTTGGAGCGCGCTTCCGCCTCACCAGCACCGCCAGCCCCGGCGTCTCTGGCGTCAGCGGGAATGGTGAGGTGGAGGACCACCTCGTCAGCATCCAGGCTCCCACCACGGATTTTGGCGACTTCAGCGGCTTTGCCGATGCCTCGCAAGGCGTCAATCCCGCCTTGCGCTTGGGTGCCTTGCAAGATCCTGAATTTGCCCCCACTCGCAACGCTGCGGCCTCGGGCGATGATACCAGTGGAGTGGATGATGAAGACGGCGTGACGCTGCCTTCCATGACGGCCGGTCAAACCGTCGATATCCTTGTCAGCGTGACCAACGGAACCGGCGCGAACGGGTTCCTCAGCCTCTGGATCGACTACAACAACAACGGCGTGCTCACCGACATGGGTGAGCAGATCGCCACCAATCAAATCATCGCCACCGGAACGACCAACGGCTCTTTGACCTTCACCATCACCGTGCCGCCGACCGCCACCACCGGCGTGCCGCTTGGCATGCGTGCACGGCTTTCCGCGCCTAGCGGCCTCGGCCCAGTCGGCAACAACGCGCTCGCTGGTGAGATCGAGGATTATGCCTTCACCATCGCCGCGCCAACGACTGACTTTGGCGACCATTCCGTCCTCGCCGCTGCGAGCAGCACGATGAATGCAAATCTGCTTCTAGGTGCCATCGCCGACGCGGAGTATGCCGCCACCACGAACATGAACGCCACAGGAGATGACTCCACCGGCCTTGATGATGAAGACGGCGTGGTCGTGCCTGCCAGCCTGGATCCAGGTGCCAGCGTCACTCTGCCGGTCACGGTGAAGAACAACACCGGTGCCAGCGCCTGGCTGCATGCCTGGATCGACTTCAACAACGATGGTGTGCTCAACAACGCCACTCTTGCCAGTGGCGGGGAGCGTTTGGAAGCAGCCCGTTTGATCACCCCCGCGACCACCGGCACCATCCTGCGTGAGTACTGGACCGGCATCGCCGGCAGCAGCGTCTCCAATCTAACAAGTTCCGCCAGCTACCCTAACAGCCCCACAGGCTCCGACTATCGCACCAGTTTCACCGCTCCCACCGACTGGGCGGACAACATGGGACAGCGCATGCGCGGCTGGGTTTATCCGCCCGTCAGCGGTGAATACACCTTCTGGGTTTCGGGAGATGATGAAACGCAGCTCTTCCTCAGCACGGACGCGACTGCGGCCAATGCTGCGCTCATCGCACGGGTGCCGACCTGGACCAGTTCTCTGGCGTGGACGACATTCCCCGAGCAGAAGTCGGTTAAAATCACCCTGGAGGCAGGGAAGCCCTATTACATCGAGGCTTTGATGAAGGAAGGCTCCGGCGGGGACAATCTTGCCGCTGCTTGGGAGCTGCCGGGCACCAGCACCGGGCCTGTCGTCATCGCAGGCCAGTACCTAGCTCCCTGGAGCGCGACTCCGCCCTTCAACTCGGTGCAGCAGTTGAGCTTCACGGTACCGCTGATTGTCAATCCAGGTTCGAATCGCGCTGTGCGCTTCCGCCTGACGGACTCATCCACCACCACGTCCACTGGAGCCTCTGGCATCGGTGAGGTTGAGGACTATGTTGCGGTCATCACCTCCGCCACGAACGATTTTGGTGACTGGAGCGGTGCGGCTGTCGCCTCCAACGGCGTGAGCAGCAACATCTTCCTTGGCGCACGGGTGGACGCGGAATACCTCGCCACCACCAACGCTATTGCGACGGGAGATGACACCACTGACACCGATGACGAGGACGGCGTGGCGTTGCCCGCTCTCACTGCGGGCGGTTCATTCAATGTGCCTGCCACCGTGACCAACCTCACCGGCGCGGCGGCTTCGTTGAACGCGTGGATCGACTTCAACAACAACGGCGTCTTCACCGACACGGGCGAGCAGGTCATCGTCAATCTGGCCGTGGCGAACGGCAGTTCCGGCCTCGTGCTCAATCCAAGCGTCAGCGTGCCCACCACGGCTGTGACTGGCACGAATGTCGGCGTGCGTTTCCGTCTCACAACCACGAGCACACCGGGCGCCACCGGCAGCGGTGGCGGCGCAGGTGAGGTGGAGGACTATGTGGTCAACATCGCCGCTCCCACGGCGGATCAGGGTGACAACTCACGTTTTGCCGCCGCCAGCAGCACCTCCAGCAATGCCCTGCGCATGGGAACCTTGGTGGATGCCGAATACATCGCCATCACCAACCTCACCGCCAGCGGAGATGATACCACGGGCGTGGATGACGAGGACGGTGTCACGTTGCCTTCCCTGATGGCAGGCGCTCCGGCCACGCTGCCGGTGGTCGTCACCAACAGCACGGGTTCCACCGCTTATCTCAGCGCGTGGATCGACTTCAACAATAATGGCGTGCTCACTGACTCGGGAGAGCAGGTCGCCGCGAGCGTGGTAGTCGCCACCGGAACATCCAATGCCACCCGCAATCTCGCCTTTACCGTGCCGCCCACGGCTTTGACGGCTGTCTCGCTCGGCGTGCGCGTCAGGTTGACCTCTATTTCCACTGCCAGCGCCACCGGCCAGTCTGGCACTGGTGAGGTTGAGGATTATGTGACCACCATTTCGCCTCCGCCGCTCGACTACGGTGACTGGAGCGGTCTGGCGGATGCCGCGTCCACGGTGGATACAGGTTTGCGCCTCGGAACGCTGGCGGATACGGAATTTGCCTCCACACCCAACGCGACTGCCTCCGGTGATGACAACACCGGGAGCGATGACGAGGACGGCGTCACCTTCACCGCCATGACCGCTGGTGCTCCGGCCAGCATCACCGTCACCGCCACGAACACCACTGCTTCACCGGCCTATCTGAATGCGTGGTTTGATTTCAATAACAATGGCTCTGTTGCCGATGCGGGAGAGCAGGTCGCCACGAACCTCCTCGTCGCCGCTGGCACTAACAACGCCACGATCACGCTCAACCTCACCATTCCAGCGAGTGCGGTCACTGGCGCGAGCCTCGGCACACGTTTCCGCCTGACGAACCTTTCTTCTCCAGGAGTCACTGGCAATGTCGGCGTGGGCGAGGTGGAGGATCATCCGGCCACGATCGCCGTGCCTGTGACCGATTTTGGCGACTGGAATGGCGCGGCTGACGCGTCCAACCTGGCCAGTTCCGACCTCCGCATGGGTGCTTTGGCTGACGCCGAGTATCTGCCGACGAAAAACTCCACCGCCACAGGTGACGACACCACCGCTAGCGATGACGAGGACGGCGTGACGCTTTCTGTTCTGATGCCCGGCACCTCCAGCAGCGCAGGTGTGGTGGTGACGAACAACAGCGGCGCCGCCGGTTATCTCAACGCGTGGATCGACTTCAACAACAACGGCTCCTTTGCGGATGCGGGAGAGCAGATCGCCACAAATCTCGCCGTCGCTCATGGAACGAACGGTGTTTCTCAAAACATCGCCTTCAACATTCCAGTGAACGCCATCCCAGGCATTCGTGGGGCTCGTTTCCGCCTGACTGCGGCTCAAAATCCAACGTCCGTCGGTGCTGGCGGACTCGGGGAATTGGAAGACCACATGGCTTCGATCAGTTGCGTGCCGTTCGCCATCAATCCCGCCTCGCTGCCTGCCGCCTCGGTTGGGAGTGCCTGGACGCAGACACTCACCACGACTGGCATTCACTCGCCCTTTATCTTCAACGTCAGCACTGGCGCTTTGCCTGCTGGTCTGGCGCTTAACAGTGCCACTGGCGTCATCAGCGGCACGCCAACGAGCAGTGCGCCAGCCAGTTTCACCATCACAGCCACGGATGCGAACGGGTGCACGGGCACACGCGATTACACCCTGACGCCCGTTTGTCCGGCCATCGGCATCACGCCGGTGTCGCTGGCCCAGGGCACGGTGGGAACGTCCTTCAACCGGACTCTGACCGCTACGGGTGGAACCTTGCCTCACAGCTCGTGGACGATCACCAGCGGTGCGTTGCCCGCCGGATTGAGCCTCAATGCCAGCACAGGCGTCATTTCTGGCACACCCACCGCTGCGGCTAATCCGGCCACCAACATCGTGGTGCGCGTCAATGATGCCAATGGCTGCCAGGGCACGCAGGCGATCAGTCTGCACATCTGTCCGGTCGTCACGCTCAGCCCGGTCAGTCTGGCCGCCAGCACGGTCGGAACTTCATACAGCCAACCTATTACCGTCAGTGGTGGGGTCGCTCCACACACCTTTGCCGTGAGCAGCGACAATCTGCCTGCCGGACTGACCTTAGATCCGAACACCGGCGTGATCGGCGGCACGCCGACAAACGCCATCTCGGCCACTTTCACCATCCGTGCCACGGACGCGCACGGCTGCTCCGGCACGCGCAACTACACGCTCGCGCCGACTTGCCCAGTGCTCGTTCTGTCGCCTGCGGCGCTGCCTGTCGGTTATCTGGGGGCTAGCTACAGTGCCACGCTTTCCATCAGTGGCGGCACCGCGCCGCACACCTTCACCATTCAAAGCGGCAGCTTGCCCGGCGGGATCAGCCTTAGCTCTTCGGGTGTCTTCAGCGGCATTCCGACCTCCGTCGGTGCCTACAATCTCGTGGTGCGTGCCACGGACTTATATGGCTGCACGCGCAACTTTGATCTCACGCTTCAGGTAAGCACGCTCAGTCTGGGCAACCTGGTGTTTGAGGACGCCAATCGCAACGGCCTCAAGGATGCTTCGGAACTCGGCGTCTCAGGTGCGCTCGTGCAGCTCTTTGGCACCGGCGGTGACAATGCCATCGGCGGTTCTGGTGCCTCGGCGGATTTCCAGGTCGGTGCAGATGTGACGACTGGCTCCACTGGCGCGTACCTCTTCGCCGATCTGCCTGCGGGCAACTATTACGTCAAGGTCACATCGCCCGTTGATTATCTGGAAGCTGGGGGCACAGCCTCCGTCACTGACGACAACATCAATAACAACAATGACGGCTCTCAGCCCGGCGGCTCCGGCACACCTCTTTACAGCCCGGTCGTCAACCTCACCGGCGGCGCTGAATCCCTGGCGGATGACGATGCGGATGCCGACACCAACCTGAGCATCGACTTCGGTCTTTGGAGCAGCGTGGCTGTGGGCAACTTCGTCTTCATCGACATCAATGGCGACGGCGTCCGCAACGAGGGTGAAAGCCTCGGCAACATCTTCGTCGAATTGTATGCCGAGGGCGCGGTTCCTGGGGTGGACGAGCCGGTCAGCGTGGGTTCCTCCGGCTGCAGTTGCAAAGGTCGCTACTACATTGAAGGCCTCAACCCAGGTAACTACTTCCTGCACATCCCGGCCTCGCAGTTTGTCACCGGCATGGCGCTGGAGGGCTTGCTGCCCATGTCTGTCGCCGTGCCGGGAGATGACAACGTCGGCCAGGATCTCCTGTTCAACAACAATCCCACCCTCAACGGTGCCAGCACGGCGGTCTTCACCCTGCGGCCTGGGCTTTGCCCTGTCGGCAGCGCCGAATCGGGTGGTGAGGGCACTTTGGATGACTCAATCGACGGACGTGTCGATCTTACCCGCGACCTTGGAGTCGTCGCCCCCGCTGGCAGTGGCTTCGCCGCTGGTGAACGTGCCCGCCGCTGGCTTGTCATGGATGGAACCTCCGGCTCCGTGCAGACCAACGCGAACACCTTCGCCACCTGGAGCCAGACCCATGCCTTGGGCGGTCCTAATGATGATGCGGATGAAGACGGCGCCGCCAACCTGCTCGAATACGCTCTCGGAACTGATCCGTTCAGCCCGTTGCAGCCGAACCGCTTCAATCTTTTCCACGACGGTGCCGCCGGTGTTGTCTCCCGCATTACCCAGCCAGTTGTCTCGCGTGACGATCTTATCGTGCATGTTGAAACACTCACCGACATCACCCTGGCCAACGATCCTGCTGCCTGGAAGACTCTGAACCTCGCCAGCACCACCACCTTCAACGGGGATGACACCCTGACTCGTCATTACTCCGGTTTGGAACGTCTGTTGGTCTTCAAGGGCCGCGATACTGGCTTCATCCGTCTTAAAGTCAGTCTCGATGCCGACCGCAACGGCGTTCCCGAGGCCTCCACCGCTACTCCCGCCCATGCCTGGAGCCGCCAGACCTTCGCCACCGGCATGCGCACCTTCAGCATGCCACTCATGAAGCCCGCCGTCTTCACCGGGCGTGTCAGTTCCGTGCTCGCCAACGAGGTCATGCTGCCTGCCATCCTCACATTGCCTGCCGGATCGCTTTATCTCGAAGCGCTCGACGGCGCTCTCGTAGGACAGCGCTTCGAAATCGACTCCGCCCTCAGTTCTGGCAACACCCTTGTGCTCCACGAGGACGGCAGGTTGCTGAATGGCCTGGCCGCCTCACGCGTTGTCATTCGCCCGCATCACATGCTGGCTGAACTGCTGCCTTTGGCCGCGTTCACCACCGGAGACCGTGTGCTGGTCTTCGACACCGCCATCAACAACTTCACTCCGCTTGTTCAGAACGGTGATGCGTGGTCTGACGGAGTTCTCAGCATGAACACGCGTCCGTTTGCTCCGCATGAGGCTGTCTTGGTCGATGTGCGTGGCGAAAGCGCCTCGCTCTTCCTCACCGGCGAGGTGCGCGGCGCTGATTTCGTCATTCCGCTGGTTCCAGGTGCGCAATTGAACGGCTCCGGCTGGCCTGCGGCACGCTCCGCGCCTGTCACCGGCCTGCGCTCCGGTGCCACATCCGACACGGCGGATCGTCTGCGCCTTTGGAATGGCGACATCGCAACTGAAGTCGTTGGCTACAGCGGCTACTACCTCGACAACAGCACCAATCCGCCCTCATGGCAGCCTCAGGAAGCCGCAACAGCTCCGTTGCCGTCCCTGCCGCCCTTCCACGGCTTCTTCCTCATCCGCGAGGAGCCGCTGCTGCTGAAATCCGTCGTGCCTTGGTGACTTGGCGCGAGATCACTCTGGTCGGGTGAGGTCCCATTCTTTTTCAGGGGGCGCCTCAGATGATTCGGCCGGTGTGGCGTGCTTGTACTTGCCAGGGTTGAAGACCTCGCTGTGGGCGTGCTTGTAGCCGGCGGGGTCAACCTTTCTCCAAATATTGTCACGGCTTTCGCTTGAGCATCCTGGCAGAAAAGCCAGGCCCATCAGCCACATCAGCGGATGGCAAATAAACGAGGGGGAGGGATTGTTTTTCACGAGCTTCTGAATCGAGGTTATTTCTGTCCGTAATACGCGCCAGGTCCGTGTTTGCGCAGATGATGTTTCTCCAAAATGTGCGCAGGAATCGCCTGCAAGGCTGGATTGAGGGAAAAGGAGCCGAGGGCCATCTGGGCGCACATTTCGAGGGCGATGCTGTTATTGAGCGAATCCAGCGCGCTTTTGCCGAAAGTGAAGGGCGCGTGGTGAAGCTGCAGCACGGCGGGCATTTCCAGCGGATCGAGCTTCAGTTCCCGCAGGCGCTCCACGATGGCCACGCCGGTGAAGTGCTCGTAATCTTCCGCCACCTCTTCCTGCGTGAGGGCTCGGACGATAGGCACCGTGCCGTGAAAATGGTCCGCGTGCGTCGTGCCGAAGCAGGGCAGCTCACGCCCGGCCTGGGAGAACATCGTGGCATGCACGCTGTGCGTGTGCGTGACGCCGCCGATCTGCGGAAACTCGCGGTAGAGCACCAGATGCGTCTTGGTGTCGGATGAAGGCCGCAGTTTGCCTTCCACGACTTTCCCTTCGAGATCGAGCACCACGATGTCCGCCGGTTTCAGCTCCAAATAATCGACGCCGCTCGGTTTGATCGCCCACAGGCCCGATTCGCGGTCGATGCCGCTCACATTGCCCCAGGTCAGGCGCACGAGGCCGCTGGGTTCGAGGGCGCGGTTGGCCTCGCAGACTTGTTCACGCAGTTCATTCAGGGTCATGCAGGCGATCAAAGACCAATTCGCCCTCATTTCCAGCAACATAAACAGGGGCGGGCGGCGTTTAACCTGTGATCCTTGAAGGTTGACGCGGAATGCCGCCCCGTTGACCAGTACCGCACTCTCACATGCCCGCCTCCGCCGCCTCCCCCTCTGTCCCTGACAATGAAGCCATCGTCCAAGCCTCCTCCTGGGTGGCTCCGCTTCGCACCGAAATCGCCCGCGTGCTCGTGGGCCAAAACATGCTGGTGGACCGCCTGCTCGTGGCGCTGCTGACCAACGGCCACGTTTTGCTCGAAGGCGTTCCTGGCCTGGCCAAGACCCTCGCCGTGCGCACGCTGGCGGGCACTTTGCAGGCCAAGTTCCAGCGCATCCAGTTCACACCGGACCTTCTGCCGGCGGATGTCATCGGCACCATGGTTTATCACCCGAAGGACGGCACCTTCACGCCGCGTCTCGGGCCGATCTTTGCCAATCTGGTGCTGGCGGACGAAATCAACCGCGCTCCGGCCAAGGTGCAAAGCGCCCTGCTTGAGGCCATGCAGGAACGCCAGGTCACCATCGGCGAGAACACACACAAGCTGCCAGACCCCTTCATGGTGCTCGCCACGCAGAACCCCATCGACCAGGAAGGCACCTACACGCTGCCGGAAGCCCAGCTCGACCGCTTCCTGCTCAAAGTCCGCGTGACTTACCCGACGCCGGTCGAAGAGCGCATGGTGCTCGATGCCATGGCCACCTCCGCGCCGAAGCTCGATGTGAGCCAGATCACCGATGTCGCCGCCATCTCCGCCAGCCGTGTCGTGGTGAACAAGATCTTCATGGATGAGAAGATCCGCGACTACATCGTCGCCATCATCAATGCCACCCGCCATCCCGAGACGCTCGCGCCGCATTTGAAGCTGCTCATCCGCTGCGGCGCCTCGCCGCGTGGCACGATCAATCTCGCCCTCGCCTCCAAGGCCCTCGCCTTCCTCAACGGCCGCAACTACGTCGTGCCGCAGGACATCAAGGATCTCGCCCCCGACATCCTCCGCCACCGCATCCTTCTCTCTTACGAGGCCGAGGCCGAGGGCGTCACCACCGAGGACGTGGTCAAGACCCTGCTCGACAAGCTGCCGGTGCCGTGAAAGGCGAGTTGCGACTCCAGCACGACATCTTATATTTGCCCAGCGTCACAAACCCCTCGCTCATTTCATGAACACGCCCCTGCTCGAAACCGCGAATGCCTCAGTCAAAGATTCGACGGAGCAGCGCCGTCACCGAGTGGACCCGCGGACTCCTGAGTTCACCCACGTCTTAATGCGGTGTTTCAATGAAGGCCGGCAGATCGCCATCCGGGAGTATCTCGATGCGCAGGCCGGCAAGGCCAGCATTCCAGCGACCGACGCCAATGCCCAAGCCTGAACTTTGGATCATCGCTGGGCCGAACGGGGCCGGAAAGACCACCACGGTCAGTTATCCGCCCTTTCGGGAGGCGCTAGCTCACTGCGAGTTCATCAACCCTGACGCCGTCACGCTCGGCTTTCTGAACCAGCTTGGCTATCCGACCTGGGAGAGTGTCCCTCCCGGTCTTTTGAAGGACACTTTCATTCGTGCTGCCAATCAGTGCGAGGAGCATATCATGCAGCGCATCGAGGCCGGTGCCGCCATCGCGGTGGAAACCGTCCTGAGCACTCAAAAATACTGCGCCACGGTCGAGCGCGTGCTTGAGCTTGGTGGCGACTTCTTCCTCGTTTATGTGGCGCTGAACTCACCTGAACTGTCTGCGCAACGTGTGGATCACCGCGTCAGGACGGGCGGCCACGGTGTCCCGGCGGACAAGCTGGCGCCGCGTTGGAAAGCTTCTTTGGAGTTGCTGCCTTGGTTTGCGCTTAGGGCGACCAGTTTTTGGATCGTTGACAACTCGGACACACTGCTCGGAGAGCCGGGCAGCCTCATGATCTCGGGCATAGAGCGGCAGATGGTGCTTCATGGTGTTCCTGCCGGACCGATGCGCAGCATTGTTGGCAAGTTCATCAAAGACTTCGACTTGCTCGATCAAGCCCGCTGCTGGCGTTTGGAGATAGACAATCATTACATTCAGCCCTGCGATTGATGCCCGCCCCCACCACCAGCGACAACGACGCACGCCTCACGCGCATTCTGAAGCGTGTGCGGCGCATTGAACTGCTGACGCGCGGCATGGTGAAGGAGATGCTTGGAGGGCAGTATCACTCGCGCTTCAAAGGACAGGGGATCGAGTTCGATGACTTCCGCGAGTATCAGCCCGGCGATGATGTGCGTTTCATCGACTGGAACGTCACCGCGCGCATGAACGACCCCTTTGTGCGCAAGTACGTCGAGGAGCGCGAGCTGAGCGTCATGCTCTGTGTCGATGTCAGCGGCTCCGGCGACTACGGCAGCCAGGACGACTCAAAACGCGAGCGTGCGGCGGAGATCGCGGCGGTGTTTGCCTTCAGCGCCGTGCAAAATCAGGACAAGGTGGGCCTCACGCTGTTCTCCAGCGAGGTGGAGCAGTATCTGCCCGCCCGCAAAGGAGCGCCGCATGCGCTGCGGGTGCTGCGTGACATTTTGAACAACGAGCCGAAGCAGCACGGCACCGATCTCAAGCCCGCGCTCGATTTGGCGCTCAACCGCATCGCGCATCGCGCATTGGTGATCTTGGTCTCCGACTTCATCACCACCGACAGCTCGTGGGAGAAAAGCCTGCGCGCTGTGGCGGCGAAGCACGACGTTGTCGCGGCGCAGATCATGGACCCGCGTGAGATTGAGCTGCCAAATGCCGGGCGTGTCTGCCTCGAAGATCCTGAGACGGGCGAGCAAATCCTCGTCAACACCTCCCACCCCGCCGTGCGCGAGCAGTTTGCGGCCCGCGTGGCGGAGCGGCAGATGGCCTTGGAGCATTTGCTGCGTCGTTGTGGCGTCGAGCGCATCGCCATCCGCACGGACCAGGACTATGTGCCGGCCTTGAAGGCGTATTTCCGCACTCGCAAACGAAGGAGGCGCGGATGAAGGCGTTGTTTCTCTTCGTTTTGGCGCAGGCACCCGCGCCCGTTCCACCGCCTCTGCCGCATCCTGAGCTGCCATTGCCGGAAAGCGTGCCGCTGCCGCCGCCTTGGTGGATTTGGTGGGCCGCCGGACTGCTGCTGGTGCTCTTGATCGCTCTCATCGTCTGGCTGCTGCTGCGGCCCAAGCATGTGCCGGTCGCGCCGTTGCGCCAGCCGTGGACTTCCGCGTTCCGTGCGCTGAACGACCTGCGTGCCCGTATGGCGAGCATTCCGCCGCAGGACATGAGCCATCGTGTGTCACAGATCCTGCGGCGTTATTTGATGGAGCGCTACTCCGTGCCCGCCCCGGCGCGCACCACGCATGAAATCTTCGACGGCACTCAATTAGAGCGGCTGCCCGGTGTGCCGATCCCGCGCGCCCAGGGTCTCTGGCGCGAGCGTTTTGAGCCTGTGGCCCGGCTTTGCGATGACATTTCATTCATGCCGGCGCCACGCACGACGGAGGAGTCGGTGACGTTGATTGATCAAGCCCTCGCGCGTTTGCAGGAGGAGAAACCATGACAATCCCCGGCATCCCCAACTTCCAAATCCTGCACCCGCTCTGGTTGCTGCTGCTGGTGCTGGCCCCCTTGTTTGCGATCCTGCGCGGCTCACGTCGCGGCAGGCGTCCGGCCATCAAATTTCCCGCCACCTCGCTACTGCGTGATCTCGGGCGGCCTGCCCGCAGCGGCGTCGGTGGTTTCATCTTCGGCCTCGTTCTGATCAGCTTCGTTTTTGGCGTCGCTGCGTTGTCGCGTCCGCAGAAGGTGCTGTCTTACGACGAGGAGAAAGCGGAGGGCATCTCGATCATGCTCACGGTTGATGTGTCGCTCTCCATGCTGATTGAGGACTTTTACATTGGCGGCCAGCCGGTGAACCGCCTCACCGCCGCGAAACGTGTGATGGCAGATTTCATCAAGGGCCGTCGCAGTGACCGCATCGGCATCGTGGCTTTCGCCGGCGAGACTTATCTGCCTTGTCCGCTCACGCTGGACCGCGACTGGCTCATCAACAATCTCGACCGTGTGCAGACGCAGCGCGTTGGGGATGGTACTGCCATCGGCTCTGGCATCGCCTCCGCCGCGAATCGCATGCGGCGTGAAAAAACGCCTAGCAAAGTGATCGTGCTGCTCACCGACGGCGCGAACAACTCCGGCCGCCTCAGCCCGCAGGACGCCGCGAAACTCGCCGCTACGCTCGGCATCAAGATTTACACCATCGCCATCGGCACACCGGGCATCCACAGCATCCCTGACCCGCGTCGCGGCACCTTCACGCCGGTGGGACAGCAGTTGTTCGATGAAAAAACGCTCCAGGAGGTCGCCGGCATCGGCAACGGCCAGTTCTACATGGCGCAGAACCTCAGCTCGCTCAGCGATGTGTTTGGCACCATCGACCAACTCGAAAAAACCAAGATTGAGCACCGCAAGATCACCGAGACGGAGGAGTTGTTTCCCTGGCCGCTTGCCGTCTCCGCCGCAGCGTTGTTTCTGGCCCTGTTGCTGTCCCTGACCGTATTGCATTCGGCTCCCGAGCCTGCCGTCACTTGATTTCGCATGACCTTTGCCCACGAACATCTGCTGTGGTTCCTGCTGATCCTTCCCGCGCTGGTGGGATTGAAGCTGTGGGTGGACGCGCATGGCTCGCAGGCCGAGCGTTTGTTCACCGCCGCACGTTTGCGGCCCTCGCTGGTCATCGGGCGCTCGTTGTGGCGCTCGTGGCTCGTCTATGCGCTCTATGCGCTGGCGATGGCCTGTCTCGTCTTTGCCGTGGCCCAGCCGCGTTGGGGCGAGGAAAAGCTCGAGATCCCCGACAAAGGCCGCAACGTCTTCATCGCCATCGACACCTCGCGCTCCATGCTCGCGCGTGATGTTGCGCCGGACCGCCTCACCCGCGCAAGGCTTGCCGCGCACGATCTGGTCGTCGAACTCGCCGGTGAACGCGTCGGCCTGCTGGCCTTCGCGGGCCGTGCTTATTTGCAGGCGCCGCTCACCACGGATCATGACGCCATCATCGAGTCCTTGCAGGTTTTCGACCACACCATCATCGAGTGGGGCGGCAGCAACATCGGCGACCTGCTGGAGGTGACCCAGCGTGCCATCAAAAATCTGCCGAAGAGCAATTACGCGCTCGTCATTTTCAGCGATGGCGGCGATGCGGACCAAAACCTCACTTCGCAACTTCAAAAGCTCGCCAACGCGGGTGTGACGATCGTCACTGTCGGCGTCGGCACTGAAGGCGGCACGTTGATTCCAAATCCTGAGATCGATGGCGACTACATCCGCGACGAGGCAGGCAATGTGGTGCGCTCACAGCTCGAAAGCGGTGTCTTGCAGCAGCTCGCCACCATGACCGGCGGCCGTTATCTCAAACTCGGCACCCAGCCGCTCAATCGCAACGCCATCCAGCCCGTGCTCGACCGCCTCACCGAGCAGCAGTCCGCCAACCGCCAGACCTCGCGGCCGATTGAGCGTTTTGCATGGCCGCTGGGTCTGGGTATGCTCTTCCTTATGCTCGCTTGGATCATTAGCGCCCTGCCGCGTCCGTCCGCACGCCCCGTCGTGCTCGCCCTGGCCGTTCTCTCCTTTGCTCCCGCGCCCTCCGCACGTGCGGCGAATGTGGGTGAGACGCTGGCCTCCATTTTTCAACCCAAAGGCCCGACGCCTGACGACGCGCGCTCCGCGTTGGAGCAGGGTGATTTCAAAAAGGCCCGCGAGCTTTATGCGAAACTGCTGGAGGAACAACGCTTCAACGAATCCCGCGAGGAACTCCTCTACGGCATGGCAGCCACCGAGCACGCGCTGACGAACTACGACGGCAGCGTGAAGAATTTCAGCGAGGCGCTGCACACGCCGGATCAAAAGCTGCGCACCCGCGCTCATCGCGGCCTCGGGCACACGCTTTATGACCAGGGCGCCCGTGGCCTGGAAAAGCAGCCGAAGATCACCATCCAGCGCTGGACCGACTCGCTGCGCCACCTTGAGGCCGCGCTAGAACTCGACCCTGACAACAAAGAACTGCGCGAGAATCGCGACCATGTGGCCAAGATGCTCGACGAGCTGCGCAAGGTCATGGAGGAGCAGGAAAAGCAGCAGAAGGGCCAGCAGGGGCAGAAAGGACAAAAGGGAGAAAAAGGCCAGCAGGGTCAAAAAGGTGAGGGCCAGGAGGGAGAGGGAGAGCCTGAAGGCCAGGGCAAGGAAGGCAGCGATCCAAACGGCGAAGGCCAGCCCAAAGAATCCGAAGGCAAAGGCGAGAAAAAAGAGGCTGACGACGGCATCGGCGGCAAGGACGCCAAGGAACTGCCCGAAGGACGCCTTCAGGCCGCCGGTGGTGACAAAGAGGGCGAAAAAGAAGGCCAGCAGGGCAAGGACGGCCAAAAACCCGGCGAAGGCGAAGGGGGTGACAAGGAGAAAAAAGTCTCCCAGCGCCCGGAGTCGGGAGACCCGCGCAATCCACGCACCGGTTATACCCCTGGCGAGGCCGAGGGCATCATCCGCCAGTACATGGACGAGATCACCGCACCGCTGACCAACCGCTACCACACCCCGCCCGCGAACAAAAAAGATTGGTGACCCACATGCCTGCCTCTTTCACATTTTGCCTTCGCTGGTTCGTTCTTGTGCTGCTCACCGGCATCACCGCCTCCGCGGCCACCTTGCGCGCCTACATCCAGCCGGAACGCGCCCAGACCGGCCAGGTCGTCACTTATGTCATCACCGTGCAAAACGGCACGGTTCAGAGCCTGCCCCAGCTTCGTCTGCCCGCGCAGGTGGGCATGAACTCGGGTGTCTCCACCTCGCAGAACATCGAGATTCGCGGCAATGAACGCGTGTTCTCCACTCAGCTCGCCTGGGGCGTGGCGGGCACGGAGCCGGGCGAGTTTGTCATCCCACCGCAGGAAGTGCTCGTGAATGGCGAAGTTTTGAAGACCAACGAGGTTCGCCTCACAGTATCCGAGGCACCCGCCGTGCCTGGAGCCGCCGAATCGCCCGAGGATGCCCGCACGCCGCTGTTCCAGATCGAGGTGGGCAAAACCGAAATCTACCAGGGCGAGCTGGTGCCCATCAGCGCGAGCCTGTTTGTGCCGCGCAGCGTGATGCTGCGCCGTGTGGGCCTGATTGAGGTGAACAAGAGCGACTTCGCCATCGCCCGCTTTCCGCAGCAGGCGGACCAGACCGAGACGGTGATCAACGGCGTCGGCTACATCGTCGTGACTTACCGCAGCATGCTCTCCGCGCTGCATGCCGGAGATTTGAAGGTCGGCCCCGCGTCGTGCGAGCTGCTGTTTGAGGTTTACGACGAAGATCCGCGCAGCATGCGCCGCAGCCTGCCCTTTGGCATGGTCATGGGGAACAACGAGACCAAAAAACAGGTCGTCAAAAGCCAGGAGGTGAAGGTGAAAGTGCTGCCGCTGCCTGCCGAGGGCAAGCCGCCCCATTTCAGTGGAGCCGTCGGAGATTTCAGCATCAGCGCCACCGCCACGCCGAACGAGCTCTCGGTGGGCGATCCTCTCGCCGTGGACATCACCATTGATGGCAGCGGGAACTTCGACGCGCTCAATCCGCCTTCTTTGATGCCTCCCGACGGCTGGAAACCCTATCCGCCACGCCGCTACAACGTCGATGGCCCGGTGGATCCCAATCTCACGCCCACCGCGCAGCGCCGCATCGGTTACTCGATGGTGTTTGTTCCGGAGAAACAGCACACGCAGCTCCCGCCCTTTGAGCTGAGCTATTTTAGCCCCACGCAGAAGAAATACGTCATCGCCAGCACTGCGCCGATTCCCCTGCGCATCAAGCCCGGCGCAGTTGTCGTGGCCGCCGCAGGTGGGGAAGGCACGGCGGGTGGTGAGGCACCCAAGCCGCCGGCCGTGCAGCAGCCGAAGCCCAACATCAGCGACATCCTCATGGTCGTGCCGCCGCAGGCACGATGGTTGAACACCGCCAACATCGCCGCCAGCACGCCGCTGACCGGCAGCGCCCGTTTCTGGGCCATTCAATCCATTCCAGCGGCCTTGGTGCTCGTGGCCGTGTTGTTCACCTGGGTGCGCCGTCAGCGTGAGGAGGCCGCCAGCGGCCTGCGGGGTGAGCTGACCCAGCTGTGGCGCGGTTTGGATCAGCCGGGCCTGGAGGATCGTGATTTCCTGCAACGCGCCGCACATTTCATTCACCGCAGTCATTCTGGCGAGGTGCAGGACGAGGAACTGCGTCAGATTTTGCAGCGCTACGAGACGCAGAGCTTCACAGCGACCCCAACTACCGCGCAATCGCTTGGCAGCGGCGAGCGTGGACGAATTATGAGCAAGCTCGCGCCGTTGTTGAAACGTGCGGCGGTGGTTATCGCCACGCTGGCTGTTCTGAGCGCAAACGCGGTGGCCGCAGATGAATCTCCTGACACCATCTACCGCCAGGCCCGCGAGGCCTTGGAGAAAGGCAAGTTCACCCAGGCGCAGTATCTGGGTGAGTCGCTCACACGGAAGGATCCGCCCGCGCTGAGCGCCGCAGTCTTCTCGCTCATCGGCCATGCTCGTTACCGTCAGGAAGATCTGGGCCGGGCCGCCTTGTGGTATCAGCGTGCGCAACTGCTCGAGCCCGCCAACCCCGAGGTGCGGCAGAATCTGCGGCATCTCGATGAAAAACTGCGTTTCTTCCGCTTCCAGCAAGACTCGCCTCTCGCCGAATGGAGCCTGATGCTGAACAAAAACACCTGGATCATCGCCGCCTCCGCCGGTGTGTGGCTTATCCTCCTGGCCGTCTTCGGGTGTGTGCTTTCCGGCAGCCGGAAATCTTGCGGCGGGGCCTGTGCCTTGGCGTTGATCATTGTCGGCTTTCTCGTGCTCATTCCTTCCGCCACCTTGGCTGCCGTTCGGCCTGAGCCGGACACACGCGTGAAGGATGTCATGGTCGTCACCGCGCGTGAAGTCAGCGCCTACACCGCCGCCACTGTCACCTCTGGCAGCGTGGTTGATCTGCCGCCGGGCAGCCAGGTGCGCCTGCTCGAAAAACGCGGCGCATGGACCTATGTCGAAATTCCCAGCAGCGGCGAACCTGTGCGCGGCTGGGTGGAATCCGCCACCTACACGCCGCTCTGGCCCTGGAACGCGGCCCTGCTGCCCTGATTCAGGTTGGGGCTTGGTTTTGAGGTGCTGCGGGCATTCGTCATTCGACATTCCGCATTCGTCATTCACCTTTTGCGCCTCCAACCATGAAATCACTCGTCATCTCATTCCTCTCGCTGTGCGTTGCCGCCGCCGGCCTCGCTGAAACCACCAAGAACCTCGCCATCGACCCAAAACCGCGTGAAGGCGGCTGGGTAAAGCGTCACGAGTCGTTCAATGCGATCTCGAAGCAGGGCGATGCACAGTTGGTTTTCCTTGGCGATTCCATCACGCAAGGCTGGGAAGGCAATGGCAAGGAAGCCTGGGCCAAAACCTGGGCACCGCTCAAGGCCGCAAACTTCGGCATCGGCGGCGACCGCACCGAGCACGTCATCTGGCGTCTGCAAAACGGCAACTTCGACGGCCTCAAGCCGAAGCTCGTCGTGCTCATGATTGGTACCAACAACACCGGTCATCAGGGCCGCCCCGCTGTGGAGCACGGCGGCGTCGTTTACACCAGCAGCGCCGAGCAGACCGCCGAGGGCGTGAAAATGATCCTCGACATCCTCGGCAAAAAGCTGCCGGAGACCAAAGTGCTGCTCCTCGGCATCTTCCCACGCGGCGCGACGAAAGACGATGCCATGCGCAAGCAGAACGTCGCCACCAACAACCTCATCTCCGCCTTCGCCGACGGCAAACGCGTCTCCTACATGGACATCGGCAACACCTTCCTTCAGCCCGACGGCACACTGCCGAAGGAAATCATGCCCGACCTGCTCCACCTCAACGCCAAAGGCTACGAGATGTGGACTGCCGCCATTGAAGGTAAGGTCGTCGAGCTGATGAAGTGAAAGCCAAACCTTGGTCAAGGAGTCAAGCAATGGTCAAGACGGTCATAGGCACGACACTTGACCACCTTGACCTTTGACGGCGAAGCCTTGACCCGCCCCACCTGCAACGAAACATTTCTCGTCCTCATCTTCACGCCCATGAAATCCCTCCTCATCCCGCTCCTCTTCGCCACCACGGCCAGTGTCGCCCAGATCGCCACACAGGCCACGCCGGTGGACAAGATCAAGGTCGCCAAAGGCTTCAAGGTCGAGCTGCTCTACTCCGTGCCGAAGGAGCAGGAAGGTTCCTGGGTTTCCATGACGCAGGATGACAAGGGCCGCCTCATTTGCAGCGATCAATACGGCGCGTTGTATCGCATCACGCCGCCTGCGATTGGCGGAAGTCCCGGCGAGACAAAGATCGAGAAGCTCAGCATCGACTTCGGCCACTGCCAGGGCCTGCTGTATCATGCCGGAGCACTTTACGGTGTGGTGAATGACGACGCGTATCAGGGCAGGGGACTCTACCGCTGCAAGGACACCAATGATGACGATCAATTCGACGCTGTGGAGCTTCTCCGCTCCTTCCCCGGCAAAGCAGGCGAGCATGGACCGCACGGCGTGGTGATCGGACCCGATGGCAAGAGTCTCTATGTGATGTGTGGTAACCAAACACCGGAACCGAGCTGCGAAACCAGCCGCGTGCCGCGTCACTGGGCTGAAGACCAGCTTTTCCCGATGATCCTCGGACGCGGCTTCATGCGTGACGTGCTCGCGCCCGGCGGCTGGCTGGCGAAGACCGATCTCGACGGCAAAAAATGGGAACTCATCAACACCGGTACCCGCAACACCTACGACATCGCCATCAACCGCAGTGGCGACATCTTCGGCTTTGATGCCGACATGGAATGGGACACCGGCATGCCGTGGTATCGCCCCACGCGTGTGTGCTTCATGCAAAGCGGCGGCGAGTTCGGTTGGCGCACTTGCAGCAAGAAATGGCCCGCACGCTGGGAGGACAGCCTGCCTGCCGTGGTGGACATCGGCCCCGGCTCGCCCACCGGCGTCGCGTTTGGTTATGGAGCCAAATTTCCCGCCAAGTTCCAAGACGCGCTCTACATCTGCGACTGGAGCTACGGCAAGATGTATGCAGTGCATCTCAATCCGAATGGCGCGGGCTACACTGGCACCGCCGAAGAATTCATGAGCGCCGCACCGCTGCCACTGACAGATATCGAGGTCTCGAAGAAGGATGGAGCCATGTATGTGAGCGTTGGTGGCCGCAAGGTGCAGTCGGGGTTGTATCGGGTGACTTACACCGGCTCGGAAAAGTCCGACACATCGGATAAGTCGGACCTGTCTGACCTCGCCAAAGCTCGTGAAGCTCTCGAAAAGCCCGGCACCTCCGTCGAAGACGCCTGGCCCCACCTCTCTTCCTCTGACCGCCATCTCCGTTTCGCCGCTCGCATCGCGTTAGAGCATCAGCCGGTGGCTTCGTGGAAGGACAAAGCCCTCTCCGAAACCAATCCGCGTGCCGCGTTGACCGCGCTCATGGCCCTCGCTCGCAGCAGCGGTGGGGACAAATCGCTTCAGCAGCCGATTCTGGCCGCGCTGAACAAGATCGACTTCAAATCGCTCAAGGGCATCGACCGCGTGACGCTCATTCGCGACTACATGCTCGTCTTCACCCGCCTCGGAGAGCCGGACGCGGCGACGAAGGCTGAATTGATCGAGAAACTCAATCCACTCTTTCCCACAAGCGACACGGGGCTGAATCGTGATCTCACCGAACTGCTCGTGTATCTCGACGATGTCGGCATCGTCGCCAAAGCGGCACCATTGGTGAACGACTCGCCCACGCAGGAGGAGCAGATCGACTACGCCCGCATCCTGCGCTTCGCGAAGTCCGGTTGGACGAAGGAACTCCGCGCCGATTACTTCCGCTGGTTCCTGCGCGCCGCGAATTACAAGGGGGGCGCGTCGTTTGACCTCTTCATCGGCGAAATCAAAGCCGACGCACTCAAGACGATGAGCGAAGAAGAAAAACTCGCCATCAAAGACGTGCTGGATGCCAAGCCGGAGATTAAAGCGCCGAGTTTCACCACCAAGCCGATGAACTTCGTCAAAGCCTGGACGCTCGCCGATCTCGAAAAGTCCCTCGGCGTCGGCCTGGAAGGCAACCGCAACTTCCAAAACGGTCGTAACATGTTCGGCGCGGCCACCTGCTTCGCCTGCCACCGCTTCCAGAACGAAGGCGGTGCCATTGGTCCTGATCTGACCAGCGTGGCCGGCAAGTACAGCCCGCGTGATTTACTGGAGCACATCCTGGAACCCAGCAAGGAGATCAGTGATCAGTACGGCAGCACGGTCTTCACCAAGAAGGATGGCAGCACCGTCATCGGCCGCATCGCCAACATGAAGGAGAACATCATGATGGTCTGCACCAACATGATGGACCCGAACAACTTCACCAATGTGGATGCCCGCGACGTGGTGAAGACCGAGGAGAGCAAAGTCAGCATGATGCCGCCCGGTCTGATGTTCATGCTCAAGGAGGACGACATTCTCGATCTGATGGCCTACCTGCTCAGCAAAGGGAACCCGGATGATCCGATGTTTGTGAAGTGACGGTAAACTGGCATTACTCCTTGCCACGGCATGCACGACTCCTGTGCTTGAGCCCCCTCTTGTGCGCAGCCATGAAGCGAGCCAATCAGCACTACTACGAGACCGTCTCTCCGCCGCCCGGCTACCCGCCCGCCGTGATCTGCACGATCTCGATCACGTCGCCGTCACTCACCGTGGCCGTCTCAATCTCACGCGGCAGCAGTGCGGCTTGATTCTGCTCCACCACCACCGGCTTTCCGGCCAGTCCGACGGCTGCCAGCAGCGATTTTACCGTCTGTGAGGCTTCAAACTCACGTGTCTCTCCATTCAAAGTGATCTTCATGACTGTTCAGGGCGATTGAAAATGTCTCAGGCCACCATTGTTGCGAGGATCGACGGATCCCAGTCCTTCCACACAGGATCAAGACCGCTCTGACGCAGCATCTCGGCCACGCTGTGGGCCGAACGCTGATCCGCGATGCCGAACTGGCCTTCCGCACGATTCGTCTCGGCCTTCGTCTCCACTTCGACGCGTTTGCCGCGCACGGTGAGGTGCAGATCGTCGTTTCCAGCGCCGGTGTAACCTCCCGGTTCGGTGTGACTGCCCGCGCTCATCACCGTGATGCCCAGCGGTGCCAGTGCATCGCGCAACGGCGCGGACTCTCGCGTGCTCAAAATGATGCCCACTTCCGGGAACGTGAGGCGGAACGCACAGATCGTCTGCACCAGCGCCCAGTCGGGGAAATCCGTCATCGGCGTGAATCCACCCGCCGCCGGCCGCAGCCGCGGAAACGCCACGGTGAAGGTCGATTTCCAGCAATGCTTGTAGAGATGTTCCAAATGCGCCGCGAGTCGAAGTGCTTCGAGACGCCAGTCGCTCAGCCCGAACAGTGCGCCGATGCCGATGCGGCGGAATCCGCCCTCGTAACCGCGTTCCGGGCACGCCAGTCGCCAATCAAAGTCCTTCTTCGGTCCCGCCGTGTGCATTTCCGCATAAATGCCGCGATCATACGTCTCCTGATACACCACGAGCCCCTCCGCGCCCACCTTGACCATGCGCTCATACTCCGGTGCCTCCATCGGCCCGACTTCGATGCCAATCGTCGGCACTAAATCACGCAGCGCCCGGATGCACTCCTCCAAGTAACCATCGCTCACAAAGCGCGGGTGCTCGCCCGCCACGAGCAGGATGTTCCGAAAGCCCTGTGCCACGAGATGCTTCGCCTCGGCCACGACTTGATCCACCGTGAGCGTCACACGCAGGATTGCATTGTTGTCCCGCGAAAAGCCGCAGTAGCTGCAGTTGTTCACGCATTCGTTCGAGACATACAGCGGCGCAAACAGCCGCATCGTGCGCCCAAAGTTCCGCCGCGTGATCATTCGCGACTCCTTCGCCATCGCCTCGATCTGCGCCGGCCCCTTCGGCTCCAGCAACGCCGCAAACCGCTCCATTAGCGGCGATTTGCGCTGTGGCAGGGCATCGAGCGTGGAGATGAAGGAGGTTTGCATGAACACTTCGATTTATGCCGCAAAACGTCGTCCGCAATCCACAATCCGATTCAAGCGTCTTGCCCTGGATTCGGCTTCCCGATAATCTGCGCGGAAATTCAACCAATCCAGCCACCACCATGTCCGCCACACTCGCAGAACTCCTCGGCACGATGATCCTCGTTCTCCTAGGCGATGGGGTGGTCGCCAACGTGGTGCTGAAGCAGACCAAGGGGCACAACGCCGGGTGGATTGTCATCACGGCCGGCTGGGGTTTCGCGGTGGCGGTGGCGGTTTACTGCACCGGCACCATCAGTGGTGCCCACTTGAATCCGGCGGTGACGCTGGGTATGGCGGCCATCGGAAAATTCGAATGGGCGCTGGTTCCCGGCTACATCGCCGCACAGATGGCAGGCGCGTTTCTCGGCGGCGTGCTCGTCTGGCTGGCCTATCTGCCGCATTGGAAGGAAACCCATGACCAGGGGGCCAAACTGGCCGTGTTCTGCACCGCTCCGGCGATCCGCCACACTGTCGGCAATCTGATTTGCGAAATCATCGGCACCGCCGTGCTGGTGCTCGGCGTGCTGGCAATCCTGTCGCCTGCGAATCTCCTGCCGAACTCCGGTTTCGACAAAGGCTTCGGCCCGGCGCTGGTCGGCATGCTGGTATGGTCGATCGGGTTGTCCCTCGGCGGCCCCACCGGCTACGCCATCAACCCCGCCCGCGATCTTGGGCCGCGTCTCGCCCATTTCGTGCTCCCCATTCCAGGCAAAGGCGGCGCTGACTGGGGCTATGCATGGATTCCTGTTCTCGGACCTGCCATGGGAGGCATTTTGGGAGCCCTGCTCTACCAGGCGTTCTGGCCGGTGGTTTGAGCGTGGCGGAGAGGGTGGGATTCGAACCCACGGTGAGAATTACCCCACGCCAGTTTTCAAGACTGGAGCCATAAACCACTCGACCACCTCTCCAGGTGCTGTTTCGCGGCGTGTTGACAGTAGGCAACAGGCAGCGGCATGCAAAGCGGAACTTTGCGCGAGTTGAAGCAAGGTCACGATTGATCCCGTCCAAGGGCGCATTCATGGTCCGTCTGCATGATTCACACGACCGCCCTGATTGACCCGCGCGCCCAGATCGACTCCACCGCCGAGATCGGGCCATATGTGGTGATCGAAGGACCAGCACAAGTGAGCGCGTGCTGCCGGATCGAGGCGCATGCGCAGCTCGTGGGGGAGGTGGTGGTGGGCGCGGGCACCAAGATCGGACGCGCGGCGGTAATCGGCGGGGAGCCGCAGGATCTCGGATTTGATCCGGCCACACTCAGCAGCGTGGTCTTGGGCCAGAACAACGTGATCCGCGAGCATGTTACGATCCACCGCGGCAGCAAACCGGGCGGGGTGACTCGGATCGGCGACGGCAATTACCTCATGGCAGGTTGTCACCTGGCGCACGACGTGGTGCTGGGGGACAAAAACATCATCGCCAACGCGGCGCTGCTGGCGGGACACATTCAGGTGGGAAACAGCACGTTCATCGGCGGCGGGGCGGTGTTTCACCAGTTCCTGCGCATCGGGGATTTCTGCGTGGTGCAGGGAAACGGCAGCTTCAGCAAGGACATCCCGCATTACTGCGCAGCGCAGCGCATCAACCGCATCACGGGATTGAACGTGATCGGCTTGAAGCGCCAGGGCTTCACAGCAGAGGACCGGCGGGCGATCAAGGAGCTCTTCCAACTGCTGTTTTGCGAAGGCTTGAACCTCTCACAAGCGACGGAGCAGGCTAAAGCGCGGGAATGGCCTGAGAAGGCTCTGCGTCTGTTGGATTTCGTGCGCGCAGCCAGCAAAAAAGGGGTCTGCCCTGTGCGTCCCGGACGTGAGGATGATTGAAGCGAGAGGCGTGAAAAAAAGCCGGTCTTTTTCTTGTCACCGGGACGGCGGTGGCCTATGAAAGGCGGATTTTTAAAGCCCGCCCTACCGGGTCATTTCCCCCTCGTACCATGAACTTTCTTCGAATCTGTGTGGCGGCTCTTTTGTGTGTTCTGGCGGCAGCTGGTTCAGCGAGGGGGCAGGGGCTTCTCGACAGCCTCACCAGCGACCTAAACATCCGAGGGCTGGCAACGACCATGGACCCCGAGACAGGCATTGTAACCGTGACCGGAGATGTGAACATCGTGTACGGAGATGTCGAAATCCGCTGTGGCAGCGCGCGCTACAACCAAACGACCGGCGAGGTGGTGGCCCAAGATGGCGTGACGATTTGGAAAGCCGGCACGATCTACCGGGGGGATTCCATCACCTACAACTCGGTTTCCGGCGAGATGTCGGGGCAAAACGTGATCTCTGGCATGGTGGCCGGCCCCAGCATGATGATCTACAAGGCGGAGGAGTTTCAATCCAAAGGCAAACTCGAAAACCAGATTGACGCGAAGGTGGTAAACTTCACCTCGCACGATGTGCAGAATCCCAATTTCCACATCGGAGCGAAGGAAATGACCGCCTACCCGGGTGATCATGTGGTCATGCGCAACATTAAGATTTATGGCGGAGATACCCCGTTTCTCTGGCTGCCTCGCTATACGCAATCATTGCAGGAGAACGGACTGACCTTCTCGCCGGGCTACCAGAGCCGGTGGGGGGCTTACTTGTTGACGCGTTACACCGTGCTGCATGGCGATCACACCATGGCTAGGTACAAAATAGATCTGCGCAGCCAGCGCGGCATCGCTGGCGGTGTGGATTTGATCTCTCTTCGCCACAAGTCTAATGAGCAAAATTTTGGCACGCTCAAAATCTACGCCGCAAAAGATACAAATGGAGGGACGAACATGGCGGGAACCACACGTTTCCCCGTCCCCGAGAATCGCTTCCGCATCAATTTCCAGCACCGCGTTTACCTCCCAGGCCCTGATGTGAGTACATGGTATCTGGATTTCGACATCAACAGAATCAGTGATTATCACTTCTATGAGGACTACTTCTTCAACGACTTCCGCACGGATCGTGAGCCTGACAACCATGTCTCTCTGATTCACACCAACGAAGCTTATGTGGCCACCTTGATGGCCAAATTCAAGGCCAATAATTTTTACCGTACCACCACGCGTCTGCCTGAAATCTCCGTCGATTTCACACGCCGCCCTCTTTGGGGGACTGGCGTCTATCATCAAGGCAGTATTTCCGCAGGTCTTTACAACGAAGTGGTCGGCAATCAGGAAGAAGCAGAGCTGCGGCGACTGGGTGCTCTGGGAGTCGGTCCCAACCTGGCGGCGGTGATGAATGATCCTCTTGGCACCGCCCCCTCGTCATATAGAAGTCTGGCGGGGCTCCCAAGAGATTCATCACTCACGGCTGCGAACATTTCCACAGGCTTGGGAGTTATCACTAGTCGCCTGCAAGAGCCGGATTTTGCACGTTTTCATACCTATCACGAGCTGCTGTATCCGAAGACATATTTGGGCTGGTTGAATGTCACCCCGCGTATTGGGGCCGGGATGACCAGCTATGGTAGCATTGACGGTAGCATCACGGGGTTGCAGAGCTTCACACGCGGGATTTTCCATCTGGGTTTGGACTTATCCTTTAAACTGACCCGCTCGTGGAGCGAAGTGCGTTCCAAGACTTGGGGATTGGATGGCATTCGCCATATTTTCCAGCCTTACGTCAACTTTTCTTATCTTGACGCAAAACAAGACGCGGGGCTGCCGGCCATAGATCGTATTTCCTCTCCGACCACGCGGCCACGGTCCATTGATGTGCCATTTTTCACCGCTGTTGACAGCCTGCGTTCTTGGAACGTGGCACGCATCGGTTTCCGCAACGTTCTTCAAACCAAACGCGATTATATCAGCACCAACGGTAATGGGGGATTTATAGATTCATCAGATCACGACTCATCCTTAAGCTACGCTTGGGCTGGCATGAACACTTATGTCGATGTGTTTGCAAAGGATCCCGAGTTTGGACGCGACATATCCAATCTTTACAATGACATTTTCTGGCGCCCGGTTCCATGGGGGGGGGTAAGTTCACAATGGCAAATTCCCATCTCAAGTGGAATTGGCAATTTCACAGAACTGAACAATTTCATCACCTGGATGCCCAGTAAAAACGTTTCAGTGGACTTTGGGCATCAGTACATATCAGATCATCCGTTCTTCCAAAACAGTAGTCGTCTATATACCCGCCTTATCACCCGTCTGACAGAAAACTATGGGTTTACCATGGCTCATATCTTCGAGGCAGACGATGGCACGTTGGAATTCCAAAGCTACAGTCTGACGCGAGATATCAGCAGTTGGACAGCCTCTTTTGGGATCATGGCTCGTGATAATCGCAACGGTGTCAGTGATGTGGGTCTCCTTCTCACTCTCACGCTCAAGGATTTTCCGAAACTCAACTTCGACTTCAACATCGACCCGAATCCGACTGGGGCTGGTGGCACGAGATAACCTCGCCTGATCTCAGGCAGATTTGAGCCACCATTCATCACCCTGTCCTATGAGGCAAAGCTGGATTATTGACGGCTAGAATTAAGGGCACCTCTGGATAGGGGGTGAATTTTCAGGCGGCACGGATGCAGGTGAAAAGTGGCTCCAGTCCGCCTTATTCAGCGTGAGATGAAGGGCGTGCGGTGTCGCCATCTGGCTTTTGGGTGACTTGTCGCGCTCGTTTCACCTTCCTTTCTGCCCTTTGGGGCGCTGTGCTCCTCTCAACGAGCCAGGCAGGCATAGCGGTCCATGTTGTAGACCAGGTTGCTGAGGTGGTTGTGCTGTGTGGCCCGCTTCAGTCCGATGCTTCGACACAGGTCGGCTCCCATTTGCGCCATGCGCGCGAAGATGTGCTCCACCCTCACGCGCATCCGGCTGATGGTGTGGTTGGTCTGTTGTTCGGTCTCACTCAACGGATGGCCGCGCGTGGCTTTGCGCATGAGGAACTCCTGCGCGTTGAGCTTGATCAGGTGCGCCTCGTGCTCGGCGCTGTGGTAGGCTGAGTCTGCCAGCACGGCTTGGTCTTTGTCGTCGAGCAGCTCCTCGAACACCTGGCTGTCATTCACGCTGGCGGGCGTGGTCTTGGACTTGAGGATGAGCTTGGTTTTCAAGTCGGCTTTCACATGGTTCTTCCAGCCGTAGTGAGCTTCGTTGTTCTTCTTCGTCCAGCGTGCCTCGCTGTCTTTCTGGCGGCCCACGGCGGGGTTGGCATCAAACTCTTCGGGACGCTCGCCTTGCTTGATGCGCTGGTTCTGCTCGCGCTCGTTGCGCTGGCGCGGGGCTTCGGTGAAGCTGGCGTCGATGATGCTGCCTTCGCGGGCGATGATGCCTTTGCCTTCAAGCATCTGGCCGAAGGCTTCGAAGAGCTTGCGGCTGCCTTCACGCCCGCCTTCTTCGATGCGCTGCTTGAAGTCCCACAGCGTCTTGGCATCGGGGATGTCGTCGCCGATGCGCAGGCCGAGGAAGCTTTTAAAGCTCGTGCGGTCGAAGATCTGCTCCTCGGTGGCGTCGTCGCTCAGACCGTGGACCCTCTGTAGCACGAGGACTTTGAACATGAGTACGGGGTCGAAGGGCGGCTTGCCGCCCTTCTTCCAGTCGCGCGTGGCGTAGCCGGTGAGTTCTTCGAGCAGCGGGCGGAAGTTCTCCCAGGGGATGACCTCGCGCAGCTTGAGGATGCCGGCGTTTTTGACGGCGACGGCCTGCTCATGCTCAATGGCGCTGAAAAGCCCTCCTCCTCGTTCGGTCTTGCGATAACGTTTCATGCCCCTTTACTTGGCTCATCAATCAGCCCAATGAAAGCCGCTCCTGGGGAAATGAGGTTTCCAGAGGTGCCCTTAAGAGACTATCTGGCAAAGAATATGGCTAATGAAAACGAACTGACTAAGGTAAAGAGTAGCTATCAGCCAGCAGGCTGCAACACCGACATAAGTGAGGCAGGATGGTGGCCGTGCAGCGGCAGCGCTCATTTACCCAACGGATTCCAAATGCGGTAGTGGACATTGGCGTGATCCCGATGCAGCGAAGGTTTCTTTCGACACTATGCGCTATGTGCTCGAGAGCGGTTGCCGGTGATTGAGTTACCAGGGATTTTCTTCGCTGCGTTTGGCTCGGCTCAAGGGTGCCGTGTATAACGCTATGTCAAGGCGGGCTGAGAAAGCTTCGAGACTGCTCACAAACAAGAGTCTGCTCAGCAGTTATTAAACGGCCAAGTCCTTTGAATCGCCTTCCACGGAAGAGGATCTAGTCTTGCTCACATTCCACCTCCGCTTTTGGCAAGGAAATTGAGCGCCAGAGTGGCAACAGCGAGGAGAAAAACTAACCAGGCAAGAGGCATGATAGGGAGTGGGGTGAAATCCAGTCGTCGGACGGTGCCGTTTTAGGGAATTGGCAGCAGTGTGTCTTTGAACTTGTTGGTCCAAACGCCTGTGACGATGCTACGGCTCTCCCAGCTCTGGGCAGCTGCAGACGGCACCATGATGGGAGAAGTGCCGCTGGGATCATCCTTGACCGCATCGGCACCAAACATCTGAACCGCCATCAGGATGGCCGAAAGAACGAAACAAATCACCGAAAGAGGCACAAGTCCCGCCTCTGGGTCTTTTTCTTCATAGAACTGCTCAGCATCAGCCGCGGCGCTGCGTTTCACCGGAGCGCTGGGCGGCGCTGAGATCGACGGACGCTGCATCACCTGGGTAGGGGCAAGCTTCACGGTCGCTTTTGGCAGAGGGGCAGTGCCAGCCATCGGGCCTGTACCGCTGCCTGGTGGGCGAGGCGGAGCACCTTTTTGCAGTGGCACAGTGGGTGCGCCAGCTTCAACACGAGGTGCCGGCGGGGATGCGGGATTTTGTGCCAGAGGACGAGTTGCCGCAGGAAGCCCGGCCATCGGAGGTGCCGCCGGGCGAGGTGCTGTCGGCGCTCCAGGAGGCTTGGCGATCGGAGGAGCAGTCGGCGCCCCTGCTCGCGCAGGAGGCGGCATCGGACTGGATGGAGGGGGGGCCGCAGGCGGGGGGGAAGCCGACACAGGAATGGCCGAGGTCGTCCTTTTCGAAGGCGGCGACAAAGGGGGAGCCGGGAGTTTCACCGGGGAGGTGCTGCTTTTGGGGGCTGGCGGCGGCAGTGGAGCCGAGGGCAGTTGAATCGGTGCCGTGGCCTTCTTCGCCATCGTCGGCACCACGGAGGTGGTGTTGAGCGAGGCCGGAACGCTGCCAGTGGATGGCGAAATCGGAGAGGTCGCCTCACGCGGCTGGGTCACACCAGCACCCGGACGTCCACGCAGAGTGATGCGAACGGTTTCCTTCTTCAGCGGCACGGCGGCGGTCTTCGGAGTCGTGGCTGGCGGCGGCGTTGGCGTGTTTTCGGGTTCGCTCATGATCTAGGTGTGAAAATATCTCCGTGAATTCCGCCCATTTAGCGAAATCCTGGGCTATGCGTCAATCCCTTTCTCCTCACGTCTTGCATTTGTCCTGCCCCTGCCTGTAAATCCCCGCCTCATGAACATTCTCGTCACTGGAGGGGCTGGATTTATCGGCTCCCACACTGTCCAACGCCTGCTCCGTGACGACGCGGGCCAGGTCACCATCCTCGACAGCCTCAACGACTACTACAACCCCGCCATCAAGCGCGAAAACCTCAAGGCGCTTGGCTCCAAGATCAAATTCCGCGAGGGCGACATCACCGACCCGCTGTTCGTGGCCGAAGTCTTCGACGTGGGTCGTTTTGACGCCGTCATCCACCTTGCCGCCCGGGCCGGCGTGCGCCCCTCCATTGAGCAGCCGGAGCTCTACATCGACACGAACATCAAGGGCACCTTCCACCTCCTCGAAGCCGCCCGCCGCACCGGTGTGAAGCACTTTGTCTCTGCCAGCAGCTCCTCCGTCTATGGGGTGAACAAAAAAGTGCCCTTCGCCGAGACCGATCCCATTTTGCAAACCATCAGCCCATACGCGATGACCAAAATGGCCGGTGAGCAGATGTGCTCGAACTACAGCCATCTCTACGGCATCAAGACGGTCTCCCTGCGCTTCTTCACCGTGTATGGCCCGGGCCAGCGCCCTGATCTGGCCATTTCCAAATTCACCCGATTGATTGAGGATGGCAAACCCATCGACAAATTCGGCGATGGCACTACCCGGCGCGACTACACCTACATCGACGACATCGTGGACGGCATCATCGGCGCGTTGAACTACCGCACCGGCCCGATCTGCGACATCTTCAACCTCGGCGGCTCCCAGAACGTCTCGCTCAACGATCTCATTGCCACCATCGAGCAGGCGCTTGGCAAAAAAGCCACCATCAACCAGCTCCCCGAGCAGCCCGGTGACGTGCCCATCACCTCCGCTGATGTGAGCAAGGCGAAAGCCCTCATCGGCTTCAAGCCCACCACCTCCATCGCCCAAGGCGTACCAAAATACGTCGAATGGTTCCACGACATGCGTTCTCGCGGCATCGCTGTGTGTTGATCTCAAAAATGCGGCGCTGACACCGTTCCGTCCTCAATCTCCTGGCGCTTCTTGCGCACGATGCCGTCGGCGATTTCGAGGACCATTTCCTCCAGCAGCAAGCGCAGGTGGCTGCCGGGGCGGTAATCGGCCGGCGCGATGTGTTTGACCCGGTCGGCGATACCGGTGAGCTGATAGCATTTGCGGAAGCTGCTGCGGCTTGGCTCGTCAGGATTGTACACTGCCACGGCATGCCCGCCGTAGCGCTTCATGAGCGTGAAGCAGGGCACGTCTGTCGGGCCGTCGCCCACATAAATCATATGTTGGAACGGGATCGGTCGTAGCTCCGGTGCCATGTGATCGTTCACGTCCTCGTGCGGCTCCAGCATGCCTTTGTTGATGCGGAAAATGTACTGCGTCTTCGTCGTGTGGCTGATCACGCGCTTCGGGAAGGTGATGCGGCCGTTTTTGTCCTCGCCGAACTCGCAGCCGAAGATGCGCTTGATGTGCGGCGCGAGCGCTGATCCATCGATCAACGCCTTCAGGCCACTGGAGACGATGTAGTGCTCGATCTTCACACCAAGCAGGCGGTGCTGGTCATTGAGCACGGCATTCAGCTCCCCGAACAGCTCAGGGACCCCTTTGTAAAAGCACAGTTTCTCACCCAGCTTCCGCAAGTCCTCATTCGTAGGCCGGTCCATGTCCAGGTAGTCCAGCATGCACTTCAGATAGGCCAGCTCACCATCGTAGCCTTCGGTATCGACCAGTTCGCGGCTGCGTTTCCAGAACTGCCCCGGATTGATCCCGAAGTGCGGGAACAGCGTCTCATCCTGCATGTAAGTCGGGCTGAGCGTCTGGTCGTAATCGTAGATGATGCCGATGGTGGTCTGCTGGGAAGCCATGGTGGGAGTTTGCGATGGTTGGCTGTGGTTGGCAATCGTTTGCAGTGGTTTGAAACAATCGCCAACCACGGCGCACCATTGCAAACCTCAGACCAGCGCCTTGAACGCGCCAGCGAGTGTCGGATGCTCAAAACCGTAGCCTATCTCTGTCGCAACGCGAGGAATCACGCGCTGCCCGCCCAGCAGCATCTCCTCCGCCATGCCGCGCAGCAGCAGCTTGAGCACGAAGGCGGGCGCATGGAAAAAAGCCGGGCGTTTCAGCGCGGCGGCCAGTTTGGCGGTGAACTCCGCGTTCGTCACCGCCCCTGGTGCGCACAGGTTCACCGGGCCTCTCACCGTCTCGGTCTCAATCGCCTTCAAAATGATCCGCACCGCATCCTCGACGTGGATCCACGCCATCCACTGCTTGCCCGATCCGAGCCTGCCGCCGAGTCCAAGGCCAAACACACGCTTCAACAGCGGAAACGCCCCGCCCGTAGGCCCCAGTACCATGCCCGAGCGCAGCAGCACCACACGCATGCCCAGCGTTTCAGCGCTCAGGGCGGCCCTTTCCCAGCCAACGCAGACATCCGCCAAAAAGCCCTCTCCACGCGACGAATCTTCATCCACTGGCTCATCACCGCTATCACCATAAAATCCGGCACCTGAGGCACAAACCAGAACCTTGGGCCGGTTCTCCGGCTTCCACGTCGCCAGATGCGCTACGAGCGCCGCCGTAAAATCCACTCGGCTTTGCCAGATGCGTTTCCGCTTCTCCGCTGTCCACAGGCCCATCAGTGACTCGCCTGAAAGATGAACCAAGGCGTCAAGATTCGTCTCAGGCAGCGCGTGCGGCACATTTCCAGACTGATACAGCGTCTCTTTCGAGATCAGGACAAACGAACCCGCCTGACGCGTGTAAGCGATCACATCATGCCCGCTGTCTCGCGCCAGTAGGCCAAGATGCCTGCCAATAAACCCAGTCGCTCCTGTGATGCCTATACGCATGTTTGGTATACGCTTCGAACTTTCTCTGGTTTCGTCAATCTCATTGCCAAAGCAGAGCGACGCTCCACCTTCCGCCCGCCGATGAACTTTGCATCCGACGATCCTCCCGCAGATTCTGACGCAGCCATCCCGGACGATCTGGCAACTCTCCGCGTCACATCTGCTTCGCCTGTGGTGATGCCCGATGGCATGCAGACCATCGCCGTGGCGAAGCCGGTGGCGGCTCCACCTTCCGAGGTCACGATGATGGGCGCGAATCCTGACTCGGCTATTCCCTTTGTGTTTGGCAGGCAGATCGCCAAGGGCGGCATGGGCGCGATTCTGGAGGGGGAGGACTGCAAACTCGGCCGCGCCATCGCGGTGAAGGTCATGCTCGATGCCAATGCCAGCGACGACCAAGCGCGGCGCTTCGTGCAGGAGGCCGCCGTGCTGGGGAAGCTGGCGCATCCGAACATCGTGCCGGTTTACGACCTCGGACGCGACAGCGAAGGCGCGCTCTACTACACCATGAAGCTGGTGAAGGGCCGCACGTTGCAGGACATCCTCGATGATCTGCGGCGTGAGAACAAAGAGGCGCTGGAGCACTACACGCTCGACCGCTTGCTCACGATCTTCCGTAAAGTGTGCGACGCGCTGGCCTTCGCGCATGCCAGCAACATCATCCACCGCGATTTGAAGCCGGAGAATATCATGGTGGGTGAGTTCGGTGAGGTGCTCGTCATGGACTGGGGTATCGCGAAGATTTTGGACGGGAGAGCGGACACTCCTGTGCGCTTTGATCCCGATCCAATCAGCAGAGAAGAGTCTCCGCGCTCCTCTACCGCCTCCCTCACTGCCACGATGGACGGCGCGGTGATGGGCACGCCGAATTACATGAGTCCCGAGCAGGCGATGGGGAAGGTCAACGAGATGGATGCACGCTCGGACATCTTTTCCCTTGGTGGTATTCTTTATGCCATCCTTACGCTGCGGCCACCGGTGGAAGGCAGGGATGTATGGGAGGTGCTGGAGAAGGTCCAGACGGGGAACATCACCGCGCCAACGATGTTTGGAGCCACCACAAGCCAAGGCAAACGAAGCGCGAAAGGTGCCGTGCTGGAGGCCAAGAAGATGACGCCGCTGCCGCATGTTACCGGTGGTCGTGTGCCGAATGCCTTGTCAGCCGTGGCGATGAAGGCTCTGACTCTGGACAAGGCGAAGCGCTACCAAAACATCGCCGCCTTCAGCGCAGACATTGAGAAGTTTCAGGGCGGGTTTGCCACCAGTGCGGAGAATGCGGGGCTGACGAAGCAGCTCGCGCTCCTCATCAAGCGCAACAAAGGCATCTTCACCACCGCAGCGGCTGCTTGGCTGCTCATCACCGCGCTCGGCGTGTGGTTTGTGCTTCATCTGCAAGCGAAGGAAAAACGCGCGACGCAGGCGGAGAAGCGCGCCACTGACACGCTGGTCGAAGTGGCCGCCCAGCGCGACGCGAAGGATCAGGCACGCCAGGACGCCGAGGCCATCTCCACTTTCCTCACTGAGGTCTTCCAAAGCCCGGACCCGACGCGCAACGGACGCACCATCACCGTGGCCGAGACGCTCGATACCGCTGCCAATAAGCTGGAGAAGGATCTTGTGGATCAACCCGAACGCCGCGCTGCTCTGCAAGCTACGCTGGCTGGGACTTACGCAGCGCTCGGCCTCTATCGGGAGGCTATCCCGCTGCAGAAGGAAGTGCTTGATCACTACGTCGCTAACCGTGGTCAGGAGGACCCCAACGCACTCTCAGCGATGAACAACCTCGCGCAGTCCACCTACCACTCCGGACACTTTGATGAAGCTCTCAAAATGCGCGAAGCGGTGCTGGCGCTGCGCCGCAAGGTGCTCGGCCCGGAGCATCCCGACACGCTGAACACGATGCATTACCTTGCCTTCTCCTACCACAAGGCAGATCTCGGGAAGAAGGCGATCGCCATGCTTGAAGAAGTGCTCGCATCGCGCCGCAAGGTTTTGGGTGCGGAGCATCCCGATACGCTCACGACCATGCATTTCCTCGCCGATGTTTATCAGAGAAATGGTCTTCGGAAGGAGGGCTTCCATTTGTTTGAGGAGGTGCTGGCGCTGCGCCGCAAGGTGCTCGGCCCCGAACACCCCGACACGCTCATGACCATGCACTACCTGGCGCTCACCCCTGCAGGCTTTTGGGATCCATCGCTCGGCCATCCGGGGGATACCCGCAAGATGCTTGCAGACTTGCTGCCGCTGCGTCGCAAGGTGCTCGGCCCCGAACACCCCGATACGCTGATGACCATGTTTTACCTCTCGGTCAAAACCAACGGGGCGGAGGGGCTCAAGATGCGCCAAGAGGTGCTGGCGCTGCGTCGCAAGGTGCTCGGCTCGGACCATCCCGACACGCTCTTTGCCATGAACAATATGGGCAAGATCCTCCTGGAATTTGGGCGGAGGGAGGAGGCGATCAAACTGCAAGAGGAGGCAGTGACGCTTAGCTGCAATCTGTTTGGTCTGAAGAACCGCAACACCGTCGATGCGGCGAGCACGCTGGCGAATTCCTATAAGGCAATGGGTGACACGGCAAAAGCCAATGCCATCCTGCCCGAACTCTTCAAGACCATCGCAAAACCATTCTGGGCAGATCACGCCACCGACCCGCGGGTGGCCCGGCTTTATGACGGCGGCTTGAAGCCCCCCGACCTCCAGAAGGAACAGGATGGCACATGGTCGGTGTCTCTCGGCAGGGTGAAGAACCTCAGCGATGTGTCGGTCCTTCAACTGGCACCACCCGTCAGCAAACTGGACCTTTCCTCCACAGCCGTGACCGATCTAAAGCCTCTCGCAAAGCTGCCAATCCAGCAACTACGTCTTAACTCGACCCCGGTGACCAGTCTGGCTCCACTGCGCGGGATGCCGCTCACCATGCTGGGGCTGGCAGGTTGCACGAAGATCACCGACCTCACGCCTCTCGCAGATTGCCGGAAACTGACCGCCCTGACGCTCCCGCCAAACGCCAAAGACATTGAGTTCCTCCGCAGCCTGCCCCAGCTCAGACGTCTGAGTTACGAGCCTGACCCGATCGACAGCTACCGGCCCGACAAGACCGCCGCGGAGTTTTGGAAGGAATACGACGCCAAGAGACTGGAGCAGTGAGGTGGGCTCGGCCGTTCCTCTCATTGCCAAAGTATCTCCCCATGTCAGAATCGGTCCGTTCTCGCAGTGCCTATGACTGAGCCCACGCCTTCTATCAATGCCCCAGGCTTGTCAATGGGCGACAATTTGCAAACCATCGCCGTCGCGAAGCCAGTGGCGGCTCCGCTGCCCGAAGTGGCGGTGATGGGCGCAAATCCCGATTCCTCCGTGCCCTTTGTGTTCGGTCGGCAGATCGCCAAAGGCGGCATGGGCGCGATATTGGAAGGGGAGGACTGCAAGCTCGGCCGCACCATCGCAGTAAAGGTCATGCTCGACCCACATGCCAGCAGCGAGCAGGCGCGCCGCTTCGTTCAGGAGGCGGCGGTGCTGGGAAAACTGGAGCATCCCAACATTGTTCCCATCCACGATCTCGGACGCGACAGCCAGGGGGCGCTCTACTACACCATGAAGCTGGTGAAGGGACGCACGCTTCAGCACATCCTAGATGATCTGCGCCAGGAGAACCAAGAGTCACTGGAGCACTACACGCTGGACCGACTGCTGACGATCTTCCGCAAAGTGTGCGACGCACTGGCCTTTGCGCATGCCAACCACATCATCCACCGTGACTTGAAGCCGGAGAACGTGATGGTCGGCGAGTTCGGTGAGGTGCTGGTCATGGACTGGGGCATCGCGAAGGTGCTGGGCGATCCAAGGAGCGGCACTTGCCAAGTGCCGCCAGCCAATGAAGCGGGACTTGGCAAGTCCCCCGCCTTGGGCACCGATTCCCTCACCGCCACCATGGACGGCGCGGTCATGGGTACGCCGAACTATATGAGTCCAGAGCAGGCGATGGGCAAAGTGAACGAACTCGACGAGCGATCCGACATCTTCTCCCTCGGCGGCATCCTGTATGCCATCCTCACGCTGCGTCCACCGGTGGAGGGCAAGGACGTGTGGGAGGTGCTTGAGAAGGTTTCGACCGCCGACATCACCGCACCGACGACGTTTGGTGCCACCACTGGTCGGAGCCAGCCTCACTCGAAGCGTGACATCGTCGCAGCGAGGCTGATCAAGCCTCTGCCTCATCTCAGAGGGGGACGTGTTCCTGTCGCGCTTTCTGCCGTGGCAATGAAGGCGCTCACATTAGACAAAGCGCAGCGATACCAGAGCATTGCCGCGTTCAGCGAAGACATTGAGGCGTATCAAAACGGTTTTGCTACCACCGCAGAGCAGGCCGGCGCATGGACTCAGGCCCTGCTTTTCATCAGACGCCACCGTGCTGCCTCGGCAGGAGCGGCCCTGGTGATGCTCGTGGGCGGCGTCCTTGGCGCCAAAGCTCTGGTCGAGGGGCGGCGTGCCGAACTGACGCTCACGGAACTGCGAGGCACCGCACCGCTGTTTGCTGCTCAATCGCGCATCCTTTTAAGCGAGGGAAAAATCGACGAGGCATTTGGAAAAGATCGGCTACGCCGTCAAGCTGCGTCCGGGCAGCCCCGACTACCAGCTCGACAGAGCACATCTTTTGCAATCCACCCACAACTTGTCCGAGGCTGCTGCGACATACAGCCTGGTTCTCGCGTTGAGATCAACTGACGAGTCGGCAAAGCTCAATCTCGATCTATGCGGCAAGTTGATGGCAGAAAAAGGCTCCGCCTCCAAGCTGCCCTTGGCTGCCGAGAATCGCCTGCTCGACTCGCTGATTGCTCAAAAACGACATTTGGAGGCGGCACCTCTTTCCGCCAGGCTGAACCGTACCGCTGAAACGGCTTTGGCAACCATCCTCGCAAAGCTCGCTCAATACACCCGTCAGCAGGCATGGAATCAAAATCGTCTGCACCAGAAAGGTGAAACGTTCGAGTTGAATATTTCGCTTTTGGAAACGAACGACCTCTCGGCGCTCCGAGGACTGCCGATCTCCAAACTCTTCATAGGCTCAACCCCCGTCAGCGATTTGAGTCCCCTCGCTGGCATGCCACTGGAAGAACTCGAGGCGCAATACACAAACGTCTCCGACCTTTCGCCCCTGCGCGGCATGAAACTGCGACGGCTCAATCTAGCGAGGACACGAGTTAAAGACATCAGCCCGCTTGCTGGCATGCCAATTCGGTCATTGGTGCTGGAAGGCCTCGGATTATCCGATTTGAGTGTCTTGAAGGGCATGCCACTGAACACTTTGAGTGTCCTGTCAAATAGAGGTGTGACCGACCTTTCCCCTGTCTCGGACGCACCTTTAGAATACCTCATTATGGGTTTCACTGGTGTCTCTGACATTAGGCCGCTCCAACGGATGCCCCTCAAGACACTCGCGATGGATTTTTCCCAAGTTCAGGATTTTTCCCCGCTTCGGGGGCACCCCACACTCGAGCGAATATCCCTGCCATTCGGCGTCTCCGACATCGAGTTTCTCGACACCCTTCCACGACTTCGTGAGGTATCTCTGCAACCTTATGGCAGCGCGCTCTCGGAGCCATTTACCACGACCGCCTTTTTCGCACGCTATGGCAAGAGGACTCCGGTGCTGAGGGATGCTTGGAACGCTCTCGCAGCCATGGGGCTGAAAGAGATGCCAGTGCGTTCAGTTGAACTGCACCCTCAGCGGGGACTGATGCTGCACCTTCACTCACCCCCACCCGAGGATTTGAGGCCGCTGCGACAGCTCCCCGTCTCACATCTGGGTATCAGTGGAACCCCTTCCCGGCTCAGAGACCTCAGCCCTTTGCGGGGCATGGCGATCAAAACGCTCACCATCCCCAACATCATCGGTGGTGATATTACTCCACTAATGGATTGTCTCGAACTTGAAGAGTTGTTCATGACCAATCCAAGCGTGTTCCCTGACTTTCAGAAGCTTCGCTCCCACCCTCGTCTGCGCAGAATCTCCACACGTTTTGTGAACGGACATCCCGATCAAACCGCCGAGGAATTCTGGAAAGAGTACGATACGAAGCAGGCGGCGGAGAAGAAGTGAGGCGCGAAATTTCAGTATCATGGTGCCGTTTCGTAACCGGCCCGCGAATTGGCACGGGTGGCGATGCTTAACGCGATGGCAAGCAGGCCAGTAATAATGGCGAACATCTTTTTCATGGCCGTGATGCGATTGGAAACGTGCAACAGGCTGGTTTTTCCAGGATGCGGAAACCAAAACGACCGTCCATTCAACAATGGATATGTGAGTGAATGAAATTGGCTGCTATTTCTAGGTCAAAGGACTAAATTCGCCATGTATTCAGCGGAGAGAGACAGCCGTGCTAGCCGCCATCTCGTTTGAGCATCCCCAGCCTCCTGGCGTCGGTTACTCCAAATCCAGCTCCGGCTTGAAATCCGAGGCGTGATACGAGCTGCGCACCAGCGGTGCGCTGGCCACATGGCGGAAGCCTTTTTTCAGGGCGATCTGCTTGTAGTTCTCAAACGTGTCCGGGTGGATGTACTCGATCACCGGCAGGTGCTGCGCGGAGGGGCGCAGATACTGGCCCAGCGTCAATACGGTCACGTCATGCTCGCGCAGGTCGTCCATCGCCTGAAACAACTCCGTCTCCGTCTCGCCAAGGCCGAGCATGAGCCCGCTCTTCGTGGCGCATTTCGTGCCAAGTTCCTCCGCCATCGCCTTCGCGCGCTTCAGCACATGCAGACTGCGATGATACATCGCCCGGCTGCGCACCAGCGGCGTCAGACGCTCCACGGTTTCCAGGTTGTGATTGAAGATGTGCGGCCTGGCCTTCATCACCACTTCCAGGGCGTCGTCCTTGCCGTTGAAGTCGGGAACGAGAATCTCAATCGTGATCGTCGGCACCGCCTCGCGCACGGCTTCAATCGTCCGCGCAAAATGCTCCGCACCGCCGTCTTTCACGTCATCCCGCGCCACGGCGGTGATCACGATGTGGTTCAAGCCCATGCGCTTCGTCGCCTCGGCCACACGCTGAGGCTCGTCCGCTTCCAAAGCGAACGGTTTGGCCGTTTTCACCGCGCAAAAGCCACAGGCTCGCGTGCAGCGGTCCCCCGCGATCATGAACGTCGCCGTTCCCTGGCTCCAGCACTCCCAGCGGTTCGGGCATTGCGCCTCCTCGCACACGGTGTGCAGCTTCAGGTCCGTGATCAGCCCTTTGGTGCTCCAAAACTTCGGATCACGCGGCAAAGTCACGCGGATCCAGTCCGGCTTTTTGTCGCGGTGCAGGGCGGGGTCGATTTTCGGGGTCATGGGGGCCGCATGCATCGCAAATTTGGGCGCAAATGCAACGCCTTTGCCCGCCTTCCTACAGCGCCTCCGACTCCAGGGTAAAAGCGAGCCCCAAGCTGGTTTTCAACGCGGCGCTGAACTCCGCCAGACTCCAGCCCTGCGGCCCGGTTTTTTTCTCATCGGCCTTCAGCGACAGAAAGTGGATCTCAAACTCGCCCTTGGCCTGGTTCACCGGCTTGACGGTGATCCAGTCCTTCCACCGACTCAAAACCGCATCCGCCTTCGCGGCATGCTTCGCATACTCCGGCAGGCGCAGCTTCAGCGCGGCGAGATACGGCATCCCATGCAGCGGATAGGCCTCCCGCACCGCCTGCGCGATCTGATGCTCGCTCACCACCTGGGGATCAAAGGTCACATTGGCAAAACTGTCGATCACCTGCACCACCGCCACATCTGACACGCCCTTGGTCTCTCCCACCGACTGCTGCACCGCATACACACAGCTCCCGCACTCCACGCCTGTCACATAAAACGTCCGCGTGACCGGCTCCCCGGCGTGAATCAGTGAGGCAAAAGAAAAAAGAGCAAAGACAAGGATGCGCATGAGAAAAAATTCAAACTAGACCGCGAATCGGCTCGCCACGCGTGAGCACGTTCAGCAAATTCGGCGGCAGACCGTCGGTGAGACGAGCCTCGCCGACATCAACGAGCGTGTGCATGATCGTGGCAATCAAATCGGGGATCGTGATCGGTTCGGAAGCAGGCTCACCGCCGTTCCGCGCCGACTGGCCGATGACCTGGCCCATCTTCAAACCGCCGCCGTAAATCATGAGCGGTGCGAGTCCACCCCAGTGATCGCGACCGCCTTTGGCATTGAGTTTCGGCGAGCGGCCCATCTCGCCGCAGCAGACGAGCATGATCTTCTCGCTCAATCCGCGTGCTTCGATGTCCTCAATCAAAGCGGAGACGGCGTGATCAAACGGACGTCCAACGTAGTCCATGCCAGTGCGGCAGGGGGCGTTGTTGTTGTCCGCGTGCATGTCCCACACAAAGCTCGTGGTGACGGTGACAAAGCCGCAGCCGTGCTCGCACAGGCGGCGGGCCATCAGCAGCAGCTTGCCGAGGGTGGCGGCGTTGTCAGCGTAGTGCTCGCGGTTGTTCCACTGCGTGCTGATGCGATCCTTCGGCAGCAGTTTGGAGGTGTCGTAGCGCTCGATGAGACGCGGATCTTCCTTGGAGAGATCAAACGCGTCCGACACGCCACGCCGCAGCACATCGAAGGCGAGGGATTGAAACTCCGACATGCCGCCGACCGACTCGCTGGCATCCATGCGGCGCTTCCATTGATCCAACGAGGTCAGGAGCGTGCGGCGGTCATCGAGCCGGCCTTGCGGCAGGCTCAACGTCATGTCCGCCTGCGCACCGCTGCCCGCACCAGGCACGAAGGGCTGATAAGTGGCCCCAAACTCGCCGCTGGAGGTGAAATCGCCGAATTTCTTGATCACCGGCCCTGCGGCCGATGAAATCGCCTGAGGAAACAACGCCACGTTGGTCGGCATCGCGCTGCCCTTGCGCAGCGGACCGGCGATGCGCGAGTAGAGCGAGCCGACATTCGCCTTCAGCGTGTCTTTGCCGACGATGGTCTTGATGTCGTGAACCGCATCGCCCGTGACGAAGGAGCGCACGATGCTGAACTTGTCCGCCAGCTTCGCCAGCCGCTCAAACGTGCCGCCGAAGGTGACGCCAGGGAGCTTCGTCTTGATCTCGCCCGTCACACTGCGGATCTCCGACGGTGCGTCCATCTTTGGATCAAACGTCTCGAACTGCGATGGCCCGCCGTGCATGAAGAGGAAAATGACCGACTTGTCCTTGAGCAGCCGCTTCTGCGAGGCTCCGAGCGCCTTGAGTGCCATCATTTCACTCAAACCAAGCCCGCCCAGCCCCAGACCGCCAATGCGCAGGAAATCACGCCGCTGAAGGCGTGACGATCCCTGGCTGTGGTCGGAAAAAGTGAGCATGACGAGGCCAATACGCGACCGCAGGCGCTGTCCTTCCGGTTTGTTCTTGCCATGCCAGCACAGGCCGGGGATGCTCGCGCTCATCATGCGCCCTCACCATCTCCTTCTCGCCGCCGCATTGCTCGTATCGAGTGCTTTTGCAGACTCCTTCGATTGCCGGCATTGTGAGAAGCATCTGCTGCCGCAGCCGATCAAGATTATCGCAGGTCGGAAGTATGCACGAGACCGTCGCGTCGATGTTTTGCACCTGAAGCTCGATGTGACGCCGGATTTTGTGAAGCGCACGGTCTCCGGCACAGCGACGATGCGCTTCAAGCCCATCGCGCTGCCGCTGGCAAAGCTGGAGCTCGACGCGGTGGATTTGAACATCTCCGAATTGAAGGCCGAAGGCGCGAAAGTGGCCGAGCATGAGGTGACGAATGAGAAGCTTGTCATCACTTTCGCCTCCGCCATCGCACCCGATGCCGAGATCACGCTCACGGTGAAGTATTCGGCGCAGCCGGAGCATGGCCTGTATTTCCGCACGCCCGAGATGGGCTACAAGTCTGGCGACACACAGGTGTGGAGCCAGGGTGAGGCGGAGCTGCATCGCTTCTGGTTCCCGAGCTACGACTACCCGAACGAGCGCTTCACCAGCGAGGTCATCTGCCATGTGCCGAAGGGCATGCAGGTCGTCTCCAACGGCACGCTGCAAAGCGAGAAACCCGGCGCTGCCGGTCTCGTGACCTTTCACTGGCTGCAAAACCAGCCGCATGTGAACTACCTCATCGCCCTGGCAGCAGGACACTTTCACAAGCTGGAGGACAGGGCGGGCAAACTGCCGCTGGCGATGCTGGTGCCGCCCTCGCATGCCGCTCAGGCGGCGAACGCGTTCACCGACACGCGGAAGATCATCGAGTTTTACCAAAAGGAGATCGGCGTGCCCTTCGCGTGGGACAAATACTGGCAGGTCTATTGCCTCGATTTCCTGGCCGGTGGCATGGAGAACACGAGCTGCACCTTTGAAGCCGCCGACATGCTCTTCAACGCAGACACAGAGGAGTTGCGCACCCTGCATCGCCTCGACGCACATGAAACCGCACACCAGTGGTTCGGCGATCTCGTCACCTGCCGCGACTGGGCGCACCTGTGGCTGAACGAGGGCTTCGCCAGCTACTACACCATCCTTTACGAGGAACAGAAGCTCGGCACGGACGCGATGAAATACTCGCTCTGGCTGGAGGCGCAGGAAGTTTTCGGCGCGAACGACACACGGCCCATAGTCTGGCGTGATTACGGCGATCCGATGCAGCAGTTCGACAATCGCGCGTATCCCAAGGGCGCGTGGGTGCTGCACATGCTGCGCAGCCAGCTTGGACCCGATTTGTTCCGCAAGTGCATCAAAACGTATCTCGAACGCCATCGCAGCGGCATCGTGAGCACGGATGATTTGCAGGATGTCGTCGAGGAGGTCAGCGGCCTGTCGTTCGATCAATTCTTCGATCAATGGCTGCACCACGGCGGCGAGCCCGAGCTGAAGATCGACCACACTTGGGATTCCGCCGCCAAACTGGCAAAAATCACCGTGCGCCAGACGCAGAAGCTCAGTGAGCAGGTGCGCCTCTTCCGCGTGCCGCTGCCGGTGAGCTTTCACGTCGCCGGGCAGAAGGAGCCGCTGCGTTTCACGATGGATGTCAGCAAGGAGGTCGAAGATTTTCACTTCGTCGTGCCTGCACAGCCTGAACTCGTGCGCATCGACCCAGATTACACCGTGCTGGCCAAAGTCAGCTTCACACCACCCGGCCCCATGCTCGACGAGCAGCTCGAATCCGATGTGATCGGCCGCCTTCTGGCTGTGCGGACGCTGGATCGCAAACACATCGCCAAACTCGGCCAAATCCTGCGTGAGGACAAATTTCACGCAGTGCGCAGCGAAGCCGCCAAAGTGCTCGCGAAGATCGGCGAGCCGGAAGCCCGGGCCGAATTGATCACCGGCAGCGAAAATCAAAAACACGCTGCGACACGCAAAGCCGTCGTGCAGGCGCTCGCCAGCCTTCACACGCCTGAGTCCCGCGAAATATTGTGGAAGATGGCCCAGAGCGAGAAGAACCCCGCCATCCTCGCCACCATCGTCGAGACGTGGAGCGCGCGACCCGGCGAGCCAACGGTCAGCGAGGCTTTGAAGAAGCATCTCGCCGCCTCCAGTTACCAAAGCACCCTCGAACTGGCCGCCATCAAAACTCTGCGTGCTCAGGATGATGAATCCGCCGTTCCCGCCGTGCTCGCACGACTGCAACAACCGCACGAGTTACGCGGGCGCGATGCCAGCACCGCCTTCGACGCGCTCGCCTTCCTCGCACGCCGCCCCACGAATGCGAATCGCGATGCTGTGCGCGATTTCCTGGCCGAAAAACTCAGTGATCCACGCCGCGACTGGCGCGTGGCCGCCGCGAAGGCGCTCGGCACGCTGCGTGATCCGAAAGCGCTCGGCCTGCTCGATCTTATGCTCGCCATCAGCAGCGGAGACCGCATTGATCCGGTGCGTGAAGCCTCTGCCAAAGCCGCGCAAGACATCCGCGCCGGTCTCGAAAGCCCCGCTGACCTGAAAAACTTGTGGGACCGCGTGCAGCAGCTTCAAAAGAAGTCCGAGGACCAGTCCAAAGAGATCGAAGCGCTCAAAAAGAAGCCGCAAACCGCGAAGAAGTAACTCACATGCGCTTTGAACGCCTCCAATCCGTCGCCACCAGCGTGGTGAAGTCCGCCCTGCTGGCCCTGCCCCAGGAAATTCGCGATGAAGCCGGCGGCTGCCGGATCGAGTTCTGCGAGATGGATGCGCTGATCGACATCGATGAAGATCTCGATCCCGATCTGCTCGGTCTCTTTGAAGGCAACGCCCGGTGTGATCCTCTGCCGGAATCGCCGGATGAAATGCCGCGCATCCGGCTCTTTCTCGACAACCTGTGGGACGACTGCAACGGCGACCTCCAAACCTACCGCGACGAGGTGCGCATCACCTTCCTGCACGAACTGGGGCACTATCTCGGCCTGGATGAGGACCAAGTGACCGAGCTGGGGCTGGCGTGATCAAGCCTCCGGCTTGTCCACGACGACGGTGGTGTCTGCAATCAAGTCATGCAGACAGCGCTGGTCCTCACGAAAGATAAAACAGGCGTCCACAATGCCATAAAGAGGCACGACGTTGTTGATGATGTAATTCACCACCGCACGCAGCCAGAAGGCCTTGCCATACCCGGCGGGCTGGCCGCTTGGGAAAGAGACGACACGAATGCCGAGCATGCGTTTGGCGATGGTCTGCCCATGCCTGCCCAGCCATACGGCATTCCACACCAGTAGAATCATCGAGGTCACAAATGCCGCAAGAAACCAATACAGCGAGGCGAGTGGAAAGTTCGTCTCGAGATTTCCGGCTCGATCCGCCTCTGCGATGGCGAAAATGCCTGGAATCATCGGCACAATCATGACGATCATCATGATCACCGTATCGATGAGCGCCGCGCCCAGGCGTGCCCCACGCGAGGCGAGATTGAGCCGGGGCATCATCGCCGCAGTCACGATGTTTGACTGCGGGGCGGCGTAGGGGTTGAAGGCAGGAGCGGAGGCGGAAACCTCTGCCACTACTGGAGCAACAGGCACGCTGAAACGTGAACCCAACGGCTGCCATTCCACCATGCCCTCTGTCCAAAACAGGTCATTTAAAAGAAATCGACCTGAGGCGACGCCGGATTGAACTTCTTGCTCGGTAAAAACACCGAGCTGCTGGCCGTCGCGTGCGATGTGGTGGTTCATGGAGGATTGGTGACCGCTCAGAAAGCGGCTGTCGAGAAAAAATCTTCACCCCATCTTCCGCCGACCATGCAATGCCTGGTAAAGTGTGAGCTCGTCCACATGGTCGAGATTGCCGCCCGCAGGCATGCCTTGGGCCAGTCGGGTGATGGCAATACCCGCCGGACGCAGCAGATCGGCGATGTAGCTCGCGGTGGCCTCGCCTTCGACATCGGAACCGAGGGCGATGATGACCTCCTCCGTGTGCAGATCACGCACTCGCTCCACGAGCGACTCCATGCGCAGGTCTTCAGGTGTGACGTTGTCGAGCGGCGACAGGCGACCGCCGAGCACATGATACAAGCCTTGAAACGCGCCGCTGCGCTCCAGCCGCAGCACATCGGCGGCCTGTTCGACGACACACAGCAAACGCTGGTTGCGGCGTGGATCGTGGCAGAGCAGGCAGGCGCTGTCGTTCTCGATGAAGAAGCCGCAGTCGGAACACGGCACGATGCGCTCCTTGGCCTCCAGCAGGGTGTGTGAGAGCGACGTGATGCGCTCATCCGGCATGTGCAACAGCCAGAGCATCAGACGCTCCGCGCTGCGCGGACCGAGGCCGGGCAGCGACTTGAGCTGGGCCACGAGGCGCTGGATGGCGGGTGGGTAGTCGATGCGCACGGCGGTATAAATTCCTCAGAGATGACTTCAGCGCCATGCCAAACAACGCGAATGACCGCGAATGAGCACGAATGACCGCGAATGATCAGCGGAGGGGATGCATTCGCGAAAATCCGCGGATATTCGCGCCCATTCGCGTTTTGAGTTCAGACTACCAGCTTGAGCCATGTGAATGATTCAAAAATGAGGGCGTTCAGGTAGCGGCGAGTTTGCGGGAGTGTTTGGGCGTTTCCTTTTCAGGAACGGCCTTTTCCTTCACGGCCGCCTCGACGCGCTCCATGAAGTATTTCAGCGGCGCGTCCTCGCGGTCCTCAATGGCGGCGTTTTTGAAGCTTTCGAGCGACTGCTTCAGGTCGCCCTTACGGTACTGCACCACGCCTTGCCAGAAGGCGTCTCGGGCACGGATGTCGGGCTCCGGCAGCGTGCCTTTTTCAGCGAGCAGCTCGTACACCTCACTCATCTGACTGGAACCGGCGGCGCAGACCATCTCCATCGGCCGCACCTCGGCGTTGTCCTTCACGAGAGCATAGGTGCGGGCGCTGATGAGCACCTGGCTGCCGTAGGCGGTGTTCAACACACAAAGCTGCGAGGCGAAGTCGATCGCATCCCCCACGGCGCTGAAGCTTTCGAAGTGGCTGACGCCATACAGCCCGCACACCGCCTGCCCGGTGCTCAAGGCCACGCCGATCTGCGCCTTCTTGCCAAAACGCTGCGCGATCTCACGCGTGAGCACCCCCATGTGGGTGCGCAGGATGGCGGCCACCTGCACGGCGTGCAGGGCATGATGCTCATCGACAAGCGGAAAGCCGAAAAACACGCGCACCTGCCGCGCGTCACTGTCATCCAGATAAGCACCACGGGCGATGAGGAACTCCGACACACTGCGCTGGAAATGCGTGGTCAGTTCTTCAAAGAACCTCGGCTCAACACCATTGGCCATTTCGACGTGATTGAGCAGACGGCAGGTCAGCACGGTGATTTCCCGGCGCTCCGTCATCTTCGCAGGATTGCCCAGGTCCGCCAGCTCCTCAAACAGCCGGGTGGAGAGCCGCCCCACAAAATACTCGCGCATCACATGACGGCGGTAGCCGTTCACCGTGCCGCCGACGGCGATGCCCGCGATCCCGGCGAACCACAGCGCCAGCGAGCCGGACACCGGCTCAAACAAAATGCCGCTCATGGCCATGACGCAGGCAAAGGTGACGGTGAGGAAGGTGCCGCCGAGCAGAAAGGCGAAACGCCGCCACTGTGAGAGCATCTCGATGCACACCCAGGCGCTGGCGAAGGCCATCACCGTGTAGTAGCCGTATTGCAGCCAGACCAGACGCTTCAAACCGCCCTGCGGCAGGATGAAACCACGCGCATACAGCCCCGCGAACCACTCTGCCGTGCTCTGGAAAAAGCCGAAGTGATACAAGGCCAGCAGCGGGATGCAGACGAGCACGCCGATGAACATGGCGGCAGCGTGATTACGATTCATGAGAAGTAGGTTCGGGGGTGATGTCGATGATGGTGGATGACGGCGCTTCAGGCCGCTGACGGCAGGCGCTGACGACGAGTTCGCTGACGAATTTGTCAGGATTCGCAATCGCATCGGCGGAGAGGGCGAAGCTGGTTTCCCCGGTGCTGCGGGTGACGAGTTTCAGGCCAAAGGGATAGTCTTTGAAGAGTTTCGCGCACATGGCATCGACGTGCATGCCCTCGCGCTGCGCCCTGGCGGCGATCGCGGCGATGGCGCTGCTGTCAAAGTCGAGCATGAAGCCGTGCTCACGCTGAAAACGCTCGGCGAAGGCCTTGATCTCGTCCGCATGCGCCGCGCCGAGTTCAACCGCAAAGGTGGCGGCCTCGGTACGGCAACGGGCGAGCACTTGCTCGGGATTTTTGACGAGAGCGCCGTCGATGAGCAGCCCCGGCAGGCCGAGACTGGGCATCTCGAATTTAAAATCACGTAGCACTCGCTCCCAGGCGGTGACGAGACCGCGCGCGCCGGTTTTTTCCTCCTCGGCGCGGCTGGCGATCTCCCGCAGCGCGTCGTCCTCAAACGTGGCCTTCACGCCATAGGCGGCGAATTCACGCTCATACTGGCGGATGAGGCTGCCCTCGGAGTTCTTCATGATCTGGAACATGTCATCCGCGCTGAGCGGATCACACACCACGCGCACTGGCAGACGGCCGATGAACTCGGCCTCGAAACCGTAGTCGATGAAGTCCTTCGTGCGTGATTCACGGAACAGATGCTCGATGACGGTCGGCCTCGTGTCTGCGGAGACAAAGCCGATGGACTTCCGGTTCGTGCGCTTTTCGATGATCTTGTCCAGGCCGCTGAACGCGCCGCTGACAATGAAGAGGATGTTACGCGTGTTCACCACCTCGCGGCCGGTGCGTCCCTTGCGCGTGTCGAACATCATCTGCATCTGGCTGCGGATGTCATTCGGCGCATAGAGCGGAACCTCGGTCTCCTCCATCAGTTTCAGCAGCGCGGTTTGCACGCCACGCCCACTCACATCGCGGCCCAGTTTCTCCGGCCCGCTGCTGAGCTTGTCGATTTCGTCGAGATAAATGATACCGTGCTCCGCCAGCTCGATGTCGCCGTTCGCCTTCGCCACGAGATCGCGCACGAGGTCGTCCACATCGGCGCCGACGTAGCCGGTTTCGCTGAATTTCGTCGCGTCCGCTTTCACAAAGGGCACACCAATGAGATCGGCGATGTGTTTGACGAGGTAGGTCTTTCCCACGCCGGTGGGGCCGATGATGATGACGTTTTGCTTCGAAAATTCGAGGCGCGGACCTGTTGAGCCGGATTCGCGGTCCTCCCTCAGCATCTGCGCATGGTGGTAATGATCACACACCGCTGTGGCGAGCACTTTTTTGGCCTCGTCCTGGCGGATCACGAAGCGGTCGAGGTGCGCTTTGATGTCCGCTGGCTTGTAGTGGAATTCGAAAGCTTCGCCATGGTCCTCCTCAGGCTCGCCCTCGGCTTTTTCGTCGCCGTCCTTCACCGGTCGTGCGCCGGGGCCCTCGACGCGGGTGAAGAGCACCTGGCCGCCAAGCGTGTTCTTAATGAAGTCCTCCAGCTTGCGAGTGACCTCTTCCGGCGAGGTCGGGGTCTTAGGCTTGTCAGTTTCGGGAGGTTCAGGCGTTGGATCGCTCATGTGGGCGCGGATTGTGAGCGAGGCGAGGCCCGCTGACAAGCGGCACGATGGCGCTTCGCAGGACCGCCGCACGCGCCCCTACCCGTTTTGGCGGTCGTTTCCAGGCCGCAAAATCCCGGTTGCATTCCCGGTTTCGACCTGCATTATCCACGCCCCTCGCGAGTTCCGCCCCTCAATTCGCCGTTGGTCTCCGTGCCTGCCTCTCTTCGAGATGCGCAGGATTCTCGCCCGGAGGTAACCCGGCCATATCACACACATCATGTCAGTTCGTCTTGCTCGATTCGAGATGCCCAGCCGCCTTGTCAAAAACGAGGCCTCGGCAACCGACACCTACGCCCAGTTCGTCGCCGAACCCTTCGACAAAGGATACGGCCACACCATTGGCAACTCCCTCCGCCGCGTCCTCCTCTCCTCCCTGGAAGGTGCCTCCATCACCTCCGTGAAAATCCGCGGTGCGGAACACGAGTTCACCACGCTTCCTGGCGTGCTTGAGGACGTCGTTCAGATCATCCTGAACCTCAAAAAAGTCCGCTTCAAGCACCACAGCGACGCCAAGGAGCCACGCCTGCTCTCCATCTTTGCCGACAAAGAAGGCCCCGTCACCGCCGGTGATATCAAGGAAGACAATCACTACGAGGTCATCAACCGTGACCAGATCATCTGCACGCTCGACCGCAAAACGAAGTTCGAATGTGAGTTCGAGGTTCGCGTCGGCCGTGGTTTCTCCACTTGGGAGGAAAACAAGCGTCCTGACACCCCGATTGGCGTCATCCCGATCGACTCCATCTATAGCCCGGTCACCCGTGTGAAGTACGCCGTGGAAAACACCCGCGTCGGGCAGAACACCGACTACGACAAGCTGGTGCTCGACATCTGGACCGACGGCCGCGTGACCCCTCACGACGCCCTTCTTCAATCCGCCGCCATCCTGCGCCACCATCTCGACGTGTTCGTCAATTACGACGACAAGGCCGTCGAGTTCGAGGCCGCCCCGGAGGCCCAGAGCGAGGAAAACAGCGAGCTGCGCAAGCTTCTGAACATGAGCGTCAACGAGATCGAGCTCTCTGTTCGCGCCGCCAACTGCCTCAACAATGCAAACATCACCTCCGTCGGCCAGTTGGCCATGAAGACCGAGGGCGAGATGCTCCGCTACCGCAACTTCGGCAAGAAGTCCCTCACCGAGATCAAGGAAAAGCTCGCCGAGCTTGGCCTGTCTCTCG
>NZ_JBIIKX010000161.1:0-2561 GCF_044232965.1 Prosthecobacter sp.
TGGCAATGATTTTTCTGGAAGCCGACGGGCAGATCGTGGCAGGGCGCTACGACTTTGCTTACGCGGGCAAGGCTTGGTGTTTCCAGGGCGGATGGCTGCCTGAATGGGAAAAGGAACGTGCCGGAAAGATGATGCTCACGGCCATGATGCGCTGGTGCATCGAGCATGGGCTCTCCGAATATGATTTCCTCGGCGGCGAGGCCAGCTACAAGAACGAGTGGAGCAGCGACACCCGTTCGATGGCGGACATTGAGGCCTCCAGCCCCAGCTCAATGCGCGGCAGGCTGTACAAGGCTCTCAAACACCTCAAGCAGCGACGGCAGTCACAGACTGCAACACCTTCAACCAATGTCCCGACGGTAGAGGCCTAGTAGTAGGTCATCAAGGGCCTTGTTTATGTCTCCGATACGGTAGCGGAGACCTGCTGCCTTCGATGCTTCCGAAACGCTCCATGCGCCGGTCTCCCACTGTGTGAGCAGTTTCTCGATCATACAAGCTATGTCCTCAGGACTGTTTTGATCCGCGAAGGCTAGATCACATTCTTGCAGGACTTCATGCACGGTGCTGCCGGACTCGGAAAGTCCTAGCACAGGCTTTTGATGCGCGAGGTACTCTATCAATTTTGTCGGCAAAAATATACCCTCGGTCTGTGGTGCGTCGAGGACAAGCAGCAAATCACTGTCGGCTATCATTTGCTGGCACTGCTGATACGGGATACTCGGTAGCAGGTCCACCACGCCGCTAATGCCCAGGCTTCTAGCAAGTTCATGATAATGCCCGGTGTCCTCGCCCACGAAAACCGCCTTAAGGCGGCCTTCCAGGCCAATCCGGCGGTTCAGTAACGCAAGACCTTCAAACAACGCATGAGGCTCCCGATAACCCGGCAAAAATGCGCCCGCGTGAAGCATAATCATTGGGCGGGCCTCTGACCGGAACATCACGGGCGGCAAGGGCTCTACCGGCGCGTAGCCATGCGGGATGACATGCACCTTGTTCCGCGCCCAAGGATACAGTCGCAGAATGTAATCCGCCAGCTTCCGGCTCACAATCACGATGGCATCCGCATCGCGGAAGACCTGGCGCTCCAACCGCTCCGCAAACCAGCGCTGAAAACTGTTTAGGTGGGTGTACACCCATGGATCGCTGATGTGAGCCACCCAAGGCATGCCTGTGGCACGCTTGAGAAAGCCGGCAACCACATTGCTCACATGCTTCGTGGCCCTTGAGTAGAGGATCACAGGCCCGTTTGCCTTCATCCACCTCTTGCCGACCGGCAGCGCCGAGAGCAGCCAGAATAAAAAAATCTCAGGCATTAGTTGATTCCTCAAAATGATCAGAACCAGACGACTCAGACGCGGCCACTTCTTCTTAAACACCGCATCGTAACTGGGCGTACGAATGATCTCCAGCCCTTCGGGCAGCCCTTCGAGCATCCCAAAGTCCAGCCCTTGGAACATGTGCTCCGTCGTCGTGGTGAGCACGGAGACCTTCCAGCCGCGGTTGGCCAAGTCGATGGCATTAAGACGCACCAAGGCGGATTCCGGCCCGAGGGTTGGGGGGAAATTATGCGAGACGAGCAGCAGCCTGCCGCGCGAGGAAGTTGTAGGGGATTCTGCCGTGTTCTCCATGGAAGTATACTTTCAAGCCCTTTCCGTTACGCCGCCCTTGCGGCAGACATACAAGATCCATGACGAAGTTTGATCGAATTCGGCCACGGAAGTCGCCTTTCCAGCACGGTCAAAAATCGAGATCATTTCAAGACCCAACACGGCGAGTTGATCGCGTTGCGCCGCTTTGGTAATGTAGCAAATTGGCGCGGCGAAGATATTGCTGCTGTCATGACGCATCTCATGCCCCTGTCCGGCATAAGCGAGGGATTTTGTCTTCCACCTGTTTACAATGCCTTTCAGGTAGCGAAGCAGGTGTGCCAGCATGCGCAAAGGATGCTTCGAGAAGCTGAGGTTGCAGACAGCAAACGGGCCGGGGGTCTTCTGATCACGGTTGTGAGAGGAAAAGATGAACCAGCCGCCGGGCTTCAGCACACGCTGAATCTCCTTCATTGCCGCAAGACGTCCCTCATAGGAAAGGCAGTCGATCCCATTGAAAGAAAACATCACCGTATCGAACTCCCCGTCCTTGTAAGCGGATAGATCACGTGCATCCCGCACATGCAGCGTCGCCTCCGGATGGTGGCTCGCCGCTGCGGCGATCATATTCGGCGAGTAGTCGACGCCGATATAGCGAGCCGCCCGCGGCTGCAAAAAGCGCGTGGTACGCCCAGCCCCGATGCCGATATCCAGTACATTCTTGCCATCGACTGCCTCCACACCATGCAGCGCGAGAAAGGCCTGTTCCTCCGGAAAGATGAACGCTTTGGTGGCATACCAGTCAGCCACGGAGCGACTCAGGTAAAAACGCTGGTTCAGGGTGTCTAAGTCAGAAGGCATCGCGAAGTTTATATGAAGAATTCGGGCACCCTTGCAGACCGCCATTCATCCCGCAAACGCTATGTTGACGAGCCGCTGAATTAGCACAGCAGCCCTCTCAGTGTGGGATCACCC
>NZ_JBIIKX010000070.1:0-29888 GCF_044232965.1 Prosthecobacter sp.
CTTTGATCTCTCGATCACATGCGGTATTAATCCAAGTTTCCCTGGGCTATCCCCCGCTTCCCGGAATGTATCCACGTGTTACGCACCCGTTCGCCACTAGACATTGCTTGTATTGCTACTCACAATGCCCCGTTCGACTTGCATGTCTTATCCACGCCGCCAGCGTTCGTTCTGAGCCAGAATCAAACTCTCCAAAAATATTTGGCCAACCCGTTAAGGTCAGCCGATTGACTGTGCTTGTTTAAACCACAAGCACCTGCGCATCTATTCGCGCAGCGCACAATTTAGCCTTTTGTTTTCTTACAGCTTTACTCGGCTTGCGCCTCGCTCTGCTGCTTTTGTTTTCTGAAAGATCGGTTCTGATTCCTAGAAAATTAAAGCTGCTTTTGCCGCTCAAACTTTCTTCTCGTCAGCCGCTGTTTTTCGCTAGCGGATAACCAGATTAGTACAACTCCGATCCCCTGCAACTCCATTTTATATGTTTTTGTTCGATGGCTGAAAACCGCCCTAAAACTTCTTCGGCTTCACGGCTTCAGACGAGTTGACATCTTCGAATTTCTTCAACTTCGAGTCCCCGATTCACACTCAGCGGAGCTGTCGTCTTCCGGCTGCTGCCCTCTTGATCAACACACCCGGCATCCACTGGCTCCGCGCGGCTAAAATCACTCGCCGCGCTGCTTCTTCATCACGCGATAAACCAACCACGCTGCAATGTTGATCACCGCCATCGCTGCAAGCAACTGCGCAAGAGTGTGCGCAAGGCTTCCTTTGCCAAGGCCGCTTCCCACCAGACTGAACGCCACGTTCAGCGGCATATAGCCAAGCATCGTGCCAATCAGAAAGCGGCTGTGCCTGACCGGGGTCATGCCAAGCAGCACATTCAACACAAGTCCGGGCACCATCAGTTGTCGCACCCAAAACACTCGCATGATCGAGGGCTTTTTGAGCAGCTTCTTCAGCCATGGCCACTTCTCTGCGCGTGATTCAGCCGCGCGGCGAAAGCCATGACGCGACAGCACAAACGCTCCATATGAGCCGCATGTTGACCCTGCCAGCGACAGTGCCAATCCCTCGCCAAAGCCAAAAATCAACCCAGCGGCCGCGCACAAGGGCAGCCGAGGCACGCCAAGCATCACCACGCCCGCACACGCTGCCACAAACACCGCGTGAGCGCCCCAGCCAAACTCACGCACCAGGCTCTTCCAGGTTTGCACATTCGTGATCCACGCCTTCAGCGGCGTGAAATGCGCCAGCGCCATGAACGCGGCCACCAGCAGCACCGCCAGGAGCACCTGTCGGGTCTCCTTGCCTAACGCCCGAGAGGTTTCCTGCTCCACCTCATTCGAGGTCGAGACATCAAGCTCCTCCGATTCCTCCGCAGGTTCGTCAGGCATCGGCGTCATTGCAGCTTCCAGAGCTTGGAGTCACTGCGCACATAGATCGCGCCATTCGAGATCGCCGGAGTCGTTAAAACGGTCTCTTTGAGCTCGATTTCTTGTGTCACCTTGCCCTCCGGGGCCTCGGGGTCGATGGTTTGAAAGATACCTCGCTCATTCACAATATGGATGTGCTTCCCGGCCGCCACTGGCGATCCGCTGAAGGGCCCTTTCAAGCGCAGCTTCCAAAGCTCATCGCCGTTCTTGAGGCTCGCCTTGATCAGCACTCCAGCGCCATTCACCACATAGATGTGCTCGCCTAGCACCAACGGACTGGCCGTGCCGGGATTCAGTTTCTCATTGCGCCAGAGCTGTGTCACCGCGCCCTTCTCCGGAGCCAGCGCTGTGATGCCATGTGACACCGCGTACAGCACCTCACCCGTCACCACGCTTGAGGGTGTGGTGCTCGCGCCATCGCTGTACTTCCACACTGTTTTCCCCGTGTTGGGTTCCACGGCCAGAATGCCCTTGCTTGACTGCAAGGCCACCGCGCCCTTCCAAAGTGTCGCGCTCGACCAATTTGCCGCCTTCGGCCGCTCCAGTTTCCACTTGTTCTGACCTGTGGCCACATCCAGGCCTGCCGCGAAGGACTCGCTGTCATTCTCACTCTGCACCACCAGCGTCCCGTCGATCACCACAGGCGACTGCGCCATCCCCAGACTGTTGCTCGCATTCGGGTAATCAAACGTCAGCCCACGCAACCACAGCAGATTCCCTTCGAGGTCGAAGGCAAAGAGGTCATTCGACGAAAAAAGCGCGAATACCCGGTCGCCATCGCTGCATGGCGTGTTCGCCGCCACACAGGTCTTGTTGTGCGACATCGTGCGCCCCGTGGCCCGCATCGCACGCTCCCATCGTTTCGATCCATCCGCCGCGTTAAAGCAAAACACATGCAGGGTCTCCTGCCCAGGGCCGCTGGAGCACGTCACAAAAACACGCTCCCCAACCACAATCGGTGCCGAAAGGCCTCGCCCAGGCAAATCCGCCGTCCAGGCGATTTTCAGCTCCCCCGCAGGCACTTTCGCCTCCGTGGAAACCGCCGTCGCATTGGGCCCGCGAAATTGCAGCCAATCCGCCTTCGCCACACCAGCCGCAAGGCACATCCAAACACACATCGAGATCGTCTTCATGGTCGTCATTCGGTTAAATTTCACTTCGCCGCCAGGATCGCCGTCCCCGTCGCATCGCACACGCGAAGTTGGAACTCCCATTCCACCGTCCACTGCTCCGTTTGCTCATTTTGGCAGCACTTCACGAGGATCGTGTTCTTTCCCTTCTTGAGCTGACAAGGCAGCTTGTACTGATCCAGTTTCGCCCCGCGGTGATACTCATCCCGGGCAAAGAGCAGCTCGCCATTCAACCACACCTTCCAGCCGTTTTTGCAGCCGATGCGGATCTCCGCCGGGCGGTCGCTCTCGCTGAAGAAATCCGTTGCCGCGTAGCCCACCGCGCTCTTTTCCATACCGAAGGGCTTGTTGAAGTCGATCTTGCCGTACTCGTCTTTGCTGGTGAAATCGACCCACTCGACCTTTTTGGTCTTCCCCTCGTAAATGGCATCAAAATACAGCTCCTTTTCCGGCGGATACACGGTTTCAAAACCCGCCCGATCCGCGTTGCTGAACGGCGCGATGAGCTTCCAGCTCATGAGAAACCCAAAATGCTTCGGCAAATCCACCGCCTGTCCCAGATCACGCAGCTTCTTGGTTAGCGCCTTGATCTGATCTTCATCGCGGGCACCGCTTAGCCCCTTCGTAAAGGCCACGACAGCGGATTCCTTGTCTTTCTTCTCCAAAGCCACGTCCCCCGCCTCGATCAGTTTCGCCACCGGATGCCGCCGCAGGTCACTGCTCACATCGTTAAGCAGTGTGGGCGTCAATTCCTCCGCCAGCTTCGCATCCGCGCGCTGGATCAGGTCAAACGCCACCACGCGGGCACCAGGGCTGTTCTTCGTGTCCTTCAAAAACGTCACTAGCGTCTCCACCGGCATCTTTTTCGCCTTCAGCGCCGCATCCGCGATCACGCCCACCGCCGCACGCAGCCAGTTCTCGGCCAGCGGGTTCGCCCCGTTCATGCCCTTGAGCACCTCAGGCAAATTCGCCACGTCCGCCTTCACGATCTCCTGCCAAGCCTTCCCGGCTGCCTCGTTCCCCTGCCCCTCTTTCTGCACACCTCTAAGCGCCTCGATGGGTTTCGACAAGTCTCCCGCCGCATGCAGCGACAGGCTGGTCAGGACAAACAGGGAGGCAAAATGGAGCTTCATGGCGTGAGGGTTCATGCTTTCACAAAGAACGCGCCCCGCCAAGCTGGAGTTTCGCATGTCATCCAACATGAGAAAAACAGCAGATGAACCCATTGAGATGATCAACGTTCATCTATCTCGACTGTGACAGCAATCCCCCGTGATGCCCGTTCTCGAATGGAGGCCGCCATGAACGGCCCTCACGCCATCCATCCCGTCCCGCTCATGCGCCTCGCCTCCGTTCTCACGCCGCTCAACGATCATCATCTGGCCCTCGCGGCTCAGTGCGGCGTGGAGGAGATCACGGTGAGGTATCCAGGCCCGGAACTGGCGCCCTTGCGGCAAACCAAGGCACAGATCGAGCATCACGGCCTGAAACTCGGCATCATCGAAGGCTACCTGCCGATCGAAAAGCTCAAGCTCGGGAAAGACGACGGCAGCGACATGGCGGCGATGAAACGGCTGCTCCAGCACATGCACGAGGCTGAAATCCCGCTGCTATGCTACAACTTCATGGCTGGCACCGACTGGGTGCGCACCAAACTCGATGCCAAAGAACGCGGCGGCGCGCTGGTGACGGCGTTTGACCTCAAAGAAGCCAAAAAAGCGATGTCGCTGAGCGCCACGGCGAATCAGATCGGCAACGAGACGATCACAGCAGAGGCCTTGTGGACGAATCTGGAGCGCATGCTGACTGAATTACTGCCCGTGGCAGAACAATACGGCGTGACGATGGTCATGCATCCCGATGACCCGCCGCTGCCGGAGTTTGCAGGCAAGGCGCGCATCATGAACAGCGTGGAAAACTTCGAGCGGCTCATGCGCATCTCGGCGAGCAAACACAACGCGATTTGCTTCTGCCAGGGCACTTTCGCGGCCATGGGGGTCGATATTCCCACCACCATCCGTCGTTTCGGTTCCCAAATCCGCTACGTTCACTTTCGCGATGTGCGCGGCAATGCCGAGGCTTTCGCGGAAACATTTCACGATAACGGGCCGACGGACATGGTCGCTGCCATGCGTGCGTATCGTGACATCGGCTTCACCGGCCCCATGCGGCCCGATCATGTGCCGCAGCTCGATGGCGAGGAAGACGGCGAGCCCGGCTACACGATGATGGGCCGACTTTTCGCCTACGGCTACATGCGCGGACTCATCCAAGCCGTTCAATCATGAAACCTGAAACCAGCAACCTGAAACCCGGCTCCCTGCCACCTTGGAACGTGGACGAACTGCCAGCACCGCTGCCGTTCAGCTTGCGCAATGCGCTGCGCACCATCGGGCCGGGGGCGATCCTGCTCGTGGGAGCGATTGGCATGGGCGAGTGGATCGCAGGGCCGTTGTTTGTGGTGCAGCACGGACGCAGTGTGCTGTGGATCGCGACGCTGGCATTTGTGCTGCAATCGCTTCTGAACCTCGAAGCCGTGCGCTACACACTTTACACAGGCGAGCCGGTGCTCACGGGTTTCATGCGGCTGCGACCGGGATCAAAGGTGTGGGGGGTGTTTTATGCGCTGTCAGGTTTTGCACAGCTCGGCATGCCCGCAGCGGCGGCAGGATGCGCGGGCGTGACGTTTGCCATGCTGCAAGGCCGCGCGCCGACGGATGGCGATGCCTCGATGGTGACATGGATCACGGTGGCGCTGGTGTTGATCTCGGCGGTGGTGCTGGCCTCAGGAAAAAAGGTCGAGCGGCTGCTGGAACGGCTGTCGTGGATGATGATCCTTTTCATCTTCAGCTTTCTGCTATGGGTGAATTTCACCTTTGTGCCAATGCAGGACTGGGTCAGCACTTCAGCGGGTTTCTTCTCATTCGGCTCGATTCCTGAGAACGTCGATTTCGTGATGCTCGCAGTGTTTGCGGCACTCGCGGGATCGGGCGGCATCGGCAATCTCGCGATCGCGAACTGGTTCCGCGACAAGGGCTTCGGCATGGCGTCGAAGACGGGCAACATGGGCGGTGTGTGGAGCACGGAGCAGACGCTGGCACCGGTGGGCAGTGTGTTTCCGATCAATGCGGAAAATCTGCGCCGATGGCGTGACTGGTGGCGCTACGCGATCATTGATCAATCCGGCCTGTGGATGCTCGGCTGCATCGTGGGCATGTTCTTGATGACGAACTTGGCTGCGTCGTTGTTCCAGCCCGGCATGGCGGTCTCAGGTGTCGCGGCAGGCGTTTTCCAAGCGGCGGAGATGCGCAAGCTCTGGGAGGGTTTTTGGTTTCTCGCGCTGATGAACGGTTTCTGGATTCTATTCTCGACCACACTGACCAATGTCGATGTGCTGGCCCGTGTGGTGGCCGACATGGCATGGGCTGGCGGTGCGGTGCCGAAGAAAATGCCCGTCGGTCGGCTCTACGGCCTGCTGCTGCTCGGTTTCACAGTCATCGCCTGCTTCGGTGCGTTTCTGGGCGACGCGAAACTGCTGCTGACCATTCTCGGAGCCACCGCCGCGCCGATCACGGCCTTCTCCGCGCTGCAAATCCTGCGCCTCAACACCACGCTGCTGCCGCTAGAGCTGCGTCCGCCGCTATGGCGCAAGATCGCGCTCGTTTTGACCGCCTTGTTTTACGGGGCGATTTCGTTCGCCATGTTCCACCAAATCTTCTCCCATTGATCCACGCCATGTCCCGCATCACCGCCATCGAAACCGCCATCCCCTCCGGCATCATGCCGAATCTGCTGCTCGTCCGCATTCATACGGAAGATGGGTTCGTCGGCTGTGGTGAGACGTATTACACGCCGCATGCCATCGCGGCGCTGATTCATGATTGGATGGCGGAACACCTGCTCGGTGCCGATGCGCTGGCGATCGAATCGCACTGGCGCTTTTTGTATGAACGCTGCACGCCGTTTGGCCATCCGGGGGCGGAGATGCGCGCGCTGTCGGCCATTGATCTGGCGTTGTGGGACATTCTCGGACAGGCATGCAATCAGCCGGTGTATCGTCTGCTCGGCGGTCCGGTGCGTGACGCAATTCCGGTGTATAACACGAGTGGCGGGCCGAGCTATGGTGCAGTGGCGGGCACGAGTGATGCGCCGCGTCATCCGGGGTGGCCCGGTTATGGCGACATCGGCTCCAAAGGCCCGCTTCAAGACAACTGGGCCTCTCATTTCGCCGCTGGTGATCTCGCCGAGGAACTGCTCGCCGAGGGCATCACGGCGATGAAACTGTGGCCGTTTGATCGTGCCGCACATCGGAATGGCGGCCTGCACATCTCGTGGACGGACGTGGAAGAGGCGATGAAGCCGCTGCGCGAGATTCGTGAACGAGTGGGCATGAAAATGGACATCGCCATCGAAGGACATGCTTTCTTCCAGTTGCCCGCCGCCCTGCGCATCGCGGAGGCGCTGCGTGAGATCAAACCACTGTGGCTTGAAGACGTGCTGCGGGTCGACAATGCAGCCACCCTGGCCGATTTCCGCCGCAGAAGCGGTCTGCCCATTGCGGCGAGCGAGATGCTGCTCGGACGGAAGGAATACCTGAGCGTGCTGCAAGCCCAGGCCTGCGACTACTGCATGGTCGATCCCACCTGGAACGGTGGCATCAGCGAAACCCGCCGCGTGATCGACATGGCGCAGACCTTTAACGTCCCCGCCACGATTCACGACTGCACGGGACCTCTCACGCTCTTCAGCGGCCTGCATCTCGCGGCTTCCTCAGCCAATGTCGTCTTCCAGGAAACGGTGCGGGCACACATTCGCTCGTTCTATGACAAGCTGGTCGATACGCTACCGGTCATCGCGAATGGGAAAGCTCAATTGCCCACCGGCAGCGGTCTTGGCACGAAACTCAAGGACGAGTTGTTCCGCAAAGGGGTGAACGACTGGCGGAAGACTATGTTGAAGGCGTGAATTGTGCCGGGCAAGCATGTTTGGGCGACCTGCCGCGTTTGAGTGCCATGCCTCCCACCAAGCACTTCCTCTGCACCGCTCTCTTCGTGTCTGTTGCGTGCCTTCAGGCAGAAGACATCACCTGGCAGCTTCAATACGATGCCAAAACTTTGCCTGACGGCACCTGGAGCAGCGTCGGCACACCGAAGGCCACGCTCGAAGCCGACGGCCTGCGATTGACCGATGATGACCAGGCGTTCGCGAACTTCCGCGCCGCGTGGAGGCCAGGTGCCGAGGAGGAAATCATCGTCGAAGTCGTGGCGAAGGTGTTTTCGACGACGGGTTCGCAAAAGAACAAGACCTCCGCCTCGCTGTGGCCTTGGCGCGACGGGGCGCCGGTGTCCGTGCTCGTCAGCGATGGTCGGCATCAGGAAGGACTCGTGCTTTTCGCAAATCAGGCGGCGAGCCACACGGACCGCTTCATCCCGATGGACACGACGAACCGCTTTCACACCTACCGCCTCATCATTCGCGGCACGGACATGGAGATGTGGGTCGATGGCGAGAAGAAGGTGGAAGGTCAGGGCGCTTTCTGGAAGCCTGCGGACTCGCCGGAGGCCTTCATCCAGTTCGGATCGAGCGCCAAAACCGCCACGGGCGAGGCGATCTGGCAATCGGTGAAGCTCGGCACGCGCAAAACGACCGCACCTTCGCCGCCATCGCCGATCAAGCTCACCCTCAGCGAGCCATGGGAGATCAAGCGCGACGACATCCGCCAGACGCGGCCTTATCTTTACGACATGGGCCGCGGACTGCTCCTCATGAGCGTCGCCCAAGGACCGGATGCCTTTTATGAGCCGTATGGGCTGCTCAAATCGACCGACGCAGGCAAATCATGGGCGCCGATTCCCGGACTCGACAAACTCGACACCACGCCGCTGCCATGTGTGCGCCGTCCCGATGGAAGTATCCTCGCTGTGTCACGCTGGACACGCACGCAGCCGGACGGACGTGTCACCGGCAAAACCGTGCACCTCAATTCCGATGCGACGAGTTTTGAGATGATCGACAACGAGATCCTTTTGCCCAAAGAGTTCACCAACGAGTCCAAAGGCGATCAAATCATCTGCGAGCGCCACATCTGGAACGATGCCGATGGCGGCGCGACGATGGTCGTGTGGAGTCGGAAGGCCGTGAAACTGCCCGATGGCCGCAACAACACTGTGCGCATGTCCCACCTCATGCGCAGCACCGATGAAGGCAAGACGTGGACCTACTTCAGCACCATCGGCCCCGGTGGCGAGCCAGCCGTGTGCCGCCTGAGCGCCACCGAGCAAGTCGCCGTCATCCGCAGTGATCGGAACAGCCGCATGAAACAGATGTTCTCGCACGACGCTGGCAAAACGTGGGCGAAGCCCGTCGAACTCGAAGTCGGCCGCGTTTTGCCCGATCTCGTGCTCATGAGCAACGGCGTGCTCGCCTGCAGCTACGGCCGCCCCGCGAGCTGCCTGATGTTCAGCCTCGATGGTGGCCAGACCTGGCCCGTGCATCACGTCATCAGCGAAAAAGTCGGCTTCAACTACACCAGCATCCGCGAGATCAGTCCTGGGCGGCTGCTCTACATCCACGATGCGCCCAAGATGAATGCGATGGTGATCGAGGTGGAGGTCGTGAAGTGAAATTGCTGCTTATACACCTCCTCCTCGCCACCTCCGCCCTCGCGGAACTCACCCCCAGCGAGCGCGAGTTGATCCAGCAACTCGGTCCCGGCACGCCGGAGCCGATTTTGCTCTGGCCGGACAAGCCGCCGCAGTTCCTCGAAAACGCCGCGCCGGAGGTCATCAAGGACAACCAGACCATCCAGAGCGTCTCGGTGCCCACGATCACGCCGTATCTGCCGCCGAAGGAAAATCGCAACGGCATGGCCATCGTCGTGTGTGCGGGTGGCGGCTATGGCGGGCACGCGTGGAAGACGCACGTCGTGTATGCCGCGCAGGTCTTCAATCCGATGGGCGTGGCCGTCATCGGCCTCAAATACCGCACGCGTCCGCCGCACATTCTGCCGAACGAAGGCATCCAGGCGCTCACCTTGCTCGATGCGAAACGCGCCATGCGCCTCGTGCGGCATCGTGTGGCCGAATGGGGCCTCGATCCGGCAAAAATCGGCGTCGCCGGCTATTCCGCCGGCGCGAACCTCGCGATGAATCTCGCCGCGAACTTCGATCTCGGCGATCCGCAGGCCGCCGATCCCATCGAGCGCCTCAGCAGCCGTCCAGACTTCGCCGTGGGCCTAGGCACCTGGCATTGGCGCAAGCCGGAGAACCCGTTTGTCTTCAAGCCGAACTCACCGCCCATGTTTCTCGTCCACGCCACCACCGACAAGCCCGTCGAGATCGCCACCAACATCATCGCCGACCTGAAAAAGCTCGGCGTCCCCGCCCGCCTCGATCTCCACGAAGAAGGTGGCCACGGCGTCGGCAACCTCATCCCCACCCGAGTGAAACACAACTTCCCCGGCGCCCAGTGGCCCAAGGTGCTCGTCGAGTGGCTGGGGAGCTTGGGGAAGAAGCCCTGAGGATCAGAAGGCTTTATTGGCAGAAGAATGAAGGCAGGAGAATAAATCCATTCTTCTGCCTTCATTCTCCTGCCAGTCGGTTTGGCTCGACGCACCCCACAGAGCTCATCGAAGGACCGAATCGTTCACCGCAACCCAAACGCGAAAGCCCAAGGAAAGGCGCTTTTCAAGCGCCTCCGGGCGGTTACAAACCGCCCCTCCTTGAGGGAAAGCGCACCGCGAGAGATCAAGAAGGCGCAAGAGCCCTGAAATCAGAACTCTCGCGCCTTTTTCATCTCTGGCGGTGCTCCTCATCCCCGCCCGCGAAAGGGCCGCAGGCGCTCGTGGAGTGGCTGGAATGCCAAGGTTGGATTCCGGGATGTCACAGACTTCGAATAAGAAGATTGCCCAAATCGGGAATAGTTTCTCGTTTCGGAACCGCTTTAGTCTGCCCGTTATGGATACTTCATTCATACTCCTCTTCTTTGGAGGTCCACTGATCGCTCTGGTTGCCTTTATCGCCTGTCTCATTCCTCACGTTCGCCCTCAGCAATTGGTTCGGACGATTGGAGCACTGGGAGTTGCGACCTCGCTACCCATTGGTGCTTCCTTTTTGACGAACACAGGATTCCCATTGCTGATTCTGCGTCCTGGCACCGTCTTCTTGGGCTTGCTCACGGCTATCTCGTATCTTGTTCTCAGCCGAAGGCATGGCTTGCCACCCCGACAGTCAACGGCTGCCATAGCATTGCTTGTCGCTTCGATTTGGGACGCCGTATCATGGGCGATCATTATGGTGCCGGGTTTTGGCGGCGAATACTGCTAGCCGGAACAGAACTCAACTGAGCGACCGCTAGTCGCCGCGAATCGGCCCATCACTCGCACCAGAGAAGACAGCGGCGTGATGAACGTTTCATGTCCCCACATGAAACCCCTCCTCGCGTTCTTCCTCTCCCTCACCGCCGCCACATCCGCGGACCTGACATTGCTCGACGCGGGGAAAACGGACTACCAGATCGTTTTGCCGGATGCGCTGCCTTCAGCGGCATTGGACGAAAGCCTTGTGCAGACGGCGCGGCTGCTCCAAACGGCGTTTTGGGCGAACAAGGCCGAGGTCGTGGTCGTGCGGGAAAAAGAGCGTGATGCGGCGAAACCGGCGTTGATGCTCGGGAACACGCAGTTCGCGCAGAAGAATGGCCTCGACGTGACGAAGCTGCGGGATTGGAGCTTTGTGCATCGGGTGGTGGGCAAGGATGTGATCATTGCGGGGCATGATCATCCCTCGAAGGCACCGACGGACAATCCGCGGCGGCCGAACTGGGATCGCGTGGGCACGGCGAAGGCGGCGGTGGACTTTGCGCGGCAGTTCATGGGCGTGCGCTTTTTGTATCCCGATCTGCCGGGCTACACGCCGGTGAGCGGCGCGGCGAAGATCGACCTGCTGGCGTCGCCGGCGATCGAGTTTCTACCGATGCAGACGATGACGGTGCCGGAGTCGTTGAACGTGACCACCACGCCGCTGCTGCGGGTGAACACGGCGCATCCGGCGGGCGCGTCGTTTTACGATCTCGCGCACAATCGCTTCCCGCGTGTGGATGAGCAGTTCGGCGGTCACACGTGGGAGCGGGCGGTGCCGGCGGAGTTGTTTGCGGAGCACCCGGAATACTTCGCGACGATCAGCGGCTCGCGTTTGAAGCCAGAGGGCAACGGGCAGTATTGCCTGTCGAATCCCGACGTGCAGGAGCGCATCTACCTCGATCTCGCGGGCTTCTTCGACAAAGGCTACGACAGCGTCGATCTCGGCCAACCGGACGGCTTTCGGGAGTGTCAGTGCGAGAAGTGCGACGCGCTCTACGGCACGGGCAAAGACTGGTCGGAGAAGATCTGGATCTTCCATCGCGATGTCGCACGGCGTTTGGAGAAGTCGCATCCCGGCAAGCAGGTGACAATGATGAGCTACATCCTCACCGCCGCGCCGCCGAAGACCTTCAAAGCCTTCCCCGCGAACACCTGCATCATGCTCACCGGCACGAACGAGGAGGACATCGCCCCGTGGCGCGGCATCGACGTGCCACGCGGCTTCACCGGCTACGTTTACAACTGGTGCCCGAACCTCGGCACGCGCTACACGCCGATGCGCACGCCCGGCTACATCGAGCAGCAGGTGCAAAGGCTCGCCGTGAACCGGATCCAGTCGCTCTATCGCGACGGCCCCGGGCAGCTCTTCGGTCTCGAAGGCCCGGTCTATTACACCATGGGCCGCATGTTTGACGATCCGGCGAACAATCACGCCAAAGACCTCGTGCCCGAGTTCTGCGAGGCCGCGTTTCTAAACAAGAGCATCGCCTTCTACATGCGTGCCTTTTACGACGAGCTTTATCACGCCATCGCGCTCTACTCGGATCACATCGGCACGCGCACCGACGTGTGGACCTACAAAGCGCTGCCCACCGATGCTCGCGGACGCAAAACGGTGCAGGATCCCTTTCAGCTCATCGCCTTCCTCTACACGCCGCGCATGCTTGCCGCGATGGAGGCCCACCTCGCACAGTCCGAGAAGCTCGCCGCCACGCCGAAGGTGAAAACACGCCTCGCGCTCGTGCGCACGGAGTTCGATTACTTGAAGCACTTCGCGAAGGTCGTGCACCTGCATCAGGCCTGGCAGATGCTGCCCGACACCGGCTCGCTGCATCGCCTGCTCGATGCCATCGACGCGCGAAACGCCTTCATCGCCACGCTTTACGTCAAAGGGCATCAGAAAGAGTGGCACCACATTTTGTTCCCCTTTCCCGGTCACGACGCCAAACACCTCCAACTCGCCCACGACGGCTACCAGGAGCCCTACGCCAGCACCTGCTTCAACTGGGACACCAAGGCCATGCGCAACGCTCCGCCCATGGGCCTCAAGAAACTCACCATCGCTAAAACAACTGCGAAACTCACGCTCGACAGCCCCGAGTGGCAAAACGCCACCGCGCATGCCCTCACGCTCCTCCCGTCGCTGCACACGCTGCCGCGCAACACGACGATCCGCCTCCTTTACGACGACAAAGCCCTCCACCTCCGCGCCGAAGCCGAAATCGGCGACACCACCACCTTCACCGCCTTCAACCGCGACCGCGTCCTCACCAATCAAGAAGCCATCGACCTCTATCTCGCCCCGAATCCCGCCCAACCCCTCTTCTACCGCCTCACCCAAGGCGCAAACGCCGCCAGCAAATACGACGCCCTCAACGGCCGCATCACCGACGTCATGGACCCCCGCCACGGCAAAGACGACCCCACCTGGAACGGCGACTGGACCAGCGAAACCCGCGTCGATGCGAAAGCCAAACGCTGGCATGCGCATCTCGTCATCCCCTTCACCACCCTCGGCGTCGAACCACCCACCAAAGGCATCACCTGGAAAGCCAACTTCGGCCGCAACCACGCCCTGCCCCGCGAAGTCATCGACCGCGCGATTTGGTCCTCATCGTTGACGAGCACGAGCATGGATGACACAGCGGTGATGGGCGAGATGGTGTTTGAGTGAGCGGGGCATCCCTATCCGGATACGGGGTGAAGATTCGAGATGTGCTTGGCAGTGTTTGCGGCAAGATCCAACACGTCTCATCAATCCATGAAAACACCGTTCTTTCTCCTGGCCGTTGGTCTCGTTCTGTCACTCCCTGCCGCCGAACTGGCGCCCGACAAGCTGGTGGTGCTCACGTTCGACGACTCAGTGGCCAGTCAGGCGAACTACGTGGCACCGCTGCTGAAGAAGCATGGCTTTGGGGCCACATTCTTCATCACGGAGGGCTTTGAGTTCCTCGTGGACAAAAAGAACTACATGACCTGGGAGCAAATCAAGGCGCTGCACGACCAGGGCTTTGAGATCGGCAACCACACGCGGAAGCACGCGGGCGTGACCAAGCAGAAGACCGAGCAGCTCGCCGCCGATGTGGAGTTCATCGAAACACAGTGCGCCAAGGCCGGCATCCCACGTCCGGTGAGCTTTTGCTACCCTGGTTACGCTACAAGCGAAGCGGCGGCGAAGCTGCTCGGTGAGCGTGGTTACCTTTTCGCCCGCGCTGGTGGCGCGAAGGCCTTCGATCCGACCACTGACAATCCTTTGCTGATGCCACAAGCCTTCGACGGCAAGCCCGACAGCACGCTGGAGCAGTTCAAGGCCGCTGTGGCACAGGCGAAGGGCGGCAAGATCGCGGTAATGACCTTTCACGGTGTGCCGGACATCAAGCACCCGTGGGTGAACACCGATCCGGCGAAGTTTGAGGCCTACATGCAGCACCTCAAAGACGAAGGCTGCACGGTGATCGCGATGCGGGACTTGGCAAAATACCTGAAGTAAGCGCGAGTGGCTGCGTATTGCTCAGCTCATGAAATTCATCCTTTTCGCCAGCCTTCTGTTTGCCTTTTCCGCCATGGCTCAGGAGATGAAACGCAGCATCCCCTATGTGGAAAACGGCCATGCACGGCATGTGCTGGACATCTACACACCTTCAGGCGCGAAGAATCTGCCGGTCGTCTTTTGGATTCACGGCGGTGGCTGGCAGACGGGCGACAAGGCGAACGTGCAGGAGAAGCCCGCGTGGTTCACGAATAAGGGGTTTGTGTTTGTGTCGATCAATCATCGCCTGCTGCCAGAGGTGGAGATGGAGGTGCTGGTCCGCGATGTGGCGAAGGCCTTTGGCTGGATGCACAAGCACATCGCCGAGCATGGCGGTGATCCGAAACGTGTGCTCGTCGGCGGGCATTCTTCCGGAGCGCAGCTCGCGACGCTGATCTGCACGGATGTCCGGTATTTGAAGGCGGAAGGCGTGTCGTTTGAAGATCTCATCGGCTGCGTGCCGGTCGATGGCGACACCTACGACATCCCGGCGATCATTGAAGTCGCTGAAACGCGCCGCCGGGTGCATCACCAGCCGCAAGCGAAGTTTGGGCATCGTGAGAAATTCGGCAATGATCCCGCGAAGCACCTCGACTTTTCCGCTGTGACGCATGTGGCGAAGGACAAGCACATCCCGCCCTTCCTGATCCTGCATGTGTCGGATCATCCTGACAACTCGGCACAGGCGCAACGTCTCGGAGCTGTGCTCAAAGAGGCGGGCATCCCGGTGACGGTGTTTGGCGGCAAAGAGACAAATCACACCAAGATCAACGCCAACCTCGGCACTGAAGGCGATCCTGCGACGAAAGCGCTGACGGAGTTTGTGGCGAAGGTTTTGAAGCCATGAAACTGCCTCTGCTGCTTGCCCTGGCCGCCTGCGTTTCCATGCACGCGGCGGAATTGCGAATCGCCACGTTCCATGTGGATGCCACGCCGCCGATCGGGTCGCCTTTGTGCAATGGGGCGGTGAAACCGGTGAAGGAAATCGTGACGCCTCTAACCGCGCGGGGCGTGGTGCTGCTGGGCGCGGGAGAGCCGGTTGTGCTGTGCGCGTTCGACTGGGTGGGTATCGCCAATGAGAGCCATGATGCGTTTCGCACGGCCGTGGCGGAGGCGGCGGGCACCTCGGCGGAGCGGGTGACGGTTCACACGCTGCATCAGCATGACGCGCCGGGCAGTGATTTTGCAACAGAGCGGCTTTTGGCCGAGCACGGGCTGCCCGGAGTGTATTCCAATGCCGAGTTCGACCGCGAGGTGATGCAACGGCTCGCCACGGCGGTGAAGGAGTCGTTGTCGAAAGCGCAGACGGTCACACACATCGGCCTCGGCGCAGGCAAGGTGGAAAAGGTGGCCTCAAACCGGCGCATTCTTGGGCCGGAGGGGCGCGTGATCCTGCAACGGCAGAGTTCCGGAGGCAAAAACCCGGCGGCACGCGAAGCACCAGAAGGCACGGTCGATCCGTTGGTGCGTTTGATCACCTTTTGGAATGCTGACAAAGCCGTGGCGGCGCTGACTTACTACGCCACGCATCCACAGAGCTATTACGGGCAGGGTTCGGTGAACTGGGACTTTGTGGGCATGGCGCGTGAGCTGCGGGCGGCGGCGCTGCCGGGCGTGGCCTGTGTGCATTTCGATGGAGCAGGAGGAAACGTGGCCGCAGGCAAATACAACAACGGGGCGAAGGACAACCGGCCCGTGCTGGCACAACGCCTCGCGGAGGGCATGAAGATCGCGTGGGAATCGCAGACGAAGCATGCGATCACGGCGGAAGACGTGCGATGGAGCGTGGAACACGTCGCTATGCCGGTGCGGGACACACTGGTCGAAAAAGCGCTGCTGGCGAAGCTGAAGGACACATCGCAGAAGCAGCCGGATCGCATCCGCGCGGCGCGGGATCTGACGTTCGTGCGCCGCACACGCGGCGGGCACCGGATTCCACTGAGCTGCCTGCAACTCGGACCGGCGCGTGTGCTGCACATGCCAGGAGAGTTGTTCGTGGAGTATCAGATCGCCGCGCAGCAGATGCGGGCGGGTGATTTCATCGCCATGGCGGCTTACGGCGACTATGGGACCGGTTACATCGGCACGGAGATCGCGTATGGACAGGGAGGCTATGAGACGGGCATCGTCTCGCGTGTGGCACCGCAGGTGGAAAAGGTGCTGATGGACGCGATACGAAAGCTGCTTGGCGTGAAGTGAGCCTGATCAGCCGCCATTCACCACCATGCCGCGCAAGGCGCTGGCTGACATCATCGGCTGGAGCAGCGCGAGGGCGGCGCGGAGCTTGACCGTTGTGGTGACGGTGGGGTTGTTGACGATGAGCACATCGCTGGCCAGCGGAGCCAAGGGAGCAACATTGGCGAAGCTGCTGAGCAACGGCGAGGCGTCGAGGATGATCCAATCGACCTCCGTTTTGGCGCGGTCGATCCACTGACGGTAGCCGTCGAGCAGCTCGTTGGTGGCGTGCGCGGGCAGATCACAGCCGGGCAGCAGGAAGAGATTGCTGTGGCCGTAGCGCAGCGCCTCAAGATTGTGCGCATAAGCACCGTGCCCCTGCGCGACACGCGGGAACCACTCGTGCAGCTTGGGAGAGGAAGGATTGCACTCCATCAAGAACACACGACGGCCCTGGTGGCAAAAGGCGGCAGCGAGCGCGGCGGCGACGAGTGTCTTGCCTTCGCCGGACTCGGCGCTGGTGATGAGAACGACGCCAGTGGTGCCACTGCGGTTGATGGCTTGCTTTTCGAGCGTGCTGGTGAGCTGATGCAGCGCGGTGGAGGCTCCGATCGGCTCCGGTTTGAGCAACTCAGCGAGCATGACCTCCGGTGTGGAGCCAGACACCCAGGGCAGACGGGCGAGCACCGTCGCCTCACCATCGGCCGGCTTGAAGAGCGGCAGGTTGCGCGTCGCCGGGGGCGGGCGGCCCACCTGAGGCGAGGGAGCTGGCGCGATGGAAAACGGAGAGACGGCAGGAGCAGGCGGCGGTGATGGCGGCATGGGATAGCCGTAGCCAAATGGAGTGTGCTGCACGGGCTCAGGCCTTTGAGGCAGGGGCGGCTGCGAGCGCAGAAGCCGCATCACATGATCGTCAAAAATGCCCCAGCCAACGGGCACGCCGATGAGGCAGAGACCGAACAGCATCACGGCTGCCACGGCGGCCACGGGCTTGTTCGGTTTCACAGGCTTTTCTGGTGCCATGGCCACATCGGCCACGCGCAACAGGCCGCTGTCACGGAACTGGCCGGTGAGCGCGGCCTGACTGCGGCGCATCTCGATCTTCTCGTACAACTCGCGGTCCATGCGCACCTGATCGCGTAGCATGCCTTGCTGGACATTCTTTCCGCTGAAATCGAGAGCGTCACCACGCGCCTGGCTGAGCTGGGTACGATAGTCGGCGAGCTGGCGTTCCTGTGTCTCGACCTCGCTTCTGATCATGGCGGCGACCGCGTTGATGGAGCGGTCGAGCACGGCGCGCAGGGCGTCGATCTCCTTGGAAAGGCCGACCATCTTGGGATGTCTGCGCCCGCAGGTGGCCTCCAGCGGGGCGCGCTCGGCCATCTTGTCATCAAGCTGCTTGCGGATGTGGGCCACATCAGGGTTGTCGGCAAACAGCCGGAGCTCGGTGAGATCCCGGCCGGCTTTTTGCGCGGCAGCGAGACTGTCGAGGTCCGACTTGGCCTTGATGAGCTTCAAGTCAGCCTCTGTGATGGCGGTGTTGAGCTGGCGCACTTTCTCGCTGGAGATGTCCTTCGTCTCACTGTCCTCGATGAGGCCCTCGCTCTTGCGGTAGGCGTTGAGTTTCTGCTCGGACTCATTCAGGCGCTTTTTCAGCTCCTCGGATTTTTTTTCCAGGTAGCTGGAGGCGTCCGCGCTGAGCTGTGACTCCTGCTCGGCAACGTAGTGAATGTAGTCTTCGACGTAGCGGTTGGCGAATTCAGCGGCGAGCTGCGGATCGCGATCACGCACCTGAACGCGGAGGACATGGGATTCCTTGAGCGGCTCGACTCGCACCGAGGCAAGCATGAGATCAACGAAGGTTTCACGCGGATCGCCTGGTTTGCCAGGCTGGTAGAGACCCGCGAGCTTGAGCAGCTCATCCTTGCGGCTGAGGGAGTTGGCCTCACGCAGAAGGTAGGCGTCACGTTTCTCCGCCGGGAACTGGTCGTAGAAGTGGCTGAGGAAGCGGCGGGAGAGCAGCTCGGTGCGGTGGTTGTTGATGAGCTGCGGGGCGCTCAGCTCGGTGACACCACGGGTGGCCATGGACTCGAAGTTGAACACATTGCCGTCCTGGATGCGGAGGAGAAGCTGGGACTCCGCCTCGTAAATCTTCGCCCCCATGCCAAGCCAGTAGTAGGCGAACGCGCCGAGCAGCAGGCCCAGGAACGCGCCACGCAGCCAGCGCTTGCGAATGTAGCCGAACACGTCCGCGATGCTGATAAGCGGCTGCACCTCGAAGTCGCTGGGATTGATCGGCGGCAGGAAGGCGCGCGGGTCAAACACCGGAGACGAGCCCGCATGAGCCGGAATGGTCAGCGAATGGCCCGACGGCACCATCTCCTGCGGCGGCGCCAGCGCCAGCACGGCCCCAAATCCGTGCGGAGGCGCGGTTGGAACGGGCTTCATGCTGTAGGGAATGGCCATGATCTGGAATTAAGCGGCGAGAGAGAGAGGTGTTTCCTGACGGAGAGGCTTTTCATGCATAGGGTCATCACGCAGGCACATGGCCTTCAGGATGATCTCGTTCACCAGACGAACATCGAAGACCTCGGCTGCCAACTGTCGGCTGGCGCGACCTTGGACAGCGATCTGGTCTGGGTGATCAATATACCACTCCATGGCGCATCCGACAGCGGCGACATTTTGCGGCTGGCAGAGGAAGCCGTTTTGGCCCTGCATGAGCATTTCACCATTCTGGCGCTGTGCTTCGCCCTCGGCGGTGAGCCTCACGCATTCACGCGCGCCGACGGAGTTTGTGGTGATGACCGGACGGCCGGTGGCAAGCGCCTCCAGGGTGGCGTGCGGCACACCTTCACGATACCACGTCGGCAGGACGAAGATGTGCATGGATTTGAGCAGCGTGGCGATGTCCTTGACCATGCCATGATGCACCAGCGTGCCTTCGGCCACCCACTGGCTGACCTCGCTCTCGTCCACACGGTTCGGATTGGGGTCAAAGGGGCCCACGAGATGAAACTCAGAGTTTGGATGGAGCTGTTTCACACGACGGGCGGCCTCGGCGAAAACGCGCACGCCTTTGCTGATGAGCAGCCGGCTCACCAAAACAAAGCGCACCCGGCCTTCTTCGATGTTTTCATCGTCCTCGAGTGGCGCGTAGCCGTACTCGTCCATGTTCACACCTGACCCGGCGGTGACATGCACCGGCACGTCGGCAGGCAGCATGCACATGTCTGTGAAAAGCTTCACGTCGTCCTGGTTCTGCATGAAGATGACATCGGCGCGTTTCAGGGCGAGGCGATGAAGCGCCTTGGAGATGAAGCTGACGATTTTCTGCTTCCACGTCACCGGTTTGACGAAAGTGAAGCCCAGGCCGGGCAGCAGGGCGTACACGCGGCGGATTCCGGCCAGCCGGGCGATGACACAACCATAGACGACCGATTTGATGGTGTAGGCGAACAGCACGTCCGGCTTCTCACTGCGGAAGAGCCGCCACATGTCCCCCATCGTCACGAGATCCTTCAGCGGGTTGATCTTGGAGCGTGCCATGCGGATGGAGCAATGCCTGCCGCCGAGACTGCTGACAAATTCACGCACATGCGGGTAGTCTTCCGCCGCCGCTGTGACGACCTCACAGCCATGTGCGGCGAAGTCGCGGATCAAATCGCCGCGATGATAGACGAGCGTGTTCGCATCGGCGGTGAGGACGAGGACTTTCATGATGATGCGTCCTCCTGAAGCTCGGAGGTGGGTCCGGCGGCGTCCCGGTCCCTGCGTGGCAGCAGGCGGCGGGCGGTGCGCAGTGAGTAAAAGGCGGCAGCCCGCCAACTGGTGGGATTGCAGGCCTCCAGGTCGAGCAGCCAGCGGAGGCTGTCGCACCACTGGCGTTTGTATTCGTAATCGCTGGGCAGCATATCGTGGGCGCGCAGACCGCGCTGGATGGAGCCTTCAATGCACCAGCGCATGACGAGTTTGCCAGGAGAAAGTTTGGCCATGGCGGGCTCCCAGCCCATCTGAAACTGGAAAAACTCATCCCGCTCCACAAAACCGTACATCGCGGCGATGATCTGTCCGTCGGCCTCAAGGAGCGGCAGCAAGGCGCGGCCCTGGGGCAGCCATTTCGCCGCGAGACGCTGGTGAAAGCCCCAGGAGGCAGGCGTGACAAAACTGCTGATACTTTCCGGCCATTGACGGGCGTGCAACGTCCCCAGCGCATCCATCGCGGCATCAAAAGACACGCGTTCACCCGCCAGCGATGCAACACCCGCATGCTGGATGGCGAAGGACTTGCTCCGGCGGCGGAGCTTGCTGCGCCACGCTCCGGTGTGGCGCATTTCGTATTCCGCCAGCGTCTCCGGCAGGCGGATGAAATGGCAGGGGTAGCGGTTCAAAACACCGGCGTGAATGAATGATTCCTCCAGGGCGGCGAGAATGTGCGGGGTGTTCCGCGACTCCTGCGGCAGATGATTGAGGCGAACGACATCACACTCATCCCGCAGATGCTTGAACACACGGCAGAGGCGCGGGGTAAGGTCATCTTCCTGCCCTGCGGGCACGATGAAGTCGAGCCGCTCGCCATGCGCCGAACCAAATCCGCCCAGGAAGGAGAGCGCGGTGAGGTAACGGCGCGCACGGTCTCTCTCACGCGAGAGCATGAGCGGCGCGATGGCCTGCGGCACGCCTTCCTCATCCCGCAGCAGGCCGATGGCGAGCCTGGAGCCCGCCTCACGACATTCCGCCCACCACAGGCTGACCCAGTCCCAGCGGAGGAAGGGCGAGCGCGTGGCAGTTTGATCTACCAGCGCGTCCCAAAACGGCGCGAGAGCTTGAAATGCGGCCTCGTCGGCCACGATGTCGAGTGTGAGGGCATCACGACGCGGAGGCGCGGCTGGCAGGAACGATCTGGGCAGCGTGGCGGTCATGGCGCGGCTCCTTTCCCGACGGCGGCGGTTTGTTTGCGATGGTGCGCGGCCTCGATCATCGCGCCGAGCTGCTGACGCGCTTCCATGAGCGAGCCGATGTTGTTGTCCCAATCTCCAAATCCGCGCGCAAAGCTCGAAACAACGCGCTGAGTCTCTTCTTCAAGGCCGAGCTGCTGCGCCAGCATGAGGAAATCGTAGTCTTCGACGGCCTCGCGCAGCCATTTCAAACGCATCGAGGCCACGGGCGCGTGACGACCATGACGTTGCTCGGTGGCGGGGTAGATGAAGGAGCCGTCACCGTTGTAAACCGCGCCGTCAGGAGCTTTAAAGGTGCCTGCGTCCTGCCAGACATCGACACCCTCGGCGGCGTAAAGTGTGTCCCAGTAGGTAAAGCCGGTGATACCGTGCTTGGGAAACAACCAGCCCATGATGCGGTGCGCCATAGGCGGATAATCGAGCGCCCACACCGGCGGGAAGCTGGCCTGCAATTGCTTCGGCCGCCCCTGCCGCTCTTCCCATTCATTGGGCATCTGAACGAGCGCGGCATAGCCCCAGACCTCGTCACCGGCCTCACGGCGCTTCGCGATGTCACGCATTCCGCCGGCCCACTCCATGTCTTTCCACACCTCGCTGAAATGCGGCACCCAGATGTCCACCAAGCCGTGCAAAGAGCCCCAGGCGGCTTTTTCCGGCGCGGGCTGCTCGGTGATGAGCAGCGGCACACGCATACCGTGCTTTTTTTCGACCTCGTTGAAGAACTCACCCCAGCGGCGCACCTTTTCATAGGCAGCGGCATCGTTGGGCTCGTCCAGGTCTCCCATGATGACATAGCCGCGTGATTCGCAGCGGATTTTCGCGAGCAGCCTCATCCACTGCGCGACGTAGCTCATCGCGGCCTCACGATCTTTACCGAGAGGATCAGCGAACGGCCACTCGGGCCAGATCGGCACGCCGATGGTACTGGCGTGGCGGTGCAGCAGGTGTTTTCGCAAGGCGCGTTCAACCTTGTCTTCATCGAGTTTGCCGGTGGCTGCGTCTGGATAGCTGCCATGGATCTGATCCACGCTGAGGCGATGCTCAGCGAGGAGATCATAATACGCGTTCATCAAGCCGAGATGTGTGAGCGAGGGAACGCCGCCATTGTAGGCGAGTCCATGCACCTCGGCGATGCGGCGCGTCGTGGTCATGATGGAGCTGCGCAGCTTCGGCACGACGGGCAGGTCAAAATCCCACACCTTCAACGTGTAGGCGGCGGTGTGCGTGGCCCCGTCGCCGAGCTTGAAACGAACCTCGCCGGTGTAAGCGCCTGCTTCCGCCGTGTAAGGCACGAACACATCGACCCAGAAGGGCTGGTTCACCACCTTGTCACCCAGAATGTCCTGCGCAGGCAGGTCCAATGGCACGAGCGCGTCGGGATAATCCCCCGGCGGCAAAGGAGCCATCGGAGTGGACTGGGAAACGCGAACGTAGTGCACGCGCAACACCTGGGGGGCGGGCAGCAGGACGTCGGAATCGCGCTTGGCGATGCCGGTGGCGACGGCTTCAAGATTTTTGAGCTGCGCAGGTGTGGCCGAGACGATGATTTGCAGCGGCTCCCATTCACCACGCGCAGCATGCAGCGTGTGCGTCTGCGCGGCGGGCGGCGTGCCCTCGCGCGCGATGCGGGTCATGCCGTCGCAGAAGGAGAGTCTCACCGGCTGTGCGGCAGCGAGGCTGGCGAGGGCTAGAAACAAGCACGTCGTCTTCATTTCCGTGCCTCCACGAGTTGCGCATAAGTGTCCGCGTAATGACGGGCCGCCTGCGCGATGGTGAAATGCTCCAGAACACGCTGACGAGATTGCTGAGAGAGATCTGCGCGGGCTGTAGGACCAAGGCGGAGCGTTTCTTCCCAAGCACTCGCCAGGGCCGCCGCATCGCGCATCGGCACCACCTGTCCGACACCTTCAAGCAGTCGTCCGCAATCACCGACGTCGGTGGTGACACACGGCACGCCGCAGGACATCGCCTCCATGATGGTCATGGGGCAGGCTTCGGTGCGGGAGGAGAGTGAAAAGACGTTCAAGGCCGGATACAAACGCCACGGGTCCGGACGGAAGGAATCAAAGCGCACTTGGTCACGACGTGGCAGTTGCGCGAGAAGGCCACGTTCTTCGGCGCTCATTTCGACTTCCACCCCTCCGCAGAGCACGAAATGCGCCTCCGGCACACGCGCCTGGAGCAGCGCCGCCGCCCGCAGGAAGGTCGGCAGATCCTTCATCTCGTGAAAACGACCGACGTAACCAATGACCGGCGCGTTGGGCGGCAGATGCAGGGCTGCACGCGTGTCGAGACCGGCGTCGATGTCCGGCTTGAAGCGCTCCGCGTCGATGCCGTTGGGGATCCAGCGCATTTTGGAGCGTGGATAGCCGATGGCGACATGGTCTTCGATGGCCGCAGCAGAACAGGAAAGGATACGCGTGGGAATGAAGCGTGAACTGAGCACCAGCGCCTGGCGAAAGAGGGCAATCTTGAGATTGCTGTCGCCAGGATTGCGATGGATTTCGCGGCAGTGGATGCTCCAGACCACCTTGCGCACTCCGGCGAGACGCGCGGCCCAGCCGCCGACGAGATCGGCATGATGCATCCAGGTTTGCACGATGTCAGGGCGCTCTTGGCGCAGGATCGCACGGAGTTTGGACAAGGTTTCTCGCTTCAAGAAGGCGGTGCTTTCGAGGTCGTGCAGGGTGACTCCCGCAGTGCGCAACCGCGCCGCAAGATGCGGCCAGGGTTTGGCATTCACGGCGACGACGATGCTGCGAAACCGGTCTGGATCGAGTGTTTCCGCGAGATTGATCAGCATGGCCTCCGCCCCGCCGCCGCCGATCCCATGCACGAAATGCAAAACAGCCGGTCGCCGGTCTGCCACTGCCGAGGAAGCATGAGAAGAAACAAGAACACGCGGGATCTGCCTGGAAGGCAGCGCCGGAGCATCTCTCGCACTGAGCGTGATCGTCCTCATATCAGCGACATCGCCTTCAGACAGCTCTGCCTCCACTCTTTGAGGGTTTCGAAGGCACCGGAAACCGTGGCTTCCGCCTCCCACACAGATTCTGGCGAGCCGTAGCGTGGGAGCTGGAACAGGGCAGAATGCTCATCCACGCGGCCGTTCACCATGGAACAGGCACATTTGAAGCCAGCTTCGCGAACCATCAGCATGGACTCACGATTGTAGTCGTCCGCGCCGCCGTTCGGGTAGGCAAAGGAGAGGGGCAGGTCGCCCGTCTCGGCACGGATGCGGTCGCGACAGGTGGAAATTTCCGCGCGCATCGCCATCGAATCACAGGAGGACAGGATGGGATGTGTGTGCGTATGCCCGCCGATTTCTATCAGGCCGCTGTAAATCATGTCACAAGCCATGTCCCAGGTAAGCGGGCGCATGGGCACCGGAAGATCCGCCAGCGTCGGCGTGGCAACCCCCAGAGCAAGCTCCAGCCGGTCCACCTCACCAAGCAGGTCCATGTCATGCAACTCTTTCATCTCCGCCATCAAACACACCAGGGATTCCTGGCGCTCCTTCCGCGTCCCAAGTTGCAGACTCAGTTTGTTGTCATTGATCTTCCAGTTGATCTGCTCTTTCTGAGTGCGGCTCAGGGCTAGGTCCACGCGCTGGAACCACATCATGTCCTCGCCATCGAGGAAACCGGTGGTGACAAAAACCGTCGCTGGCAGCTCGAACTTCTTCAAGATGGGATATGCCAGCTCAAAATTCGACGCGTAACCATCATCGAAGGTGATGATCACAGAATTGTCCGGCAGACTTTGGTTGTTCGCCCGTGCCTCGACCAGCTCTGCCAGCGGGATGACCCGGTATTCCGCCGCCAGCAAGGCGCAAATACTGCGAAACACCGCCACCGGCAAATGCAGCGACCAGTCAAGGATGCCTGGGTCACCGACGTTCTCGCAGAGGCCATGAAACGTCAGAATCGTGGTTTCCTTGGCTCGACGCGTCCGCGCATAAGAAGCGAGGCCGCTGCCGACTAGGGCTGCGGCTTTGATGGCGCGCGATTGAGAGGCGTGCGGCATGGTTCAAAGGTCGGCTGGGACAGAGCCAGAACGTCCACAAGGGCAGAAACTGGCTCAAGTTATGGAAATTTATAAAAAGTGGTGAATTAAGGAACGGTAAGAGCCGATTCGTTAACTTCAATAGAATAATCATTATTACTGTATTGCTTTTACGCATTTTTTACCTTTTCCGACTCCCTATTATAATACAGAAGGCCGGAGGAATGACCTCCGGCCCTGCCGAATGCAAAAAAAGATGAACTGAAGAGGTCAGCTCATAGCGGCCTTATCCAGATGTTACGGACACGCACCGGGGGCTCGTTTTTGTGGTCCTGGATGCGGATCGGGGCCAGTTTCGGGAACTCGCCGCTGTAGTCGGTGATGTTCTTGTGCTTCGTCGGTCCCATGATCTTCGTGTGGTTCTGCACGCAGATGCCGTTCACAAAAGTGGTGATGTAGGCCGGTTCCACCACCTTGCCGCCTTCCAGCTTCGGGGCGGTGAAGACGATGTCATAGACCTGCCACTGGCCGGCCGGGCGCACGGCATTCACCAGCGGCGGCGTCTGGCCGTAAACGCCGCCGGTCATGCCGTCCGCGTAAGTGGGGTTATTGTCGCAGTCGAGCATCTGGGACTCGTAACGGTCCATGAAAAAAACGCCCGCATTGCCCTTCTTCTGCGAATTGCCCTTGGTGTGCGGCTCGCTCATCCACTCCAGATGGAACTGACAGCTTGCGAACTCCTGCTTCGTCCAGCAGTCACCACCGGAGATCATGAGCACACCGCTGTCGATCTGCCACGGGCAGGGCATCATCTTGCCGGTTTCCTTGCCCTTGGCGTCTTTTTCCTTCGCATGGAGGGCGTCTGTGCTGGTGCCGTCGAAGATGATGATCGCGTCCGAAGGCGGCGCGCCAGGCTTTTCGCCAGGAGCCACGGCGTTCGGGCGGGGGCGGTCGATGTCATGCACCTTCCACTGCGTGCCCGGAATGACCGGCGTGTCGGAATAGCCGATGGGAGAGGGCTTTTCAGCGGCAGGAGCGGCCGGTTTTGGATCTGCGGCAAGGGCGGAAAGGCCCGTGAGCGCGAAAGCGAGTAGGGTGGCGATGTTTTTCATGAGGGAAGCAGCAAACGACCCGCCATAGGCCATGTTGCAGCCCAAGTCATGAACTTCGGGTAAAAACAGGTTGCCTATTCGCCAGGAGAGCGGAATCTGTCAGCCCATCAAATCGCGGGATGGAGCAGCCCGGTAGCTCGTCAGGCTCATAACCTGAAGGTCGTAGGTTCAAATCCTACTCCCGCAACCAATCTCAAAACCCTGTAAACCAATGGTTTACAGGGTTTTTTGTGCCCTCTTTACGAGGTTTTCGAAATCGGCCAAATGGCACAAAATACCCTCAAAACAGCCCTAAAGTGACTCGAGCTAGAGCACGATAACGATTGGGGGGCATAACGCACGTGTTTTGCGGAGAGATGGCTTTGTTCAGCAGCCGCAGTTCAACTTTGCCCCTCAACCTCAAAATAATCATCCTCAGCGATGTCCGGGATGCCGACGACAAGGACGCGCATCTTGCCACGGGCTCCGTGGACGACGCCGGGCGGGATGTGGACGAGGGAACCCTTGCTGACGGGCTGCTCGACGCCGTCGAGCATGACGGAACCGCCACCTTCGAGGACGTAGTAGAGCTCGGTGGAGCGTTTGTGGTAGTGGAGCTTCGCGCCGTCGATGTCCACGGCATGTGCCCACGCGGCGGGTGATAATTCAGCATCTTCACGACTGATCAGCCGGTCCCGCCAGCCGCAGGTGCTGCGCTCACGCGGCGTGTGGCCTTCATGACGGATGAGCAGCGGGCCGGAGGCGGACATGGGACGTGTTTATTTCCTGGGCTGATGTGTTTTGATCTCTTCGGCAAGGTGGGCAAAGTCGCCTTTTTCACAGAGCCGGACGAAGCCCTCGGTGAAGCGTTTCAGCTCATCCCAGACGCTGCGGATGTGTGAGGCCTCCTCTGAAGTGATGCGGTTGTCCGACGCGGCCTTGCTGATGGCGGTGAGCAGGTCGGCGAACTGCTGCACGATCTCCTGGGTGGCAGGCATGAGCTCCATGCCGCGCGGACCGCCGCCGGAGGGATTCTGCACAAAGACGCCGTTCGCTTTGTGGCAGAGCCATTGCATGATCTGCGGATCGCGGGTGATCTCGTAGAGCTGGCGCACGCGGTCGAGCGGATTGGCCGTGCCGCTGCCCTGCATCTCATCCGGCTGGGACCACTTGTAGGCGAGGGAGAGGGAGACACCCATCTGCGCGGCCACTTCTTTGAAGCTGGTGCGCTCGACGGCCTTGCTGATCACTTCATGCGAGTCCATACGCGATCTGTTTCCGAGGCGGGACGCTTTGGCAAGCAGCATGATTGGGAGGATTTCACCGTCGGACACGCGCCACGAGTTCCACTTTCGAGGCGGAATTCTCCTTGTTTGAATCGGTGGCTCCGACGTAAGCTCCGACCCTCATGAAAAAAATCCACCTTCTCCTCCTCGCGGCCGTCTCCTTCATCCTGACCTCTTGTCTTGAAATCAAATCCACCGTGATCGTCAACAAGGACGGCACCGCAACCATTGAGGAAAGCGTGCTGCTCGGCGCCCAGCTCGCAGCCATGATGCAGGCCGGCGGCGGCCAGGGCGATCAGCTCAAAGGCCTCGTGATGGACAAGGCAAAGGCCGAGGAGCGCGCCAAGAAGCTCGGCGAGGGAGTGACCGTGAAGTCCCACGAGGAAGTCAAAACTCCCGATGGCAAAAGCGGAGTGAAGGTCGTCTTCGCCGTCGCAGATCTCGCGAAGCTGAAATATGTGCCGTTTGAGCCTGAGCAGGAAGGCAAGCCCGCTTCCAAATCAGAGCCGATGACCTTTGCGCTGAGCAGCTCCTCCCTGACCATCACCAACCCAGAGGCAGACAAGAAAAAGGGCGGCAATGCCGAAAAGCCGAAGAAAAGCGCCGAGGAGCTCGCCCAGATGAAAGCCCAGATGGGCATGATGAAGCCTATGTTTGCCGGCATGCGCATGACGATCGAAGTGAAAGGCGCCGGCGGCATCGCCAGCTCCGACGCCACCCACTTCAACGATGGCACTGTCAGCTACTTGGACATCCAGTTCGACAAGCTCATGGACAACACGGACGCGTTCATGGAAGTCATGGAATCCGGCGAAGGCGGCATGAGCATGAGCGAAGCTGCGACAAAGTTCAACAAAGTCGAAGGCCTCAAGATCGAAGGGAAAAAAGTGGTCGCGTTGGAGCTGAAGTAAGCACGCCGCGTTTCCAACTCCTCCTTCACAAATCAACAAAATGGCCGGGGCACGATGCTCCGGCCATTTTTTTGCTCTGCCGCAGATGCTCTCGTCAGCATCGCTTTTTTCGTTTGCCGCGTCGGCTTGACGCCGGACAGTCCGATCCGCATGATTTCCCAGCTCCTCGATTTCGTCCTCCACGTCGATAAACACCTGCAAGTCTTCGCACAAGACCATGGTGCGCTGATCTATGGGCTGCTGTTTGCGATCATCTTCTGCGAGACGGGCCTGGTGATCATGCCATTTCTGCCGGGCGACTCGCTACTGTTCGCCGTGGGAGCACTTTCGGCACAGGGCTTCATCCGCATTGAGTATATCATCCCCATGCTGATGTGCGCCGCGATCATTGGCGACAATTTGAACTACTGGATCGGTCGCAAGGCCGGGGGCTGGATCGTGAACCAGCGCTGGTTCAAACGCGACTATTTGGCGAAGACGGAGGCGTTTTTCGTCAAGCACGGCGGCAAGGCCATCATCCTCGCCCGCTTTGTGCCCATCGTGCGCACCTTTGCGCCGTTCACGGCCGGTTTTGGCCGCATGGACTACCGCCGCTTCCTCGGCTACAGCCTCGGTGGCGGCCTGCTGTGGGTGCTGAGCTTCACCATCGCCGGTTACTTCCTCGGCAGCATCCCGATCATCAAAAACAACCTCAAGCTCGTCTTCCTGCTCATCATCGTCGTCTCCGTGCTGCCCATCGTGATTGAGGTGCTGAAGCACAAGGCGGAGGCAAAGAAGGCGAAGGAAAAAAGCGAAAGCTAAAAATCTATCCGGATAGTCGCGGAGAAAACCATTCAAAATCCATCCTGCGATTGTGCAACCTTGCGGCGTTAAATTATTCAGCGGTTCCCTAGCAGCCTGTTGAAAAAGAGGGGTTAAAAAGGCCAAAACTTGGGGGCCAGTCTTCTTCGCGGCCTGGGTGCTGTTGGTGGCCGATTCGCATGATGGAACCTTGTGGCGCTCTCAAGCGTGTCC
>NZ_JBIIKX010000071.1:0-29840 GCF_044232965.1 Prosthecobacter sp.
AATCGCGGCCTGTGAGGTCACGAATGGTGTAGTCATACTCGGCATTCGTGAGGCGGCGCATCGTCACGGGGCCCGGATCGCCGGATTTGGCCTCCGCGAGCAGATCGAGCGAATGCTGCACCCAGCCAGTGATGCCCGCTTTTTCTTCGGAGGTGAGCTGCTTGGCTTTCCGAGGCGGCATGTCGCCGTTGTCGATCGTGTCCTTCACGGTGTTCCAGATCTGGAAGTTCACCGGCACATCGGGATTAGCGGCGAATTTCTTCAAATCGACATCGCCCTTCATCTTGTCCGCGTTGTGGCACTCGTAGCACTTCGCGGCGAGCATGGGCTCCACCTGCTTCCAATCGGGAGCAGCGGAAAGGCTGGACGCGGCGACGACAAATTCAGCCAAGGCAAGGTGGCGAGTGTTCAGGGGCATTTTCGAGGTTTGGGGGCGCGGAGACTACGCCTGCGTGGCAATATTTCCATCAGCAGCTTGCGCTCCGATTTTGCGCTTTCTTGTGACTGGAAAGATGCGAAAGCAGACTACCCCAAAAAGCGTATCTTACGCACCCCCAATGAACTCTCCCATCTCACATCATGCTCCAAATCTGGAGCATGCGTTTCTGACGCGTCGTGAACTGCTACAGCGTGTCGGCATGGGCTTTGGCACCGTGGCGGCAGGTTCGCTGTTCAATCAGCAGGCTGCGGCGGCCACGCTGGACCCGATGGCGCTGAAACGGCCGCATTTTGAGCCGAAGGCGAAGCGCGTGGTGCATTTCTTCATGAACGGCGGTCCTTCTCACGTCGATACGTTCGACCCGAAGCCGATGCTGGACAAATACGACGGCAAGGCGCTGCCCAATGTGCTCAAAACCGAGCGCCCGACTGGCGCGGGCTTTAAATCACCGTTCAAGTTCACGAAACGCGGCGAGTGCGGCCTTGAGGTGAGCGAGATCTTTGAGAAAACAGGCGCGTTTGCCGATGATTTGTGCGTGATCCGCTCCATGCACGCGGATGTGCCAAATCATGAGCCGTCGCTGGGCCTGATGAACAGCGGCGAGGGTCGGTTGAACCGTCCGACGATGGGATCGTGGGTCACCTACGGCCTGGGCAGCGAAAATCAGAATCTGCCGGGCTACATCGCGATGTGCCCCGGTGGCATGCCGACGCGGCGCACGAAGAACTGGCAGTCGGCCTTCCTGCCAAGCGCTTACCAAGGCGCCTACATTAACACCGAGGACACGCGGGTCGAAAAGCTCGTGGAGTTCATTCAAAATGGCTCGCTTGATTTGAAGCAGCAGCGCCGTCAGCTGGATCTGCTGATGGAACTGAATCAGAAGCACCTGGTGCAGAGAGAGCGCGACCAGCAGCTCGAAGCCCGCGTGCAGAGCTACGAGCTGGCCTACCGCATGCAGATGGAGGCCACGGACGCTTTTGACATCATGAAGGAGCCGGAATCGGTGCGGAAGATGTATGGCGACCACGCCTTTGGCCGCCAGTGCCTCATCGCCCGGCGTTTGCTGGAGCGCGGCGTACGTTTCATCCAGCTCTGGACCGGCGCGGGGCAGCCGTGGGACACCCACGATGAAATTCTCGACCACCGGAAGCTCGGGCAGCAGACAGACGGAGCGATGGCGGCGTTCATGGGGGATTTGAAGCAGCGCGGCCTGTGGGACGAGACGCTGATGATGTGGGGCGGTGAATTTGGCCGCACCCCGGCGGTGGAACTGCCAACGCCGGGGGCCAACGCGGGCAAGCAGCACGGCCGCGACCACAACCACTACGGCTTCACGATGTGGCTGGCCGGCGGCGGGGTGCGTGGCGGCTACACACACGGCTCAACGGACGAGTTCGGCTTCCAGGCCACGGAAAACCCCGTCCATGTGCATGACCTGCATGCCACGATTTTGAAAATCCTCGGCTTTGACCACGAAAAGTTCACTTACCGCTATGCCGGCCTCGATTTCCGCCTCACCGGCGTGAACGAGTGCAAGGTGGTGCGGGAATTGCTGGCCTGAGTCCGGCAGAAAGCCAGCCAACCAGCCCGCTTGCAAGGCGGGCGCTCACGTTTACAGTCGCGCCCTCATGCATCGCAAAATCCTCCTCGCCCTGGCCCTGCTGGCGGCTGTCATCGTCACGATGAATGTCTCCGCTCAGGCCCAGCAGCCCGCGCCGGTCGTCACACCTGCCGCCACGCAAGCCGCCGCCTTGGAAGACAATCCATACGCCGATGTGCTGACCTTTGACGGCTTTGTGAAACGCACCGGGGTCATGGCCTACCCGTTGATCGGCCTGTCGATGATCGCTTTCTTCATGATCGTACTGTTCACCTTCACAGTGCGGCAGGGCACGGTGGTGAGTGACGCCTTCATGAACTCGGCGGACGCGCTGATCCGCAAACAGGACTACCTGGGCCTGCTGGCCGTGTGCAACCGCCGCAACGAGTGCATCGCCCGCATCACGGCGAAGACGCTGGATTTTGCCACGCGCAACCCAACGGCGAGCTTTGAGGAAGTGAAGGAGGTCACAGAGGCCGAGGGCAACCGCCAGTCGAGTCTGCTTTTGGCCCGCATCGCCTACCTCGGGGACGTCGGAGCCGTGGCACCGATGCTCGGACTGCTGGGCACGACGCTGGGCATGATCACCACCTTCCATGAGATCTCGGGCAAGGGCGCGGGCGGCTCCAGCCAGCTCGGTCTGGCCCAGGGCGTGTCCGAGGCGCTGCTCTGCACGGCCTCCGGCCTGGTGATCGGCATTCCGGCCCTGATCTTCTATGCCATCTTCCGTGGGAAGGTGAACCGCCTGATCTCCGAGATGGAAGCAGCGACAACCCACCTGATGGCGCTGCTCGCGGTGCAGTACAAACGTGCCGCACGCGCGGTGGCCGGCCAGTAGGCACAAAAGACGAATTTCCGAACGACGAACGTAGTCTGAAAGCCCCAGCGCATGAATTTCCGCAAACAGCACTCCATCGAACCCACCCCCATGCAGCTCGCGCCGCTGGTGGACGTGCTGTTCCTGCTGGTCATTTTCTTTGCCGTGACCTTCCAGTATGCGAAGGAGGAGCAGGTCATGGATGTCAGCGTGCCTGCGGCTGATGAAGGGAAGGAAAAGGAGTCCCGCAACGTCGGCGAGATCATCATCAACATCAAAAAGGAGGGTGAGATCATCGTGAACGGCCAGAAGCTCACCGTGGACGAGCTGCTGGTGAAGCTGCAGAACATTGTGAAGCTCTACAAGGACCAGGCGGTGATTCTTCGCGGGGATGAGATCGTCGATTACCAGCATGTCATCCGTGTGCTCGACACCTGCCAGAAGGCGGGGATCTGGAACATCGCCTTCGCCACCCGCAGACCGGACGCCGACCAACCTGCCGCAACGCCCCCCGTGAGATGATTCCCGCCACGATGCACACCGCCTCACGCCGCCGTTTCCACCACCTCGCCACTGCGGCGCTTGGACTGATCTCCCTTACCGCCCTGGCGCAGCAGACACCTCCACGCGCACTTCCCGTCGAGGACGACACTCCGGTTCCGAAGGCCATCCCTGTGCGCCCGCCGCCCAAAGCGCAGCCGGTGCTGGACGATCCCCAGAGCCGCCCCGCCCCGCCCAGGACGAAGGGACCGGATGACGACATGTTTGACTTCGCCACGCTGGCCTATGACCGCGAGGAGTGGAGCCTGGCCTCCCAGGGTTACGCCAAGTACCTGCAAAAATACCCCGCCGGACGTCAGGTGCCGGACGCCTTGTACCGCATCGGCGAATGCTACATGAAGCAGAGCCAGCTCAAGCAGGCGGCCAGTTACTATGCGGAGGTGGTGAACCGTTACCCGGACAGCGAGGGCGCGCCCTCCGCCGCCTACCGGCTCGGCGCGATGACCTTCAATGAGTCGAAATTTCTCGATGCGGCGCGTCATTTCGCCTTCTGCGAGGCCAAGCACAAGAGCCCCCAGGTCAAACTGGCCGCCGCCTACAACAAAAGCCGCGCCTATGAGATGGCGGGCGACAAGGATAAGCAGGCCGCCGCCTTGAAAACCGTGATCGCCGTCACAACGGAGAACCCCTACCGCGAGACGGCCCTGCTCACGCTGGGCAGCATGTTCCTTGCGCAGGACAAGAAAACCGAGGCGCTGCCGATCTTCGAGGATCTGGTCAAAACCAGTGCCGACCGCGCCATCGTGGCCGAGGCATCGATCCGTGCCGCCGTGCTCTTTGCCGAGTTGAAAAAGCCGGACGACTCCATCCTGATGTTCGAAAAGACGCTGCGCATGCCGGAGACCACCGAGCAGAACCGTGGCATCGCGCTCGTCGGCATCATCCAGGCGCTTTACGCCAAGGGCGACTACGACGCCGTCATTGATTACTACAACAAGAACTCCGAGGTGCTGCCACCCGGTGCCTCGCGCGCGAAGATGCTCGTGCTCGTCGGCCATGCCTACCGCATGCGCAAGAGCTACGCCCGCGCCGTGGAAGTGTATCTTCTCATCGAGCAGTACCATCCCGAAACGGAAGAGGCCTTCGACGCCGGCTACTGGAAGCTCTATTGCTTCTACCTGCTCAACGACAAGGACCTTGGCGAGTTCGCCACGGCCTTCATCGCCCGGCACACGCAGAACCGGGCCGCGCATGAGTATTTGCCCCTCGCCCGCCTCATCCGCGCCGACTTCTACTTCAACAAGGCCGACTACCAGCAGGCCGTGGTGAGCTACACCGACATCGCCATTGAAAAACTACCGGAGAAGCTGCGCCCCGGCACGCTCTTCAACATGGGCTGGGCGCAGGCCGAGGCCGGACGCCACCCGGAGGCCGTGGCCACCTTCACCCGCTTCATCAACGAGCATCCGCAGCATGAGTTTCTCCCCAAGGCCTACGCCCGCCGCGGCCTCGCCAACCGGGACGCCCGTGATCTACCGAAGGCCAAGGCCGACTTTGAGCATGTGACCAAGGAATTCCCCAAGTCCGACGCCTGCGAGATGGCCTGGCTTCATCTCGGCTTCATCGGCATGGAGCAAAAAGACCCGAAGGCCACCGTCACCGCCTTTGAGACGCTGCTGAAAAAATTTCCCACCACCACCGCCGCAGCGCAGGCCTACTACGGCATCGGTCGCGGCAACTTCGATCAAAAACTTTACGACAAGGCCGTCCCTGCCTTGCGCCGCGCCATCGAGATCGACAGCAAGGACTACTTGGAAAAATCCAGCCAGCTCATCATCCTGTGCGACTACGCACGGCAGAACGCCGATGACCTCGCCAAGACCATCGACAGCTACCTCCAGTCCAAACCGGGTGGTCAGGTGCCGCCGAACATCCTGAAATGGCTCGGTCTCAAGCTCTACAGCAGCGACGACTTCAAACGTTCCGCCCGCTTCCTCGAACTGGCCGTCACCCCCGACACGCCGGAAAACACCGAGGCCGTCGTGTGGAACTACCTTGGCATGGCGCAGCTCCAAAACGCCCAGTTTGACGCCAGCATCCAGGCCACGGAGAACTTCCTCAAATCCAATCCAGACGCTGCCTCCAGCGCCCGCGCCCAGCTCACGAAAGGACGCGCCCTGCTCGGCAAGGGCAGCTTCGACGAGGCCGACAAAGTGGCCCAGGAGGCGCTTCAGGTCGTCAAAGACGGCAAGCTCCAGGCCGAGTTGCTCATTCTTGAAGGGGACATCTTCTCCGCTCAAGGCGACCGGCTCGCCGCCGAAGGCCAGCAGGCCGCCGCCCTCGAAAAATGGAAGGCAGGTGCCGCCAAATACGCCGTACCCAGCCAGTTTTACGAGGATCCTGACGTCACGCCTGACGCGCTCTACAAAGCCGCCAAATCCCTGCAAAAAGCGGGTGACGAGGCCCAGGCCAAGCAGATGCTCAAGCAACTTCAGCAGCGGTATCCGAAGTATCAGCCCAAGGCCTGATCAACCGGCCCTGGCGGGCCGAAGAATCACGACCTGCCTCCGCCACGAGAATCACGCGGCGGCCGGTCTTCCTTCGGCCGCGCCTCCACCACACGCAGCGGGCGTCCGCCCACATCCAAGCCGTTCAGCGTGTTGATCGCCGTCAGCGCCTCCGCCTCCACCGGCATCTCGACAAAACCAAAACCACGCGACCGGTTCGTTTCGCGGTCCTTGACCACGCGCGCGCTCGTGACCTGGCCGTGCGCGGCGAACAACCGCTGGAATTCCTCGTCCGTCATGGTGTAGGGAAGATTGCTCACATACAGGTTCATGGCGGTTTCAGCGGCGAAGATCGGCCATGAAAGCTTGTTCTGCGAACTCAGGTCATGGCGTGAACCCTGTTGTCCGTGCCTGCATCAGCTCAATGTGACGCACACGGGCACGAGCCTAGGCTCTCGGCGGAAAGGTGTCAATCAGCGCATACACGACCGATTTCCCAGCCACCCGGCCTCGGGCGCCGGAAAATTTTGGTTGCAGGGCTGCCGGTGAATTCGTATCGCCTTTCCCTCGTCTTCACACCGCCCCTCATGAAACACATCCTCACCTTCGTCGCCGCCTGCGCCTTGTTCGCAGGCATCTCAAACGCCGCCGAGCCGCTGAACACCGTCTGCCCGGTCTCCGGCAAGCCTGCCAATCCGGCCATCACCAGCAACTACAGCAAGACCGTCGCGGTCTGCTGCAACAAATGCAAAGCCCAGTTCACCGCCACCCCCAAGGCCTACCTCGCCAACATTATCGGCGCTGTCACCGGCCAGTGCCCGCTCAGCAAGAAAAAGGCCGACCCGTCCATCACCGTCAGTTACGCCCGTCAGGTCGCCTTCGCCGACGTCGCCAGCAAGGCCGCCTTCGACGCCGCGCCGGACAAGCACATCAAGGAAGTGCGTCAGTAATCTTGCATCACTCACCAGGCGGGGCTGCGGCATGCGGCTCCGCCTTTTTTATGTCCGTGTGATTCAGCGTGTCATCCCGCATCGTTGTTGATAGCCTCTTCAACGTGAAACCCCAACGCGCCAGGGCCACTCCGCCTCTCCCCTCCTCCGCTGAGGCGCTGCGCGGCCTCTTTGACACGCTGCCAGATGTGCAGGCATGGATCAAAGACGCGAAACGCCGCTACCTCTGGGTGAACCGCGCCTTCTTGATCAACTACGGCATGAATCGTCTTGATGAGGTGCTCGGCAAAACCGACGACGACCTCTCGCCGCCGCACCTCGCCGCCCATTTCCGCGAGGGCGATGAAGCCGTGCTCTCCGGATACACCGTTCAAGGCCGTCTCGAACTCGTGGGCCGTTTCGATCACACCGCCGCATGGTGTTTCACGACGAAGCGACCCGTGCTCGACGCCAAAGGCCGCGCCATCGGCACCGCGGGCATCACGCGTGTGCTGGATGCCTCGCAGATCGATCAGCGCAGCGACATCCGCCTCGGCGTCGTCATCTCACTCATGACGCGACGCCTCGGCGAACCCGTCACGAATGCCGACATGGCCAAAGCCGCCGGCATGTCCGCCCGCGCCTTCGAGCGCAGCTTTCTACGCGAATACGGCCTGCCACCACAGCAGTATCTGAAGCGGTTGCGCATCCAGACTTCGTGCCGCTTGCTCGTCGATACGCGCGAATCCATCGCCGCCATCGCCCAACGCTGCGGCTTCGCCGATCAAAGCCACCTCACGCGTGAATTCCGTCGAGTCACCGGCCTCACACCCGCCACCTACCGAAGCCAGTATTCTCCAACATGACGGCCTACGGAACACGCGGAAGGCCTGAAATCATGCCCTTCTGATCCTTTCCGCGTCTTCCGCAGGCATGGCTTCCCCGCCGCGATTGTTCCAAGCCCTGCCGCTTCTGTTCTAGCCTTCCGTTTTGGAAATGGATAGCCTCTAGGAACCATGAAGCTCCAACCAGGCATCACCGTCGTCAAAAACGGCCAGCTCATCGACGGCACGGGCAAGCCAGCCGCCCCCGACGCCACGCTCATCATTCAGGACGGCCTCATCACCTACGCTGGTCCGGCAGATGATGCTCCCTCGTCGCCACCCGATGCACGCATCATCGACGCGCAAGGCGGCACGATCATGCCGGGCCTCATCGAGGCACACATCCACCTCACCTATTTCAATGTCACCGAGTTGCAGGACCTCGACATCAAGTTCCCCGTCGAATACGTCACGCTGCAATCCGCTGTGAACGCGAAGACCGCGCTCGAGTGCGGCTACACCAGCGCGCGCAGCGGCGGTTGCCTGCACAACATCGACGTGTGGATGAAGAAGGCCATCGAGGAGGACATGATCCTTGGCCCGCGACTCAGCACCAGCGGTCGCGAAATCTGTGGCGCGGGCGGTTTGATGGACTGGAACCCCGATTACCGCCGCATCGGCATGGAGGGCATCGTCTTCATCGTGAACGGCCCCGAGCAGGCTCGCACGGCGGTTCGCAAACTCGTCAAAGACGGCATCGAGTGGGTGAAGACCTATCCCACAGGCGATGCGGCCTCGCCCGACATCAACGACCATCACACGCTGTGCATGACCTTCGATGAAATGCACGCCGTGGTCGCCACCGCGCATAATCACGGACTCAAAGTCACCGGCCACTGCCGCGCCCGCGACGGCATCTACAACGCGCTCAAGGCCGGTTACGACGCCATCGAGCATGGCACTTTCATGGACGACGAATGCCTCGAACTCCTGCTCAAACGCAACGTGCCCATGTGTCCCGGTCTCGGCTTCGAGCTTTTCAGTGTCCAGCGCGGCAAGGACTTCGGACTCTCGCAGCGTGTGATCGACGGCCATCAAGAAACCCTCGAAGCCGGAGCCGAAAGCGCCCGCAAGGTGCTCAAAGCTGGCGGCACCCTCGGTCTCGGCGGCGATTATGGCTTCGGCTGGACCCCGCACGGCACCTACGCGCAGGAGCTAACCTTCTTCGTGAACTACGTCGGCTTCAGTCCGCTGCAAACCATCCAATGCGCCACCCTCGGCGGCGCGAAGATGATGGGCCGTGCCCATGAACTCGGCTCCCTCGAACCAGGCAAGCTCGCCGATGTCCTCGTCGTGAAGGGCGACGTTCTCAAAGACATCTCCCTCCTCGAAAACCGAGACAACCTTCTCGCCGTCATGCAAGGCGGCGTCATCAAGGCCGGAACGCTCGTGAAGCCTGCGAGTTTGTGAATCGACTGTTCGTTCAAGGAAACCCCGGCGTACGGGATGCCTGGAACACTCGGAAAACTGATTTATGAAACCCAAAGTGTCTCGCCCTCATCTCGGCCTTTTGATCCTTTCCGTGTATTCCGCGTGTTCCGTAGGCCAATCCAACGCCAAGGACATCACCGCCGAAAAGATCGGCTCCGTCCTTCACTTCGCCATCGAGGGCAAAACCATCTGCGATTACCAGATGGAGCCCGGCGACGTGCCGGAAGGTGTGAATCCCATCTTCAAGCACGGTGCTCATCTGCATCCGGTGTATTCGCCGAGCGGCAAACTTGTCACTGGCAATCATCAGTCCGATCATCCCTGGCAGCGCGGCATCTGGCTCGCGTGGACGAAGACCGAGTTCGGCGACTCGCATCCCGATTTCTGGAACATGGGCAAGACCGATGCCAAAAGCGGTGCCTCGCTGCCCGCCGAGGTCCGCTTCGTCAAACTCGACCAATCCTGGGGTGGTGCTGACGTCGGCTGATTCATTAGCCAGCACGTTTTTCTCGATCACAGCCACACGCCCGACCAAAAAGTGCTCAATGAGACTTGGGAAGTGCAGGTTTCACAAAAAACGCTCGATAGCGTGCTCGCCAACATCATCGACCTCACCAGCACGCAGACCTGCGCGAGCGACAAGCCGCTCAAGCTCCCCAAATACCACTACGGCGGCCTCGGCGTGCGGGGCAGCGAACATTGGAACCCCGTCGATGCCGTCACCATGCTCACCAGCGAAGGCCACGACCGCAAAGCTGGCGATAACAGCAAGGCGAAGTGGGTTCATCTCGGCGGCGAAGTCGATGGCACGCCCACCGGCATCGCCGTGCTGATCCATCCGAGCAACTTCCGCTTCCCCCAGCCCCTGCGTTTGAACCCCAAGAACCCGCAGCTCTGCGTCGCCCCCTCCCAAGACGGCGACTGGTCGATCGACCCCGGCAAACCCTACATCTCCAAATACCGCCTCTTGATTTACGACGGCAAACCGGACGCCAAGTGGATCGAGGCGCAGTGGCAGAGCTACGCGAAATGAACTGGATCAACCACGGAATACACTGAACACACGAAACCGACGCAAACCCATCTCTCCAATGACCCGACATCTCCTCACTCTTCTTATTTCCGTGTATTCCGTGTGTTCCGTGGTCAAAGCCGCCGACCTCTTCGACAAATCCAACCTCGCCGCATGGTGCATCGTTCCGTTTGATGCTGCCAAGCGCACCCCCGAAGCCCGCGCGGAGATGGTGGCGAAGATGGGCCTCAAAAAAGTCGCCTACGACTGGCGGCAGGAACACGTCGCGGAGTTTGAGCGCGAGATCCTCGCGTATCAAAAGCACGGCATCGAGATGTTCGCGTTCTGGGGCATGCATGACGAGGCGTTCCGCCTGTTTGAGAAGTACAAGCTCCATCCGCAGCTCTGGATCATGATGAAGGGCACCGGCGAAACGCAGGAGGCGCAGGTCAAATCCGCCGCCGAAGGTCTGCTGCCCATTTTGGAGAAGGCGAAGAAAATTGGCAGCCAGGTCGGCATCTACAACCACGGCGGCTGGGGCGGCGAGCCGGAGAACATGATCGCCGTGTGCGAATATCTGAAAAAGAACCACGCCACCGATAATGTCGGCATCGTGTACAACCTCCACCACGGCCACAGCCACCTCGACCGCCTGCCGAAGGCCATCGAGGCGATGAAGCCGCATCTTCTTTGCCTCAACCTCAACGGCATGGACATCGCAGGCGACACGAAAGGCCGCAAGATCCTCCCGCTCGGTGTCGGCACGCAGGATGTGAAGGTGCTGCGCCAGATCCGCGCCAGCGGCTACAGCGGCCCCATCGGCATCCTCAATCACACGAACGAAGACGCCGAAGGCCGCCTGCTCGACAACCTCGACGGCTTGAAGTGGCTCATCCCTCAACTCGATGACGCACCGCCCGCCGCGAAGCCCAAGTATCGTACCTGGAGCGAGGCGAGGCCCAAGGCAGCCTCCAACGCACCTTCCACCATCACCAAGGCTTCTGGCGTTCCCTCGCTAAGCGAAGAATTCGGCAAAGCCCTCTCCGGCGGCCTCTTGGTCGATGGCAAAGGCGAATTCCACACGTTGCCCTTCACCATTGAGTGCCGCGCGAAGCTCAACAGCAAGGACAGCTTCAACATCCTCGTCGCCTGCAATCCCAAGTCCGCCAGCACGCATTGGGAACTCTACACGCACGCCGGACGCGGATCGCTCGCGCTCTACATGCCCGGACGCGGCGGCGACTACGATTCTAAGGTGAACATCTGCGATGGCAAGTGGCACAACCTCGTCGCCAGCGTCGATGACAAACTCGTCACGTTGTGGATCGATGGCAAAAACGTCTTCGAGAAACCCACCGGTGCCGCAGGCGAGATGCGTCACGCCAATGTCGAGTCCATCGCCTTCGGTCGCCTCGTCGAGGGCACCATCGGCTGCGATGGCCTCATCGACGATGCCCGCCTCTCACGCGGCGTCATGAAACCGCGCAAAGGCGACTCCCCCCGCCTGCGCATGGACAACACGCTCGCCCTTTGGAGCTTCGACGATCTCGGCACCGCCGCCCCTGTCGTCAAAGCGCCCGATCCCGCGCCCTTCAAGCCCGACCTCCCGCCGCTCAACAAGGACGACAACCAGCACTGGCAAGAGTTCGTCAATCGCGAGCGCACCTTCGACTTCTACGGCAAGCAGGCGTTGCAGTTCATGAATCAAACGCTGCCCGAACTCATCCCAGCCTTCCCCGGCATGGACGGCGGCCAGCAAGGCCACTGGGGCAATCAAAACGATCAAGTGACGTGGAAAGACGGCCGCTTTGCTGCCAGCGATCTCGGCAGTGTGTTCAGCACCGTTTTCAAAGGTGTTGGGCTGACGATCCCGAAAGCGGTGTGTGTGCGAAGCGGGGACAAATCTTATGTTTTCGATCCGGAAACATTAACTTTCCCACTGGATTGGGAGGGAGGTTTCGTGAAGCTCAACGACAACCGTCACGGTTTCATGGGAGGAGGCATGATGGAAGGTAAAGTAACCAAAAGGGATACAGCCAAGCATGAAGGTGTTTACCATGGCTTCTATCGTTTCGGGAAAGAGGTGGCGTTCTACTATTCTCTCAAAGGCTATAGTGAACAAAAACTACCGGCTTATGCAAAAGGTGGCCCAGCCCAATGGCCGCAGTGGATTGAAACCAAGGGCGAACTCGGCACGCAGACGCCCTTCGCCACAGATCGCATCACGATCCCGTTCGAGAATCCGTATGGCACGCTGTTCTTCATCACCGCGCATGATTTCTTCAGCGATGGCACCGCCGCCATCGCCACGATGACAGGCGAGGTGTGGCTGGTGAAGGGCATCGACGAGAAGCTCGAAAAGGTCCGCTGGAAACGCTTCGCCACGGGCCTGCATCAGCCGCTGGGTATGAAGGTCGTGAAGGACAAACTCTACGTCCTCGGCCGCGATCAGATCACCTGCCTGCACGATCTCAATGGCGATGACGAAGCCGATTTCTACGAGTGCGTCACGAACGCGATGACCACCTCGCCCGGCGGCCACGATTTCATCATCGGGCTGGAAACCGATGCGCAAGGCCGCTGGTATTTCGCCTCCGGAAATCAAGGCGTGTGTCGCATCACGGGCCGCGATCAACTCGATGTGCTCGCCACCGGGTTTAGAAATCCAAACGGTCTTGGTTTCTCGCCCGATGGCCGTTTCATCACCACGAGCGTTCAAGAAGGCGATTGGACGCCCGCGACGAGCCTCTGCCAGGTCGAACTCGGCAAAAACGAGGGCGCTCACTTCGGCGCAGGCGGCCCGAAGAACAACCAGCCGCCGGAACCCGTGCTGATGTACATGCCGCGCGGCGAGGACAACAGCGCTAGCTCCCAAGCCTTTATCTCTGGCGAAAAATGGGCCTCACTCAAAGGTGATGGCAATTTGATCCATCTTTCCTCCGGCGGCGGCAGTGCCTGGCTCGTCATGCGACAGAACGTCAAAGGCCGCTGGCAGGGAGCAGCGGTCAAGATCAGCGGTAATTTCGACTCCGGCCCGCAAGCCGCGCGCTTCAATCCGAACGACGGCCATCTCTATGTGAACGGCATGCAGGGCTGGGGCAGCTACACACCGAAGGACGGCTGCTTCCAACGCGTACGCTTCACCGGTGGCGAAAAGCCGGTGCCCATCGGCTTCGAGGCACGCGACAACGGCGTGCTCCTCCGCTTCAACCAGCCCGTGAAGGACGCCGATGCCGCCACCTGCTTCGCGCAATGCTGGAACTACCGCTACAGCGCCGCGTATGGTTCGCCGGAGTATTCCGTGAAGTATGCCGACACGCCGGGGCATGATCCGCTGGAGATTCGCAGCGTGCAGAAGCTCGACGGCGGTAAGACACTCTTCCTCGAAATCCCGCAGATCGTCACCGCCAGCCAGATCCACCTCCGCGTGAGCACGGGTCACGACATCTTCCTCACCGCGCATGCTTTGGCGGAGCCGTTTACCGGCTTCCCCGGCTACGCGAAGATCGCGAAAACGAATCACGCCGCCCAAATCGGCCTCATCGCGCCGACACCGAGCAAACCCAACCCGTGGGCCAAAGGTGAAGGCGGACGCGAACTCGTCATCGAAGCCGCCCTGGGCCTGCAATTCGTGCAGAAGCAGCTCACCGCCAAAGCGGGTGAGAAACTCACCATTGTCTTCAAAAACCCCGACGTCGTTCCGCACAACTGGCTCCTCGCCAAACCCGGCTCACTGCAAAAGCTCGGCGATAAGTGCAACCTCATGATCACCGACCCGCAGGGCATGCAGAAGCACTACGTCCCCGACAGCGACGATGTGATCGCCTACACCGACATGACGAATCCGAAGGGAGAATTCACCATCCACATCACTGCACCGAAGGAGAAGGGCGATTACCCGTATCTCTGCACCTTCCCCGGCCACTGGATGGTGATGAACGGCGTGCTGAAGGTGGAGTAGCGCACCGGAGCCGCAGTCAAGTGATGGTCAAGAGGTCAGGCAGGTGACGTAGAGGAAGGCGTGAGCACGAGGATTTCATCGGAATGCTCACGCACTCCGCTACGTCCCCCATCTTGACGATTCCTTGACCTTTGACTGTCTTAACTCGCCGCCACCGCCGTCTGCCCCTGCTCACCAAGACCTTCGACACCGAGTTCGATGACGTCGCCGGGCTTCATGAAGACGGGATCAGGCTTGAAGCCGAGGCCGACGCCAGGAGGCGTGCCGGTGGTGATGATGTCGCCGGGCAACAGGCTCATGAACTGGCTCAAATAACTCACCAGCGTCTTCACGCCGAAGATCATCTGCGCGGTGCTGCTGCTTTGAATCGTCTTGCCGTTGAGCTTGAGCCACAGCTTCAAATTCTGCGGGTCAGGGATCTCATCGCTCGTGGCGAGGAACGGCCCGAGCGGCGCGAAGGTGTCGCAGCTCTTGCCTTTGACCCACTGGCCGCCGCGTTCGAGCTGCCATTCACGCTCGCTGTAGTCGTTGTGCACGCAGTAACCGGCCACATGGCTCAGCGCGTCGTCTTCGGAGACGTAGCTGGCCTTTTTACCGATGACGAAGGCAAGTTCGACTTCCCAGTCGGTCTTCTTCGAGTTGCGCGGTATGACGACGTTGTCATTCGGGCCGACAATCGCTGACGTGGCCTTGAAAAACACAATCGGCTCCGCTGGAATGGGCATGCCGCTCTCCTTGGCATGATCGCTGTAGTTCAGACCAATGCAGATGATCTTGCTCGGACGTGCGATGCACGGGCCGAGACGCGTGCCAGCAGCTATTGTCGGCGCAGTGGCCGCGTTGGTCTTGGCCCAAGCCGCGAGACGTTCCAAGCCATCACCGCCGAAGAATTTCTCATCGTAGTCGCTGCCAAAGGCGCTCGCGTCGATGCGGCGGCCGTCTTCGAGTTGAAGGCCGGGTTTCTCTTCTCCAGGGTTTCCAAAGCGGATCAGTTTCATGGTCTTGTTGTTCTCAGTTCGCGGTTTTCAGTTTCAATTCCTCATTTCTTCTCATCGCCCTCGGCGTTCGCGTAGCGACCGATGATGGGATACTGCTCCAACTCGGCAACGGTGCCGGTGACGGGATAGCTCTCGCGTCCGACCCAGTAAATCGCGGCGGCAGCAATGTCTTCTGGCATCAGAAGACGGCCCATCGGCACCACCGAAGGCGGCAAGCGCTCCGGCCAGCCTTCGCCGAGACCGTCGCCGATTTTGACTTGGTATTCGTTGTCGGTGAGCGTCCAGCCGACATTGAGCTGGTTCACGCGCACACGGTCCATGCCGAGCGAATCCGCGAGGTTGCGAGTCATCGTCATCAGCGCACCTTTGGACATCGAGTAGGCCAGCATGTTGGCCTGGCCGCAGTGGGCCAGCACGGAGCCGATGTTCAGCACGACGCCCCGATTCTTTTTCAATTCGGGCAGCAGGGCGCGGATGAGCAGCATCGGCGCACGGGCGTTCACCGCCATCATGCGGTCAAAAAAAGTCGCGTCCGTTTCGGCGATGCGTCCGCGAATGGTGAGCGCGGCGTTGTTCACCAGCGCATCGACTTTGCCAAAGGCCGCAATGGCATCGGCGGCGAGTTTTTCGGGGTAAGCGGGGTCTTCGAGACTTCCTTGGCAGAAGGCTGCTTTGTCCTTGCCGAGTTCTTTTCTCAAAGCCTCGCCGCGAGCGGCGTCACGCCCATGCAAAATCACTTTTGCGCCCTCTTTGATGAAGCGCCGCGCCATGAATTCACCGATGCCGGTGGTGCTGCCGGTGATGACAATAACCTGGTCTTGGAGTCGCATGATCGTCGCTGAGGTGGGTTGGGAGCCGCTTTCTATGGCGAGCGCCTGGGCATGCTCAAGGCCACAACTCCGGCAAATTTTCGTGGTCTTTGAAAGATGCGCCACTGCCCGGAAAAGAAAGAGGCGCGGGATCACCTCCCGCGCCTCGGCTTTGTTTCAAAATGGCGGCTGATTCACCCGGCCTTGCGCCAGACGGTCGTCAGAGTGCCCTTGAAGGTGACTTTCACCGCCTGAGTGGTCACTTGCTCTCGGAAATGCGGGGATGCCTCGCGCTCCACGATTTCCCAGGACTCAATGGCCGTGCCATTTAGCGTCGCATGCACCGGAATGGATTCGGCATGATGGCAGACAAAGCCGTCCTTTCGCTCCTGCTCGACGCGCCAGCCGGGCGCGAGCTGCCATGTGATGACGTGTGGTACATCCATGCCGACCTCGTCGCAAATCTCGACATATCCCTGCGCGGCATTGACCGCGCGCAGCACGAAGGTCTGGTCGCATTCAAGGCTCATCACACAGATGTCGTTGCTCAGTTCCACCGTCGGTTTGGCGTGATGATTCATCCACAAAAACGGCCCCAGCCGTCGCGGAGTCTGGCGGCCTGAGACCGGCACCGGGCCGTTATGCGCCTCCCACGAGGCGAGACGCGAACGCAGCGCCGTGTTGCCGTAATAAGCGCCCGTTCCCGGATCAATGACGAGCGCGTGCTGCTCAAACCAGAGCGACACATGCAACGCGTCGAGGTGCCCATGCGCCGCCATGCTGCCAAGACCGAGCGGTGACGCGTCCGCGCGCACCGTCCAGCGCGCATCACGCCAGACCGCCTGCCCGCTTTCCGGCTGCACCAGCCACTTGCTGCGCATGGACGCCTTCACACCTTTCGGTGGCTCACCCAGCCAGTAGCGCAACGCCGAGCCATCCGCACGGCCCAGCAGCCAGCCGCGAAACTCTGCAGCCGCATTGCCGCGTTTCACCGCCAGCGGCAGCACCTGCGCGTCATCCGAATCGCCAAAATCCCAGCATTCAGGTGCTTCGACGACATCCACGAAGAACTGCGCCGCTTTCGTCAGCCGTTCCAACACCTCGCCTTTCAAACCATCCGCCGCCAGGCCCGCATGCCAGCTCATTTCCCAGGCAAAGAGGTGATAATGCAGCGCCTGCTCCTTGTTGCCGCCATCAGAGGCGAACTGACGCAAAATCTCGCGCTCCAGCAGCTTCCACACGCGTTGCGCCGGGCAGATCATGAGCGCCAGTGAGGGCCAGCGCGTGATCGCCATCACCAAAGCACTCAGCTCGCCGATGAGGTGGTTGTTGGCCGAGGAGCCGAATGATCTCCGCTGCCACACCCACCACGCATGAACGGGAACGATGCGTGCGGTGAGCTCATCCTGCCTGCGCGCCAGCTCGGGGTCGTTGCAGCCGCGCACGAGGGCGTCGAACCAGCAGAAATTCATCAAACGCAGCCCTGCCTCCAGCGGACTCGTCCAGTTGATGCCATGGCCGGGCGGGTTGCGGTCACACCAGTCTTCGAGCCAGAGCTGTGAGACGCGGATCGCATGCACATCGCCATTGAGCGCGCTGTGCATTGCCATGCGCGTCATTTCGGACCAGCGGTTGATCTCCCAGATCGCGCGCGCGTCGGCATCGTGCGGCAAATGACGATGATCGAGCTTCCGCGACGGCGTGTCAGGGTCAATGACCACGCCCAGCGTCGCATCGCGATGCCAACATGGCGGCGCGCCGACCTCGACACTCTTCCAGCCAAACAACTCCCACTCGCCGCGCACCAACTTCTCCGCATCGGCGGCCAGTTGCCTGCGCAAGTCCGACGGCACCTGCTGTCGCCATGGCAGCTTCGGAAAATCGGCAAATGTGCCGTCCCACGCTCGGCGCGAGATGTTTTTGAGCTTCGCGGCCTCATTGCGCCTGCCGAGGCGCTCCCTGACGCGATGCACGATTTCGCCCGCGCTCATCGCGCGCAGTCTTTGGGCATACCACGCGATCTTCATCACAACGCGACTCCTCGTCCCTCGCGGATGGACTCCAGCACCGCAAATGTCAGCCGCATGCTCTGCCGTGCCTGTTCATAGGGCACTGGATGCGGTGATCCGCCTTTCAAAAAGGCCAGCCACGCCGCCATTTCCTCCGCATGGCCCTTTGAGGCGAATTTTTTCACCGTCTGTTTGCGGTTTTGGAAGATGGAGAGCCGCATGAAGTTCTCGCACTCTATGACAGAACCGTTGGCAAACACACGAAAGGATTCCTTTGGAAACGCCGAGTCGCCTTCCGCCGAGTAAACGATCTGCGCCGCCGATCCATCCGCGAACTCAATTTGAGCCGTTACCGAATCCGGCACCGCCGGGCGGCCCACCGTCTGCGCCGTCACCTTCACCGGCCTGCCCAGCACATGGCAGGCGAAATCGAAGAAGTGGCATGCTTCGCCCAGCACACGACCGCCGCTTTCTTCGACGTTCGCATACCAGTGATCCGGTGCCAGCACGCCCGCGTTCACCTGAAACGCCAGCGTCTTCGGTCCGGGGATGTGTTGCAGTGTTTGCATCATGGCGACCGTCGCTGGTGCAAAGCGACGATTGAAGCCCACCATCACGCTACCGGTGCTGGAACTCATCGCCTCGTCGATCTGCGACAGTTCTTCCCGCGTGAGACACAGCGGTTTCTCCACAAACGTGTGCTTCCCGCTTTGCAGTGCCTTCAGTACCAGCGGCGCATGCAGATGATGCCGCGTGCCGATCATCACCGCGTTGCCGTTGTTCTCGAAAACCTTCGCCGCGTCCGTTTCCGCTGTCGAGAAACCAAATTTCTCCTTCACATGGCGAGCGCTGAGGCCCGTGGCGTTGACGATGGTGCCGAGCGTGATTTTCCCTTTCAGGTGCGGCAGCAGCATTGTCCGCGCGAAGTTCCCTGCGCCGATGACATGTAGGACAGGCGTCTCGCCTGTCGCCAGTGTCGCGGGCAGAATGCCCGAATCACCCGAGACAGGCAGGATGCCTGTGCTACTCACCACCCCGCCGCCGCAACCGATCCGAAATCTGCCCGCAAGCTTCGCCTTCACCGGATTCTGCTGGATGTACTCACGCTTGGCGGCCAGTGAGGCCTCGCTCCTCAGTGCATGATCAAACCGTTCTGCCTGCCAGAACGGCCCGTCGTTCAAATCATAGGCCTTCTTGATCTCCCGCGACGTGAAGCTCTTCCATGAATGCATGATGTCGGAGAGCGTGTGCTCCCCGATCGGTTTGATGATCACATGCACATGATTCGGCATGATGACATAGGCATCCAGGATGTAGCGCTCGCCGTCGAAGTGGCGCATGGCGTTTTCGACCAGATGCGCCGCATCTTCCCGTGCCAGCAGGCAGCTTCCAGCGCCCTGATCCAACCATGCCTCCAGCCGCTCGGAGAACAGGCGATGATACATCTCCTCGGTTTCAAAATCCCACGGCTGCGGATGATCGCGCAGCCAGGCGTCACGCTCACGGTGCCACAGGTCCAATTTCTCCTGTGCGATGGCGTCCGCCTGTCGGAACGTGACAAACTGAGTCACACCCTCCTGCTCCCAATGCAGGAGATGACGGCGGGCCTTGTCGGTTTTCCTGGCTGGATCGAAGGGAACGAAGGCGCGCGCCTGTGGGTCAGGCATTCTGCCTGATGCCGGTGCGTCGGGCATCCTGCTCGGCTCCTGATTCGCGGGCAGAATGCCCGCATCACTTGTGACAGGCAAAATGCCTGTCCTACCCGCCGCATACTCAATCACCACGCCAAGCTCGCTTTCCAGCTTGTTGTAAACGTCCAGCACATCCCCAAAGCTCACCCGCCGCGTCGTCACTGGCCTCAAATCAAGCTGACCCGTGCGCATCAGTTCCAGGCACGCCTCGAAGTTCCGGTTCTCCGTCCAGCGTACATAGCCGATGGGGTAATCCTTCCCGCCCCACTCATACTGCGGATCGTAGCGGCCGGGTCCATAACTGCGCGAGTAGCGCACCTGGATGTCCTTCATGTAGGCCGTTTTCCAGGACAGTTCGGCATCGTAGATGCCGGTGATCACCATCACGCCGCGATCCCGCAGACACGCGATGGCCTGATCCGCCGGGCCGCTCGACTTGCCGCCCACGCAGATGATCACCGCATCCACGCCATGGCCGCTGGTCCATTCACGCACCATGTCTTCGACCCTGGTCTCGGCCGGATTCACCACGCGCTCCGCTCCCATCGCCAGCGCGGTTTGCAGTCGCGATGAAATGAAATCCACCGCCAGCACACGCGCACCGGAGGCTTTGAGCAAACTCGTCGCCAGCAAACCGACGAGTCCGTGCCCCATCACCATCACGCGATCTCCCAGCCGCGCTTCTGCCTGCCGCACCGCCTGCATCGAGATCGACGCCAGCGTCGTGTAAGCCGCCTGCCAGTCTTCCACGCCCTCGGGAACGGGTGCAACCAGCAGATCCGGCACCGCAATCATCTCCGCATGAAACGCGCACTCCGCGCCGCCGCAGGCCACGCGATCCCCGACACGGAAGCGCGAGTTCAACTCATCTACCGCCACCACCACACCCGCCGCCGAGTAGCCCAGCGGCGTCGGCGATTCGAGCCGGTTGCGTACCTTCTCCAGCGCCGCCTTCCAGCCCAGCGTCTTCGCCGTGTCGATCACTTTCTTGACCTGATCCGGCCGCGCCTTCGCCTTTTGCAGCAGCGACATTCGCGCCTGCTCCACCTTCATCCGCTCCGTCCCCGGCGAGATCACCGAGCACGTCGTCCTCACCAGAATCCCGCCCGGCGGCGGCACTGGCACAGGCACGTCCTGGAGTTCCAGGCGTCCGTCTTGGTATTGGGCGAGTTGTTTCATTTAGCTTCGCGAGGGAATGGCGTGCCCCAAATTGTTGTCCAGTTCTGTATGAATTCAGAGAAGGCTACTTCGTTATACCAGCCTTCTCGAAGATTTGGGAAATGCTTGTCTAAAGCCTTGAGCAAATCTTTGAATCCTTCGTATTCTTCTACCACATAGAGGTATTCATTTCGCTCCTCAATGCGAAAGCCAATGCAAATCGAATCAAAGGTCCAGCAGTCTTCCTTGCAGGCGACGATTTCCTTCACTTCATGCCATGCGATTGAATGCAATGCTTTTGTTCCCTGCGTGAGGGTGATGCCATTGTCGCTCACTGTGATTTTGATATTCTCTTTCGGTTGAGGCGAAAGTTTTTCCCGGAGCCATTTGTCGATGGATGACCAGAAGCTCATCAAGCATCAGAAGTTTTAGACCCTCGTCACCAGCCACTTGTGCTTCCCCGCACTCGTTTTCTCCACTTCCTTCATCTCACGCAGCGTGAGGATGAAATCATCACCCAGTTTCTTCAGAAGGCCAGCCTGCATCGTCCCCGCACGGCTGCTTTGCCACTGCGGGCCGGGCTGAAAGCGACACTCGACCTCGCCGGGGCGTTCCTGGAAGAACTGCACGGCGAGGAGGCCGTCGAAGATGGTGTCATGCATGTTGATCGCGGTGAGCGAGATGCGGCGCCCGCTGGCGCTGATGAGGAACTCGTAGTCACGGCCCACCACGGCTTCGACGGTGGGCCATGTAGCTTGACTCTCCAGAGTCGAGTCTTCAGCCCCTGAATCCCGACTTTGGAAAGCCGGGCTACAATAATCGCCCGTGCGATACCGGATCAACGGCATGACGTGGTTGTGAAACGAGGTGCCGATGATCTCGCGATGGCCGTCCGCATTCGCCTCGCCGAACTCGACGAAGCCGTAGGTGGGCCAGAAATGCAGGTGATTCGAGGTGCGGCCCTGTGCGGCGAGTACGACGCGCTCGCTGTGGCCATACCAATGAAAGACGCGTGCACCGAAGAACTGTTCCAGATGCTGCTGCGACTCCGCCGTGAGCTTTTCCGAGCCGCAGAGAAGCGAAGTGAGTGGGAAATCGAGCTTCAAGCCCGCCTGCCCCAGTCCGCGTGCCAGCATGAGCGCCGCACTGGGATACGCGTGCAGGTGCTGCGGTCGAAACCGGTTCAACGCGGCCACATACTCTGGCAGACGCTCCGGCGTGAGGTGATACGAAGACAGGATGAGCCAGTTCCGCGTCGCATCGTAGTAGCTGATGCCACCGCGTGCCTTGCTCGATGTGACACCGCCACGAATCACCGCCATGCGGTCTCCCACGCGATACCCGCGCCGCGACCATTGCGCTTCGAGGTAAGCCTGCTCCTTCGGACGGCTCACGCCCTTGTGCAGATAAAAGCCGACCGGCACGCCGCTCGATCCACCTGTGGTGATGTAGAGCCGCTGTTTCGCCGTGAACTCCGGGTTCACCATCTGTTCGCGATGCAGCAGCAGATCCTGCTTCGTCAGCAGCGGGTAGTCCGCCAATTGCTCCAGCGCCTCAAACTTCCTCGGATCGACGCCGCAGGCTGCGAAACGCTCCGCATAAAACGGCGCTTTCGACGCGGCGATCAACGAATCACGCAATGCGGCGATCTGATAGCGCCGGATCGTCTCCGCATCCCACGTCTCCACCGCCCGCGCCTCGGTTTGAAACCGCGTGTAGGCCGCTCCGTAGCGCAATGACGCCGGAATCGCCCGGTATGCCCTGCCCGCCAGGGATTTGACCGACTGCGGCGCTGCCTCGTAAAGCTTGAGCAGCGGATAGAGGGTGTCTTCGAGAGACATTCAGTTCGGGCTTTTTCGCCCGATCATTCCAACCAGCCAGCTCAAGCAACCGAGCGGCGGCGACGGAGCATGAAGGCAATGCCGCAAGCGGCGATGAGGATCGCGCCACCGGGTTCCGGCACAGGTGCGAAGGAGGCGATGATGAGAGCGTCCTGCCAGTTGTTCGCATCCGCCACGGGGAACAGCGTGTTGGCGATGTAATAGCCATGCTGGGCCGTGTAGGTGTCGAAAAAGCTGCCAGCGGCCTTGGTTTCCACATCACTGAGAATGCTCTGGAAGAGCGCCGAACGCGCGATGGAGGCAGGAGTGCCGAGGCCGTCGTTGTAATCGACAAAATCACTCATGTCGGTGAAGTCGGTCTTCACAGTCTTGCCGTAGGTTTCAGAAAGGAAATTCTGGACGGTGAAGAACGAATTATAGAAGGTCTCGTTGTTGGCGTAGTTCGCCGAACCGCCATCCTGTTCAATGAAGCGACCCGAGGGCCCGGCCAGGGTGTCCCAAGGCAAATAGGTGTCGAGTACATACTCCATCACGGCGACCTGGGTCGGAATGGCCGTGGTGTAGAGCCCGGGGTCAGACTGGTAGATGCCGAGACGTTCGGTGTTCTGCTGGTCCCAGCCATCAATGAAGGACAGCGAATTTGCGGTGATCGTCTGGCCGAGGACAGGAACCGGAGTCACGGGAGGGCCGGGTTCCACACACATCCACCAGTAATTCTGACCATCAATGTTGTATACGCCGCCTGAGCCGTTGTCGTCAACGCCGGTCACCGAAATGGTGGCGGCACTGGCTGAAAGAGCCGTGACAGCAAGCAGCAAAGTGATGTGCTTTGAGAGTTTCATATGTGTTTAATAATACAGCGTGGCAGGGCCGAATCGAGGCGTTAATTGTAAAATTTGAGACGAAATCCTGCGAAACCTATCACAAATCACTCACTTTTTGTCATTTTCGCCCCCCACCGCTTGCAGCATCCGCACCGCCGCCATCGCCGCGCCGAAGCCATTGTCGATGTTCACGACCACGAGGCCGCTGGCGCATGAATTGAGCATGCAGAGGAGGGCCGAGAGGCCGTTCAGGCTGGCACCATAGCCGACGCTGGTCGGCACGGCGATCACAGGAGCGGCCACCAGCCCGCCGAGGACGCTGGGCAGAGCCCCCTCCATCCCGGCGACGGCGATGACGATGCTGGCGGCCCGCAAATCGTCCAGCCGGGCCAGCAACCGGTGCAAACCGGCCACACCGACATCGGTGATGCGATTCACCCTGGCCCCGGCAAACTCGAGTGTCTGCGCCGCTTCTTCGGCGACGGGCAGATCGGAGGTGCCGGCAGACACAACGGCCACAGGGGCCGATTGGAACGAGCGATCCATCCGTCCGACGCGGAATAAGCGTGAAACAGGGTCATATGTGCCGGAGGACAGGCTCGCTGCCAGCAAGATGGCCGTTTCGTGGGACACGCGAGTTGCGAGAGCACAGCCGTGCGCGGCGACGAGGGCGCTGAGAGCATCGGCGGTCTGGACAGGTGTTTTCCCTTCCGCATACACAGCCTCGGCAAAGCCCTGGCGGATGACGCGGTGCGTGTCGGCCAGTACCTGGCCGACACCGGCAAAGGGCAGCGTGCGCAGGCGTTCCAGGGCCTGGTCAGACGAGAGCGTGCCTTGGCTGACTTGGGCGAGAAGGTCGCGGAGTGTGGATTCGTTCATGTGGAGCGTGCTTTGAGCACTTCGTTCATGCTGCCAGTGCGCAAACCGGCGAGATCGAGGGTGATGTAGGTGTAACCGACGGCACGCAGCGCGGCGGTGATTGCCTCGCGCTGTTGCAAGGCACGCAGCAAATCCGCCTCGGGCACCTCCAGCCGTGCCACATCGCCATGATGGCGCACGCGTAGCTCACGATAGCCGAGATCAAATAACGCGGCCTCGGCCCGTTCGATCTGCGAGAGCAGTTTCGGTGTCACGCTGGTGCCATAGGGCACGCGGGAGGCGAGGCAGGCGGCGGCGGGCTTGTTCCAATTCGGCAGGCCGAGTGCTTTCGCCACCTCACGCACGTCTTTTTTGCTGAAACCGAGATCATGCAGCGGGCTGAGGATTTTCAGCTCACGCGCGGCGGCACGGCCTGGACGGACATCCAGCGTGTCCTCGGCGTTCATGCCATCCAGCACATGCGCGATGCCGTTTCGCTCCGCAAACTGCCGCAGGGCACGATAGACGTGGTCTTTGCAGAAGTAGCAGCGGTTCGGCGCGTTCGCCTGATACGCTGGATCGTTGGTTTCTTCCGTAGGCAGCAGTTCAAGGCGTGCACCGAGGTGTTTTGCCAGGGCAATGGCCTCGTCTTTCTCGCTTTGCGGCAAACTGGGCGAGACGGCGAGCAGGGCGACGACATGTTCACTCCCCAGCGCATCCAGCGCGGCTTTCAGCACGAGCGTGCTGTCCACGCCGCCTGAATAGGCGACGGCAACACGTTCCAGAGGCCGCAGACGCGTGTGCAGCTTTTCAATCATAAGGCAGGCATGAGGTTTTTTTGGAACTTCGGTGCCAATGTGCGCACGAGTTCGAGAAGCATGGTGACGGTTTCCTCGTCGCTCCGACTACGCTCGCCGGAGATCTCGGGCGGCAGTCCCTGGGTGACACGGGCCATGACGGAAGGATAGGCCCAGCGATGGTTCACATTGCGCAGCACGTTGTCACGAAAGGTGAGAAACTGGCGCTCAAGATTGCTCGGAGTGCTGACATCCGCCCCGACATACCAGTAAACGTAATGCGCTCGCACCGGCAGCTTCCGTCCGTCATTCAAGAGCACCTCACGCGCGATGGCGAGATCACGCACGTTCAGTTCCTGGCCGGAGAGCAGCTTCACGGTGCGAACCTGCGAACCCACCAGGGTCCAGCCCTGGCCGTCGAGACACACCTCAGGGCGATGGATGCTGCGGCTGTCATGCCCGGCGATGACGAGCGAGGCGTGGGCTTGATCGCGTTGCGCCACTGCACGTCCGGGGGTGTGGTAAGCGCGTTTCACGATGATGGTGTCGGCGGGCAACAGCTCGCGCTCCTTGTCGCTGGGAGCTTCGGTTTCGCCCACGAAACGGCCCGCCACCATCGGCAACTCGGCCAGCACGCCCGCCTCATCGCCCCCTTTCACAGGAGGCGAGAACCGGCAGAAAAGCACGGTCATGCCGCATAGCGCGAGGAGGATGAAGGCGCGGACGATCATGGCGCGGAGGAAACGACCTGACGGGTGACGACGCGGGCGCGTTTGAAACCAAGGCCGCCACACAGGCGGTCCAGCAGCCAGGAGGCAGCTTGCAGCAGCAGCAAGGCCACGAGAAAGACCAGAATGCCCGTCAGCTCATGGAAAGCGGAAACTTCTTTCTCGGCATCGCCAATGGCCCAGTTTTGGCCGAAGGCCATTGCCGCGAAGATCAAAACGAGAATGCGCGTCATGTTGGCGAGGACGGCGATGGGCAGGATCGTGCTGAACAGCGCCAGCCTGCGCCCAAGCGACCGCTGACGAAAATAACTGAACAAGGCTCCGACCACGAGCAGCGCGAAGAGCGAGCGCATGCCTGAGCATGGCGCGGCGATGCCCACGCTGAACAACTCGCCCGCTCTCCGCCCAAGCTCGAGATTCGGCATGGATTGCAGCGCGGTGCCGGCCACCAGCGAATCGACACCGACGGCGTTCAGCACGAAGCCCGTGGTCTTCACCATCATCAGCCGCATCTGGTAGCCGATGCTTTCCTCCAGAAACGGCAGCGGCCATAGGAAGCCGAGCATGAGCCACGCAAACAGCATCTGACGGCTGCGCGGAGCGCCCTGTAGCCACAACGAAGCGCCGGCCAGCAGGATCATGATGGAGAGATAACCGCAGTAAAAATTATTGGCGCGAAACCCGGCGAAGTAGAGCAGCAAAGCAAAAACGCTGATTAGGAAGCCCCAGCGGCTAGATGATAGGGTGGCATGCCTTGTCTGCTCACGCCGCCGCCAGATCAAATAACCGACGATGAACGGCAGCAGCACGCCGTGCTGCCACGTCGGGTCTTTCCAGCGCATCAGCAACTCTTCGAAGATGGTGCGTCGGAAGTGGCCATATCCGGCCGCGTACGGCTGCAGGCCGACCAGAAGCAACAAGGCCATGCCGAGTGCCAGCACCAGGAGTGCGTTGCGCAGGACGGTTGTGGCGTGTGACGACATAAATGATTTCCTCTAAGCCATCAAACGACTGCGGACGATCTGCAAGATCCAGACCGACAGGCGGGCGGGGAAGGCGGTGCAGGCTCCCAGGAATCCACGATAGAGTACGTCGAGGTGCCATTGAGTGGCGAGACGGTATTTGGATTTTTTGGCGATGAAGGCGTCATGCATGCGCTTTCCCAGGCTCTTTGTGCCAGCCCAGAACACATGGGCCACGGAAAGATACGGCTCATGACCGCACAGCCTGATCTGGCTGCAGGTGTCGATGCGCAGCTTGAAGCCGTGCTTATGAGCGGTGTGGGTGTAGGAACTGTCTCCCGCATAGTGCGGCCAGCGGCGATCGTCAGGCAGGCCGATCGTCTCCACCAGCCTGCGTGAGAAGGCCACTTGATAACCCGCGAGCACATCGGCTGTGTCAAACTCGCCCCCGGTGCTGGGCGCGGCGCGACGACGCAGTGAATGGCAGCAATGAACAGCGCCATCGACGATGACGGAGGAAGACAAGATTATGTCAGGCTGCTGGCGCACGATGCTGCTGATGCGACGAAGGGACGCTTCGTCAGGGTGGGTGTCGTCATTGAGCCAGATGAGCACGTCCGCGTTCAATTCGATGGCCCGCTGCATTCCGAGGCGCATGGCCCCCGTCCAGAACAGATGCCCCGTGCCTTCGACAGTGAGGACATGCGGATGCAGTTCACGCACCGCGTCCCCGGTTCCATCCGTCGAGGCATCATCCACCAGGATGATGCGCCAGTCGGGGAGCGAGGCACACCACTTCAGCAGGTCGAGACACTGCAAGGTATGACTGCGGCGATTGTACACCGGAATGATGATGCAGGTCAGCGGTGTTGCGGGTGTGCTCACAGAGATTTCAAAAAGTCCACGTGAATTTGCGCCACTTTTTCGTGCGTGTACTGCTCCCTAACCCGGCGGGACTGCGCCAGTTGCCGTTCTTTGAAAAAGGACGACTCATTGCAGCAACGCCGCACCAGACCGGCCAGCGCGGGCACATCCCCGACCGGGAAAATCATGGCCGGGTCGCCGATGACTTCTGGAATCGCGCCGGAGTCCGATCCGGCCACCACAACACCACAGGCCATGGCTTCCACCAAGATGTGTCCGAACTGCTCTTCCCAGCAGTTTCCATCCTCATGGTAGGGATGGCTGCCGAGCACCAGCAAATCCATGATCTGTAAATGTCCGGCGACCTGCTCGTGGGAAACCTTGGGCAGCACATGCAGCCACGGCTCGGCCTGGGAGATTTTTTCCAGCTCATCCCGCAGTCGGCCACCGCCCATGAGCGCCACATGCACATCACGACTCATTCCGCCTTCCGCGCGCAACTGCCGCACGGCGGCCACGAGGTCACGAATGCCCTTCTCCTTGACCAAACGCCCGGCAAATCCGGCGACGAACGCCTCCGGCGGGATGCCATGCTTCAGACGCAGCGCACGTCGCGTTTCCTCGCAGCGCACGGGCGCATGGTCCACGTCCACGCCGACTTGGGTGCAGACCAGCACGCGTGAGGCCTCCATGCCCGACTCACGGAGAATCTGCCCGGCCGCCACATTGCCCGCGATCCAGAAGTCGAGCCAGCAGGCGGAGAGCCGATAGACCGGCTCCAAAATCCACCCTTTCAATCCCGGCCTGCGCAGGTTTTCCCAGGTGAACTCTCCGTACCGTCCCACGTTCCCGGACAGACGCGCCAGGAGGAATGACTGCCACTTCACCGGCAGCCAAGGCTCGGCCTCCACGAGGACGTAATCCCAATGACGCTGACGAAACACGGCCCACAGGCCGCGGTAAATGAAACGGTTCCACGACACCTTGCCCAGGATCGACAGCCTGAGACGAAAATCCGGTGCCGGTGACGCACTGGCATCCTCATGGCGTGGCGGCAGGCCGGAATCCTCGTGAGTGACCGTGACACACAGCACCTCAAAGTGCGCGTTCAACGCCGCAAGCTTTTTGGCATGCTCGTCGATCGCGTAGGTGTGCGAGATGATCATCAGGCTGGGGCGGACGTCGTTCATGGGGAGTGATGAGCTTCCAACAGCAGGTCGCCGAGGCGTTGCGCGTAAGTGGCAGAATCCACCGCGTGCTTGAGGGAGGTTCCCGTCGGCTTCCAGCGGCCTTCCACAAACTCAGCCAGCACTTGGGCGATCCGCTCGGTATCGAACTCGATCAGGCGGCCATTGACGCCGTCTTCGAGGATCATCTCGGAGCCGTGATGAGGCGTGAGAAACAGTGGCAGGCCGCATGCGGCGGCCTCGACCTCAACGAGGGCAAACGCCTCGGAGTAGGAGGGAAACAGCAGAGCGTCGGCAGCCGCGAAGTAGGTTTCCACATCGGGAACCATGCCGGTGAAGGTGATCCAGTCTTGATCCACGCCGATTTTCTTTCGTAGCGAGGCGAGACGCGCTTCACGACCGCCAATGACGAGAAGGCAGGCTTCTGGGTGGCTTTGACGCAGGCGGCGCAGCGCCTCGACCGCGAGGAAAAAACCTTTACGGCGGTAATGCCCCGTGCTGACGAAGATGAAAACACGCCGGGTTTCGTCGTAGCCGAGCTTCGAGCGCGTCTCAGCGCGAAACTGATCGCGCACAGCGGGATGGAAGCGCTGCGGATCGTAGCTGTTCGGCAGGACTTGAATGGGGACGCGCGAATTTTCAGCGCATATGTCATTTGCGACGGACTGGGAGACGCAGACGAGTTTTTGAGCCGTGGTCTGGCGCAGGAACGAACGTGCGCGGCGGAGATTGAGTTTGTTGACGATGCTCTCGACGAGATCTCGCAGCGAGTGGATGCCGAGCAGGCGCTGACGTTTCTCCCAGTCAACCTGTGAGAAGTGAACGTGGCAGACATCACAGGCTTTGTGATACCAGGCGATGCTGTAGATCACATCCGGCCTCGGTTGTTTCCGCACTTTGAACAGCCACCACGCACGCCAAAAGACGAGCCAGGAAAAGGCAAAGCCGCCGAGGAGACGCACATCGCCGATGCGCGGCAGTTTGCGAATGGTGGCGGGCAGGTGGTCATCGCAAGTCCAGCACCAGACCTCGG
>NZ_JBIIKX010000072.1:0-29601 GCF_044232965.1 Prosthecobacter sp.
GGCGACACCATTGTGCTGGACCAGAAGAACACCTTCACCGCGGCCCTCCATGTGCAGAAGTTTGACCAGGAGCGTGTGTGCGTCACCCTCATGCCGCTCGCTTATCAAGGCTTTGGCGCCAAGGATGGCAAGCAGTTCGAAATGAAGCCGCCTGCCAAGCTCAACATGGAAGCCTACTGGCCGCTGACACGCGATCCAGCCAGCGCCGTGACTGAAAACGTGGTTTTGAAAGATGGCTGAAGCCAGCCTTTAAAAAAATTTCGAAAAAGCGGAAGGCAGTGCCTTCCGCTTTTTGTTTTTGGGGAGCCTGCGGCTCGTTCCTTGCATCCGCGCCTGTTCACGCCATTAAGCAGAAGCATGTCTGCCGACCACACCGCACAAACCATCCCCGAAGTTCAGCGCCTGCGCGCAGAACTGGACGCGCAGGGAAAAAAACTCGTGTTCACCAACGGCTGCTTCGATCTTCTGCATGCGGGTCATGTGCGTTATCTGCATGACGCACGTTCGCTCGGTGATGCGCTTGTGGTTGGATTGAACTCCGACAGCTCCGTGCAAGTTCTCAAAGGACCGGACCGCCCGCTGAATGGTCAGAACGACCGCGCTGAAGTGCTCGGAGCGTTGCGTGCCGTGGATGCGGTAGTGATCTTCGATGGTGAACGTGCCACGTCATTGATCGAGGCCATCAAACCTCATGTGTATGCCAAAGGTGGTGACTACACCGTCGATTCGTTGAATCGTGAAGAGCGGGCCGCGCTTGAAGAAGCAGGAACGGAAATCCGCATCCTGCCGCTCGTTCCAGGACGCTCCACCACGAGCACCATTAACAAGATGCTCGGTGACAAAACATCGAACCGGCTCCGCATCGCCATTCTCGGCTCCGGCGCAGGCTCGAATCTCCGCGCCATCATCGCGGCAGTGCAAAACGGTACGCTCAATGCCGAGATCGCCATCACGATCAGCGATCAAGCAGACTCCAGTTTTCTCAAGATCGCTCGTGAGTCTGGTTTGCCCGCGCAGTTTGTCGATCCTGGCGGCAATCCGCGCAAACTCGGTGACGCGGCGCAGAAAGAAATCTTTGATCACTTGGAACGCGCGCGTGTGGATGTTGTCGTGCTCGCCGGATTCATGCGCATCCTCAAAGAGCCGGTCATCAGCGCCTACAGCGGCCGCATCGTGAACGTCCACCCTTCACTGCTGCCGAAGCACAAAGGCGCTAACGCCCCACAACTTGCAATTGAAGCGGGTGACAGCGAAACCGGCTGCACAGTGCATCTCGTCACTGCGGAGATCGACGCGGGACGCACACTCGCACAGGCAAAGGTGCCAGTGCTGCCAGACGACACCGCCGAGACACTGCATCTACGCATCAAGACCGAGGAGCACAAGCTGCTGCCGACAGTGCTCAACGAGTGGCGTGAACTCGGCCTGCCCGTGCGAGGTGCGGGAGCGCCATGAGCAGCTTCACCGGCACTCTCAATCCTCAGCAGCGCGAGGCGGCCACGCACATCCACGGCCCGCTGCTCATTCTTGCTGGCGCAGGCACAGGCAAGACGCGTGTGCTCACCGCACGCATCAGCTACATGGTGAACGAGGGCATCAATCCGAAAAACATCCTGTCCGTCACCTTCACCAACAAGGCCGCCACTGAAATGCGCGAGCGTGTCAAAGGCATGGTGCGCGACGGCCTTGGCAAAAAAGTCGTTCTTGGCACCTTCCACGCCTTCTGCGCTCGCCTTCTGCGCGAGTTCGCCTCGCACGTCGGCTACAAGAACAACTTCGTCATCTACAGCCAGGGCGAGCAGGAAAGCCTGCTCAAAAAGGTGACCCAGGGCCTCCTCGTCAAAGACGAGACCTTCGACACCTCCACAGCCCTCTCCCGCATCAGCAAGGCAAAGAACGACGGCAGCAGCCTGGGCGATCCTGAAAAGAACCTCGACGCCGCGGTCATGCAAAAATACATGGACGAGATGCGTGGCTTGAATGTCATGGATTTCGACGACCTGCTCGTCCTCGGCGTGCGTTTGCTCGAAGACTGCGCCGATGTGCGCACCACTGTGCAGAGCCGCCATCATTACGTCATGGTGGATGAGTTCCAGGACACGAACTCGCTGCAAATGCGCCTCCTGCGCGCGCTAGTGCCCGCGCCTTACAACGTCTGCGTCGTGGGCGATGACGACCAGTCCATCTACGGCTGGCGCGGCGCGGAGATCACCAACATCACGCAGTTTGAGGACTTCTTCCCCAATCCGCACATCATCAAGCTGGAGGAAAACTACCGCAGCACCACTCCCATCCTTCACACCGCGAACAGCCTCATCAAAAACAACGCAGGCCGCCGCCCCAAGTCCCTCTGGAGCCGCAACAACGGTAACGAACTCGTGCGCCTCATCGCCACGCAGGATGAAAAAGAAGAGTCAGACATGATCGCCAAGGAGGTCGAGGCGGCCCACTTTTCCAACAAGCAGCCGCTGGAGGATTTCGCCGTGCTCTTCCGCACCAACGACCAGTCGCGCGTGCTGGAGCAGGCCTTCCGCCAGCGCAAAATTCCCTACCGCGTTGTCGGCGCACGCAGCTTCTTTGATCGCCGCGAAGTGAAGGACATTCTCAGCTACCTCAACGTTCTGCACAATCCGCACGATGACATCAGTCTGCTGCGCGTCTTGAACACGCCCACACGCGGCATCGGCAGCGCCACCGCCGAACTCGCCCGCGAGCGCAGCATGGAGAAAGGTCACAGCGTCTGGGTCGCGCTTTGTGACGAGGATTTCCTGCGTCAGATCCCCGAGAAGGCGCGCAACGCCATCCGCGGCTTCACCGCGATCATCAGCAAGTACTCCGGCCCGGCCAACAGCCAAGGCACGCAGCTCGTGCAGATGACCGAGGCGCTCATCCTTGAGGTCGGATACATGGAACACCTCAAAAAAGCCGCCAAAGAGCCGGAAGACTTCGCGGGCTGGGAAAACGGACTCAAGGAACTCCTCAAGAGCCTCGCCGGATACGAGGAACGCAACCGCGCCGACGGACTCGGGGGGTTCCTCGACGAAATCAGCCTCAATGACGAGCGCGAGGAGAAGGACGACATCGAAAAGAAAAAAGGCGTGTGCTTGATCACGCTGCATGCCTCCAAAGGACTCGAATTCCCCATCGTGTATCTCCCGGGCATCGAGCAGGGCATCCTGCCACACAAGCGCAGCTTCGATGAAGGCCGCGTCGATGAGGAACGCCGCTTGTTCTACGTCGGCATCACGCGGGCGAAGCAAAAGCTCACCATCAGCCATACGCGCACGCGCATGAAGTGGGGCCAGAAGCAGACCAGCCTCCCCTCGCCTTTCCTGAAGGAACTCGACCGCAAGTTCATCACCGAACTCGATTACACGCGCCACATGAACGAAACCGTGACGCAGGAGGAGAACACCAACTTCTTCTCCGGTCTCCGCGCCATGCTCGCCGAAAAGTGAGGTCAGCCGCCAGCGGCCTCAATCCACATACAGCAGCGCGTTGCCGCTCATCAGCGCGTGGCAGAGCGCGGTGAGGCCAAGGAAGCCGGGTTCGCCAGGCGTCTTCGAAGGCGCGCCGAGCTGGACTTCGAGCGGCGTGGGATTGGCCTTGTAGAACTCGGTCTGTGCCTGCACGAACTCGACACTCTGCTGCACATCCGACTCGGAAGGTGCTTTGCCATGAACAAGCTTCCACGCGAGGCGGATCTGATCCGGCAGCTCTTTGCCGCCTTCCGTCTGCACGCGCTGGGCGAACTGCTGGGCATGCACGCGCATGATCGAACTGTTCATCAAAAGCAGGCTCTGCGGACTCACTGTTGTGACAGAACGCACATCGCAGCTCGGCTCCATGATCGGCGCGTCAAAGGTGGCGAACATTTCGAGCGGGCGCGAGCGGCGGGCCTGCACATAGATGCTGCGGCGGAATTCCTCGCCATTCATGGCCAGATACTTGCCCGTTGGGCGGCCTGCCGTGTCCGTGGTGTCGATGCCGATGACGACCTGCCCTTCCTCATTGAACATCACTGGCACAGGAGCGCCGCCGATCTTCGGATTCAGCCTGCCGCTGATCGCCAGCAGTGAATCACGCAGGATTTCGGCCTCCAGACGGCGAACATTCATGCGGCTGAGCAGTGTGTTGTCAGGATCAATGCGATCACGCTTCTCATCGCGAGTCGAGGACTGGCGATAGGTGCGCGAGGTCATGATGAGGCGGTGCAGATGCTTCAAGCTCCAGCCTTCACGCATGAACTCCGCCGCCAGCCAGTCGAGCAGCTCAGGATGCGTCGGCTTGCTGCCGAGCTGACCGAAATCACCGGGGCTGGAAACGATGCCTTTGCCGAAATGATGCATCCAAACGCGGTTCACCATCACGCGGGCCAGCAGCGGATGTTTGCCATCGGTCAAGGCGTTGGCGAAGGCGAGCCGACGGCCGGTGGTGGGCAGCTTGGCGTCCTTCTCGGGCACTTCGACCTTCCGGTGAGCCGCGAGCACGGTGAGATCGCTGGGGCCGACTTTTTCCTTGGGCTGGTCATGATTGCCGCGATTGAAAATGAAGGTGGCTGGCACGAGCTCGGGCTTTTTCGGCACTTCGACGAAGGCGTGCAGAAACTCTTCGACCGGCTTCGTCGCACGCACCACCATGGCTTCCTCGGTCATCTTCTTCAGCGTGTCGGCGTGCTTGGTTTTGTTCGTAGTGTCGTAAAGATAAAGCGAACCAGCACTGAGTTGGTTAACGCGCGGCCAGGCTTTGAGCAGCTTGGTTTGATCAGCGGTACGCTTCTTTACCTCCGTTCGATAAGCCGTGCGCAATGGCTCACGATCCTTCTCAGGAGCCTTGGCGAGTTCCTTTTCTAAAACCTCGGTGATGAACTCCTCCGTCTTCGCCAGCCGCGCCGCGTCCAACTTCTTCGCCTCGACCTCAATCTTGGCTGCTTCAACCGACTCCGCGTCCGTCAGCAGCGAAACCAGCCTGCTCGCTGGCAGACGCCACGCTTTCGTGTCGAATCCCGGCTCAAACACGGCCCGCAGCCGATAATAGTCGGCCTGCGAGATCGGATCGTAGCGATGATCATGGCACTGAGCGCAGCCGATGGTCAGACCATAGAGCGAGGTGCCCACCATTTTGACCGTGTCGGCGATGTTCGCGTTCTGCGTCGCCGCATCATTCATCTCAGCCGTGCCATTGGGCGACATACGAAGGAATCCCGTGGCGGAGAGCTTCTCAATCGCGTCCGGCGACAAGTTCTTGTAGGGTTGTGGCACCATCTCATCACCCGCCAATTGCTCGCGCACGAACTGGTCGAAGGGCTTGTCCTTGTTCAAAGCGTTGATGACGTAGTCGCGATACTTCCACGCCCATTTGCGCTCCAAATCCTTTTCGCCAAAACCTTCCGAGTCGGCATAACCTGCCGCATCCAGCCAATGACGGCCCCAGCGCTCGCCGTAATGAGGCGAGGCAAGGAGGCGGTCGATCAGATTCTCGATGCTGGAAGCAGGATGCTTGATGTAGGCAGCGACAAAAACATCCACCTCCTCCGGGGTCGGCGGCAGGCCGGTCAGATCGAAGCTGGCACGACGGATGAAGGTGACGGGATCGGCTTCGGGAGAGAATGCCAGGCCTTTCTCAGCGTGTTTGGCGGCGATGAAGGCATCAATGCCCAGCACATCGGGTTTGACCGGCGGCTTGACGTTTTGAACAGGCTGCAAGGACCACCAGGCACGCTCTTCATCCGTGAAAGCATGCTCAGGGCCGAGTTTTTCCGGCTCCGCACGAGCGGTTTTGGCTCCCTGGGCGACCCAGGCTTCTAAAACGGCGATATCGCGATCCTTCAGCTTCGATTTGCCCTTCGGCATCTCGCCCGCCTTCACGAGTTCGAGCAGATGACTCTCAGCGGCCTTGCCGGGAACGATGGCCGGGCCGCTTTCGCCGCCTTTGAGGATGAAACGAGCCAGCCGCACGTCGAGGCCGCCCTTGGTCTCTCCTTCCTCGCCATGACAATGAAAGCAGTTTGCCTTCAAAATCGGGCGAACGTCTTTTTCAAAGGTCAGCGGCGCTGCCACGACAGAGACGTGGCAGATGAGCAGGAAACCGGCAGGGAAACGCATGCCAGTCATACGGCGCATCAGGCACATCTTTCGCGAACGGCGTCATCCACCGCCGTGTCCAGCACATCGCAGGCCTCTAGCAGTGCCTCCTCGGTGACGGTGAGCGGCGGGCAGATTTTGACGGTCTGGCCCCAGGCACCGACAGGCGCGAAGAGCAGCAGGCCGCGCTGATAGCACAGCTCGATGATGCGATGCGCGAGATCGTGATCCGGCTCTTTCTGGCCTGGTTTGACCATCTGGAGGCCCGCAACGAGTCCGGCGCAGGTCACATGGCCGACGACACTCGGGTGGCGTTTTTGGATGGCCTTGCAGCGCTCATGCAAAATCGGGCCGAGGCTGGCGGCGTTGCCGGTGAGGTCTTCCGCAAGCAGCTTTTTGATGTTCGCGACGGCGGCGGCGCAGCAGACGGGATTGCCGGTGTGAGTGCTGGTCATGCTGCCGGGCGGGAACTGGTCCATGATGTGCTGGCGGCCGATCACGGCGCTCAGCGGCATGCCGGAGCTGATGCCCTTGCCACAGCAAATCAGATCCGGGGTGACGCCGTAATGTTCGAAGGCCCAGAACTTGCCCGTGCGGCCGAAGCCGGACTGCACCTCATCAAAGGTGAGCACGACCTGATGCTGGTCACACCAAGCGCGGAGTTTCTGGATGTATTCGACCGGCGCAAAGTCGGGGCCGACGCCCTGATAGCTCTCCATGATGACCCCGGCGATGTTTTCGGGCTTCATGCCGCTTTTTTCGATGGCCTGCAAAAAGGCGTTGAAGGAACTGTCGCCCTCCCAATAACCATCTGGGAACGGTGCCTGGATGATGGCCTTGTCGAGGTTCACGATCCACGATTTCTGGCCTGCCATGCCGCCGGCCTGCTGGCTGGCGAGCGTGCGGCCGTGGTAGCCACGATCAAAGCCGATGATGCCAATCTTCGACGTGCCGCCGACCTTGATGCCGTGGGCTCGGCTCAATTTGATGGCGCACTCGGTGGCCTCGCTGCCGCTGCTGAGCAGGAAGACCTTCTTCAAGCCTTCCGGCGAGACCGAGGCGATGATTTCGGCGGCCTGGAGGCGTTCTTCGCTGGGGAAGACGTAGTTATGAATGAGGCCGCTTTGGATCTGGTCGATCATGGCCTTGCAAATTTCAGGGGCAGCGTGACCTGCATTGGTCACGAGGACGCCGCTGCTCCAGTCGAGCCACTGGTTGCCGTGCTTGTCGAAGACATGGATGTCCCGGGCCTTTTCCCAAATGATGGGCGGCATGCCGCGCATGGAGAGCGGCTCCACCTCCCGCAGGCGGTCCAGCAGGGGCACGCTGTCAGGATGCGGCACCTGGGTGCAGATGCGGCGGTGCTTGGTTTCGACGTGCGGAACGGTTTGCGGAACGGTGCTGAATTCTTTGCCCATAGTGGCAACGATCATGCATGAGGCCGAATCACGCTGCTACGCGCTTTGCGGCAGGTCGCGGTATTTTTGTGCGCGAGGCTCAGACGATATGGCTGAGAGCTGATCATCGGATTCAGCCGCCCCAGTCACAGGGCTAGCCAACAAGCCATTAACCAAATTTGTTCAACAGGGCTGGGTCAGGTTATGGTTCTCGTAACGCTTAAACAGATGCATTGACGTTTCTTTAAACCTGCACAAGAAATGCGATCATGCGCCGCCCCTGGATCAAAGTCGAAGTCTCCACCCCGGACAAACCGGAAATCTGTGCCATCGCCAGCCGCCTCCGAATGGATGAGGATGCCGTAGTGGGAAAACTGATTCGCGTGTGGGCATGGGCCGAGTTGAACCGCGTAAATCCAAACGCCTTAAGCGTTACAAAAGAGTTTCTCGATAAACTGGTATCCAAGAAAGGATTCAGCGAGGCCATGATCCTCTCCGGTTGGCTCGGCATGGACGGTGAGCGCCTCTTTTTCCCGAATTTCGGCAAACACAATGGTGAGGATTCCAAGGTGCGAGGTTTGACCGCCAAACGCGTGGAGAAACACCGGAAGAGCAAACTCACAAATAACGATATAAGCGTTACACATGGCAGGGTTCGAGAGCCCGAAATCGAGACAAAGCCGGAAATAACAAATGACGTAAAAGACGTTCAAAGTCACTTTACTTCAATTCCAACAAGTGAACCGACTGGCACAAAACTCACTTCGCCTGAAGAAATCATCGAAACACCTCACGAGTTACCAGCTTCAGACACGGTTGAGGCTTTGGAGCCAGAAAACCCCGCCCCAGAAGAGACTGTTGAAACGCCCAAGAAACGCCGCTCCAAGGCTGAAAGCAGCTCAGACGAGCAGCCGTTGCTGTTCTAACCGGCCCGGGATCTATCAGGGGTTCTCGACGCCCTTTTGCGGCTTGAGAGTTCCCTTTTCGCCCTCGGGCCAATACGCTCCGTCTTCGATCCACTCTCGCAGCATGCCGATCTGGTCCTCGGTGAGGCTGACTTCGGTTCTGGGCATCATTTTGGGGTGAGTACCGCCGCGTTGAACTGCGCTGATGAGCAGGCTGCAATCGGGATCGCCCGGCAGGATGTAGTCGCGTCCGCTGGCGCTGCGGGTGAAGGCGGAGGCTTTGCTGGTGAGATTGAGAGCGGGAGGCGGCAGGGTGCCGACATGGCATGCGACACAGCGCTGCTGAAGTACCGGTTTGACCTGGGTGAGGAAGTAGTGCTCACGTCCCCCCTTGCTGGCGGGTGCCAGTACACAGGAGGTAACGACGAAGAGCACAGGAAGGAAGCGCATGATCATGGGCCAAGCATAACGACGTGATGGAAACAGGCTATGCCGAGTTTGTGCAAAATTAGGCCTCTGCTTGACGCAGGGTTAGGCGTGTGGCGAGTTCTCCCTGATGAAACGCAAGCACCCCACTCATCGGAATGGCCACTGCCGCATTGTTTTGACCGGTGGTCCCGGCGGTGGCAAGACCACGGCGGGAGATTTGTTCCGACGCGAGATCGGCGAAAAAGTTGTGCTGGTGCCGGAGGCGGCCACGATGGTCTTCAGCGGGGGGTTCCCGCGCTCTTCCGAGCCCATGGCCATCCATGCCGCGCAGCGTGCCATCTACGAAGTGCAGCGCAATCTGGAGGACGTACAGGCCGCGTTGTACCCTGAGCGCGTGCTGCTCTGTGACCGTGGCACGGTGGACGGCGCAGCCTATTGGCCGGGCGAGCCGCACCATTTCTTCGCCGAGATCGGCAGCACGCTGGAACTGGAACTAGCCCGCTATGACGCGGTGATCTTCTTTGAGAGCGCCGCCGTGGGAGGCATGGGCATCGAGGGCGGCAATCCCATCCGCAACGAGTCGATGGAGGAGGCGGTCAGGCTCGACCACAAGCTGCGCTCTCTGTGGTCCAAGCATCCCAAATTCATGCTGGTGCCGCACAACCCGTCCTTCTTCAAAAAGATCTCCTTCGGACTGGCCGTGCTGGACGGCATTGTGTCGGAACTGGGATGCAAAGAGATGCGCAAAAAGCAGGCGAGAAAGAAGCATTGATCGAATTGCCTCCCTGAGCGTAATGAACCGCTCATGAGAGTCGAACTCGTCAACACAGGCACAGAATTACTCCTTGGAGACACGATCAACACCAACGCAGCCTGGATCGGCCAGCGGCTGGCCGCGCTGGGCATCCAGGTGACGCGGCAGACCATCGTGCCGGATGGCGCCGTGATCCGCGTGGCGATTGCGGAGGCTGCGCAGCGTTCGGATGTTGTTCTGGTCTCCGGCGGCCTAGGCCCCACGAATGACGACCTCACCCGCGAGTCCACCGCCGAACTGCTCAGCCTGCCGATGGAGCTGAACGAAGGAGTTCTGGGACATTTGAACGAGTATTTCTCGAAACGCGGCAAGCCGGTGAGCGAGGCGACGAAACGCCAGGCTATGGTGCCTCGTGGTGCCCAGGTGATGCCAAACCCGTTCGGCACCGCACCTGGTTTGTACTTTCCCGCCGCCCTCGGCGAGATGCTGGGCTGGAACGCGCACATCTTTCTCCTCCCCGGCCCGCCGCGTGAGCTGAAGCCGATGATTAAGAACGAGGTGGAGCCGAAACTGCGCGAGTGGCTGCCGGACGGCGGCTCCCGACGCGTTTTGTATCTCAAAGTCACCGGCGTGGGCGAGTCGGACATCGTTGAGGCGGTCGAAAAGCGTCTCGAATGCGTCCCCGGCCTCGATCTGGGCTACTGCATCCGCGGCGGCGATGTGGATGTGCGCCTCGCCGGAGCGCAGAGCAGCGTCGATGCAGGCGCGGCCATCGTTCGCGAGGCCTTTGGCGACTGCATCACCTCCGAGGACCGGCGGATCATTGAAGAAGTCATTGTGCAGTTTCTCACCGAGCGCGGCGAATGGCTCGCCACCGCCGAATCCTGCACGGGTGGAACCATCGCGAACCGCATCACCGACGTGAGCGGTTCCTCACGCGTTTTCGGCCACGGCTGGGTGACCTATGCGAATGAGGCCAAGCAGCAGCACCTCGGCGTGCCGGCCGCATTGATCGAAAAACACGGAGTGGTTAGCGAAGAAGTGGCCCGCGCCATGGCCGAGGGCGCGCTCAAAAACAGCGGCGCGGATCACGCCCTGTCCGTCACCGGTATCGCTGGCCCGACAGGCGGCACACCGGAAAAGCCGGTGGGCACCGTGTGGATTGCCCTGGCGTCGAAGAACGCCGAGACCTGGACGATGAAACGCTTTTCACCCGGAGCGCGGGATCGTTTCAAGCTGCTGACCTCACAAGCCGCCTTGGACATGCTGCGGCGCAGATTGTGTGGGATCGCATTGAGACAGTGATTATCGTTCATCGAATCGTCACCTGGGCAAAGACCTGGTTTCGATTCCCAAATCGGCCATCGGCTGATCACTTCATTCCTTGGGTCGCATTAAAACCACACGGAAACCACTGATGCCATTACGAAAGCTGGGAGGGCTTTGCCCGCGACAGGATGAGAGCATGTAGTCCGGGGCGTGGATGTTCCAAGAGCCGCCACGAAGGACCCGAACCTGCCGATCCTTTTCATACCAGTCTTCACACCACTCCCAAACATTGCCACCCAGGTCAAAAAGACCCAGTTGGTTAGGCTTGAAACTCATCACAGGCGCGGTGGTCGGGAAGCCATCATGGTAGTTTTCCAAGTATTTAGCCGTGGTGTTCGGTGCCATGGCCTGACGGCTCTGATCGCTGTAGTTTCCACTGCCATTCGGCGGCGGCCAGGGATCGCCCCACGGAAAATGGTCCTGCGGCTTGTAAACGGTGGCGGGCGTGGTGTCCGCCCTCCAATCCTCCCGCCCATCGATTCCCACAGCAATGCTCCACTCTTGATCGGTGGGAAGTCGATAAGATTTGCCCTCCTTCTGACTTAGCCATGCACAGAACTTCTTTGCATCCTCCCAGCTCACCTTGGTGACGGGGTGATCGTCGGGACGATCTGCGGGCATGAAGCCATCGGCGCTTTGATCTGTCCATGTGCCATCCACGTTCGCGGCTTGAGCGGCATAAATGTCATAGTCCATGTAGCGGACTTCGTGAATGCCAAACAAGACCTCCGTGCCAGGCAATGGAACAAATTTCATGCCCAGGCTGTTAATGAACAGGCCGTTCTGGCTAGCGGAGGGGGATGCAACGACCCGTGTTTTGTTTGACGAAGCCGACAATTCTTTAAGTGCCATCGGATCCACAGGCTGCTGGCCTGATGGCGGCGTAAGCACCAGCCATGCGACTCCGCCAAACACCGCCAGCACCAGCAGCGATATCCAAGCCAGCGCTTGGTTCGTGGCATGTTTGCCAAAGGGCGCGGAAGACGCTGGAGGTGGTGGACGATATGCCTGCTGTTTCGGCGCGAGGCCTTGCTGTGATGCAGGCTGCTTTTTTGAACCCGGCAGAGAATGGGTGGCAATGATCGGCAAAGCCGAAGCATGAATGTCTTTAACTTCCGCCACGGCCACTGGTTGAGTCTGTATCGCGTCCAGCGCCTGGCGCATTTCCAATGCAGACTGGTAACGCAGCTCTCGATCCTCGCGCATGGCCTTGCTGATGATTAAGTCGTAGCGTGGATCGAGGCCTGGAATTTGCAGCGAAGGCAGCTCAAAGAGGCCGTGAGGCACCTTGCCGGTAAGCATCTGGTAGAGCATGACACCGACGGCGTAGATGTCCGCGCGATGGTCCACGCTGGTGCCGAGCATGAGCGCCTCGGGAGCCATGTAATGGAGCGTGCCCATGGCGGTACCGCTCTGTGTAAGGCCGGACTGGCTCTCGGCGCTGGTCATTTTGGCGAGTCCAAAGTCCGCCACCTTCACCACGCCATCGTAACCGACCACGATGTTGGCCGGTTTGATGTCGCGATGGATGATGCCGCGTTCATGCGCGTAGGCGAGTGCGTCGAGCACATGCGCGGTGATCGCCATGGCATGATCGGTGGGCAGGCGTTTCTGCCGGACGAGCATCTTGGAAACATCCGTGCCTTCGACGAACTCCATGACGATATAGAGCAGGCCGTCGGCGGCCTCGCCAAAGTCAAAAACTGCCACAACGCCAGGATGCATCATCCGACCCATGGCACGGGCCTCGTTCTTGAAGCGCTCGGCGAAGCTGGCGTCGGCCTCGTCAAGCAGATTGGAAAGGATCTTGATGGCGACCGGGCGGTCCAACGCGATCTGCCGCCCTTTGTAAACCGCGCCCATGCCGCCACGACCAAGCAGCGCGGTAATCTCATACTGCGGCAGCAGCGCCTGCAACTCCGCCGCCGTCGGCGGCTGCCAGGTCTGGCGCGGAGTGCTGGGCGAGGGCGAATTAGGCATGCGGCCTGAATTCTGCGAAGGCGGGCACTGTTTGGCAAGGTGGTTGTGCCGCCGCGGTCAGCAGGATTGACTGGCGACGAATCGTCGCTGCTCCATGTTCACCGTGCCGCTTTCACCTCGTCCCAGACCTTAGTGTACTTCGCGAGATCGGGACCGAGGTCTTTGATGACCTCGCATTTGCTCTGCAACTCGGCAGGGATGGTGATGGCGGGATTCTTGAGGAACTCGGCGCTGACTTTTTCGAGCGCGGGCTTGTTCGGACAGTAGTAGCCCATCCACTCCATGTTTTCGGCGGCGATGGCGGGATCGAGGAGGAAGTTGATGAAGGCGTGGGCGAGACCGGACTGCTTGGCGGTTTTTGGGACGACCATTTCGTCGCAGCCGATGGTCACGCCTTCGCGGGGGATGAGGATTTCGACTTTCGGGTTTTCCATCTGCACCTGGAACAAATCGCCGCTGTAGCCGTGGACGAGGTGAAACTCTGCGGAGTCGATGCCGGCCTTGTAGCCTTCGTTGTCGAAGCGGGCGATGTTCTTCTTCCAGCGGATGAGCACGTCACGCGCAGCGGCGAGCTGGGCCGCATCGCGGGTGTTGATGCTGTGGCCGAGGGATTTGAGCGCCGCGCCGATGCTCTCGCGCATATCATCGAGCAGGGTGACGCGTCCGGCGAGGGCGGGGCGGTCAAACATGGCCCAAGTGGCCTCGGCGTCTTTGATCTTGTCCTTCCGCACCGCGATGGTGGCGTAGGCGAAGGTGTAGGGCACGCTGTGCGCCATTTTTTGGTCGATGACCTTGGCGAGGACTGCGGCATCGATGTTTTTGAAGTTGGGGATCTTCGCGTGATCGAGATCGGCCAGCATGCCCTGCGCGTGCATGACCTGGATCATGTAGGCGGTGGGAAAAACGAGGTCGTAGCCGGTGGCACCGGCCTTGAACTTTGCGAACATGCTCTCGTTCGAATCGAAGGTGTCGATGACCACCTTGCAACCCTGCTGCTTCTCGAATTTTTTCACCACATCCGGGCTGACGTAGTCGGCCCAGGTGTAAACGTGCAGCGTTTCAGCGAAGGCGCTGACGGCGAGGAGAGAGAGCAGCAACAACGACTTCATGCGACAACAGGGCGGAGAAGCGGAATGGCCTGCTGGCGGCGGATGGACGCCTCGGTGTTGTAGGCGGCAAGCAGCAGGCAGGAAAAGACGAGATCACTGATGAGCGACTGACGCAGGAACCAAGTGGTGGGAGGCAGGCCGGGCGTGCCGGTGGTCAGCGCCTGGAGCCATCCGGCAAAGGATTTCGCATAGACGGGATCGGCCAGCCAAGAAATGGTGTTGGTGATGATGAAGAAAGCCAGCGAGCAGCCGATCACACCCAGCAGGCTGGAAACCAAGCCCAACTGACCGCGCAAACGTGCGGCGAGCCATGCAGCGAGGCCGAAGCAACCATAAACCGTCACCGCCTCCCAATGCATGACGTCTGTAATCCCGGTGGCGCTGATGCCGATGACCACCAGAAGCAGCGGGATGAGCAGGAATGAAACGCGTTTCGGGAAAACCAGCGTGCCAGTGAAGGCCAGGGCCATCCAGGGGCTGAAGTTTTCCAGGAAGTCGATGGTGACGAGTCCCTTCAGTTTGGCGAAACGAAAGGCGGAGGCCGCGAGGACCAGCAAGAGAGGAAGGAGAAAGGCGTTGGAAGATTTGGCGGTCATGAGAGGGAGAAAGTGAAACGTTGAGCCAGCAGGGCTGGGCATTTAATTCTTCAAAGAAGGCTACACAGCGAGTCCTTTTTTACGCAGGAAGGGCACGAGTTCGTCCACACCGAAGTCGGCGAGGACCTCGCCATCCCAGTCCATCGTGGGTGCCTTGGACTGGCCACTGAGGTCGATCATGGCCTGCATGGCGTCACGATTGCCGCTGACGGTGATTTTTTCATAGGCGATACGGCGGGCATCGAGGTAGTCGAGCACCTCCTCGCACCAGGGGCAGCCGGTTTTGACATAGATGAGGGGCTTGATCATGCCCGCATGATGCCGCGTGACCGGCGGAGGGCAAGCTGCGTGTCCGGGATTCGCGGTTGACCACCCCCCTGCCCTGCTTAATCTCCGCACGCTGTTTTCAGAGCGCCCCCATGCTCCGATTCCCGTCCCTTTGACCAGAAACCCGAATGCGCCATTTTCGACCCCAGAATGCGCCCAGGGAAACGTTCCACCGGACGGAACGCTTGAAAGTGATCTCCCGCGCGCCATCAGGGCCTGCCGGAGTGAGCTTTGAGCCGGCTGGGCCAGTCAGGCCCGGCTTTGAAAACCGCAGCAGCCCGTGGTGGCGCTGTGGCAGGCCGCAAGTGCGGCCCGCCGTGTGCCGCGAGGCCGTGGAAGTGGCAAGTCGCCCGTTCCCGCCCGCCGCCCCCTCCAGCGCCCCGGCCCTGCCAATACACGCCCAACACCCCTGCACATCCACACACCATGTCCGATCAACCCAATCGTAACCGCAATCGCAACCGCAATCGCAACCGCAGTCGTGGCCCCCGCCCCGACGGTCCGCGTCCCACCCGTGAAGGCCGCGAACCCGAGCCCACTGGGATGCAAAAATTCCTGAGCGCCATCAGCTTCGGCCTGCTCGGCAAATCCAAGCCCAAAAGCCGCCCGCAAGCGGACCGCAGCGGCAGTTCCTCCGCCCCCCGCAGCACGAACGACAACCCGCGCCCACAGCGTGAACCCCGTCCACGTCGTGAAGCCCCTCCGGCAGTCAATCCGGCTGACATCACCACCGACCGCCTCTATGTCGGCAACCTGTCTTATGATGCGACGGAGAGCGACCTGTTCGAACTCTTCAACGGTGTCGGCAGCGTTCGTAACGCCGAGGTCGTCGTCAACAGCCGCACGCAGCGCTCCAAGGGCTTCGCTTTTGTGACGATGGACAGCGTGGATGAAGCCCGCCGTGCCGTCGCGGAACTCAGCGGCAAGGACTTCATGGGCCGCCCGCTTCAACTCAGCGGTGCCAAACCAAACATGCGTGGTGACGGTTCAGATTCCTCCAATGAGGAAGAACAGGCCCAGGCCGCCTGATCACTGAAACGCTTCGTTCTCAAAGGCCCGCAGGTTCTCGCAAGAATCTGCGGGCTTTTTCTTGGGAACGTCTGTTTGCAGAAATCAGACCGCGTACTGAACAAAAACCCGCTGCCACCTTCCAAGATCATCAAACCAACCATGCCTGCTCCCACACTCCTCGACCGGGAACCCGAACCCGGCACCGCGATGACCAGCGCGCCTGTCACCCACGTCACACCCGCAGAAGTTCGCGCGGATGAGCAATTCTGCAGCAAGCTCGAAGACCGCGCCCTGCTCAGCGGTCCAAACCGCCGCCTGCGCGACCTGCAACTGCTCTGGAGCGTGGCCAAGGACTTCATGACTGGCTTTCGCGGCCTGCATTTCGTCGGTCCCTGCATCACGGTCTTCGGTTCCGCCCGTTTCGATGAAAACCACCGCTACTACCAGATGGCGCGGGATATGGGCGCGGCGATTGCGCGGATGGGTTTCACCGTGCTGACCGGCGGCGGCCCCGGCATCATGGAAGCGGCCAATCGTGGCGCAAAAGATGCTGGAGGACGCAGTGTCGGCTGCAACATCCGGCTGCCCTTTGAACAAAGCCACAATCCTTACCTCGACCGCTGGGTGACCATGGAGCATTTCTTTGTGCGCAAGACGCTGCTCATCAAATACAGCTATGGCTTCATCATCATGCCCGGCGGCTTCGGCACCATGGACGAGATGTTCGAGGCACTGACACTGATCCAGACGAAGAAGCTGAAAAGCTTCCCCATCGTCATCATGGGGAGCGATTTCTGGCCGGAGATGCGCCACTTCATGGATCACATGCTCAAAGGTGCCACCATCAGTCCTGAGGATCTCGAATTGATCAAATGGACCGACTCCGTGGACGAGGCGGTGGCGCACCTCCAAGAAAAAGCCGTGACCCAGTTCGGCCTGCGCCGCAGCCGCATTCCGAAAAGCATCCCTCTCCTGGGTGAAAAGGCGCTTGAAGGCGCTCATTGAAACTCCAATGTCCGCCTCCTCGCATGTCCGACCACACTTTCACCCTCTCCAACGGCCTCAAGCTCGGCTATGCGGAGTATGGTGACCCCAAGGGCGAGGTGGCATTTTATTTTCATGGCTGGCCTTCCTCACGCCTCCAGGGCTCGCTCTTTGACGAACCGGCCAAGAAACACCGCATCCGTCTCATCTGCCCCGACCGGCCGGGTGTCGGTCTCTCCGACCTCCAGCCGGGACGCACGCTGTTTGACTGGCCGGACACTTTAAGCCAGCTCGCCGGCCATGTCGGGGCGGACAATTACCATGTGCTCGGTTGGTCCGGCGGCGGCCCGTATGTGCTGGTCTCCGCGTTGAAGCTTCACAAGCGCCTGCTCTCCGCCTCCATCATCTGCGGTGCGCCACCGCTGAAATTTCTCGGAGACCGTGACATGTTCTGGCTCTACCGGCTCATGATCCAGTTGCGGCACTATTTTCCGTCCATCCTCGGCACCGTGCTGCGCCTCGGTGGAATGGCCGCCAAAGGATCACCCCATAAAGCTCCCCTGCGCTGGCTCATGAAGCTGCTGGGACAGGAAGACCGCCGCGTCCTGCTGTTGCCTGGCATTTACGATGTCGTGCGCGATGCCACGCTCGGCGCTTTGAACCGTGGCCCGCGCAGTGTCATCGCCGACGCGGACATTTATCTCAGTGAATGGGGGTTTGAAGTGAGCCAGATCGACTTCCCCATTCAATTCTGGCACGGCAAACAAGACCGCAACATCGCCTGGACCTACACCGAGCGCATCGCGTCACTGATCCCTGCCGCCACGAAGGTCTGGTCGGACATCGACGGTCACTATTCCCTGCCCATCACTCACGCGGAGCAGATTCTGGCCTCCGCTCTGCAAAAACCGGCCTCACCGGACGATGCGGGGCAGCAGAATGGGAATGCCCTCGTCGATGGTGAACTGCTGGCTTCCGTCCTGCGTCGTCAAAGCCGCTGAAACACCCAATTTCGCGCACTCCTCCGCCGTGGCGCGACGCAGCGGCTGATGCGTGTCCGGACAGCGCATCAAGGGGAGAAATTCTTCGAGCCAGGCAGTGTCGTTGTTCATCAGTATTCGGCCATCGTCGGATCAATTTCACGCGCCCAGGCAATGATGCCGCCGGAGACATTCCAAACATCGTTAAAGCCAAGCTCACGCAGTTTGCTCACCGCACGGGCACTGCGCCCGCCGCTTTTGCAATGCACGAGAATGCGTTTGTCACGCGGCAGCTCAGCCGTGCGGGTTTCCAGTTCGCCAAGGGGGATGAGCACGGCTCCTTCGATGCGGGAAATGGCCAGCTCATGCGGTTCGCGCACATCGAGGAGGAAATGGTTGTCTCCGGCATCGCGGAGTTCTTTGAGTTCGTGAACAGTCATGGCGGGAACATCGGATACAGTCGTCGGCGCTTGGGAAATGCCGCAGAAGCCTTCGTAGTCGATGGGTTGGGTGATGGTGGGTTGGTCGCCGCAGACGGGGCACTCAAGATCGCGGCGCAGAGTGAGCGTGCGGAAGCGCATGCTGAGCGTATCGACGTGCAGAAGCTTTCCAAGCAGAGGCTGGCCGATGCCGGTGATGAGTTTGATGGCCTCCAAGGCCTGCATCGTTCCAATCAGGCCCGGCAACACGCCGAGCACGCCGCCTTCGGCACAAGACGGCACCAAACCTGGCGGTGGCGGCTGCGGGCACATGCAGCGGTAGCACGGTGCGCCGAGATGCGGTGCGAAGACGCCCACCTGCCCGTCAAAGCGCAGAATGCTGCCATAAACGTTCGGTTTCTTCAGCCACACGGCGATGTCGTTGCTGAGGTAACGCGTGGGGAAATTGTCCGTGCCGTCGATGATCACATCGTAGTCTGCGGCGATGCGCATGGCATTCGCGGCGGTGAAACGCTCCGGGTAAACCTGCACGACGAGGTGTGGATTGATGTCGAGCAGGCGCTCGCGAGCAGCTTCGAGCTTTTTGCGACCGATATCTTTCTGCCCGAAGAGGATCTGGCGCTGCAAATTGGTGATCTCGACCACATCAGGATCAACCAGCCCCAATCCGCCGACACCCGCCGCCGCCAGATACATCGTGATCGGCGATCCCAGTCCCCCTGCCCCGATGCAGAGCACACGCGCTGCCTTCAGCTTGCGCTGTCCCTCGATCCCGAATTCGGGAATCGCGAGGTGCCGGGCATAGCGGCGCAGTTCATCGGGTGAAAGGTCGGACATGGGCAGGCACGATGGCATGAAGCGGCGCGGGTGCAACGATTCCAGCGGTTGCGAGCGAGAATGCGCCGTCTAAACTTACCCCATGCCTGATTGGACACCCCCAACCCAAGTCAATCTGGTCGATCTCGGCTTCATGGACTCACGTTCGAAGCTCATCGACCTCGCCGCCTTCCTCGACCGCGTGCAACGTGCCGGACAAGAAGGCGATTTCCGCGTCCAGGCGCTGAAAAACGCCATCGCGTTGCTCTCTCAAGATAAACCACAACGTGCGAAGGATGTGTTGCTCAGCTTCAGCGATCCAAGCGTGGAGCCCATCGCCAAAGCGACGATGCAGGGAGCAATTGGAGCCTTTAAAGCCTGAACTTTCCGCCGGACATGAACTACATCGAACCCCACGGCCACATGGTCAGCCGCACCACGGATGACTATGAGCGCATGGCCATCGCCGGCTGCCAGGCCATTTGCGAACCCGCCTTCTGGGCCGGCTTTGACCGCGCCAGCGCCGACGGCTTCTACGACTACTTCCGCCAGATCACCGAGTATGAGCCGAAGCGTGCCGCTAGGTTCGGCATTCAGCATTACTGCTGGCTCTGCATCAACCCGAAGGAAGCGGAGGATGTGAAGCTCGCGGACGATGTGATCGCGTTGATCCCGCAGTTCATCGACAAGCCCGGCGTGCTCGGCATCGGCGAAATCGGATTGAACAAAAACAGCCGTAACGAGCTGAAAATCTTCGAGCAGCATGTGCAGGTGGCGCAGGACTACGATCAACTCGTGCTCATCCACACTCCGCACCTCGAAGACAAGCTCAAGGGCACGCGCCTCATCGTCGATGCGCTGAAAAATTTCCCAAAGATCAAGCCGGAGCGCGTCATCATCGACCACGTCGAGGAGCACACCATCGACCATGTGCTCGATCACGGTTTCTGGGCCGGCATCACGCTCTATCCCGAGAGCAAATGTACCCCGAACCGTGCCATCGACATGCTGGAGCACCGCCACGCCGAGCGCATTTGGATGAACAGCGCCTGCGACTGGGGCATCAGCGATCCCCTCGCCGTCCCAAAAACCATGCAAGCCATGCGCCAGCGCGGCTGGAGCCCCGAAATGATCCAACGCGTCGCTTGGGACAATCCGCGAGCGTTCATGGGACAGTGTGAGAAATTCAAACTGTGATGACCACACCCAGTCTCGACACCATCGCCCTTATCGCCGGCAACGGCATCTATCCGGAAACCTTTGTCACGGCGGCGCGGAAGGCGGGCGTGAAGAAACTCGTCGCAGCCGCATTCACGAACGAGACGAAGCCGGAGCTCGCAGGCAGGGTGGATGCCATCGAGTGGTTTCGCGTGGGGCAGCTCGGAAAGATGATTTCATTCTTCAAGAAGCAGGGTGTCACCCAGACGGTGATGGTGGGCCAGATCGCGCCGAAGAACCTTTTCGACCTGCGGCCGGACTTCCGCACGCTGTTCATGATGGCGAAGCTGAAGCAGCGGAACGCAGAGACGCTGTTTGGCGGCATCGCGAACGAACTGGCGAAAGACGGCATCACACTTCTGCCTGCGACGACTTTTCTCGAAGACCTTATGCCCGGCCCCGGCCATGTCGCGGGACCGCAGATCAAAAAACGCCGCCAGGAAGATGCCGAATATGGCTTCAAGATCGCCAAGGAGAGCAGCCGCCTCGACATCGGGCAGACCGTGGTCGTGAAAAACGGCACCGTGCTGGCCGTGGAGGCCTTTGAAGGCACCAACGAAGCCGTGAAGCGCGGCGGGGCCCTCGGTCGCTGCGGCGCGACGATGGTGAAAGTGTCGAAACCGAACCAGGACATGCGCTTTGACGTGCCGGTGGTCGGGCCGGACACGATTCGCACGGCGGCGGGCGCCGGGGTCGATTTGATCGCTGTGGAGGCCGGGAAGACGCTGATTTTGGACCGTGCGGAGGTTTTGCGGCTGTGTCAGGAGGCGAAAGTGAGCGTGATCGCATTGGCGTGATTTTTTTCTCGCCTTTCCGGTCCCGGTTCGGTCTAATTGGTGTGGCGGGAGAGAAATCCCCTGCTGCATAACATCATAACCAACCCATAAACGCACTCATACTATGAAAACGAAACGAAACCACGCCTTCACTCTGATCGAGTTGTTGGTGGTGATCACGATCATCGCGATTCTCGCGAGCTTGGCCGTGCCCGCCTACAACGGCATTCAGCGGATGGGCAACCAGACCAAAGGGGTCAACAACTGCAAGCAGATCATCCTCGGACTGAAGCAGTTTTCCAAGGACAACAATAGCCAGTATCCAGACTCGGTGGCCAATCCACTGACCGGAGGCGTCGCGGCATCAGCCAACGACGCTTTTCGATTCCTTATCCAGGAAGAAGTTGTCGGTGACGAACGCATCTTTGGCTGCCCGGCAGGCTACAATCCAGATGGCAACATTGGCGTATCCCCCAATTACGCCATGGCTCTCGCACCAGGTGAAAACCACTGGGCGTTGACCGCCGGTCAAACTGACGCCACCCAGGGCAACATGCCGCTTGTCTATGAAAATCCTGTCAGCCCAGGATGGCCGCCACAGTGGAATGCCGATGTCGCCGGCCAGATCCGCCCTGGTCGCACCTGGCCTGGTGGTGAAGTCATCATCGGACGCAACGACGGCAGTGTTCAAGTCGAAAAACTGCAAGGCAAACGCGGCACAGTGGGCCCCAAAATCATGGCGGGAGGAATGGACTCTTTCACCCAAGCTTCCAAAGGTATGCCTCAGCGTGTTCTCAACGCCATAATCGCAGGAGGCCAGATGAGCGCAGGTGGCGGCAGTGGCGGAGTCGGTGATCCTTCCTTGCCAGGCGGTCTGCCAGGTCAGCCTGGCGGTCTGCCCGGTGGCCTCCCCGGCCAGCCTGGTGGTCTCCCAGGTCAGCCTGGCGGTCTGCCAGGAGGTCTCCCAGGTCAACCTGGTGGTCTCCCAGGCCTGCCTGGTAATCCTTGATTGACCAGCTTGCGCTGTTGATTTGATCACACCGCCGGAGGCACTAGGCCTCCGGCGGTTTTTTTTGCGCTTCATCCAGGTTTAAAAGGCCAAAAAACTTGACCCTTTGGCAGCTTCTTCGCTTACTGTGAATTAGTTCAAAGGTTGCCTTCAACCAACGCCACCCGCAGCCCATCCGCATGTCACAACCTTCCCGCCCCCGTCGTCAAACAACCCGCCATATGGCGTGCGCTTTTTGGGTTGCGATGGTGATGATGATTCTCGCGGTGGACGTCAGAGCTTTCGACACGGTCATTCTCGATCCCGGCCATGGAGCTCATGATCGCGGTGCCGCCATCGGCTATGTGTATGAGAAACACCTCGCTCTCGACACCGCGCGACGCGTGGAACAACTGCTCAAAAAAGAAGGCCTCAAGGTCATCATGACCCGCAGCCGGGATGTGTTCATTCCGCTGCAGGACCGTTCGGCGGCTGGCAACCGGGGTCGTGGTGCCATCTTTGTCAGCGTTCACTACAACTACAACCGCGGCGGCAGCGGCGCGGGCGCGGAGACTTATTATCACTTTTCCTCCAGCTACATGCTGGCGGCCTACATTCAGGCTTATCTGGTGCAACGCACCAGCATGACCAATCGCGGCGTGAAAAGCGCCGGCTTTCATGTGATCCGCGCCACCACGAAGAATCCCGCAGTGCTGGTGGAATGCGGTTTTGTCAGCAACTCGACCGAGCGTGCCCGCATGATGACCGGTGAATATCGTGCGCGCATTGCCGAGGGCATCGCCCAGGGTATCATCGCTTATCGGAAATCGAAGTGAGCTGGCGGCTCAGCCGACAGGCGATTCAACTCCTTTGATCGCTTCGGCGACCTCTGGGGATGGGGTGCGACGATCATTCCAGGCGAGAAACAGTCCGTAAACGAGCAGCGCCCCCTGGCTGAGCCAGTAACCGTAAATCTTCGGCCAGATTCCGTCGGTAAAGCCATAGGCATGCAGCCCCACGCCGAGCTGATTCACGCCGAACCAGGAGAAGATCACGATGCAGCCGAGGATGAGATTGCAGCAGTGCAGACCGATCTCACGAATGTAGCCGCCTAGACGGGCGTGCAGAATGACCAGGCACATCAGCACGATCATGAGCGCGCCGTTTTCCTTCGGGTCCCAGCCCCAGAAGCGGCCCCAGCTGTAATTCGCCCAGATCCCGCCTAGCACCGTGCCGACGAGCGAGAGAAACAGCCCGGTGGCGATGAATCCGTACGCCACACGAGTGAGGAATCGTCCCTCATCCGACTTCGGCCCCACTTTTCCAAGGAGACGCTGCACGAAGTAAATCATCGAGATCAACGCCGCCACCATGCATGCCGCGTAGCCGAGATTGATCATCGGCACATGCGTGGAGAGCCAGAAATTCGTGATCAGCACGGCCTGGAGCTGCTGGAGCGTGTCTGTGGCCTCGGATGCCTCAAACTGAATCGCCAGGAACATGCACGCGGTGCCGCCGACGGCCGCCACCAGCAGCCCGAGGCCGCGTTTGGTGATCCATTCGGCGATGAGGCCAAACAGGGCCACCGAAGCACCGATAAAGAGAATCGTTTCGTACAGTGTGGTGATCGGCGGGCGCTGCATGATGATGCAGCGGATCACCACGCCCACCACTGACAGAGCAGTGGCCGTGCCGAGCAGCAACCAGGCACTGAACTTGGTGATCTTGTCAAAACGTGATCCAGGCGAGATCCACGTCAGCGCCACGGCGATGAAGCCCACGAGGAAAATCCACTGCGCGTAGAAAAAGTAGTCCGCCTTCATCGAATGACGCTCCAGGGCGACGAACTGCGCTTCACCACGTTGTTTGGCGGCATCTTGAATCTTGGTGAGCAGAGCCTTTGAAGCGGCTTTGAACTTCACCGCATCAGGCAGCGCCAGATAAACGTCTTCATACAAAGCCAGCCAGGCAAGCTGCTCCGCAGGAACTTCTTTGTCGCCGTTGATTGCGCCAAAGATGGTCTCGCCGGGACCTTGCCAGACATCACCGGCCTTGGGAGCGGGTGGGAAAATACGGAGCTGCTGCTCGGCATTGCCGCTCATCATCGCGCCGAGCGCGCCTTTGCCGAATTCGCGGAACCAAGGGATCTGCATGGGCGGCCCGCCACTGGTGCGCACGGCTTTGGCGAGCAAGTTGAGGCTCTTAGACAAGCGAACGGGCTGTTCGATGCCAGCGGGCAATCCTTCGGGCTTGGCACCAACGGGCGAGCGGATGAAATCGAAGTGGCCGGTGATCATCTCATAGTCGAGAAAATTTGCGGCGAGTTGGACGATCATGCGCTGCTCCGGCGTCTGCTTCTTGGCCGGGATGTCACGATACTCGCCCATCTTTTCCATGAGCGCCTGTCTGGCTGGCTCGATCTCCACGAAGCTGTATTGATCGCGTTTCGCCTTGGCCTTCAGCCCGAGTTCTTCGATCGCGGAGGAGTTGTCCACCTTGAACAGCGGCACCGTTTTGGCGATGTCGGGGCGGAACCAGCTCATGAGCAGCCACTCCGTGGCGCTGAGCTTCACTGGCTTGCCACCTTCCTTGGTGATCGGCTTCTGCGTGGCAGGATCGACGAGCGGTTTGCCGCCGTCCATCTCACCATTGTCGGTCAGCCAGATGCTGCGACGTGCGCGAAAACGCAGCAGGCGGTAGCTGGCGACGTTTTCGAGCGGTTTGATGCGCCCTGACTCCTGCACGGGAATTGAAGCGAAGGTTTCGACGACTTCTTTGTCGCGAAAAAGATCGAGCGGCGGCAGTTCGGCGGCGGGAATGAGGCCGGTGGTCGCGAACAGCGAGAAAAGGGCGAGGCGGAGGGTTTTCATGGCATTCAGCGAGTTTGAGCGTTTAGAGCAGCTTCCACATCGCGAGAGCGAAGGCGGCGTTGAAGGCGCAGATGAGGCCCAGGGAGAACTTCCACGGTTCCACCTTGATGAAACGGGCCAGCATCATAAGGAAATGCAGCAGCAGACCTTCGGCGACGATGATGCAGGAGATGAGCGGCCAGTGATCGGAAGGGTTTTCGACGATCTGGAAGCCGGAACGCTTCACACCACTGCCGCTGCGTGTGCCGTCATCAAAAGTCTGCTGGAACACGGCGTAACCTTCGCTACGCACCGGCTCGTTCATGGTGATGACGCGCTTCTCCTCGTGATCTCCGGTGATTTTCGTGACTTTGCTGGTGAAACGACGCGCTCTTTCGGTTCCCGGATGTTTTTCCTGCTCTGTCTCGTCGAGACGAACCGCAAACGGCAGCTTGTAGGAGCGGTGGTCGAGGGAGATGAGGTATTTGTCAGCACCCACGGTGACCGTCCAAGGCGCGGCGGCGAACTCCCACAGGATGCCTTTCTGCTCCTCGCCAGATTTTTTATCCTTCACGATGGCGATGCAAGCGCTGGCGAGCTGCTCATCGGGCAGGGCGGCTCCGGCATCGTCGAGCGTGGTGACTTCCTGAATATAATAGCCGTCCAGAGCATCGCCGCGATCACTGGTGGCGCGCTTGGGCTGCGCATGCTGCTTCCAGTTGGTGATCATGAGATCAAACGGCAGGCTGTCATGCGTGAAGGTGCGGCCTTTGCCCGCAGCGAGGTCACGATACTTCTCATCGCCGATCACGAGCGCAGTGCGCTTGGCTTTTTCATCCGTCTGCACCTTCTCGATCTCGATCACACGCTCGTGGAAGCTGCGAAACTCATCGCTCGTCTTTCCTTCCGCGAGTTCCAGGCTGCCTTCCTTGGCAAAGTGGTAGCTCACCGCGCCGGCGGCGATCATGAACAGAATGGCGAAGTGCGAGATGATGACACCGATGGTCTTGGGTGACTTGCGAATGCGCACGATGCCGCCGAGCAGCAAATTCACGAACAAGATCGCCATCAGTGTGTAGCCGCCAGGAATGATGTAGAGCGGCAGCGTGATGTTGCCGATATCCCAGTAACCGTTGAAGGCCAGCGCCCGCCAGCAGGCACCGATGTCGATGCGGTCGATGAAGAAGGACTCAAAGTAACGCGCTTGGCTGGCCACCAGGCCGTATTCCGCCTGCTCCAGCGTGCCTAGGAAGGTGATGATCAGCAGTCCAGTCAGCGTGAACGTGGCGAGTCCGAAGCTGGTGAGGAAGGCGAAAATTTTCGCAAATGGGTTTTGGGGTGACTCGGACACGATAAGGGTAAATGGAAAAAATTAGTCGGCGGCACCATGCGGACTGGGAGATTGCGGCTGCGGCATGGAATCGGTTAAAAATATCGCTTTTTCGGCGAGCTTGGCGGCTTGGTACATACCGACAAGAGTGAAGATGAAACCAATGAGCGAAACGATGGGGCCGACAAAAAACTGAAGAAAAAAGAATGAAGTTTCAAAGTCTTTTCCAATTAGTTTCCCCAGCGGTTTTAATACACCGAACATGCTTAAAATCTGAAGAGCAATCGAAGTGACAATCAGGCAAGAGCCAAAGAAAATTTTTGTACTTGGACGCATTTGGAGAATTAAGTTGGTTTTACTTACTACTCTTGCTTCATCACAGCCGTGTTCGGTTTGATCGACTGGCAGAAGGCATCAAACGCGGCAGAATTCTGCTCTACGAGCGCCTTCGGGCCGGTGAGTTTGACGAAGATGGTGGCCTGCTCGGCGCTGTGGATGAGGCCCAGCATGCGGTAGCCGGTTTTGGCGGCCTCGGCACCGAAGCCTTTGAAGTCGCCATCGAAGGCCACAAAGGTGGCATCGCGATTGAAGAAGGGCTTCTTCGGCAGCTTGGCCAGTTCGTCAGCGGTGTAGGCGGGCTGACCCATCTGCGTGCGCCAGCGGTTCACGTTGGCCTCCAGGCCGCCCGCGGGGCCGGGCATCAATGAAATGTAACACTCCCCTTCTTGATTGGGACCAAAGCGCAGATCGATCAGGCGCATGCCCATCGGATCAGGCGTGGCATTCTCGCTCCAGCCTTCGGGAACGGTCCAAGTGAGCAGTTCGCGGAAATTCGGGCGCTGCTGTTCTTCTTTCTTGGCGTCGTCGAAAAAGCGCGTGGCACTGGGAATATCGACATTGGGTTTCGAAGCGTGACTGGAAACCTCCCGCGTCTCGGTGATGGCAACACGCTCACCGAGTCGCTCGCAGGAGACGGTGAGAATGCCGCAGGCGATGGCCGCGCAGCATGGAAGGGGAAATTTCATCATGAAGGAAACGAGTGAGAGAACGGGATGATTAGCAGCATCCGGCAGGAATGCAGAATGTCGAATGACGCACGGTAAACATACGAAGCTCGACGAGCAGTCGTCTGCGACGACTTATTCGTCATTCCGCACTTGTCATTCAGATGACTCGAATCACGAGCCCTTGTGATCCGTGTGGCAGGCCTTGCAGTTCACGGCGGCTTTGTAGGCAGCGATACCCGTGGCATCCTTGGCCTGGATTTTCTTCACGGAGCCGATGAGAGCCTGGCATTTGGTGACCCAGGCGGTCTTGTCCCCCTTCGGCGGTGTGGCGGCGCACATGTCTTGGTAGGCCTTGAGCAGCGTGGTGAGTTCGGCGTCGGTGGCGGTGCCTCCGCTGACTTTTTTGCAAGGAGCATCCTCAGGCTTGTGATACTGCTTCATGATGGTCTTGATGACGTCGCTGCCTGCGGCGGCAGGCTTCGCGGGAGCTGCTGCGGCTTTGGGGTCGGCCTTTTTCGGCTCTTCCTTCTTCGCGGGAGCTGGCGGAGGAGCCGGTGGCGCGGGAGGAGGAGCGGTCAGCTTGGCGATTTCGGCCTCTGTGAGGCCGACGTTCACTTTGAGGCCGGGAACCTGGCCTTCGAGGGCTTTGGCACCGTTTTGCGTGACACCGGTCTGCCAGACGAAGAGTTTCTTGAGGCCTTTGGCAGCGGAGAGTTTGGCAATGCCACCATCCGTGGTCTTGGTGCCGTAGAGATTGAGATATTCGAGTTTTTGCAGCGCGCCGAGCTTGGCGAGACCGGCATCACTGACTTTGGTGTTTTCGAGGTGGAGGCGCTCCAGATTGACCATTTTCACCAGCGTGTCAGCACCGGCGTCGGTGATCTGGCTGCGGGCAAGATCGACCCACACAATGTGCTGGGCGATGGGGGCCAAAATCGCGAGTTCTTTGTCGCCAAACTTGTCAGCGGCGTTGATGACGCCGAGGCGAAGCTGCTCGGTGTCTTGCGCCAGCGGCATGAGCGAGGCGTTGAGCGCCTGCATCTTCGCGGTGATCTCGGCGACCTGCTTTTTCTCCGCATCAGTGAGGGCCGCAGGCTTGGGTTTGGCAACCTTGGCAGGAGCGGCGACTTTCGGCAGACCTTTGGCAAGCAGCACTGCGAGAGCGCCTTCAACTTCGGCGGTGGGCTTCGAGGCGGCCACGGTGGCGGACTCGGAGGCGCCGGTTTCGATCCACCACTTCAAGAGGGCGACTTCTTCTTTCGTGAGCTGCGGCTCGTCGCTCGGCGGCATGTGTTCGTCGTCGTCGGTGGGAAGATTCGCACGGACGAGCATGAGGCTGTCCTTGCTGTTCTTCGCAATGACGGTCGTCGCGCCATCACCGCCGCCTTTCATGAGGGCGGCAAAGTTGTGAAGCTGAAGCTTGCCCTTCTTCTTTTCCTCACCGTGGCAGCTCACGCACTTCGCCTGCATGATCGGAGCGATGACATCGCGATAAACCACGGCCTTCTCGGCGATGGCAGCATCGAGTTTGCCACCGGCGGCAGGCGCGGCCGTCGGAGCAGCGGGTTTGGCGGCGGCTGGAGCCGGAGTGGCAGGCTTGGCGGGAGCAGGCGCGGCAGCGACCACGGCGACGGGTTTGGCATCGTCCTCGGCGGTCCAGCCGTTGTTGATGTGCGTCTTGGGCAACTTGGCCTTCAACGCGGCCACACCGGCCTTGGTGACACCGCTTTGCCAGAGATAAAGCGCCTTCAGCTTGCCGAGAGCGGCGAGTTTCGCGACGCCAGCGTCGGTGACCTTGGTGCCGTAGAGATTGAGGTATTCAAGCTCGGCGAGGCCTTTCAGATGGTCGAGGCCTGCATCGCCAATGGCGGTTCCCTCAAGATGCAGTTCCTTGAGGTTCTTCATCGCCGCGACTTTCGCGAGGCCGGCGTCGGTCACTTTGCTGCGGGCGATGTCGAGGGAAGCGATCTTGTCGGCAACGGGCGCGATGGCATCGAGTCCGGCATCGGTGAACTCCTTCGCGACATTCAACGCGGTGAAGCGATACGCCTTGGCATCGGCGGCGACCGGCATGAGCGACGCGCCGGTGGCGTTCACTTTCTGCATCGCTGCCTCGACGGCGGGATCGGCGGCTTTTTTGTCATCGGCGGCATGCGCGGTGAAGGCGAGTGCCAGGGCGAGGATGAGGGAGGTGTGTTTCATGAAGACGGGTCAGGGGGCGGAGTTTTGAACAAGGCAACTAAAGGAGCAAATGGGACTAACCTTTCACGATCGTGTCCACGGCGGCCTTGAG
>NZ_JBIIKX010000073.1:0-29318 GCF_044232965.1 Prosthecobacter sp.
TGATCCTGATATGTCCTCAAAATGTGCGCCCGAAGTCCGAGGTGCTGTATGCCTGTCATGAAGCCAACCCGCATGGTGCGGGCGTGGCATGGCGCGAAGGTGGTCGCGTGCGCTGGCAGAAGAACCTCAATACCGGCGAGCTTGTGACCCTGCTCAAGAAGCTGGAGGGCGAAGTGGTGATCCACTTCCGCTGGGCCAGCGTGGGCGGGGTAGATGCGCGGCTGTGCCATCCGTTCCCTGTCACTCCGAAGGCCTCCACCAGCCTGAGCGGCATGGCGGAAACGGTGCTGTTCCACAACGGCACGTGGAGCGGGTATGAAGACGCGCTCAAGCGTCTGACGCAGCACCGCAAAGAACCCATTCCCGCTGGTCCGATGAGCGACACACGGGCAGCGGCGCTCGTGGTTCACACCACCGGCCCTGATTCGCTACACAAGCTGCCGGGGCGCTGGGTGTGGATGAATGCTCATGAAACCCGCCTCTTCGGTCCATGGGAGGCGTGGGGCGGCATGCAGGTGAGCAACACGTTCTTCGTCCCACGGCTGCGGTCTGCTCAAGCTCGCCGCAAGGCTACGCAGTCTGCGGATCACCTTCCCCGCCACCAGTCCTGCCTCTTTGCCTGCTAACCCAAACCCAAAATATACGAAAATGAAACTCTTCAAACTAATCGCCAGCCGTGCTGGCCAAGTCCTATTCGATGACCGTGTGGAGGCCGACTCCCCACGTGAAGCCCGTGAGCAAATGAAAGCCCTGATGGGGCTCAACTCGCTGACCGGCGTGGTCTATGCCATCACCGAAATCCCCGTCGAACTCATTCAAAGCATCGTCGATGCGCGGCTCGTCGAAGCTCTGCAACGACTGAGAGGTGGTCAAGCTCCCGCCACGGTGGAGCAGATGCTGCGGCCCATCGCCAGCGAAGCAGTCAGAGAACAACTCGCCACCATGCGCGAAGCCCGCATCACGCCGGATGATCCTCCGCCACCACCGCAGCGATTCGATGTGTTCACGCCTGCCGCTGAGCAAATCATTGGCACGCCCACACTGCCGAAGTCACGGCGCAAACGCACCAGCGTGACCACCAATGGCACGCTGGTGGATTGGAAGGCGGTGAAGCGGTTGTATCGCCGAACCGGTTCCATCAAGCAGACAGCGGCGCAGTTTAAGCTGTCGATCAACTCCGTGAAGGCGCGCATTCGCCGGGAGGGCTGGAGCCATGAGTGATCGCCTTTCCATCACCAAGTATGGCCAGCGGTATTGGGCCGTGTGGCTCGACGGCGAACTGCTGGCCGTCACGCTCTACAAGAAGGGCGCACGGGCCATCACGGCCGCGATTACGACGCTCTCCACGTCTCATGGGAAGGAGGTCCATCATGGCATCCAAGCTGCGTGAACGTGCGCTCAAACAAGCTCCGGCTTCCCCGATGAACTGGCGACCGCGCACGGCGGAAGATCTGATCGGCCAGGCCAGACGAGTGGCGCTGGCGCAAACCAGCAAAGCCAAGCGGCTTGCCGGTGATCCATCGGCCACGATGAAGCTGCTGCTCTATGGCCCGCCGGGCGTGGGCAAGACCAGCGTGGTGGAGTTGGTGGCCTTGCAGCTCGCAGGCACGCCGCTGTCCATTGAGGACTACAACGGGCGTGAGGTGACGGTGGACCTCGTGCGCGAGTGGATGCGGCAACTGCCTTATGGCAGCCTGTTTAGTTCATGGTCGGTCAAGATCGTCAACGAACTGGACCGCTGTTCCCGTGAAGCGCAGGACTTGCTGCTCACCTACCTTGACCGATTGCCACCGGGCCGGGCGTTCCTCGGCACGAGCAACCTGCAATTGGACCTGCTCACCGAGCGGTTCCAGACGCGGTTCCAAGCGATCAAGCTGCTGCCGCCGACCACGGAGGAACTGGCGGCGTTCCTGAGCACGCACTGGCCGGTGCCTGCATTCACGGCCTCACAAATCGCCGTGGGCAGCGGCGGCTGCGTGCGGGCCGCGCTCGCCGATCTCGAATCCTACCTCGACCACCACCAACCCTGAACCCGAACCAACGAACGACCATGCAACACATCCAACGAATGATTGATCAACACGGCGGCTTTGAAGCCGTCCGCACTCGCTACCTCCGCCTCGAGAACCCGCCGTTCATGCGGTTGGTGATCGAGGTCATCGGTGGCCCGTATCCAAACGGCGCGTATGAACTCAGCATCGCGCATTACAGCGAACAGAACGGTGATGCCATGCGCGACCCCGAGATCACGTTCCTCGTGGCTCTTGCGGAACAAGGCACGACATGGACGCCGCTCACCTTCGAGAACAGCTACCTCTCCTGCTATCAGGTGGTCGCCCAAGTCACACCAGCAGGACTCGTCGAAGCTCGCGAGCCCTCGCTCATGCGTGATTTGCGCGACTTCGCCACCCAGTGGGACCGCAACCTCAAGCAGCAGGGGTTCATGGCCGTGTTCGAGCGCCAATATGGTGATCAAAACGGCGCGACACACGCGGCCACGGTGACGAGGCCAAGGGGAGATCGGCTCAACGCCGATTCATGAACCTGAACCCATCCCTCCACCCATGAGCAAGAAAGACATGATCGAACAACTGCGCCATCGCCTCGCCAGCAACGACCGCTGGGCCTTGCGAGCGCTAATGCGCATCTACCAGAACCAGACGGCTGATGAGCAATGCCGTGAAACCACCATCGAACGCAATGGCATCGGGTTCACCGGACCTGATGCGGAAATAATGACCAGCTTCGCACGCCAGTATCAGCGGCGCGGGTGCCTCAGCCCCAAGCAGATGATCATCCTGCGCCGCCGCATGCCGGCCTATGCGCGGCAGATCGTGCAATGCACCGACACCACCCGCCTTGAACACGCCTTTTGCGGCACCTGCTATACGCACACTGCGGATAGACAATCTGCCGCATGAACCCATAACCAACACGACACCACCATGCCCACACGCATCCTGACCAGCCAAAGCCCTGAAATCGAACTACCACCCGATGCTGCCACCGCCGAGGACCATCGCAACCTGCGCCGTCGGAGGCGCATTGAAGAGGAACCTGCTCCTGACGTCGGCCACCTCGTGCAGCCAGAGGCGCGCCATGAACTCGACAAGCTGATCCTCCATGCAGAAGTGAAGACGGACATCTTGGCCGGTCTGCGCGCGCTGGAGATCCGCGCCGACCTGGACCGCATCTGGAACCTCAGCAGCATCCAACCGCAGGAAGGAAAGTGCATTTTGAACTTCTACGGCCCGCCGGGAACGGGCAAGACACGCGCCGCCTTGGGTATTGCGCTGCGCCTCGGCAAGCCGCTCTATCAGGTGGACTACAGCGCGGTGATTTCCAAATACTTGGGGGACACCGCCAAGCACATCAAAGCCGCCTTTGCCGCTGCCCGTGAGCATGACGCCGTGCTGTTCTTCGACGAAGCTGACAGCCTTCTTTCCAAGCGCGTGGCCACCGGCGAATCCTGCTCAACCTCCATCAACCAGAACCGCAACTGCCTGATGCAGGAGCTAGACCGGTTCGACGGTGTGGTGATCGTGACCACCAACCTGTTTGAGAACTACGACCCCGCGTTGCTTCGCCGCATCCAGCGCCACATCAAATTTCGCAATCCCGACGCCTCCATGCGCCGGGAGCTGTTCGCCCTCCATCTACCCAACCCAGATCGGGTGCAGGCTGATTACGCGGTTCTCGCGGAGCTATCACGCGGTTTCAGTGGCGGGGACATTCTGAATGTGTGCGTGAACGCGATTCATGCGGGCAGTGTGGATGCGGATTCGGAGAAGTGGCAGGTGACGCAGAAGATGCTGCAGCGGGAGATCAGGAAGGTGAAGAAGGCGAAGGCGGAGCACTCGGGAGAGAAGGGGAAGAACCGGAGGAAGATTGGGTTTTGCGTTCGTGAGACTCGGAGTGGCATGTCATCGTAAGCATCATGGAGCCGAAGTTACCTTCAAGCGCACAAACCGTCGGCTATTGGAGCCTGCGGGCACCGTGCGGTCACTTGATCGGTGCTGCCCTGGTCCACGTTTGTCTGATAGGAAATTGCTTTTTGGGTGACAGGTCGTGTTGGCCCTGGACGTGGCTCGGGGACGCCCTAAGAATGTCAGCGGCATAATTAGCACGCCTCTCACCTCATGACCACAATCGGCATCTTCCACATGAAAGGAGGCGTTGGTAAAAGCGCCCTCACGGTGTTCCTCGCAGATTTTCTTTCCTCGCTTCATGAGCAAAGAATTCTTGTCGTCGATCTCGACCCTCAAGGCAGCACGTCCAAAGCCCTGATTCCAGAAGCCACGCTTGAAAAGGCATTCAAGCAAGGGCACTCGCTCACCAGTCTTTTGTGGCTGGCTTGTAATGGCGGCGTTTCCAAGGAGCAAGCGGCAGTGTGCCTGCTTCATCGCGAGTCTGGCGGAAAACCTCGTAAAGGTTCCGTTCCACTTGGCCCACTGTCGGTGCTGGCAACGAATCGTGACGACTGGCGCGAGTTTACCGAAAAAATCAATCGTCTTGACCGGGCAGAGCGTTGGAAGTTTTTGGATGTACTGAAAGACTCTCTGGCACCGCTGGCGAATGATTTCGACATCGTGCTGATTGATTTTCCCGGCTCAGAAATTGCGTATTGGACGACGATGGGCCTACGCGCCACTGACCGTTGGTTGTTGCCGGAGATTCCCGACTTTTTGAGCGTCTCCGACATCGAAAGCGTGGTGGAGCAGGTGCAGGATGCACAGAAGAATTCGACGCATACAATCTTGCCTCTCGGCACTTTACTAAATATCTGCCCGAACCGGAGCAGCAGCACGTATAGCAAAGCGCGGGCCGCTCTCATACGCCTGCAAGACCTGAACGCCATACCGCCCCTCTTTAGCAAAGAAGCAGAAGTGTTGCATCGTCCCGAAGCCATGAAGGCGACTGATTGGGGTTCGGAGGCATCCAAAACCCTCGTGGCCCGCTATGGCCCTGCAACAAAGCCCTTCCACGTCGGTTTGCGCAAACTCGCCAAGGAGGTCTTGGATCGGCTTGGCAAATCATCAGACAAAGACAAGCTTTCAGTCGTCGCCAACATTCGGCGCAAGCTGCGGGATTACTGGCGCAGCTAGACGGAGAACATTCAATCCCAGCCATATCAGGACATTAGCGGCTTAGCGGACTGTGCCAGCCTCCGCTTCCAAGTCCTGTGGAGCCGTTCCCATATTCTCACAAGATTAAATGGCTAATCACAGTTAAACAACCCTTGCCCATCGGCAGCATGGCGGCTGAATCACTGAACAATCATCACTCCTATCATGCGCATCATCGCCATCTCGAATCAAAAAGGCGGCGTGGGCAAGACCACCACCACCGTCAATCTCGCCGCCTGCCTGGCGGAGCGCGGGGTGCGCGTGCTGCTGGTGGATCTGGACTCGCAGGGGAACGCCACGAGCTGGCTCGGGCTGGCGAAGGAGGAAGGTGGCAGCCTTTATTCGGCGCTGGTGGATGGCACCCCGGCCTGGGATGCCGTGCGCAGCACGCGGGTGGAGAACTTGTTCATCATCCGCTCCCACCGTGAGCTTGCTGGCGCGGAGATCGAGCTCGCCCAGCGGGGCCAGCATCTGACGCGCATGCGGGAGGTGCTGGACGAGCTGCGGCCACGCCCCGAGTTTGACTTCATTTTGCTCGACTGCCCGCCCTCCCTAGGCGTGATCATGACCTCGGCCCTAGCGGCGGCGGATGAGATTCTGGTGCCGATTCAGTGTGAGTACCTGGCGCTGGAGGGCTTCTCCGACTTTCTAGAGATCGTGCAGCAAATCATCGCCAGCGGGGTCAATCCCAACCTGCATTTCGGCGGAGTCTTGATGACGATGTTCGATGGCCGCAACAGCCTGTCCCAGCAGGTCGTCAATGATGTCCGCGCCTACCTGGGGGAGAACTCCACCAGCGATCTCGTTTACCAGACCGTGATCCCCCGCACGGTACGCCTGGCAGAGACGCCGAGCTTTGGCAAAACGATCCTCGAATACGATCCCCAGGGCAAAGGCGCGGCGGCGTATCGTGCCCTAGCAGAAGAGTTTCTGCGCCGTCAGCCGTCTCTCTGTCTGATAGGAAATTGCTTTTGAGGGGGCCGGGTCGAGTTGGCCTTGGGCGTGGAGCTGGGACGGGGTGTGAGGGGGTCTGTCTGATAGGAAATTTCTGATAGGAAATTGCTTTTGAGGGGGCCGGGTCGAGTTGGCCTTGGGCGTGGAGCTGGGACGGGGTGTGAGGGGGTCTGCCTCCCCGTCGTCGAGCACGAGACAACGTGCGTGCAGCTCATCATGCACATGCGTCGCCGGCGGTCGGCTGGTGCGTGCGCCAGCTTCGACGGCGATGGTCGGCGTGATGTTGCTCGTGGCCGCCCCCGCACGAAACACCGGTGCCGCGGCGAAAAGATCCAGCGATGTGAATGCCAGACAAAGGCTGGTGAGGAGGAGCAGTGATTGGGAGCGCATGGTGTGCCCTGTGAACGGCACACGCATTGGCAACTTGCGCCACAACGCCATGAGCGGTAGCCCATTTCCAATCAGGAGCAACGCGACGCCTCACGGCACCATCGTGATGTCCTTCCGCAGTTTCAGGCGGCCGAGCTTGTGTTCGCCTATGAGCCAGACTTGCAGCTTGCCGGGCTTTTGGAGCAGATTCGCGGGAATGGTGAGTGATCCGGCGCGGCGTTGCTCCTCGGTGAGGAAGAGCGGATGGCGGCCGTAGCTGTCGGCCTCGTTCCAGAGGTAGATGACGATGGGTTTGATGTTCTCCGCGCTGAAAACGACCTGCCAGCCGCCCTTCATCGACACTTTGTCCTTCGGCAACGTGAGCTGGAGATCGCACACCGCGAACTCACATGCCTGACTGGGCTTTCCATCGCGATGGATGACCTGCGCGGTGTAGTCGCCGCAGTTGTCCAAGGTGTGCTCATGCACGCCGGGACCTTCGAGAGCGATTTCCTCCACCATTTGGCCGCCGCGCCGGATGACGAGTGACTTCACGCCGAGCTGATCGCGGTCCATGACGTTGAACTTTACGGGCTCGCTCTTCTGATACGGCACCCAGTCGCCGAGATCGAGGAGCAGAACGCGATTGATCGTCGGCTTCGCGGCATCGGCCTCGTAGTTCGGGAAAAGCAACGGCTCAGAGCGATTCGAGCCGCGCCAGGCCTCGCGATCCGTGATGCGAAAGAGCTGCTTGTTCCGCGAGGCGAGATGCGCGTTGAAGGCGGCCGCGCTGCGCTCCGTCGTGGCGGTGGTCGGCGGGCGGCTTTCATCCACGCGCACGGAGATCACGCGACCCGCGGCATCCTTGATGACCGCCGTGACCATCTCCACATGCGATCCGGAAGTCTCGGTGGCATGCGGCGTGTAGATCACATCACCCGGCTGCGCGGCGTCCGCAGACTGCGACTCGACCAACCGGATGCCATCGCTGATTTGCGGACCATAGCGGCGGCTCACCTCCCAGATCCCACAGCCCAACGCGTAACTGGTGTAGGCGGAGCAAACGCTGCCGTAGTAAGCTGCGGCATTCGAGACCTTACCCGTGAGGTTCTCCGTGTAGAGCACGCTCTGCGGATTCTCCACCGCCGCGAGAAACGTGCGCAATCCGATGTCAAAACCGATGTAGCGCCCCTCCGACCGCACGCTGGAGTATGGCACACCGACATTCTCCTTCCCCGCCTCAAAGAACCCGCCCTTCCGATTCGGCATCGTCCCCGCGACAGGCGTCCATCTCACCTGGGAGAGAATGCGTGCGCGATCCACCGTGCTTTGGAGCGCGGCGTCAGATGAAGCTGGCTCAGCGGCATGAAGCGAGCTGACGACGAGCAGGAAAAGAAACGATTTCATGAGTTCTGATAGGAAATTGCTTTTGAGGGGGCCGGGTCGAGTTGGCCTTGGGCGTGGAGCTGGGACGGGGTGTGAGGGGGTCTGTCTGATAGGAAATTTCTGATAGGAAATTGCTTTTGAGGGGGCCGGGTCGAGTTGGCCTTGGGCGTGGAGCTGGGACGGGGTGATTCATGCGGATTGCATTGCAGTTATCGGCACGAGCCTCACGGAGGTGAGGCGGAAGGCGGGTGTTTGCGTCTTCATCACAATGCTCCGGTTACCCGTGTCTATTTTTGCACGAACGCCGGAAGGATCCGCTGCGGCAGGGTTTGCAGCGTGTCGCCCATGCCTTTGTTGTGAGAGGTAACGACGGCGACGAGATCGAGTTCGGGGAACATTAAGATGAACTGCCCGCCTGCGCCGCGACCTTGAAGGCTGTGGTAAGTCTTGCCGCCGACAGTGAAATCTTCCACCCACCAGAAGAAGCCGTAGCGCTCGTTGATCTGGCTCGGCGTGGTCGCTCGCGCGAGGTAGGCTTCGGGAATGAGTTGCTGCCCCTGCCACTTGCCTTTGTTGAGGATCAGCTGGCCGAACTTCAGCATGTCACGCGATAGGATGCTGCTGCCAGCGGCGGACTTCGGCAGGCCGCTGATGGCGGGCTCCCAGTGGTATTGAGTGATGCTCATACGCCCGAGCAGTTCGTTTTTGATGAACTCTTCCGCGCCGCCGGGTGCCGCGGCATGCAGCACCTGCATCGCGATGGCCGTGTCCGGCTCCTGATACTTGAACTCGCGTGGCATCGGCGGGATCGGGGCGCTGTGTTGCAGGTATGTTTGGATTTCGCCCTGGCCTTTGAGCTTCGCTGGATCCTTCATCAATTCGTTTGCCCTCTTGTCGCCAAGCCGAATGCCCGAACTCATCTGCATAGCCTGCGCAAGCGTGATGGTGTCCGCGCCAGCGACGAGCTTCGTGGCATCGAGTTCCTTCAAGAAGCCAATCGCTGGCTTGTCGAGATCCTCCATCTTCAGTAGCCCCATCTGAATCGCGCGCCCAATCGCCAGCGCGGTGTAGGACTTCGTGATCGACATCTGGTAATGCGGGAAGTTCGCCCGACCCCGGCGATAGTAGGACTCGAAGATCAGCTTGCCGCGATAGCCGATCAACAGACTGTCCACTTGGCCTACCTTCTCGTCCTTCGCTGGTGCCGCGAGTTCATTGGCATAGGCCTCAATCGCCGCACGATCCCCGCCATCCTTGCCCAACAGTCCCACGACGAGCCCGTCCTGCTTGTCCGCCGGAGAAACACTGATGAATGCCTTCTCCAAGTCAGGCAACTTGGCTTCCAACTGGTAAAGCTTGTCCTTCAGATTCAGCCCCGGCACTTCAGGCGCAAGGCCGTTGCTTGGCTGCTCACCGTGAAGCCAGGTGACGCTGCTCAGGAGGGTGAGCGTCAGCAGAAAATAGAGAGTGGGATGGATCTTCATCATGGGTATCAATAAGTTGGGTTTGGTCATTTCGCATCCTTCGCTGCGGCTTCCTTCTTCGCCATACGGTTGGCTTTGCGCTTCGCGGCCTTGTCGTCGGTTGGTGCCGGAGGTTCGGCTTCGGGCTTCTCGCCTGCTTCGGTGGCGGTGCCGGCGGATTTGTCGAGCTTGGGATAGCTGGCCACGGCTTGCGCGAGCTGCGCTGGATTGGCGCGGACATCGAATGACGCAAGGCAGTGATCGTGGGTTTCGATCATCCATTGGCGCAGGCGGTCCTGATACTTTTTCAGAACAGCCTGATGCTGCGGATCATGGATGAGGTTGTTCGTGCAGCCGGGATCTTTTTCGAGGTCATAGAACTCCTCGGGCACTCGATAGCGGAACATGCTCACGCGCGCCTGGATGGCGGGATTGGTTTTGCCGGCTTCCTCCATCGCGGCGAAGGTCAGGCCTTCGTTGTTGTTCTTGTATTTGAACTTGCCGTCGGAGAAGGCGTTGAAGATGTAGCCGTAGTGCGCGTCCTGGATGCAACGCATCGGCTTTGGCGGCCCGCCGATGGTGTAGTCGATCTGGGTGAAAACGTAGTCGCGTCCGTCCTGCTCGCCGCCTTTGAGAAGCGGGACCAGGGAGAGTCCGTCGAGTCCTTCGGGAAGAGGCAGGCCTGCCGCTTCCAGGAAGGTCGCGAAGAAATCGACCTCGGAGACGAAGTGCGTTTTGTCCACCGAGCCGGGTTTGATCACGCCCGGCCAGCGAAACAGCATCGGCGTGCGATTGCTGGCGAGATAGGTGTTGGCCTTCGCAAAGGGAAAGGCGGAGCCGTTATCGGTGATGAAGACGACGAGCGTGCGACTGGCCAGCCCGGAGTCATCGAGCGCCTTGAGCACGCGGCCCACGGTGTCGTCGAGACGACGCACGGAGTTGAAGTAATGCGCGTATTCCTCGCGCACTTTCGGCAGATCAGGGAGATAGCTGGGAATGACCATCTCTTCGGGCTTGAAGAGGCGCGATGGGACTTCCTCGCCATTCTTGCCGCGCCCGTTGGGATCGTAGAACGGGCGATGCGGGTCATGGGAGTTGACCATGAAGTAGAAGGGTTTGTTCTCCGACTTGCTGCGGGCGAAGAACTCCTGCGCGAAGCCGTGATACTTCGTCGGGCTGCGCCCCGCGCCGAGTTCCGCGTAGTCGTGCACATAGTCCCACTTGAAAGCCGGATCGCAGGTCGAGTGGCTCACCTTGCCGAGGACGCCCGTGAGATAACCCGCCTTCTGAAAAGTGCCGAACACCGTGGGGATCGGCTTGGGGAGTTTGTTAAAACCAAACAACCCGCTGTTATGCCCATAGCGCCCCGTGGCGATGATGCTGCGGCTCGGACAACAAATGGCGTTGTTGACGAAGCCATGCTGAAAGCTGAGGCTCTCGGACGCGAGCTTGCTGAGGTTCGGTGTGACACCCGGCACCTTGCCATCCAGGAAGTCCATGGCCTCATAGCCGAGGTCATCGGCGGTGATGAGCAGGACGTTGAGCGGTGGCGCGGCGGCGTGGAGTGTGGCCAGAAAAACCAGCAGCAGGGCGGTGAGGAGTGAGAGGGTGTGTTTCATATCGTGCTACTCCACCTCGCGCTCTGCATACGCCAAAGCCATGCGCAGGTAGCGGTGGCTGTGCAGTGGGGCGAGTTCGGGGGTGAGGACTTTGGTCTTCAGGAAGGCTTCCACGGCGGCGAGGCGCTCGGTGAAGAGCGGGGATTTCTTGTCGTGGGCGACTTCGAGCAGCGCGGTGACTAGGCGGGCATACCTGACGGATTCGGCGGCCATTTCGATGCGGGCGGTGGCGTGCACGTCGGGATCCTTGCTGCGATTCACCGCATTTTTTGCCGCGACGATTTCGGACTCCAGCGCGGTGAGCGCTTCATCGCTGTAATAGCGGCGAAGCCGCGCTGCGTGCGGTGACTTGGCGACGAGTTGCGAATCGGCGCGGACTTGGTCGCTGATCTTTTCGAGGCGGTCATGATAGCGCTGCATCGGCACGGCGGCGGGTCCGTAGGCGGCGCGGCAGTAGTCGGCGATGGTGGCGCGGACATCGAGCGCGGGATTCCATAGGGCTTTGCAGAGCACGTAGTAGTCGAGGCCGTGGGCGCTCCAGTTGCCGTGGCAGTTGTCGAAGTCGAAGCCGATGGCTTTGTGCTCGACGGCGAACTTCACTGCCTCGGCGAGTTGCACGGCGTTGTTGCGCGGCATGCCGAGATCAATCGCGGGGCCGAGGTCGTTGGGTCGAAGGTAGAGTCGCGGCGCGATGCGGGACCATGCCTTGATGTCGGCGGGATCGAGGCCGACGTAGCCGATGATGAGATTCGGCTCCAGCGGGCCGAGTTTCACCGGCGGTGTGCGATACACGGAGTAGGCGTAGGCGACGAGGTCACGGTCCGGCATCTCGCGTCGCACGCGCTTGGCGATCTCGTTGAAGAAGGTGAACACTCGGTCCGTGAGCGCGGGATATTCGGCAAAGGGCAGCTTCGTGGCGGGGTCGATGAGGCTGCGATCGTTCAGGAGCTTCGGCGCATCGGCGGGATCGAGCGCACGGCACGCGGCGCACATGCACCACTTGTTCGCGCCGCCGTCATTCGGCGCGAGCGAGGCCATGCGCTTGCTCGGATCGGCCTGGAACTCCGCGATGCGCACCCGCGCGATTTCATCCCACAGTGCGGGGTTCGATTTGCACAGACGCTCGCGCACCGGCTGCTGCGTGCGCGTGCCGTCGGGCTGGAGCGCGAACCACTCGGGATGTTCCTTCCCGTATTTCTCCCACCAGCCCGCGTAAGCATGACCGCCCTCGATCTCGATGCGCGCACCGAGCCTCATGCGGCGAAACCACGCGCCTGTCGCCTCGGGACCTTGCGCGGCCTTCCACGCCTCCATCGCGATGCCCCACTGCTTCAGCACCGGCGCGAAGGTGTCCTCACGCGTCACGGCCTGATTGCGCACCTTGCGCTTCTCGATGCGCGGCTGCTCGTGGCGGTCGAGGTCGGGAATGGTGATCGTGGATCGCCTCGGCACCACCTCGCCATGCTCACCGGGAAAAAGCCAGCGCACGCCGAGTTCGCGCTCGATGAAATCATACACGCCGTAGAGCGTGCCCTGGCAAATCATGCCGCCCGGCCCCGCATCACCACCGCAGATGTGCAAGTCCTTGCCCTTCGTGCGAACGACAAACTCCTCCGGCTGCACCGCGAGATCCGCATTCGCCTTGCAGTGCCCGATGTAAATGCGCGAGGCCGCCTCCACACCCTTCTGCGTCTCCGTGGCAATCACCGGCCTCGCCCCGCTGACCTTCCGCAAATAGTCCGCCAACTCCACCGCCGCCAGCGGCACGCTCATCGCCCCGCCCGTCAACTGCGCCGCCGATTTCTGCACATGTTTGGAAAGCCCCTCCGGCACGATGATGACCGCCTGCGCCTTGCCCTCGCGCACGAGCGTGATGTCGGCGTGGGCCGTGCCGAGATGAGCGAGTGTGAGGAAAAGGAGAACGAAGAGCTTCATGGCTGTTTCTGCTGGGAGCGATGTTTCGCCACCGCGTCTGCGATGGCCTGAACCATGCGTTTCTGAATGCCCGACGCCTGCTGCATCGCCGCCTGCACTTTCGCACGACCCGCAGCGCGGTGTTCGTGGATGGGCTTGAGTTTTTCCCAGAGCTGCTGGCCGGTGGTTTCGCTGCTTTCGAAGACCCAATCCGTGAGGCCGATGTCGCGGAACATCTGCGCTTTCACGGTGTCCGCAGGATTGCGCACGTAGAAGGCGGGCGTGCTTTGGGAAAGGGCGATGATGGGCGAGTGACACTCCGCGCTGACGACAGCGACAGCGCGGGCATAGACGGACGCGGCTTCGTCGGCGAGCCAGAAGGTGTCGCGCCAGATGACGTTCGCCTTCACGTCAGCGGGCAGCGGGTCAAAGAGGTGCTCCTTCGCCACCGCGATCTCATAGGTCATCTCGGGACAAAGGATGACCTTCAGCCCGGTCTCGCGCACCCAGAGCGTGATGAGGTCACGCAGCGGCGCATGATCGCGGGCGGCGTGCTCGGCATTGATCGCATCGATCTCGTAGTCGCCCTCGTCGCGCGGCAGATTCTTCACTCGGTAGTAGGGTGTGTAGCGCAGTCGCGGCAGCACGCAGATGAACTTTCCCTCCTCCACGCCGATGCGCCGCAGCCAGCTCTGCGCCCGCTTTTCATCCCGCACCGCGATGCCAAACGTGCCGTCGAGGCCGAACTCCACGATGGGTGTGCGCAACTTTTGCCCCTGCAAATACAGGAGCGAATAGGTGTCGCGGGCGAATACGAAGGAAGCACCGTCATAGACCTCACGCGACTTGTAGTGGCCGTCGAAATGATCCGCTGGCAGCGAGGAGATGACCTTTTGCAACTCATCCAAGGTATCGCCCTGTGGACGGTCCTTGCGATTCGACACAGGATCGAACGACGAGCCGAAGAAGCCATACGGCCTGCCCGTTTTCGCCCAAGTCTGAAACGTCTTCGCATGACGCGCCGGAGTGATGAAGATGTCCGCGTCCTTCCACGCCTCCGCCAGCGCCGGCGTGGAGGCCACGCCCGTCTCATCCACCTCGCCCTCGGCGATGTGCAGCTTCGGAAAAGCCCTCATGAGCATCTCCCGTTCGCGCTCATGAAGCTGCCACGGCCAAAGCGTGATGGTCGCCTCCGGCAGATGCTGATACAGCAGCCGAATCGTCCCCGGCACGCGTCCACTGTCGCCGATGTTTTCAAACTGAAGCGCCTCGCGGATGAGGATTTGTGGTGCATCGGCTGCTGACAAATGCGACCACGTCAGCAGCAGGGCGATGAGGGTAAGCGTGTGTTTCATGGCTTACTTTTGCTTCGGTGTTTCGGGTGCTGCCTTCGCGGCCCACTTGATGCCTTCGAGCACATGCTGCCGTGCGAACGGCGTGCTCAGGGAGCGCAGGTCGTGGCCGAACTCGGTGTAGAAGAAGCGGCCACCGGTCGCCGGTTCATGTGTCCAGGCGATGGGATGGTCCGCGCCCATGGGCTTGCCGTTGCGGGTTTTGAAATAGTCGCGCACCGGCGTGTAGGTGCTCTCGTCCACGCGCATAAGGACGTTGAAACCGGGCTGTCCGGTGACGACGTGGTCGTGATTGGTCCAGTCGGCTTCGATCCAGAACTCGGCGGGTTGGCCTTTGACGGACGGATGATCTTTCGCAGCAGGATCAATGGTGACCTTGGCTTTGCTAAAGTCGGAATCGCTATTGAAGTCGCATCCGCCGAGCGCATTAAGCCACGGCCACTTGGTCTGATGCACCAGCGCAGCATGCAGGCCGACGATGCCCTTACCGCCCTTGGTGAACCATTCCTCCACCGATTTGCGCTGCTCCTCGGGCAGCACCTTGTCGAGTTCGTTGGCGTTGTTGAGCACGAGCACGTCGTAGCGGCTTAGTTCCTCGGCACGCATGTCTTTCCAATGCTCCGTCACGTCCACCTCGAAGCCGTTCTCATGACCGAGTAACACGAGCCAGCGATTGACCTTCGGCGTGTCTGGATGGCGATAGTAGCCGGTGTTGGAATAAACGAGCACTTTGAGTCCGGTGCCTTTGGGTGCGGGTGCCGCAGGTTCATGACTGTGGGCGATGCTGGCGAACAGGAGCAATGAGAGGATGAGTTGCTTCATGGTGATGGGTAGAGTGAACGGTTGAGATGATCGGAGAAGGCTCAACGTCATTCTTTGCGGGCTGTTTTTGGTCCGTCATGACTCTGGTGAAAGAAATCGAAGTCCGCGTGGCCGCCTTCTGCTCCCGATGACACGGCGTAGGAAAACAGGCCGACCTTAGTGCCCTCATACCATGCGGTGCGATAGGGATAGTCGCGATCACCGAGTGGCTCGTAGTGTTCACCGTCGAGGCTGTAAAACATCGTGCCTTTGTAGTGACGATGTTCGAGCTTAAGCCAAATGGCGTCTTGTTTGAGTTCGGGACCATCGGTGAATGCGCCGGGGCCGGTGGTGGCTGTGCCTTTGGCGAAACGGATGCGTTTGATGCCGCCCTCTTTGACGACTCCGATCCAGGTATAGTCATCGATCATCGTGCAGAGGCCGGCGCGTTGGCCGTCGATCATGTTCGCGGTGTCGAGCTTCGTGACGATGTCGGACTCGGCTCCGTAGAGGCGCTGGACGAGCGTGTTGTAGGCAAAGAGAAGATGGTCTTCGCGATAGGTTACCTTCGTTCGGCCAAACTGAGAAACACCGCCTTGGGTGTTTAGATGCCGCGCCGTCAATCGAAGGTATCCCGGCCGCGCAGTGAGCGACCAGTGCGAGTCGTGGGGATCGTGATTCCAAGCCCACTGACCGCCGAGCGTCGTCGTATCAAACTCATCGGAAGGATCCGCCGCGTTGATACGTTGGACTGGCAGCGCGGGCTTGGCGTAGGGTTCAGTGAGGCCGACGGGTTCACCGACTCCATCGCCATCGGCATCAACGCCGATCCACGGCCATCCGTCAGCCGTCCAGCCTGCGGGTTCCAGATAAAGGCGGCGGCCATAGGTGGCGAAGAGGTTGTAGTCGTGATGCAGGAAGGCCCAACGGTCGCCACTAACCTCGACGAGCGATCCCTGTGCCGCATTGATGTCGGCCTTACCTGCGTGAAAAATCTTCCGGCTCTCATAAGGCCCGTAGAGCGACTTGGAGCGATAGACATACTGCGCCTTGTCTTTATTCTTACCGGTGGAGGCGACGGAGATGTAATAGAAGCCGTTGCGTTTGAATACCTGCGGTCCCTTGGGCGGGATGTCATCGATCAAAATCGTGCCTTGGTCCAAGATGGCATCAAAGGTGTCGTTCAGGCGGTAGATCCGCAGCGCTCCCGGATTGCCCAACAGGAACAAGTAGCCTTTGCCATCATCATCCCAAAACGGACACGGGTCCTCGAAGTCGCCGACGATCCTTTCCGAAAGGCTGATCGGCTCACTCCAGGGGCCTTCGGGCGCGGTGGCCTTGCAGACAAAGCCCCGGTATTTCGTGCTCCAGTTGAACATGTAATAAGTCCCGCGGAAGAACCCCACCTCGCCATCCTGCGATCCAGCGGAACACGCCTTGCCAGGGAAAGTGAAGTCCGCATGAACTCCACCGAGTCGCGAGTAGATGCGCCCAGCATGCGTCCAGTTGACCAGATCCTTCGATACCAGCAACGGCATGCCCATGAAGTGATGCGAGGCGCAGGTCAGATAGAAAGTGTCCCCTGCCTTGAACACACACGGGTTGTTGTAGTCCGCCCATAGGATCGGATTGCGATAAGTGCCGTCTCCTTGATCGCCCCAAGCGGGTTGGATGGCAGGTTCGGCCGCGTGCAGCGAGGCCAGCGGTGCGAGAAGCAGGACGGTGAGGAGGGTGAGGACTGTATTCATGCGTGTTTTCTCATCGGTGGCCTGTCTGACCCACGACCTTCCGATCCTTCACTGCGGACGCATCGCGGGGGCCGGGTCGCGGATCGTGCCAGCGCTCGCGCGGGGCGGGCGCTTTTGCATCGAGCCATTGGCCGAGGCGCATGCGCAGGGATGTGACGGAGCGGTGCGCTTCGGGGCCGAAGGCCGATTTGCCGGCGTCGTCGTCATTCTTCTTCACTGTTGTGGCGTGCAATCCGGGCTCCTTCATCACGGCGGCGGCGACGCTTTCGCGCGACTCGCCGGAGAGCGCCGTGAACATGGTGAGATACTCGACGAGCTGCTGACCGGCACGGAAGGTCTTCAAGCGCAAGCTCGGCACCGGGCCTTCGGCGGTGGGATAGAACAACGAGAGTTCATCCGCCTTCTGCCAGGACTTCTCGTTTCCAAGGGTCTGCCAAGGCACGACGCCGTCGGCGCCAAGTGCCCAGGCTTCCACGCACCACGCGGCGTTGATCACGTTTGGAGTGCCGATGGCGTTCGCGCTGCCATACATGTAGATCAGGTCGCTATTGCGTCGCGCCCGCTGCATCACGCTTTCGTTGTAGGTTCGCAGCGAGCCGCTGACGACTTCCACGTTGACGACACCGTCGAACAGATCGCGCTGCCATTGGGGGCGCGAGATGTCCGCGCGATAGACCACTCGCGCTCCAGGAGCAGCACCGACACCTTTCCAGAACTCGATGCCGAATCGGCGCAGCGCCCAGAAGTCCTGCGTATTGCCCGGTTCATCGAGAAGCCACGCCGCCGAGCCCTTGTTCCACCCGGCCTTCTTTGCGGCGACTTTGTTGTTGAGATAAAACTCGAACATCGTCTCAGACCAGCCCCGTTCCCTGATATGTCGTGCGATGCGCGAGGCCGCGTCGCGGAACTGCTGCCAGTAGGCATCGTCATAGGCGGACTCGATCCAGTAGCCGCCTTTGAAATGCGCCTCGTGATCCATCGGCCAGTTCTCATTCAGCATGAGGTAAAAGGCCTCGATGGGCACGGCACCTCGGGGCAGATCGTGGAAGGCGGAACCGTCGAGTAAGGGGCCAAACTCCGCGTCCCATTTCGTCCAATCCCAAGTGCCGTCGGGTTTAATCTCCGGCCCAGCGGTAACTCTTCCCGTCCCGCGGTAAGGCAGCACGTTCAGGGTCGTGCGGTGCTCCTGCGCGAGGCGATAGTAGTCGCGCTGGTGACCGGCCAGCCCATACGCATTCATCTGCGGAATGAACGAGAGATGATCGGGCAGCGTGAAGTTCCAGACGGTGAGCGAGCATGGCAGCGACTGAGCGCCGATCTTGAGCCTGCCCGTGATGCGGCCGGCCTTGGCGTCCTTCGGAATGTAGAGTTCGATGCACGTCGGGCTTTCGCCACCGCCGGGCTTCAAAGGATCCGCATGGCCTTCGACCAGAGGCATCGTGAAGCTTTTGGTCTTCACTTGCGCGAGTTCGATCCTCGCCGCTGCGGCCACCGTAAAGGACATCGCCTCGCCTTTCGCCGCGTAGAAATCCAGCGACTGCAATGGCTCGCCAAACTCATCGCGGCAATCGATGGGGAGCTTCGCTGCGGCAGCGGCTTCGCGCAGCGGCGGCAGTTGCGCGGGCATGACTACTGCGGTCTTCGGGCTCACGGTCGTCGGACTTTCGTGTGCGCCGTCTTCCAGCCAGAGCAGGAAATAAGGGCGCGTGCTCCGCTTGTCGTCCTTGCTGGAAACGAAGCGATTCGGAAAGGGCCGGTAAGTGAATGTGTTGCCGTCGCGGCTGTATTCACTGCCCACGTCATCCATCACCGCGAAGCCGAAGCAACGACCATCCACGCGCGCCTGCACCACCGCAGGGGCCACCGCGATGACCTGCCAGCGGTCCGCATCGCGGGGCGTGGCATCGGCGAAGCTCCAGATGGAACCACCGCCGCCGTTGATCACGCTCGTGATGTCGGGTTGGTTGCCGCCCCAGCGCCTCTCACCCGTGTGAGCCCAGGCGAACGAACTTGCTCCCGGGGTTTTCGTCAGCTTCGCCGCAGCGCCTTCAACCCACTCATCGGTGATCGTCGAGACAGTCATGCGACCCAACGCGACATCGCCTTCGCCATGGAGATGCAACTCAGCTTTCGTCACGCGCTTGCCCTTGAGTGCGGTGCAATCAATGTCGATCAAGGACAACTCCTGCACGCCTTTGAACTTCAGTTTCGGTGCCGCACCGCTGCTACCCTCCACTTCACTCGGATAAGATGAGATGGAGGTGTCGCGAGAGATTTCCACACGCACCGGCTCGGCGGCGAGCATGTTTGCCAGCGGCGTGACCAGCAGGGCGGTGAGGAGTGTGATGGTGGACTTCATTGAGCTTAATCGGAAAAATTGGCGTCGTGTGTTCATGGGCGGTGAGGATTGGAGTGGTCCGCAGATTCCTCAAACTCAGTCGCCGTTGCGCCGAGTTCGAGCTGCGCTCCATCCACCCAGATGGTTCCGGGCTCGCGGAGGCGGATTTCGTAGCTGGCTTCGCTGACGTTGGCGGGAATCACGCCGGTGATGGAGTAGCGTTGCCACTCGGTGCTGAGTTTGATCGCAATGGCTTCGCCGTGCTCTTTTTCGGCGTTCATCTTCATGCCACGCAGCCATGCATCGCGTCCGTTGCGATCGGCCTTGAGGTAAACGGAGAGCGTGTAGGTTTGCGCAGAGGCGCTCACGGGATCACAACGCAGCATGAGTTGCTCGTAGCCGCCGGTGGTGGTCTTGGTGAGTTGGATGCATCGTTTGCCGAAGAGGGCTCCTCTCTCGTGAATCGTCGCACCGGTCGTCATGAGGCAGTAGTCGGCGCAACCTGCGGCGGTGGTGTCTTCGAAGCTGGGATTGGGTAGCAGGTTTTTGCGCCCTTTTCTCAAGCCGCCTGGGAGAAAGGGTTCCACTATCATGAGGTCGGGCTTCAGCACCGTCTGCTGCACACGCAAAGCTTTGGCATTGGGGTCGCCCGTGCTTTGCAGATACCAGGCGCGAGTGGCATACGGCTCCAGAGTATCGCTGAAGCCATGGTCGTGGATTTCCATGTTCTGCGTGCCAAACACTTCTCTCGCTGAGGTCATTTGATCGAAGGTAAAGCGACAACGCACGGGGTGATGACGAGCGTTGGCGGCCAGCAGGATGGTTTGCCCCTGATCGTTCTGGAAGATGCCGACGTGGACGTCTGGGTAGCGCTCGGCTTTCGGATCAAAGGGGGATTCAACAAAGCTGGGAGCACTCTCCAAAACATCCAGCACAGCCCGGTCGTAGCGGATGTCAGTCGATGGCTCCGGCCCTGCGATGAACGGTGTTAGCAGGCTAATCTCCTTGCCGATTTGCTGGCAGGTCTGCCAGTCGGCCTCACGCATGTTGCTGTAGGCGAAGGTAACGATGCCCGTGGCCCGATAGATGAGCGCGAGGTAGGTCTGGCAGCGGATCTCGTCGGCCGTCAGCGGTCGCTTGTAAAGGCGGCTCCAGCGCGGACAGGCCAGGATTTGCCAATCCGGCTGTCGGGCGGCCTCAGCACGTTGCCGGGTCATCCACGCGACCTTGGCGACGTGATTCGGCGTGCTGCGAACCTCGTCCCCTGCGGGCGGATGCCAATAGGGATCGGTGACGAGGATGTCGCACCAGTTCGTGTAGTCCGCGCCTTCGGGGATGTGGCTGGAGTAGTTGACGATGATTGGATGATAGCCATCAGCTTGTCGCACGCGGGCAAAGTATTCCTGGCCAAACTTCACCTGGTTGAAGGCCTCCTTGGGCAGCGGCTCGTCCATGATGAAGTGCGCGGCGAGGTTCGGAGCGCGCTTCACGGCTTCGACTCCGGCGATCATGTGATAGAGGTTCTTGTGGAAGAACTCGCCGTAGATCGTCTCACGTTCAGGAAGCGAGACCGGCAGCGTCAGCACATTCTTGAGCTGGGTGAGGTTCTGCGAATCCGTGATGCGCCGCACTTGTTTCAAAAGCTCGCCGTCATAGCGAGCGTGCGCGTCCCAGAGGATCGGCTCCGCGCATTCGTCGGGGGCACTGACGAGGGCGAGATGATGTTTTGTCGCCAGCCGCTGGTAGTTCGCCATGCCTTGCGGCGTGGTCTTGTTCCAAACGACAAAGGTGTTGAATCCATGACCGGCAAGCTGCTTGAACGCCGCTTCATCGTCGTCGCGCACGCCGGACATGATCATGCCAAAGGGCACAAACGGCTTGCCGTTGTTCAAGACCAGACGCCGGGCTTGATCGATCTTCCATTCCGCTCCCGGCTGCGGCGGCAGCTTCCGCAGGGGAAGCTTGAGTTCAAAGATCACCCGCTCGGCGCGCTGAAGCTGCAGCGTGATGGAGTCGCTCAGCGGAACCCTGAGCTGACCGCTGACAGGCACGGGAGAGACGCTTCCCAGTTCGCTTCCCTCCGACGAACGAGCCACCAGCTTCAGCCCTGCGCCCGGGTTGACTCGGTAGTAAATCACCGCCTCGACTTCGCTGGTGTAGTAGTTGCGATCCAGGAAGGCCGTGAGAGGTCGCCAAGCGCTGGTGTTCTCGATGACCTCGGTGCCAAGCACTTCATCCGTGGCGGCATCGAGCAAGCTCAGCTCCGCCTGCTCGGGGCTGGGATCCTGCAAGGCGAGCCGGGTTTCGAGGATTTGCCTGGGCTCCAACGACAACACTTCTCCACGAGTCGTGCCCATCGCCAAGCGCACCTTGGCGGCAGCGGCACCATGATTTTGCAGGCTCACCCGAGCGTCCGACATCTCCGCACTCGCCTTGCTAATGCCCACCAGTGGCACCTGACGAACCTCCAGCCCAACAGGAAAACCAGCCACCGCACGAAACGCAGCCTGCTCATGAAAGCTGCTTTTCACCGGCGACCAACTGCTGCTCTCGCGCGATTCGCTGATGACCACGTTCTGCGAATCAATCACCGGCAGGCGTCGATTGCGCGCCACGTTGATCCGCAGGTCGTGAAATCCGCCGCCGGAGCGCAGCAGAGAAAGCGGCACCGCGATCTCTGCAGTCCAGCCGTGATCGGTGCGTCGAGTGGCTGAGCGCCAGGGCACATCCCAGTATTCCTTAACGTTCGGGCCAGTGATGATCCGCTCGTCGCGTGCGCCACCGAAGCTCAGCGCATAGTGGTAAAAGTAAGCAGGCTCCGTCACTCGCGGTGCGAGAAACACCTCGATCGACTCATCCTTCATCGCCCCACGGTCATGGCCCTCCACGGTGGGCTGAAGAAACTTCAGCGACTCGTGCCGACATTCGATGCCGACGTAAAGCCAGGCATCATCGTGCGCGAGCCGGAACGTAGTATCGGCGATGTGCCTGCCCGTTTGAAACACCGTGAAGTCGGATTGCGCGGAAACCTGAGACCAAAAGGCTTCATCGAGTGATCCGTCAATGGCAGCGGTTCCCGAAGTGATGCTGGCTTCGTTTGCCTGAATATTGGCAGCGTGCAGCGCGGCCAGCGGCGCGAGCAGCAGGGCGGTGAGGAGTGTGAGGCATTTCATGGTTTGCGCTTTGGAAGGATGACGAGAGTTCCCGTGATAACCCGGCTCGGCAACTTTTTGCGCATTCCTATTCGCGCCATCGATCCGTGGATTTACGCCACGATCTCCTTCAGCACGCCGGTGCTGTCCCCATGGCGCTCGGCTTCGATGCCGATGCCATGCAGCATGCTCAGCCACGCGTTGCACAGTGGTGTGTCCTTTGGTGCGACGATGTTCTGGCCGAGTTTCATACCGGCGCCGCGACCGGTGATGATGGTGGGGCAGTTCGAGAGTTCGTGGCCCGTGCGGATATTGCTGCCGTAGGCGAGGGTGATGTTGTCGAAGAGCGTGCTGCCGTCGGCTTCCCTGGTCGCTTTGAGTTTGTCGAGGAATCCGGCGAGCAGCTCGCTCTGCGCGATGTCGCGGCGCTGGGAGGCGTCGAGCTTCTCGCCGAGGGTGGTGTGGTAGTGGCTCATGTCGTGGATAAAGACTTTGATGCCGAGGCTGGTGAGCAGGCTCGCGACGGGTTGGCGATAGGTTAGGACACGGGTGCTGTCGGTCTGCATGGCGGCGATCATGATGTCATACATGAGCGCGATCTCGTCGCGTCCGGCGAGGCCTGGCTTGGGCTCGGGGAGAGGGGCCTTGGGCTGCGGGACGCCGATCCATTGCTCGTCTTTGCCCAGGCGCGTCTCGATGTCGCGGATGGACTGGAAGTATTCGTCGAGCTTGGCGGTGTCGGTTTTACCGAGGCCGCGCTGGAGTGACCTGGCGCTGTCGAGCATGGCATCCAGCACGCTGCGCTTTTGCGCGAGCATGGCTTTCTGCTGCGCGATGGGAGTGGTGTCTTTGGCAAAGAGACGATGATACGCGGCGATGGGGCCTTTGAGTCCGGCGATGGGTTTGCCGCTGACGTCCCACGCCATCGAGAGACCGGGACCGTGGCCGGACATCTCGGCTCTTTCGCTGTCGTCGAGCTGCAGCGAGGCAAAGCGGGTCTCCAGTCCGAGCTTGGCGGCGGCCACTTGATCGGCGCTGATGCTGTTGCTGAAGCTCTGCCCAGGCTGCGCGTAACGGTTCGCGCCGGTGAGCCACATGGTGCTGCCCCAATGGCCTTCGTTGCTGTATTTGTTCCAAAGTCCCTGCACGACGCTGAAGTCCTTCTGGTGCCGCGCGAGCGGCGCGAGGCCGACGGGCAAGGTGTAGTCAATGCCAGGCGTTTTGATGTCTGGATACCAAGTGTTCTCCGTGACGCCGTAGCCGAAGCTGAGGAAGATCATGCGCTTCGGCGGTGTGGCAGGAGCCGCCGCGGAGGCGAAGCGACGGAAGCCGAGCGACTCGAGCACGGGCAGTGCGATGAGAGCGGTGCTGGATTGGAGAAAGTGACGTCGGTTTTTCATGGTGAAATTAGATGCAATACTTATTTGGTGTGAAATTCTTTGCTTTCGACCAAGGCGCGGACAAACGCCCGCGCCCCGATCTTTTCCTTCTTCGCGGCGGCGAGCATCTCGGTGATGAGCGGCTCATCGCGGAAGCCGACCGGCCTGCCGAGCGCATACTCGATGAGCGCTTCGCTGAAGCCTTTGGCGAAGTTGTCGGACTTGCTAGCGATGATGTCGCGCAGCTCGAAGTAGTCCTTGAAGGCGGGGCCTTTGTGAAGTTGCGCGGTGGATTCGATGGTCCAGGTTTTCTTGGCGTTTGGCACGGGTTTGCCGGCATTGTCCATGACTTGATACGTGTCCTGCGTGCGCCATCCGCCGGCGGCGTCGAAGTTTTCCAGACCAAAGCCGATGGGGTCGATCTTGCGATGGCAACTCGCGCACTGCGCGTCCTCCTGATGCGCTTGCAGGCGCTCCTTGGTGGTGAGCACCTTACCGGCGAGGCGCGTGATTTGCGGGACATTCGCGGGCGCGGGTGGCGGCGGATCGTGGAGGAGTTTGCGCAGCACCCACGCGCCGCGTTCGACCGGGCTGGTGCGCTCGCCGTTGCCGCCCATCGCCATCACGGCGGCCATGCCGAGCAGTCCGCCACGCGGCGAATCTTTCGGCAGGGAGACTTTTTCAAACGCATCCCCCGTGACGCCTTCGATGCCGTAGTAGTGCGCCATGACGCTGTTGATGACGGCGTAGTCGGACTTCAACAAATCGCGCAACGGCGCGTCGTGCCGCAGGAGATGCTCGAAGGTGGCATACACTTCGTTGCGCGAGGCGAGCTTCGTGCTTGCGTCGAATCGAGGGAACAACGTGCGGTTGAACTCGAAAAAATCGAGCCGGTCGAGCACCAGCCATTGATGCACAAAGGGCCGCGTGAAGTCTTTCGAGCGCGGGTCGTCGAGCAAGCGGTTCGTCTGCGCCACGAGCACTTCGGGCTTCATCAATTCGCCGCTTTTCGCGAGTCCACGCAGTTCCGCATCCGGCGGTGCACCCCAGAGGAAATACGAGAGCCGCGTGGCGAGTTCTTCGCCCGTCAGCGGTCGGCGTTTTTCATCGGACGATGGCTCGGCGAGATAGAGGAACTGCGGCGCGGCCAGCACGACCGACAGCACGCTCTTCAGCGCTGCGCTGTGCTTGTCACCGGCCTTGCTGCGCAACTCGTAGAGTGCGAGCAGGCGGTCCACGAAGCTCACCTGCGGTGCGCTGCCGCGAAAGGCCTCGGTGCAAAAACGCTCCAGCGCCGCGCGCAACTCGGCGGGTGGCGGCGTGGCCTGATCATCGAGCGGAATGCCCAGCGCCGCGATGGCCCGCGCCTTGCCAGCGCGTGAGTTGGGAAGGCGCACGAGTTCCATCCAGTCCACCCACAGAGCGAGTTCCGGGCCGATGCCGTTTTTCGCTTTGGCAGCGCCAAACTTCGCCCGTGTCTGTGTGAAGTGATCGAGAGTGCCTTTCTCGCGGATGAAGAGGGTGCGGTTCGCGCGCTCGGCATGCTGGCGTGTGAGCGTGAGCGGAATCTCGATGATCTGCGGAGCCTCCATCGTGCCGGTGATGTGGTGCGTGCTCATCACCTGGCCATTGCGCGGGTCGATGCCAAACTCGATGAACCTCCGCTCCGCCGGTGCCTTCTCCACCGCCGCAATGCGCAGGCGCACGACGTAATCGCCCACCAGTGACTTCCAGGCGAAAGGCAGGAAAAGGGTGAGGTTGTCGTTGGGCAGTTCCAGGCCGCCCGCGATGGTCAGGTAGGCTCCCTTGTCGAGATTCGGCTGCTTCAGGTAATACTCGTGATAGGGCCGCATGTAGCCCGCGCCCATCGGCATTCCGTAGCCAAGTGCGCGGTTCGCCTTGTCCGCGTTGTTCTCAACGGTCTTAAAGCCAAAGTCCTCCGGCGCGGGCGCGCCATGGAGCTTCGCCCACGAGCGGCGGAAGTTGTCATCGGTCTTTGATTCCTTGCGGAGTGTGGCGACGACAGCGGCATTCTCCGACTTGGCCGCCGCCTCTTCCACCGCCTGCGCCCACTTCTTCGCGCGCTCCAGTGCATCGAGATTCTCGGCGTATTTCTGCTGGATGACCTTTAGCGAATCCTCCGCCTCATAGTGCAGCTTCTGCTCCACGCCCGCCGCCGCCTGCCATTCAAAGGCCTCGTCGAGCGCGTCGCGCCCGAGTGCCTGATACTGCTCCACCTGATTGCCCGACATGAAAAGATCCGCCCCCACCGTGTCGAAACCAGCATTGCCAGTATCCGCCGGCAACTCCGCCACATTGATCTCCACGCCCAGCAGCTCGCGCAGCGTGTTCCTGTATTCGCGCCGGTTCAGCCGCCGCATCGTGATGACGCCATTTTGATCACTGAGCGTGCGCCGCGCCGCGACCATGACATTCGATAGATCATCCAGCAGATCCGCCTTCGCCGCATTTGCCGGTTGTTTCTCATCCTCCGGCGGCATCTCGCCCGAGTTCATTTGATTGAGCACCTTCTGCCACTTCTCCGCCGTCTCGATGTCTGTGATGGTGAACGGCAGATCGTCGAGGCGGAACTTGCCCTTCTGCTTCTCCGCACTGTGGCAGGAAACGCAGTGCTCTTTGAACAAGGCGCGATGCTTCTCCGCCATGACGACAAGCGGCGCTTCCTCGGCGGCAGCGATGGTGAACCACAGAGGCACGAGGGACACAGAGGTCAGGAGGATTTGGAAAGGTGATGGCATTTTGGAGATGAAAACGGTTCGCAAACTTCTAATCAGCGGTGAAGCCTGTGCGCTCATCAGAAGGCCGAGATTTTGATGTTGTCCACGAGCACGCCTTTGGCTCCGTCGCCGAAGCCGATCTGCGGCGGGCGTTTGGGCGTGCTGGCGAGATTGCATTTGCCGCGCAGCGACTGGCCATTGCTCAGTTGCACGGCCACCTCGCCGTTGCGCACTTCGATCATGACGCGATACCACTGGCCCGGCGTGAAGGTCGCCACGTGTTTGCCGACGGTGGTGCGCGGGGCGTTGTCGGTGATTTGCCAATAGCCCATTTTGGTTGGGTCTTTAGGGCGGCCAAACTGGATGAAAAACTCGGGGGGCACACCGTGCTCAGTCTTGCCGGGCTTGGTGAATTGGAAGTTAAACTGCTGCCCGTCATCCCAGCGGAAGTCGGCTTCGAGGATGAAGTCGCCGAGCGGCGACCGCTCTTTGCCATAAATGAAGGCGATGCCTGGATGCGTCACCTCGGGTCGCTTCAGCAAGCGCACGGCACCCTCGGCGATTTCGGACTTCGCCGCAGCGATGACCTCCAGCGGCTTGGCATTCGGCCCATCGAAGGCTTCGGTGAAAACGACGTCACCGCGTTCCCCGAGTAGCGGTTTGATTTCCGGCAAAGGCTCAGCGGCGTGCAGCGCTGGGAAAAGCAGGGAGAGGAAGAGTGTGAGAGTAAGCTTCATGATGTTTGGTGTCTTTCAATATTTCGTGCTCACATCAACTTTCACGCTGAAGTCCGGAGCGACGGTGGCATTGACGCGGTAGTATGACGCGCTTTCAAAATAGCAGTCCGGCGTAGCGGTGAAGTGTTTGCCGCCGGCGTCAAACTCCAGACGCAGGCTCGACTCACCGGAGGGCATGACTCCGACTGTCGCCTTCTCAGCCGGAGCAATGGTGGCGATGGACTCGGAAAAGCCGGAACCGGAAATGATGACGTTTGTCAACGGAGCGGACGAATGATTGCTCACCATCAACTGAGGCTGTCGCGAACAACCCGAGAGGAAAGCGGTGACTGGCACGAGCAGGAGAGCGGCGAGGAGTATAAGGGTGTGTTTCATCGTGAGCTTACTTGGATGTGGCCTTCTTGGCTGGGGCGGGTTTTGCGGGCTTTCCGAACTTTGGTTCGAGTCCGAGCTTTCGGCAGTCGGCATCCACCTCATCGCTCCAGGCGGCGTAGAGCTTCTTCAGTTCCGCGAGCTTGGCGGGCTGTTCGGCGGCGAGATCGTGTTGCTCGCTGATGTCGGCGGCGAGGTTGAAGAGCATGTCTTGCGCGGGCTTTTGTTTGGGGCCGGGAGCGGCGTCGCCTTCGGTGCTGTGGACGTATTTCCAATCGCCCTGGCGCGCTCCGTAGTTGTTGCTCATCGTGCGGCTGCGCCAGAACAGGATGTCATGCGGTGCGCCGGATTTTTCGCCTTTGACAAAGGGGAGCAAATCCACGCCGTCGATGGCAGAGGCGTCAGCACCGGCGGCGGCGAGCGCCGTGGCGCTGATGTCGAAGCTGATCGCAGGTTTTGAATACGTCGTGCCGGGCGCGATGACGCCGGGCCACTGCATCAGCATGGGAACGCGGATACCGCCCTCGAAGGTCTCGCACTTGGAGCCGCGCAGGGGCGTGTTGAGCGAGCCGTTGACGGCGTTGCGCGTGGTCGGGCCGCCGTTGTCATTGGTGAAGACGATGAGCGTTTGGTTGAGCTTGCCCGTCTGCTCCAGCTTCGTGAGCACGAGTCCGATGGCATCATCCATCGCGCTGAGCATGGCGGCATAGGTCTGGCGTTTGGGATCGGTGATGCCGGGGAAGCGCGCGCGGTATTTCTCGATGGCTTGCAACGGCGTATGCACGGCGTTGAAGGCGAGGTAGAGGAAGAAGGGCTTCGCGTTCTTGGTTCGTGGTTCTTCGTTCTTCGTTGTGGAGCACCGCTCGACGAAGGCGGCAGCCTCCTCGCCGAACGCGTCCGTCAGGTAACGCTGCTCGTTCACCGGGTCGCGATTGCGCAGAATGGGGGCGTTGTATTCGCCCTTTCCGCCCGGCTGGATGATGTATTGATGCCCGCCTCCGACGAAGCCGAAGAACTCATCGAAGCCGCGATCCACCGGTGTGAAACCTTCGGTCGAGCCTAGGTGCCACTTGCCCACCATGCCCGTCACATAGCCCGCCGCCTTGAGTCGTTGCGGAAGCGTATGGGCCTGAGCGGGCAGCGGCCCGCCGAGGTCCTCAATGCCGTAGCGATGCTGATACCGGCAACTCATCAACGCCGCGCGCGTCGGTGTGCAGAACGAACCGTTCGCATACGCATCGGTGAAGCGCACCCCACGCGACGCGATGCGGTCAATGTGCGGCGTCGGAATGTCTTTGCCGCCGTGGGCACCGATGTCGGCATAACCCATATCGTCGGAGAGGATGACGATGATGTTCGGTTTTTGCTTCGGAGCATCGGCGGCTGACAAAACGGCGAGCGGCGCGAGTAGCAGGGCGGTGAGTGTGATGAGATGTTTCATGTGATTGTTTCAGTTCGAGTTCCCGACTTCGCCATCGCGCTGAAGCGCCTGCCAGTCGGCGGCGTAGGCGGCGTTGATGAGCCATGAGGCTGTCGCCTTGTCGCCGGGGAATGTGGCAAACGGCGCGGTGGACAGATTCTGATAGCCGCCTTTGGCTGCATCCCAGTTTTGGCCGAGATGGCCGCTCTCGGTGGCGAGCGTGTTGAGCTTCACCGGCCCCTTTCGCGCATCGGCAGCCGCCGGCACGCGTGCGGCGAAGCTGTGGCGCAGAAACGAAAACACCAGCGGCCAGGTTTTCGCGACGGGACCGTGACCGGTCTTTGGCTCAACCACGAGATTCCATGCTGCGTTGTGATGCTTTCGCATCATCGGCACGAGGGCGAGAGTTTCGGCCCGATGATCATTGGCGAAATATTTGTCCTCCTCGCC
>NZ_JBIIKX010000074.1:0-28686 GCF_044232965.1 Prosthecobacter sp.
GGCTCGCCGCCGGGCGATGCTTCTGCTTGGCAAGGGATGGCATGAACGCGACATTGCCGAAGCTGTGGGGGTTCATGAACGCACGGTGCGGCAATGGAAGCAGCACCAAAGAGACCACGGCACCGAGGCGCTGCTACGCGATGAACGCGGGCGTCAGCATGGAGAAGGACGCAAGCTCACCGCTGCGCAGGAGAAGCAAGTCCGAGGGCTTATCGCCGACAAGCTGCCCGAGCAGTTGAAACTGTCCTTCGCTTTGTGGACGCGCAAGGCGGTGGCCGAGCTGGTGGAGCAGCAGTTTGGCCTCAAGCTGCCAGTGCGCACGATGGGCCTGTATCTCAAGCGCTGGGGCTTCACGCCGCAAAAGCCCATCAAGAAGGCCTATGAACAGAACTCCAAAAAGGTGAAGGCGTGGCTGGAGCAGGAGTATCCGCAGATCGCAGCAGCAGCCAAAGCCGAGGGAGCGGAGATTTACTGGGGCGACCAGACTGGAGTCAACAATCAGCCCAACGCCCCCAGGGGTTTTGCGCCGCGTGGAGAGACGCCTGTGATCAAGCAGATGTCCAAACGCTTCGGCAGCTCGGTGATGAGTGCGGTGAGCAACCGGGGGAGCGCCCGGTGGATGGTTTACAAGGGAGCGCTGGACTCGGCGCTGCTCATCCGGTTCCTAGAGCGGCTGGTGCGCTCGATGAAAGGGCGCAAAGTGTATCTGATCCTCGACAACCTGAGGGTGCATCACAGCAAGCCGGTGAAAGCCTGGCTGGAAGAACATCAGGAGGTTATCGCCGTGCATCACCTGCCCAGCTACAGCCCCGAACTCAATCCGGACGAACGCTCAATCGCTCGCTCAAAAGAACGCCAAGCCATCTGCCCTCGGCCAAGGACGAACGCAGCCTGGAAAAGCAAATCATCGGCAGGCTGATCTCCTGCCAGAAGCAGCCAGAGCGCATCCGCTCCTTCTTCACCTCAAGTTCAACTCAGTATGCAGCTTGATGTTCTTTCTTTGTGCCGGATTAATATCATCGATTCGCTGAGACGATTCGCGATCCGTGGGAGGTCGAGAACGAAAAAGGATGGGTATCTCTCACGCCTGCCGAGAAGCATACCTGCGCGATTGAGTGCCTGAACAATGAGGTCAATAACGGCGGCTTTGCCCAGTGCAATTTCAATTCATCAGGAGACCAGTGGGTTGATGCATTCGGTGGCCTGGAGGTGGTAGGAGCGATCAAACACCGTGAACTCATGCTCCAGACGCTCCAGCGTTTCCCGGAAAGTGCTCCTTCGAGTAAGAGATCGATCAGAGGAGAGAAACTTGCGAAGATTGTCCGCAAACAGGAGGATCCATTCAACGAGCAAGATTCGGCATGGTATAAACTCAGGGACGAGAATCTCGACAAACTGGTGTTGCGCTACAACCTCGCCAATCTGCAAGGGAGGCAGAAGTGGCCGTTGTTCTCGCCTCACTTCACCGGCACCGGCTTCGTCTGGATGAGCTGAAGCGAGTCTTTGATGCTGGGGTCCGCGAAGGTGATTTCGCCGGAGCATGGAGCGGGTGTAACTCGGACTGAGTGCCGGGATTTCAGGCAGATTCTGGAAAGCCAGGCTCAGGCTGGCTGCGTGTGGCGGGACTGACGGCGGGCAGCGCGGAGAGCGGCGGATTTCTGGGTGTCTTTCCTGCCACGAAGGTTCAGTGCCTCGCGGCTTGGCGTGCGATGCCAGTCGGCTTCGAGAGTGCTGGCGGCGAGTTCGTGATCACTGCCCCTCTCTTCCGTAAGGTAATCGAAAAGTGCCTGGGCGGTGACGTGCAGCGCGATCTGATGCGTGCGACGCAGCGTGGCATGCAGCCAGTCGCTGAAGCGCAGGAACTCGGCGAAGGGCGAGGCGGCGTTTTGCCAGAGCAGCTTCAGCGTGGCGGTGAAGTGGCCGCTGTTGGCGACGATGTCCCAGTATCTCGCAAAGCGCCGCATGCGCTGCATGTCGGCGAAGGGGATGTCTCGCGTGGACAGAATCTCATACGGCGGGTGCGGCGCGTAGATCATGCGATACTCGTCGTCGTGGCGGACGATGGGCGTGCCGCGCAGGCGCTTGAGGATGCCGACCTGGATTTCCTGCGGCCAGAGACGCACGAGACGGTCAAAGCCGCGCCCGAAGCTCTCGATGCCTTCGCCCGGCAGGCCGACGATGAGATCGGCGTGGATGTGGACACCGGTTTCTTCGCGCAGGAAGCGGAAGTTGTCCTCCAAGCGGACGAGGTTCTGCCTGCGGCTGATGTTTTTCGACGTGGCATCATCAAAGGTCTGAATGCCCACCTCGAACTGCACCGCGCCAGCCGGGAATTTCTGGATGAGCGCACGGAGCTGCTCGGGCAGGCGGTCTGGCACCATCTCGAAGTGCAAAAACAGGCCGTCGCGCCAGCGGTCGAGGAAGAACTGCAAAATGCCCGTGCTGGTGGGCAGATGCAGATTGAAGGTGCGGTCCACAAACTTGAACTGCGTGGCTCCGCGATCCAACAGCCGCTGCATGGAAGCCAGGAAGGCATCGGTGGGAAAGGCCCTCACCGGGATGTCGAGCGATGACAAACAGAACTCGCAGGTGAACGGGCAGCCACGCGAAGCCTCGACGTAGATGACACGGTTTTTGAGGTCTTCGTCGGTGTAGAGCTCGTAAGGGGATGCGAGCTGATTGAGGGCGGGCAACTCGGAGGGGATGATCTTTGAAAATGAAGAATGTTCTGCCTCGCCGGCCATTCGACATTCTGCATTCGACATTCTGCATTCCAGCAGGCCACGGCACACTTCCGCGAATTTCACATCCGCTTCGCCGGTGATGACATAATCGGCCAGCGCCACGATCTCCTGCCCTTCGGTCTCATACGAGACCTCCGGGCCGCCGAGGATGATGACCAGCTCGGGGCGGATGCGCTTGAGCAAGGCCACGACCTCCCTCGTCTGCTCAACATTCCAAATATAGACGCCGAAACCGACGATACGCGGCTCATGCGCAAGGATCGCCTCTACGATCTCCAACGGCTGTTGATTGATGACGAACTCAGCCATGCAGGCACGGTCCCGCAGCTCACCGAGGTTCGCCATGAGGTAGCGAAGGCCGAAGGAGGCGTGGATGTATTTGGCGTTGAGCGTGGCGAGGACGATGTCCGGCATGGGTGGGCACGGTGGCCGAGTCTTCGCGTGACGGCTACTTTTTCTTCCCTTTGCCCTTTTTGCCGCCGCCTTGACCTGTATTTCCTTCCATGAGATCAGGCAGCGGGAGGTAGTCCCAGTCGAGAATCATTTTTTCGGCAAGCGCGGTGCGCAGTTCGCGCTCGGTGGCGGCGAGTTCGGGTTTGCCGCTGAGGTTGTTCAGCTCGGAGGGGTCGGTTTCGAGGTCGTAGAGCTCATAAACGGGACGCGGTGTTTTGAAATACGTGGCGCTCATGCCAGGCGGGAGTTTTCCGGCGGCATTCGCCTCCTGCATCTCTTTCCAGGCCTGGCCCCCGGCGGAATCCACGGGCGCATACGGAATCCACGGCGTGCAGTTGTAGATGAACTTGAAGCGATCACTGCGCACGGCACGTCCGAGGTCATAGCCGCCGTTCGTCATGTTCGCCTGCACGGGCGCGGAGCCATGGGGGCCGCGCTCGACGAAGAGGTGCTTCCGCGGCACATGCTTTTCGCCTTTGAGCAACGGGAGGAAACTCACGCCGCTCATTTTGGGGCCTGCGGCGAGTCCTGCGGCGGCGAGCAGCGTGGGCGCGAGATCTTCGGCGCTGATGAGCGCACGCGAATCGCCGCCGGGCTTCACCACGCCAGGCCAGCGCACGAGGAAGGGCACGTTGGAGCCGGGATCGTATAGCGAGCCTTTGCCGTGCGGCATGGCCATGCCGTTGTCGCCACAGAAGACGATGAGCGTGCTGTCCATGAGGCCGCGTTTTTTGAGCACGTCGAGCACGCTTGCGACGGTGCGGTCCACGCGATTCACCTCGGCGCAGTAATCGGCGAGCTGCTCGCGCACACCGGGTAGATCGGGGAAATGCGAGGGCACTTTCAGCGATGCGGGATCAGGACGGAACTCGGCAGGTGCATTCCAGGCGTGGTGCGGATCGCTGAAGTTCGCCCACATGAAGAAAGGCTTGTCTTTCGGCTTCTTGTCGAGAAAGGCAGCCACTTGTGATGCTACTTCGGCATCGCCGCATTGGTTTAGCGAGTCCACGCGGTCGATGAAGGTCTTCAACTGGTGCTCTTGAAAGACTTTCGCCGCGGCCGCCCCGACTTTGGCCGAGCCATCGAGATGGTAGCTGCGTCCGCAAATACCGGTGAAGTAGCCGCCTTTGTCACGCAGCAGTTCCGGCAGCGTGATTTCATCGCGAGGCAGCGGCGCGGAGAAGCGCGTCATGCGTGCGGCCACAGGCGAGCGACCGCTCATGAGCGTGGCACGCGAGGGCACGCACTGCGGCGCGCCGGTGAAGAAGCGGTGGAACTTCATGCCCTCGGCAGCGAGCTGGTCGAGCGTCGGTGTTTTGACATTGGTGTCGCCGTAGGCGCTAAGGAAGGGGTAGCTGTGGTCGTCGCTGAGGAGGAAGAGGATGTTCGGCGGTGCCGAAAATGACGAGGCCGAGATGGCGAATGACGAAAGGAGGATGAGCAGGAGCTTCATGGCGGCCCTATAACGCGGCGACCGGGGTCATCTTCCGATTGGAAACATCGTTGGCCGCTTCATGATGAACGCATGATTCCAACACTACGCTTTGCCGCCGCCGCTTTGGTTTGCCTGCTGACCGCCGCTGTTTCAGCCGAGGAGCCGAAGTGGGTGCCGCTCTTCAATGGCAAGGATATGAGCGGCTGGACGCCGAAGATCGCGAAGCGTCCGCTCGGGGAGAACTTCGCCAACACGTTTCGAGTTGAGGACGGCATTCTGAAGGTCAGCTACGAAGGCTACACGAAGTTTGATGAGCAGTTCGGCCACCTCTTCACCAACCTGGCTTACTCGCACTACATCCTGCGGCTGGAGTATCGCTTCACCGGAACGATGATGGCTGACGCGCCGAAGTATGTGAACCTGAACAGCGGCGTGATGCTGCACGCGCAGCCGCCGCAGAGCATGCGCTTTGACCAGGGCTTCCCCGCGAGCCTGGAGATGCAGTTTCTGGCCGATGAGGGCAAAGGGCCGCGCTCAACTGCCAATCTTTGCACGCCCGGCACGCATGTGGAGATGGGCGGACAGCTCGTGACCAAGCACATCGTCAAATCCAGTGCGCCGACTTTTCCAGCGGAGCAATGGGTGAGCGCGGAGGTCGAGGTGCGCGGGAATGAGGAGATCATCCATCGCATCAACGGCGTGGAAGTGCTGCGCTACCAGCGCCCGCAGCTCGATCCCACGAACAACAACGCTCCGGCGACGGATCAGATCGAACTTGGTGGCAATGTGATGCTCGGCTACGGCCACATCGCCCTTCAGGCCGAAGGGCAGCCGGTGTGGTTCCGCAAGATCGAGCTGAAGTCCTTGGAGAAGAAGTGATCAAGGCTTCAGCACGACCTCGGTGCTGATCATCGCATCGCGTTCGTCGGTGACGCTGAGATACCAGGTGTTGGCGTCGGCGGGCGGTTTGGGCGCTGTGACTTCGTTGACCTGGGTGACGACGGCGCTGTTTGTCTCAATGGTGTCTGAACTGATGGAAGCCGGAACGGTGATCCATTCACGCTTTGAACGCGGGCCGCCGTCCTTGGTGTAATGCAAGGCGGCGCTTTTCAGTTTGATGGGAGGCGTGGAGTTTACGCTGACTCGCACCGTGTCACCGTTGATGCGCGGCTGGCCGAGAACGGGCAGCGCTTTGCCGCTGCGGCATTTGGAATCAATGAAAAGTCCGATCTCCTGCGGTGCCCAGCCGGGCGGATGGCCGTGGGGCATCTTGACCTGAATGCGCATGTGCTTCTCGCCGGGGACGACGTTGTAGCTCTTCATATAGCTGTCGAGGACGTAGTGGACGTCGTTGGTGCCGTTGACGAAGAGGATCGGCACACGGCAGCGCGGGAGGAGGCTGCCGGGATCGTATTCCTTCACCCACTTCGTCTTGTGGTCGCCGAGCTTGTCGATGCTGGGTTTTTGCACGGATTCGCCTTCGTGAAGGAAGCCGCAGCCGTAAACCGGTACGGCGGCTTTGAAGCGATCATCCAGCGAAGCGACGAGGCAGGTCGTGTAGCCGCCCCAACTGATGCCGGTGACGGCGGTGTGTTCCGCATCGACCTCCGGGAAGCTGCGCAGCAGCGAATGCGCGCGCATCACGCTCGCCGCCGCGTGGAAGGGCCAGTCGTCGCTCGTGTCGGCGGTCTTGATGCAGTCGAATTTTTCAGGATGGCCGTGCGGCGGGCCGCCGTTGGGCAAGCGCGTGCGTGTGCCACGATGACCGTTGCCGATGGCGACACCTTTGGCGTCAAACTCCACCTCAGGCGGACGCGAGCCATTCAAATCCATCGCGATGGCCGCGTAACCGCGCTTCGCCCACAACTGCACCCACTCGGCAAACGCCGTGCCTCCACCGCCGTGGATGCAGACGACGCCGGGGAACTTGGTGCCTGCTTTGGCCTCGCCGAGCGTGATGGGTGAGGCATAAAACGCGAAGACTTCGGTGTCGTGGCCTTGATACTTCTCTCCCGCGTAGGTCAGCGAGTGAATCGGCTGGTCTTGCCGCAGCCATTTCATGGCGGGCACGTTGCTTTTGAGCGCGTCGAGATTCCAGGGGCCGACCTGCTCGGCGGAAAGCGAAGGGCAAAGGGAGGAGAGTGTGATGACAGCGGCGAGAGGCGTGAACTTCATGGCGGACGAAGAAACGCCGCGCCGCGCTGAATTCAGCGTCTTTTTTGAAGCGCTCGTCAGTACGCAAACAAAACCGCCGCCGCTAGTGACTCCCGGCACTCGCGACGGCGGTTGTTGATGGCAACGGAGAGATGGACCGCTCTCAGTTGGCCTTCTTCGGACGGCCAAGCACGTCATCCTTCGTCGTGAGGGCGACGGCGACGACCTGGTCGATGAGATCCTGGCTGATTTTCAGATCCTTCAGCGTGTTGACGAGGTTTTCGGCGATGGCGTTGAAGTGAACCTCGGTGAGGCCCATGCCCTCGTGGGCCTTGCGCATGTCCTTGCCGGTCCAGGGCAGCGGGCCGCCAAAGGCTGCGGAAAGGAATTCCTTCTGCTTCCGGCGTTGCTTGTCCATGCTCACGTCGTCAAAGAAATGCTTCACACGATCATCGGCGAGCACTTTGACGTAGAAGGCATCCACAGCCGCTTCCATGGCGGCCTTGCCACCTAGTTTTTGATACAGGCTGTCCTCACGGGCCTTGAGCCACTTGGTTTTGCAGGCCTCCTTGGCGAAGGACCACTTCCGGCCCTCGTATTCGGCGGTGATGGCGGGATCGGCAGGTTTGCCGGTGACGGGGCAGACGGTGTTCGTGGCGGTTTCCGTGGCGACGGCAGCAGGGTCGGCTGCCAGGGCGGCGTTCACGAGCAGCGTCATCACGGCGGTGATGGTGGCGAGCGAGGAGAGGATGAGTTTCATGGTTGGCTGGTTTGGAATGGCAGGTGGTTGGACTGCGCCTTCCTATAAAGATGCATGAGCCGTGCATCAATACGCCGATCCTGCGCAGGATTGTGCGTTTCGTGCTCGGCACCCGGCGGGCCAATACCGGCGCACAAGGTCGCAGAAACAGAAGAGCGCCATGGGCGCTCAAAGTTGCATAATGCGTGCATGTTTGAAATCAAACCCGACATCCAAGGCCGCGCCGAGATCGAGACGCTGGTGAACACCTTCTACGACCGCGTGCGCGGCGACGAGCTCCTCGGCTTCATCTTCGAGAAGATCGCGCAGACGAATTGGCAGACCCATCTGCCCAAGATGTATGCCTTCTGGGAGACGGTGATCTTTCGCAGTGGCGGTTACACTGGCAATCCTCTCGCCGCACACGCCAAACTGGTGCCCCTCACGAACATGGGTCGCGAGCAGTTTGACCGCTGGCTCATGCTCTTCCGACGCACGGTGGATGATCTCTTCGCCGGTGAGCATGCCGAGCACATTAAAAGCTGTGCCGAGGACATGGCGAACGTCATTCATGCCCGCATCAACCATGTGCCGGATGCCCGATTCGCCCCCGCCAATCTCACTCCCGAGCAGCGCGAGCGCTATGCCCGCTACAAATCCCCACCACAACCAGCCACACCATGAAAACAACATCGCGACTCATCCTGCCGGTGCTTGTCACTACTTTGCTCACTCAATGCGGAGACAACGAACTCAGCCCCAACGAAAAAATGTCCCAGGCGACTTTCATCAAGGCTATGGATTCCTACGACACGTGTTCGGTGACAGCGTCCGCACCTACAGGCGACGCTCTGGCCAAACCCACCAGACAACAGGACAAGCCTGTCTCCGGCACGGAAAACGCGGTGCTCACCGATGCGCCCAATGTCCCGCCACCCATCACGCGCGATCATCCCACGAAGGTCACCATCAAGCTCGAAGTCGTCGAACTGGTAAAGCGCATGGCCGATGGAGTGGACTACACGTTCTGGACCTTTGGCGGGAGCGTGCCGGGCAAGTTCATGCGCATCCGGCAAAACGATGAGGTGGAGTTTCACCTCATGAATCACCCGGACAGCAAGATGCCGCATAACATCGACCTTCATGCCGTGACCGGACCAGGTGGCGGGGCTGCGGCCTCCTTCACCGCAGCAGGTCACGCCTCCGTGTTTTCGTTCAAGGCGCTGAACCCCGGCTTGTATGTCTATCACTGCGCCATCGCCACCGTGCTGCATGGCCTTCAGGGCAAAGTCACCGTCAATGGCGAGGCGTATGAGAGCATCATGCCGCAGCTCGGTCTCAATGATGAGCAGGTCGCGAACGCGCTGACCTATGTTTATATCAAATGGGGCAACAACGGCACCGAGGTACTTCCCGCGATGGTCAAAGAAGTGCGTGCCACGGTCCCACAACCCGCCGCAGCTCCTGGAGCACATTGATTCATGAGACACGCGCTACTGGCTCTCTTGTTTGTCTCAGGCGTCTTGTATGCAAAGACGCCTGAGCCACCACCGGGTATGGTTTTCATCCCCGGCGGAGAGTACAAGCCTCTCTACGCCAAAGAGGCCACACCCCGCACAGCACTTGCCCTCTTCATGGATGCCGTGCAGGTGACGAATGCGCAGTTCCTCGGCTTCGTGGAGGCGCATCCCGAATGTCGGCGGACTCAGCTGCGCAGCGCACAAGCGGACAGTAACTACCTCAAGCATTGGGCAGGCGATCTGGAACTCGGTGCCAAAGCGCCGCCACAGGCACCCGTGACTCATGTCGCATGGCATGCGGCGCAGGCCTACTGCCAGTCACAACACAAACGCCTGCCCACGCAGGACGAATGGGAGTTTGCCGCGCGCGCTGACGCAAAAAAAATCGATACCAGCTCCGATCAGGCTTTTCTAAAACTCCTTCTTGAATGGTATTCCAAGCCCGCCACCTCCGCGCTGGAGAGTGTGCAGTCCGGCATCTCGAATGTCCACGGTGTGCGCGGCCTGCACGGTCTTGTGTGCGAATGGGTGCATGATTTCAACAACAGCATGATCGTCGGCGACTCACGCGGAGACGGCTCCATGGAGCGGAAGCTCTTCTGTGGCGCAGGCTCACTCCTCGCGGCGGATGTGAGCAATTACGCCGCCTACATGCGCTTCGCCTTTCGCTCCAGCCTCAAAGGAAGCTACTGCGTCGGCAGCCTCGGCTTTCGGGGAGCGAAGTCGGTGAAGGAAACGCCGCCAGCGCCCGCCACACCTCAATTCACCACCATCTACGACCTGCCCGGCGAGTGGCGCACGCAGGACGACAAACTGCTGACGCTTGATCAACTGCGCGGCAAGCCCCGCATCATCACCATGGGTTTCACCTCCTGTAAATACGCCTGCCCGCGCATCATCGGCGACATGAAGCGCATCGAGACGGAGCTCGGCGCGGACGCGGACAAGGCCGCCTTCGTCTTCTTCTCCTTCGACACCGCCACGGACGAGCCCGCGCAGATGAAGAAGGCCGCAGGTGAGCAGAAACTCGACCTCGGGCGCTGGACCTTCGCCATCTCTGATGACGAGACGATCCGCCAGCTCGCCGTGGCCCTCCAATTCAAGTTCGCCACCGTCGAGGGCTTCCTCACGCACTCGAACCTCATCGCCGTGCTCGATGCCGACGGAAACATCGTCCACCGCGAAGAATCGTTGGGCGCTGACATTGCGCCCACGGTCACCGCCTTGAAAAAACTCCTCCCGCCATGAAATCCATTCACCTCATCACCTTTCTCGCGCTCACCACTGTCGCATGGGGCCAGACCGCCCCCGAAAAGCCGAACCCGCTCTCTTTAGCCGGTGGCCGAGTCGTTTTCGGCATCGAAGACCAACTGCGCTTTGAATACCGCGAAAACAATTTCGACTTCAACAGCGGCCTCGGCCACATCAATGACGACGCGTGGCTGCTGCAGCGTTTCCGGCTCAGCCTCCAGCTCAAGCCCGTGGACTGGCTCACCTTTTACGTGCAGGGCCAGGACGCCCGCGAGATCGGCAGTGAACGTGCGGACCTCCCCGGCGTGCTCGGCGCGGAAGGCGACAACCCCTTCGACCTGCGCCAGCTCTACGTCGAAATGGGTGATGCCAAGGGTTCCCCGCTCTCGCTCAAAGTCGGCCGCCAAGTGCTGCTCTACGGCGATCAGCGCCTCATCGGCCCATTGGAGTGGAGCAATATCTCCCGCACCTTCGACGCCGTGAAACTGCGCTACACCGGCAAAGACGGCCTGTGGGTCGATGCCTTCATCTCTTCTGTCGTCGTCATCGACCGCTTCGGCATGGACGACAGCGACAAAGACTCGCTCCTCTCCGGCCTCTACGCGCACATCCCCACTCTCGGCATTCAAGACACCGAGCTCTACGCGCTCTACTTTGACGACACGAATCGCAACGATCACTTCCTCACCCTCGGCACCCATTGGAAATCCATGCCTGGTAAACTCGGCCCCTGGGACTACGAGACCGAGTTTGTCGTGCAAACCGGGACCGCTGGCGGTCGTGACCTCAGCGCCTTCGCCAGCTATGTGGAAGCCGGATACACCTTCCAGCAGCCGTGGAAGCCACGTCTCGGCCTCGAATACAGCTATGCCAGCGGCGATGGCAACGCCGCCGACAACAAGCAGGGAGCCTTTCAGAACCTCTTCCCGACCAATCACCTGCATTACGGCCTCATGGACGCCTTCTCATGGAGCAACATCCACGACATCGCACTCCATCTCAGTGCGAAACCTGGAGCCAAGCTCACCACCAGCCTCGACTTCCATCTCTTCTGGCTCGACGACACCGCCGACACCTGGCGCCGTGCCAACGCCACCACTGCCGTCCGTCCCGCCAATGCCGCAGCCAGCAATTATGCTGGCAGCGAACTCGACGTTCTCGTCACCTACGCCGCTTCGAGCCATCTCACGGTCACCGCAGGCTACTCGCACTTTTTCGCCGGCGACTACCTGAATGACACCGGAACCGGGAGCGATGCCGATTTCGTTTATGTGATGACGGGAATCAAATTTTGACTCATAAACTGGCTCGCATGACCACCGTCGGCCTTCTCATCAGCCTGGACACCAGCGTTTCCTGCGGCGTGGCGCAGCAACTGGCGGCGCATCCGGCGCTCACGGTGGGAGAGGCGGCCGATCGGTGGCTGCCGGTGGCGGTGGAGGCCGAAAGTGATGTGGAATGCCGCGAAGTGCATGACTGGATCGCCGCCCAGCCCGGTGTGGCCTATGTGGATGTTGTACACGTGAGCTTTGAATCTGAAATGACTGAAACACCCGATCTTTTGCCCTCATGATCAAACGACGTGAATTTGCCAAACTCAGCGCGCTGGCAGCCGCGACCGCCGCCGCGCAACAACGTGCTTTCGGAGCCGCTCCGACCGCCGCCACCAGCGACATTCAGTGGGACAAGGCCCCCTGTCGTTTTTGTGGCACCGGCTGTCATGTGCGTGTCGGCGTCAAAGACGGACGTGTGGTCGCCATCGAGGGAGATCAGCTCGCGGAGGTGAACAAGGGCCTGCTTTGCGTGAAGGGCTATCACGTTGGACTCGCGCTGTATGGCAAGGACCGGCTCACGCAGCCGCTGCTGCGTCGAAATGGTGTCTTGGAACCGATTTCATGGGAGGAGGCCATCGAAACGATTTCGCAGCGGGTTTTGGCCGCGCCGGACAAGTTTGCGATCTATGGCAGCGGTCAATGGACCATCCCAGAAGGCTACGCGGCGAACAAGTTCATCAAAGGCGGCCTTTCGAGCAATCACATCGACCCGAACGCACGTCTGTGCATGGCCAGTGCGGTGACGGGTTTTCTCAGCGTGTATGGCGTGGACGAGCCATCGGGCTGCTACGACGACCTCGACAAGTGCGACGTTCTCATTCTCTGGGGCAACAACATGGCGGAGATGCACCCGGTGCTTTTCAGCCGCTTCATCGACCGCCGCACGCGCGGAGAAAAAGTCACGCTCATCGACCTCGGCACGCGCCGCACACGCACGACCGAGTTTGCCGATCACTACCTCGAGTTCAGGCCGCACAGCGATCTCGCCATCATGAATGGCATCGCGCATTTGCTGATCACGAACGGCACGTATGACGCAAAGTTCGTGGAGCGCTTCTGCAACTTCCGCAAAGCACCGAAAGACCCCGCAGCCACGCCCACCGCGCCGCTGTTGGGCGATGTGATGAACTTCGACGAGTACAAGGCCGCGCTGGAACCCTACACCCCCGAGTATGTCGAAAAACTCTCCGGTGTGCCTGCGGAGAAGATTCGGATGCTGGCGGATCTGTTTGGCAAGAAGGACATCCGCATCACCAGCACCTGGTGCATGGGCTTCAACCAGCATTCACGCGGCACGAACGCCAATCGCCTCTGCCACGGCATTCATTTGCTGAGCGGACACTATGGCAAGCCCGGAGATGCGCCGACCTCGCTTACCGGCCAACCGAGTGCCTGCGGCACGGCGCGTGAAGTCGGCACCATGTGCCATTTCCTGCCTGGAGGTCGTCTCATTCTCAATCCCGAGCATCGCAAGGAGACGGAAGCGATCTGGAACGTGCCGGAGGGCCGCATCAATGCGAAGATCGGCCACCACACGGTGCTCATGTGGGAGAAGTTTTGCACACCTGCGGACAAGGGTGGCGACATCTCCACGCTGTGGGTGCAGGTGACGAATCCCGGCCAGTCCCTGCCGAATCTGCACAAGCTTTTCAAAGCGAAGGCGGGTCAGCCCGACAAGTTCCTCATCGTCTCCGATGTCTATCACACCGCGACGACGGAACTTGCCGATCTGGTGCTGCCGAGCGCGATGTGGGTGGAGAAGAACGGCATGTATGGCAACAGCGAGCGCCGCACGCAGCAGTGGTTCCGCATGGTGAAACCGCCGGGGGATGCACGCGATGATTGCTGGCAGATGCTGGCGGTGGCGCGGCGTTTGCACGATCTCGGGCATCCGGGAATGAAGGACAAGGACGGCAAGTTCCTCTTCACCTTCAAGAACGACAAAGGCGAGGAGGTGCCCGTGTGGGACTGGCCGCGCTATTACGACATCAACGTCGATAAAGCCCTCTTTGAGGAGTACCGCGCCTTCAGCCGCTACAAGCACAAGGATATGGCTCCGTATGACGAATACGTGAAGGCACGCGGCCTGCGCTGGCCGGTGGTGCAGCAGGCGGATGGCTCGTGGCGCGAGACGAAGTTCCGTTTCTCCGAGTTCGATGACTCGTATGTGAAGAAGGGCGCGGAGATTCAATTCTACCACTCTGTCACCAAGGACGACAAGGCGCTCATCTGGTTCGCACCCGCTGAAAAGGCCGCCGAAGAACCGGATGCCGAGTTTCCTTTCTGGCTCTGCACCGGTCGTGTGCTGGAGCACTGGCACACCGGCAGCATGACGCGCCGCATCCCGCAACTGCACGCCGCCATGCCGCATGCGTATGTGGAGATGCACCCCGACGACGCCAGGGAGCACGGTTTTGCCAATGGCGAGTCGATCCTCATCAAAACGCGCCGCGGAGAGTTGAAGCTGCCGGTGTGGATTGACGGACGCGGGCATCCACCGCGTGGTTCATTGTTCATTCCGTTCTTCGACGAGCGGTTACTGTGCAATGACCTCACGCTTGGCGAGGTCGATCCCATCTCGAAAGAGCCCGACTACAAAAAATGCGCCGCCACTGTGCTGCGCGCGCCGCTTTGATCATGGCCGACACCCGACAGCCCAAGACGTTGCAGTCCAGCATGATCGCTGGCGGCATCATCGTGATGCTCGCGGTCAGCGGCTACTTCGTCGGCCTGCGCCAGACGAACTCCGCCATCAGCATGACCCGGCCCGTGGAGAACGTGCGGCCCGAGGCGCGGCGCGATCTCACCGGTGCCACAAACGTGCCGGTGGCCGTGCGCTACATTGACCAGGACTGGTCCGCGAAGGGTGTGAATGCGATGTGGCGAAACTCACTCGTGGATTTCCAGCAAGCGCCAGTGCCACCGCCGGATGCCAAGCGCGTGATGCCACCTGAACAAAAACAAGCCGCGCTCCGGGACCGTGCTGCACGTCGCGCGTATGATGGCGCGCCGCCTGTGGTGCCGCACCCGGTCACGCAGGACTCGTCGGCCTCGTGTCTCGCCTGTCATGGTCAGGGCATGCAGGTGAAGGACCGTTTTGCATCAAAGATGAGCCACGCCAGCCTGGGTGGCAGTTGCACGCAGTGTCATGTGTCCACCCAGCATGCCTTCACCGCCGTCGAGGCCGCGCGGTGGACTGCGCCGCTTACGGAGAACACGTTTCACGGCAAAGAAGCGCCTGCCGCAGGCACACGCGCCTGGAAAGGCGCGCCGCCCACCGTGCCGCACCGCACGCTCATGCGCAGTGATTGCATGAGCTGCCACGGACCGAGCGGGCTTTTTGCACTGCGCACGCCGCATCCCGAGCGTCAATCCTGCGTGCAGTGCCATGTGCCCGCCGCAGAGAATGATCAGCGCCAATTCATCAGCGCGCCGCCACTGGATGCAACGCGTCCACCAGCGCCAAAGCCCGTCGTTGCGCCCGCGCCTGTGGTTGTTCCCCCCGCACCCGTTGCTGCTCCTCCACCCAAATGAGCGACGCCGTTTCCAGACGCGGATTCTTTTCCGCCTTTGCCAGGACTTTCCAAAAGAAAGCCGCGCCAGCGCCACCGGTTGATCCCACCGCAGTGGCTGAGAGTGCCACACCACGCACCGCCATCATCCAGGGCCGCTTCTGCATCGCGCTCACTTCGTTTTGCGCTGCGTGTGTCGAGCGCTGCCCCGTGCCCGGTGCCATGAGCCGTGATCGTGGTCTGCCCATGGTGCATGCCGATGTCTGCACCGGCTGCGGCATCTGCCACGATGTCTGTCCTGCTCCACGCAACGCCGTGCTCATGCTGCCGCGCCGCACGCCAACCCCAACGCCCACCGCATGAGCACTGACGCCACCAGCACACCGCCACTGCCTGATCTCCAGCAGGCGCAGTTCGACGCCGCCGAACTGGAGACGCTGCTGCGTGACATCGGTGCCTGCGCCCAGATCACTGAGATCATCCCCAAGTTTTCCGCCACCGGCCATGTGCCTGACAACACCGTGCTCACGCTCGACGATGGCCGTCGGCTGCTGCTCGATGGTTCGGCACGCGCCGTGCAGTTTCGCTATCGCTTCCAGGGCGCTGACTGGTGGGACACCATCATGGCGCTGCCAGGCAATTTATTCCGCCTCGTGCGCATCCAGCATCACTTCGACACACCCGCCGCATGAGTTTGTATCTGAAAAAACATCCGTGGCTCGCCTGGCTGACCCTCGTGGTTCTCGTCAGCGGCTTAAGCATGGCCATCGTCTGGGCGCAGAAGCCTAGCGCTACCGTCTTGCCTGCTTCCGTCGCCATCGAGAAGCCCGCTGCCGCTCACCCCGTCGCCATCAAGCCTGGACCCGCGATCCCACGGCTCGACACCGGCCTCAAAGACAAGGCAGGCAACGCCGTCACCGTCGCGTGCAGCACCTGCCACAGCACCACCACGCCGAATGTCCTGCGCAACACGTCGGAAGATTTGTTTCAGGCTCACCGCGGTCTGCAATACCAGCATGGCGCACTCACCTGCATGAGTTGTCACAACGCATCGAACTACGACACCCTGCATCTCGCTGATGGACGCAGCGTTGCCTTTCCGGATGTCATGACGCTCTGCTCCCAGTGCCACGGCACGGCGCGACGCGATTACGACCACGGCAGTCATGGCGGCATGAATGGCCACTGGGATCTCACCAAAGGCGGACGCATCCGCAACAACTGCATCAACTGCCACGACCCGCATCACCCCAAGTTCCCGCTTGTGCAGCCCGTGCTGCCGCCGCGTGATCGCATCTCCGTCCCGAAAGCCGAAGGCTCCCACTAGCAGGCCATGAACGATCCATCCGCATCACCCAAGACACCCTGTTCCGGCAATTGCGCCTGCGCAGGCAATTCCGCGCCACCGCCGGCCGATGAGCCCACGGGCATGTCGCGCCGCACCGTCGTCAAGGCGCTCGGAGCCACGCTCGGAGTCGCCGCGTATGCCAAAGCGCTCGCACCACTCACGGAGTTGACGAAAGAGACCTCGATGGATGAGTTCATTCAGAAGCACTACAAGGAACTCAGCAAAGAAGAAATGGCCGCCGTCATCCAGCGACTCACGCAGGAGGCCAAGGACAACTACGGTGCCGATGTCACCATCCAAAACCCACAGCCAGTCGATGGCGTGAAGTTTGGTTACGCGCTGAACCTCTCCATCTGCAATGGCTGCCGCAAATGCGCCGAGGCCTGCCATTTGGAAAACAATCACGACCGCCCCTCGCACCAGAGTTACATCCGCGTCTTCGAGATGAGCAAAGGCTCGATGGATTTCGAGAAAGGCAACGCGCACTACGATCACCCCGTGCCGCAGCCGGACAAATACTACATGCCCGTGCAGTGCCAGCAGTGCGAGCATCCGCCCTGCGTCGATGTTTGCCCCGTCGAGGCCACCTGGAAGGAAAAAGACGGCATCGTCGTCGTGGACTACAACTGGTGCATCGGCTGCCGCTACTGCGAAGCCGCCTGTCCCTATCACGCACGCCGATTCAACTGGACCAAGCCGCAGATCCCCGCTGAGGAGATCAATCCCAACCAAAGCTATCTCAGCAACCGCATCCGGCCGCAGGGCGTGATGGAAAAATGCACCTTCTGCCTGCATCGCACGCGTGAAGGACGCCTGCCCGCCTGCCTCGAAGCCTGTCCGACCGGTGCGCGAGTCTTTGGCGACCTCAACGATCCCAAGTCCGACATCCGCTGGGTGCTGGAAAACAAGCGTGTCTTTGTCCTCAAAGAGGAACTCGGCCTGAAACCTCAATTCTTCTACTTCTTCGATGAGTGATCCCAACACAGTCGCCGCACCCGCTCCATCCAACGTGCCCGAGTGGCGGCGCTACCTGAGATTCCTCGGCAATGCCGTGAGCCACTCCGTCGAAGGCGGCTGGAAGTTCTACGTCTGGATGACGCTGCTCACCGCCATCTTCCTCGTCGGGGCCAATGCCTGGGCCATGCAGGTGCGTGATGGCATGGCCGTCACCGGCATGAGCGATCACGTCTCCTGGGCGCTCTACATTGCCAATTTCACCTTCCTCGTCGGACTCGCCGCTGGTGGCGTCATGATGGTCATCCCCGCCTACCTTTATCATGACAAAGAAATGCACGACATCGTGCTCATCGGCGAATTGCTGGCCATCGCCTCCGTCATCATGGCCATCATGTTCGTCGTGTGCGATCTCGGCCGACCGGATCGCTTCTGGCACATGATGCCCGTCGTCGGGAAGTTCAATTTTCCGATCTCCATGCTCACCTGGGACGTCATTGTGCTCAACGGCTACCTCCTCATCAACGTCCACATCTGCGGCTACCTGCTCTACAAGCGTTACCGCGGCCAGCCGCCCGTGGCGAAGATGTATGTGCCCTTCGTCTTCCTCAGCATCATCTGGGCCATCTCCATTCACACCGTCACCGCCTTCCTATATTGCGGCCTCGGGGGTCGCCCGTTTTGGAATACCGCGCTGCTAGCCCCGCGCTTCCTCACCAGCGCCTTCGTCAGCGGACCCGCCTTCATCATTGTCGCCATCCAGATCATTCGCCGACTCACCCACCACCGCTTTGGCGATGGAGCTATCCGCACGCTGGTCGGCATCATGCGCATCACCATCCTCGTGAACCTGCTCATGGTGGCGTCTGAAGTATTCGTCGAGTTCTACACCGGCGGCAGCCACACCGGAGCCGCCAAGTATCTCTACTTTGGCCTTCATGGACATCACGAGCTCGTCGCCTGGATCTGGACCGCCGTCGCCTTCTGCATCATCGCCGCCATCACGTTCATGATTCCACGCATCAACGAGCGCCCCGTGTGGCTGAACACCGCGTGCTTCCTCGCTTTCGCTGGCATCTGGATCGAAAAAGGCATGGGCATGATCATTCCCGCCTTCATCCCCAGTGCGCTGCACGAGATCGTCGAATACCGCCCCAGCCTCACCGAATGGAAAGTCACCGCCGGCATCTGGGCGCTGGGTTTCATGATCTACACCCTGCTCCTCAAGATCACCATCAACGTCTATTCACGCAACATGCGAGACGCCCAAGGCCAGCGCACCATCGAATCCAAAGACGCGCTGGCGTTTGGGGAGCATATTTGAGTTCCATGAGCTTCCCCGCCTGCAAACACAAGAAACATAAGGCCAAAGGTCCGCGCAGAGACGGCCTTCTCTGGCTCGCGGCGGAGCCGTATCGCCTCTTCTTCGCCAGCGGAGCGCTGTGGAGCATCATCGGCGTGGCACTGTGGCCGTTGTTCTATGCGCAGCAGCTCGGCTTCTATCCGAACTTCGTTCACGCACGTCTCATGATCGAGGCCTTCGGCGGCGCGTTCGTCGTCGGCTTTCTCGGCACCGCCGGACCGCGCATGGCCACCGCTCCAAAACTGACGCCGCTGGAGCTGTTCTGGCTCTTCTCGCTGCATCAGGCTTCGGCGATCAGTCATCTGCGGCTGCAACACGCGTGGGGCGATGGGTTCTTCGTCGCGTTGCTCGTTTCCCTGCTGCTATGCCTGGTGATTCGCGTGGTGAAGTTCCGCAAGGAAGCACCGCCGCCGCAGATGCTCCTCGCGCTCACCGGGCTGGCCTGCGGCATCGCCGGAGCGGCGATGTTGCTCTCACCGGCGACTTTGATGGACCTGCAACGCATGCGTCTGGCGAATCTGCTTCTCTATCAGGGCCTGCTTCTGCCGCCGGTGCTCGGCATCGGCTCGTTTGTCTTCCCACGCATGCTCGGCGGCGAGTTCGGCGATCCGAAAACCGCCGCGCAGAGCAAGTCGAAGCTGCTTCGCTCCATCGTCGCCGCTGTCTTGCTCGTGGGCAGCTTTTTCCTCGAAGCCTTCGGCCAGGTCACTCTCGGCTATGCTCTGCGGGCCATCGTCGCGTCGGGGTATCTGCTCATTGAGGTGACATGGAAGACGCAGCAGGCCGGATCACTTACCACAGGTCTGTTTTGGGCGCTCATTCTCGGCTGGCTCGGCATCGTGCTCGCACCGTTTCATTATGTGCAGCACGTGAGCATCGAGCACCTGCTCTACATCGGCGGCTTTGGCATGCTGATGCTCGTGGTGGGCAGTCGCGTGCTGTTCGGTCACAGCGGCGACCTGGACGGCTTCTTCGTGAAATCCAAATGGGTGCGCTTTCTCGTCTTCCTCGGAGTTCTGACCGCCACCACCCGCGCCACGCCGGCCTGGATGCCTTCGACAACGGTCTCGCATCACATCTATGCTGCAATCACTTGGGCGCTGCTGGCGCTGTTCTGGCTGCTGTGGCACCGGCGGCGGTTCGTGAAGCGGGATGTGGAGGAGTAGGCAAGATTGGCGTAGCCTTCGACATCCGGTGGTGGAGCGTTTTCGGCGATTGGACGTTTGTTCTTCCCATGAACATGCCCGTTTTGGATCTGGAAGCCTCGAAGGTGCCCGCGTTGGGTTATGACGGGTTCGATGAACGCCCGTTTCTCGTTTTTTGGGAGATCACGCGGGCTTGCGCGTTGGCCTGCAAGCATTGCCGGGCCGAGGCACAGTCGCATCGGCATCCCGAGGAGCTGAATCGCGAGGAATCGAGTCGCCTCATCCGGCAACTGGCCGAGTTGAAGCCGCCGATGTTGATTCTGACGGGTGGTGATCCGTTGATGCGCAGCGATGCGCTCGATCTCGTGCGCGAGGCGACCGACGCAGGCCTGCATGTGGGACTCAGCCCATCGGCCACGGCGCGGTTGATGCATGCTGACTTTCACGAAATCAAGGCCGCAGGTGTGGAGCGCATTTCGCTGAGCCTGGATGGTGCCACGCGGGAAACACACGATGCTTTCCGTGGTGTCTCAGGCACCTTTGATCGCACGATTGCAGCGGTGCATCGCGCCCACGCGGCGGATTTGAGCGTGCAGATCAACACGACGCTCACGCGTGGCAATCTACGCGAGTACGAAGCTTTCAAGAAGCTCATGTTTGAACTCAAACCCGCGATGTGGAGCGTGTTTCTGCTCGTGCCGACTGGTCGTGCGGGCATCGACGATCTGCCGGACCCGCAGGACATCGAGTTCGTCTTCCGCGACATGGCCTCGCTCGTCGGCAAGGCTCCGTTCGCGGTCAAAACGACGGAAGGGCATCACTTCCGCCGCGTGGTGATCCAATCGCTCGGTGCCACGACTGGCAAACACCGTCCGGGCATGCGCTCGCCACTCGGCATTCGTGATGGACGCGGCGTGATGTTCATCTCGCACACCGGGGTGGTGTCACCGAGCGGCTTCCTGCCTTTCGACTGCGGCAACGTGCGCGACGAACATCCGGCGGAGATTTATCGTCGTCATCCGCTGTTTATATCGCTGCGCGACAACGATGCTCTGGGTGGCAAATGCGGGCGCTGCGAGTTCCGTGCTGTATGCGGCGGCTCCCGAGCGCGGGCTTATGGCGTTACGGGTGATCCCTTCGCCGAAGATCCGGCGTGTGTGTATCAGCCGAGAGCACAGGCTACGGCTTCTTGTACGGTGCCCGTTTGACCTCCTCGACGACGGGAACGTCTTTGTTCATGAAATCGTAGGCGGCTTGGAGTCGCTTCACTTCGTCGGGATGTTGCGCGGCGACATCGACTTGTTCGCCGGGATCGTTCTGGAGATCGAAGAGCTGCATCTTCGCAGGTTCGGCGCCGGTGGTGAGGCCAGGATGGGCATTGATGTTGTATTGCTCGAAGGGGGCGAGGATGGTGACGCCATCAGGCGTGCGTGGATCGAGCCATTTGCCGTCCGGGCCGGGCTTGAGCTTCATCTGGCTGGCAGGAAGCAGATGCAGCTTCCAGCGTGCATCGCGGATGGTGGCGAGCTTGGAGTTTTGATGACCGAAGATGAACTCGTGCGGTGATTTGGCGGCGCTGGTGAGCAGCGGCAAGATGTTGCGGCCGTCGAGTGCTCGATCATCGGGCAGTTTCGCGCCGGTGACGTGCAGCACGGTGGAAAAAAGGTCCATCATCACGCCGAGTTCGTGGCTGACATGGCCGGCGGGGATTTTTCCGGGCCAGCGGGCGATCATGGGCACGCGGTAGCCGCCTTCATAGTTCGTGCCCTTCATGCCGCGAAGGCCGCCGCAGCTTCCGCCGAACCATGCGCCGTTGTCGCTGGTGAAAAGCACGAGCGTGTTGTCGTCGAGGCCGTTTTGTTTCAACGCATCGAGCACCGCGCCCACACTGTCATCGAGATCGAGCAGGGCATCGCCGTAAAGGCCCGCGCCGCTCTTTGTGTAGTGCTTGTCTGGCGCAGCGAGCGGCTTGTGCGGCATCGCTTCGGCGAAGTAGAGGAAGAAGGGCTTCTTCGCATTCCGCTGGATGAAGTCGGTGGCGCGTTTGGCGTAGCGAGTGGTCAGCGTGGCCTGCACGACGGGGTATTCGACGACCGCGGAGCCTTCGAGCACCTGCACGGGGCGCATGTCGTTCGAGTAGGGGATGCCGTAATACTCATCGAAGCCGCGCTCGGTGGGCAGTGAGCCGGGTTTGTGACCGAGATGCCATTTGCCAACCATGCCGGTGGCATAACCGTCCGCTTTGAGCACCTGCGCCAGTGTGATCTCCGATTTTGGCATCGCCAGCGCGTCAGCGGCGGGTCCGCCGTCGGGCGCGGGATTCTGCGTCATGCCGCAGCGGAAGGGATAACGTCCTGTCATGAGCGAGGCACGCGTGGGAGCGCAAAACGGCGCGGGTGTGTTGAACTGCGTCAGCCTGGCTCCTTCCGCCGCCATTTGGTCAATGCGCGGTGTTTTGAATGTTGGATGCCCGTAGCAGCCGAGATCGCCGTAGCCGAGGTCGTCGGCGAGGATAAGGGCAATGTTCGGCTGCGCCGAGAATGACGAATGAAGAATGACGAATGATGAATGATGAATGATGAAAGGATGAGGAACAGGCGCATCATGCCATCCCCAAACGGTGGAGATGACCTGGGATTGCGTTTTTTACGGACCCGGAGCCGCAGCGACGGCCTTTGAATGCGTCGAATGGCCGGTTTTATGCGACAAAGTCGAGGAGTCAGAGAAAGAGCCAGAATTTCCTATGGCGTTTATAATTTGTCTCGGCTAGAATAATCAAACCATCCGGGAAATGACCAGTTCCGACCCCATTCGCATCTTGATCGTCGAAAACGAAGGCCTCGTCGGCTGCGACATGGCTGCGTCCCTCGGCAAACTCGGCCATCACGTCGTGGGCATCTGTGCCTCAGGGGAGGAGGCGCTCTCGCGGTTCGAGGAACTGCGGCCTGATCTGGTGCTGCTGGATGTGCATCTCTCCGGTCAGCTCGATGGCATCGACACCGCCCATGAACTGCAACGTCGTAGCAAGGTGGCGATCGTCTATGTGACGGCCTGCGCCGATCTGGAAACGGTGGCGCGTGCCCGCCAGACACATCCGCAAGGCTATCTGCTCAAGCCATTCAACCATGATGAGCTGCGACTGGCCGTCGAAGTGGCCGCGCAGCGCCATATGGAAGAGCGCAAGCGGCAGCGGCGCGAGCACAGCTACTTTGATGCGTTCCAAAGTCTGGCCGATGGCGTCATCGCCGCCGATTTGGCTGGTGGGGTCATTTTCATGAATCCCGCCGCCGTCCGTGTCACGGGCTGGTTGCCGGAGGAAGTGACCGGGCGTTCGTTGAACGAGGTTTTTAATATTTATCAGGCCAGCGGCGAGCCGGCGGAGATTCTGCCCGCAGATGCCGCCGCCCAGGCCACGGAGCGCACCGTCTATCTGACCACGCGCGCCGGTGAACGGGTGCCGATCCAGGACCGCACGGCCCCGCTGCGCGATGAGCAGGGCGAGCTCACCGGCCTGATCATTCTTTTCCGCGCTCATGCGCCTGCTCCTGTGCCGCCGACCGCGCCGACCCGCAGCTCCGCGCCATTGGTCGATGTGGTGGAGAGCATTTCAGACCCGCTCTTTGCCCTCGATTCGCGCTGGCGCGTGACCTATGCGAACGCCAGCGCCCTGAGGCTCTTTGATCGCAATCTTCAGGACATGCTGGGCCTGTCCCTGTGGGATCTGATGCCCACCGCCACACGAGAAGCGCATTACGAGGCGCTCGCACGCGCCATGCTGCACCGGGAGACGGTGAACCGTGAGCTGTTCCTGGATGAGAAACAGATCTGGCTCGAGGTGCGCGGCTATCCCTTCGGTGAAGGTCTGTTGCTGCTCGTTCAAGACGTCACCGCCCGTCGCGAGGAAGCCGAACGCCGCAACCGCATCGACCGCCTCGAATCCCTCGGCCTGCTGGCGCGTGGATTCGCACACGACTTCAACAACCTGCTTACCGTTCTGCTTGGGAACATCTCCCTCGCCGAGATGCGCCTGCGCAATGCCATCACGCTGCCAGAGTTGCACACGGCCAAGCAGGCCACGCTCCAGGCGCAGAACCTCGTCCAGCAACTGCTCACCTTTGCCCGTGGCGGTGCGCCGATCAAAACGCAGATCCATCTCGGCGATCTGATCGACACCTTCTTCACGCATCACACCCGCGCCAACCGCATCGAGTACCGCATTGATGTGCAGCCCGGTTTGCCGCAGATCGCCATCGACGGTGCTCAAGTCCGTCGCCTGTTGAGCAATCTCATTCGCAATGCCGAGCAAGCCCAGCCCAATGGCGGCGAGATCATTATCCGCTGCTTCGCGCCCGACCATGCCGAGATGTTCCCCGGTGAGATGGTCTCAGACAAAAACTTCCAGCCCTCCGGCCTCGCCATTGAGGTCGAGGACAAGGGCGAGGGCATCCCGCCCGACCACCTCTCGCACATTTTCGAGCCCTATTTCAGCACCCGGAAGGCTGACAACGCCACCGGACTCGGCCTCACCGTGTGTGAATCCATCGCCAAGGCCCATGGCGGCTCGCTCACCGTGCGTTCGGAGCCAGGACGCGGCACCACCGTGCGCTTTTACCTCCCGCTCGACTCGGATGCCGAGGAGGCCGACGCCTTCGGCCTCAGCAAGGTCTTTGACACTCCACCAGAGGTCGAGGCCGCCGCGCCCCGCATCCTCGTGCTGGAAGACGATCCGCTCGTGCGCTCCCTCATCGTCCGCAATCTCACCAGCAACGGCTTCGACGTCACCGAAAGCGCCGAAGGCAGTGAAACCGTGCGTCTTTATCAGGAAAGTCAGGGCCAGGGCCGCGCCTTCGACCTCGTCATCCTCGATCTCAGCATCCCGAATGGCATGGGCGGCATCCGCGCCATGGAAAAACTCCGTGCCCTCGATCCTGAGGTCTTCGCCATCGTCTCCAGTGGCTACTCGGACGATCCCGTCATGGCCAATCCCGCCTCCTACGGCTTCGCCGCCGTGCTGCCAAAGCCCTACGAGCCTGCCGACATGCTGCGCCTCGTGCGCAACATCCTCGCCACACGCGGGATTCGACGCGCGTCATAATTCAGGCCCGCGTTGACAGCGCCGCTGCGTTTGGGAAAGAACCCCATGCGCGAACAGGACCTCTTCGACAAGCTGCGTAAAATCGAGCGCCTCTACGCCGGTGCCACGACGCATGGCGAGAAAGAAGCCGCCGCCGAGGCCATCGCCCGCATCAAACGCCGCCTCGGCGAAACCGCCAAGGTGGACCGCCCCATCGAGTACAAGTTCACGCTCGTCGATGGCTGGTCGCGCAAGCTCTTTATCGCGTTGCTTCGGCGCTATTCGCTCAAACCCTACCGCCGTGCCCGTCAGCGCCGAAACACCGTCATGGTCCAAGTGCCACGCAGTTTCGTGGAAGAGACCTTGTGGCCTGAATTCATCGAACTCAGCGACGTGTTGCAGGCTTATCTCGACGAAGTGACACAACGCGTGATCTCCCAGGGCATTCATGCCGATGAAGGAGACGAGGAGATTGTGACCGAAGAATACTTGGGCTGATCTGGCCCTCATCACTGACTACGTCAGCCTGTATTGAAGTTCAAAACCGCACCGTCACCTGCATCGCGCCGAGGTGATTGCCCTCCGCGTCGCTGCCACGCTTGTCGCCAAAGCTGTATTGGAGCTTCACCTGCACATGCTCGGTCAGACGATAGCCCAGCGCGAGATCCATGCGCCAGGCGTTGCGATCCCATTCCGTCGTGAGGCCGGGCACATCGCTGAAGGCGGCTTGGTTCCAACGCATGGCGGTCCAGAGCTGTGGGGTGAGCTTGTACTTCGCCTCCACAAAGCCGCTGAGCACATCCACATCCCCCACACGCGGCACCTCGAAGCGCGCGGCGATGAGTTCGCTCCAAATCTGCCATTTTTCATGCGTGTAGCCCGCGTCCACACCCCAGGTCGTCTGCGTGAAGTCATTCACGCTCGTTCCCACTGGCAGGCTTAGCGCGGCGCTGTCCTGCATGTAGGGGCCGTGGCTGAATGAAGTGCCCAGCGTCCACTCAGGAGCCGGACGCAGGCCCACACGGCCGGTGAAAGTGGGATTCGTCTGAAAACCATCCTGAACGCCGTCCCAGACCTGCGGACGAGATGAAATCCCCGCGTTCTTCACCTCAAAGGCATACTCAAACGCATCCACCCGGCCAAACAGCGACACACCCGTGGCATACGACGGTCCCCAGAGGATGGGCAGCCAGGTCGGCTTGCTGTCCGCCATGTCTCTTCGTGCCGCGAAGCCCGCCAGCCCACCTGGCGCTGAAACGTCCGTCATCGGCAGCATGTCCTCATACGCCATCGGCGCGGTGATGAGTGGATTGTCCCAGGTCAGGCTGCGCTTCGCCCACGAACCAAACGCGGTCGCAAACTTCCCAAGTCGCACATTCACCTCATCCTGCTTCCACAGCCGCGCCTGGAGATAATATTCATCCAGTCGCGCCTGCCCGTCCGGCGCGGAGCCGGGGTCAAAGCCCCGATCCACACGCATCTGCCCGTGCAGGCTCACGCGTTCGCCGAGATGCACATTCAGAAACGAGATCAGCCTCGGCGCAAAGAACACGTCATCATCTTCAAACAGCATTCCCTGCGCTTTCTGCTCGGCCGCGAACACCGTAGTATCCGCCATGAAGGACACATCCGCACGAATGCCCCACGCCTCCGATTCAAAGCGCGTCTTTTCGCCCAACGAATCGAGAAACTCCTGCGCTGACAGATTCAGCGTCGCCATCAGCATGATCACCGCGCAAAGCCAATTCCCACGCCCCTTGGGGGAGGGGGCTAGGGTGAGGGGAGGCACTGCAAACATCACAATTCAATTTCTACGTTAAAGTTCGTTTGGATTCACCTTTGCCAGACGAAACGCAGGCACGGGCTGCGCGAAGCCTTTCAGCGTCAGCGGCTCCAGCGTCTCAAAGGCTCCTAGCGCTCTCGTTTTCGTCTGCGTCTCCGCATCCACGAGGATCTGGCCTGCCGCTGCGCTGCTGCACAGTCGCGCGGCCAGGTTCACTTTCTCCCCGATGACAGTGTAGTCGCTGCGACTCTCCGCGCCGATGCAGCCTGCCACCACGTTGCCCGTGGCGATGCCGATGCCGATGCGCAGCGGCTCCACCGCGTCTCGATTCAGCCGCTCGCGCTCCTGCATCATCTCCCACGCGCAGCGCACGGCATGCTCCGCGTCGTTGCCGTAGCTCTTCGGGGCGCCGAAGAGCACCATGATCGCATCCCCGGCGAACTGGTTGATCACGCCGAGGTGCTTTTGCACGATGCGCGCCAGTGCGGTCATGTGATCATTCAAAAGATGGATCACCTCCACCGGGTCACGGCCCTCGCTCAGCGCCGTGTAGCCGCGGATGTCGCAAAAGATCACCGTCACCTCGCGCAACTCGCCGCCCAGCTTGATGTTTCCGGCCACCATCTCCGCCGCCACGCGCGGATCGGTCACTTTTTGCAGCACGGAGTGGTAGCGGTCCCGCAGCGCCAGCCCGGCGGCCATTTCGTTGAAGGCGCTGCCCAGGTGGTTCAGCTCCAGCGTGCGCGTCTGCGGCAGATTCACCGCATAGTCGCCCTCGCGCACGCTTTGCGCGGCTTTGACGAGATTCGCCACCGGCTGCGCGAGCTGCCGCGACAGCACTCCCGCCACCAGCGCTGCCAGCACCAGCGCCGCGAGGCCGATCAGCACGATGCGCAGCGTCAGCACTCGCTGCTGCGCTGCCAGCTCCGCCATCGAGAAAACCGACACCCAGTCCGCTGCGGGATAAGCCGATCCCGAGTTCAAAACAAAGCGTGTGAAACGATGCTCAACGCCATCCACCTCAAACCGGCCCGATGGCTCTTTCTGTGCCATCAAGGCGGCACGCAGAGCCGCAGGCACGCCCTCGCCGATGAATTGGCCGCCAAGCAGGATCGCCGTCTCACGCGGCATCGGCTGCCCCAGGATGAGCGTGCCCACCGTTTCGTCGAAATTCGTGATCGGGCAGGCCAGCAGACGGTAAATCGTGCCGTGTTGCGTCGCCACGAAGCCGAAATCCACCTCCGCACCCGCCTTGCCATGCGGCAGCCATTCTCCCTGCAATCCTGCGGCATCAAACACACCCGCGCGGCTGTCGGCTCCGGGTGGAATGAGCTTTCCCTCCGCGTCCAGCAGTCGGAAAAACGCGAACTCGCCCAGCCGCAGCTCGTCACTGGCGATTTTGTAAACCTCCTCGGGATCGCCCTCCTCCAACGCCGCGAACAGGCGCACCGACTGCGCCAGCCGCCTCGCCTCCACCTTGGCGGCCCCGATGGGAAGCTCCTGCGTTTGTTGAAACGACTTCATCTGCTCCGCGAACAACCGGTCCACCACGCTCTGAAACAACGTCGCGTTCTGCTGTTGCGCGATGAGCAGGCTCGCCGCCGTCGTGATCATCACGATGGCCAGGATCGCCCTCAGCAGCTTCGCGCGGAATGTCATGGGCGTCAGCGTGAGAGGTTGATCGTCGTCGTTTTGCCATCCGTGACCGTCACACGTTCCTGCAGCAGTTTTTCCGAGGGCTGAAACACCCGCAGCCAGTACTCGCCCGGCGGCACGTTCTTGAGCGTGAACTTGCCGCCTGCGTCCGTGGTGGCGAACCACGGTGTGTCGAGCACGAGCACAAAGCAGCGCATGTGCTGATGAATCTCGCAATAGAT
>NZ_JBIIKX010000125.1:0-8691 GCF_044232965.1 Prosthecobacter sp.
GGACACGCTTGAGAGCGCCACAAGGTTCCATCATGCGAATCGGCCACCAACAGCACCCAGGCCGCGAAGAAGACTGGCCCCCAAGTTTTGGCCTTTTTAACCCCTCTTTTTCAACAGGCTGCTAAGCACCTTCTGCCATTGCTCGCGCTCCAGCAGCGGATGATGCGGACGCAGATCGCGATCCGTGAAGCGCCACCAGCCGCTGGTGAGGCCGAAGACGGCGTTCAACCATAAATGCGGCGTGGCGACATCGACAAAGAGCAAACTGCCGCCGGGGGCGAGCAGGTGGTTGATGTTGCGTAGCGCGTAGCGCACGTCGCTGACGGCATGAATGACGTTGGTGCCGAGAATGATGTCGAAAGAACCGAGTTCGAACTCCTGCTCATTGCCGGGCTTTTCGAGATCGAAGGTATGAAACTCGACTTCGGGATAAGCGGCCAGCTTTTGTCGCGCAGCGGGGAAGAAGGCAGCGGAGACATCGCTGAACACATATGAATGCACACCGCGCTCGATGAGCGGCAGCACCTGTGAGGCGAGACCGCCGGTGCCTGCGCCGACTTCCAAAATGCGCAGTCCGCGTCCTTCGGGAAGCTGACGTGCAGCCTCCGCCACCGCGCTGCCGATTGCGGCAAGCCAAGGACTCGTGACGAGGCCATCGCCATAAAATTGATCGAGCAAATCGGTGCCGCCGCTGGTGAACAAGACCTGCACGGCCTCCTTTTCACCACGCATGATGGGGCCGAGATCTGCGCACGTCGCGCCGCAGATCAGAGCCTCGGGCAGGTGCCCCGGATACTTGCCAAGACTATCGCTGAGGAGGCTGGAGGCCGAGTCCGCAGCTTCACTGAACGCAGGTGTGGTCTGGTAGCCTGAGCCTTCCCGGCTGAGCAGTCCCTGCTTCACCAGATTGTCCATCAACTGCACGAATGAACGACGCATGGATTCGGCAACGCCGAGTGATTTGGCCGTGAAGCTTCCCTCCACGCCCATGGTACGCAGACCGCTGGCGACTTGCGCGGCGGTCAGTTCATCACCTGCGGCACTCGCGGCATCCAGATTAGCGCGGCCACGCATGTCGAGCACTTCATCCAGCGCGTGCTGGGCCACTTCATGCAGTCGGGTCAAGTCCACAGGAGCAGGAGAAGCGGAGCGTGATCCAGTGGGTCGATTTTCCCAGGCAACGTGGTAGGTCACATCACGGCCTTTGCCGGTTTTGCCCGTGCGCTTGGCTCCTTCCACGCTGATGGCGCGGAAGCCGTCGATGCGGACACAGGGCCGTCCGGCTTCGTCAAACAAGTCGATGCCGCCTTCGACAAACTCGTCGTTGGCCTGTTTCACACCGGCACGCACGAGACTCGATGCTCCAGGCGAACGCAGGAACAGGATACGGGCAAAGCGCACAGGGAGTCGCAGTCCGGCCGTGCGGCCTTCAATCGTCGCAGCGCCTGCGGAGAAGATTTGCAACGCGCCGTCAAAGAGCACGGGATGCAGCGGATACTCGGAAGCACGTTGCGCAATCGTTTGGCCCAGCGAAACACGACCTGAGGACTTGCCAGCGCCTGCGGACAGTTCGCGGATGGGGCGGAATTCCTCGCCGTAGCGCAGACCCATGTCGGCCATGTGGCCGTAGAAAGTGTCGAGACCGACGTTTGGCAATGTGGATGCCTCCCAAGCCGAAGTGGCAAAGGAGGATTCGGTGCGTTCGCCGCGCATGGAGCCGACGACATGCGTGGACCATGAGGCACCGCTTTCAAAGCGGCTCTGAATGCTGAACGTGCGTTCCGTGAGATCATACGTCAGCTCCAGTAGCAGGCCGGAGGGTGGATCGGGAAGGATGAGCGGCTTGCGGATCTCGAAGTCCTCAATGACGAAGGCTTTGCCCTCAAACAACTGCACACCGGCTTCGAGCACCATTTCGACAAAGCCTGCGGCGGGGAAGATGATGAGATTTTCGACACGATGATCCTTCAGGAAGGCCATGTGGCGGTTATCGAGCCGCGTGATCCACGTCGGTGTAGCGCGAGCAAGTCGGATGTCGAGCAAGCCGCGGCCACCAGGTGCGAGGCGGCCTTCACGCATGTCGGCGGACTCATTCCACCACCGCGCTTTGTCCCATGAGTAGGTGGGTAGTGTGAGATGACGGCGCGATGGCGTGAGAGCCTTGAAGTCGAGCACGACACCGGCGAGATGCAGATCCATCGCGGTTTCGAGCAACGATTCATGCTCGCGTTCACGACGCGCTGAAGCCAGCACGGCAGTTTTGCCGCTACTCTCGCCAAGGCATTCCTGGATGGAACGCACCAGCGCAGGATGCGCGCCGATTTCGAGCCAGGCATCGACACCGAATTCCGACAAAGCGCCAATCGCAGAGGCGAACTCCACAGGTTGCCGAACTCCGCGCGACCAATGGCCTGCATCGCATGATGCGCCATCGAGACGCTGACCGGTGACGGTGCTGAAGAACGGAAGTGTCTCAGGCGTCGGCGTGAGATCAGCCAGCGCAGCCTTCAAGGCATCAGCAGCAGGTTGCATCATCGCGTGATGGAAGGGATGGCTGACTTGCAGGAAGCGGGCGAAGACGCCCTTCGATTCCAGTTCGGCAGCGATGACTTCCAGTGAGGTCTTCAAGCCCGACAGCGTGAGTGAGCGAGGTCCATTGAAGGCAGCGATGCTCACCGTGCGGTCATGTTTGGCGATCACCGCACGCGCCTCGTCGGGGCTCATGCCGACTGCGAGCATGGTGCCGCCAGCAGCGGCGCACTCATCCATGAAGCGTCCGCGCAGCACGATGATCTTCGCAGCTTGGTCCAGTGTGAGGATGCCTGCGATGCAGGCTGCGGCGACTTCACCCACACTATGCCCAACGACGGCCGCAGGCTGAATGCCCCACGACTGCCAAAGCGCTGCGAGCGCCATCTGCATAGCGAAGATCGCAGGCTGCGAGATCTCGGTGCGCTGCATTTTTGTCTCAGCTTCGGGACGATTGAGTTCGTCCATCAGCGAGAACTTGGCCCATGGGCGCATGGCCTTGTCACAGGCCTCGATCATGCGTTTGAAGACCGGCTCATGCTGCATGAGTTCGCGGCCCATGCCCTGCCACTGTGGCCCCTGACCGCTCATGACGAAAACAACACGCGCAGCCTTTTCGGGGCGCGGTGTGAAGGACGTGCGCATTCGTGGACCGGGTTGACCGGTCGAGAAGGCGCTGAGTTCCTGCACCATCTCGCCAAGCGTGCGCGCCGTGAGCGCGAGGCGATGCGAATGATGATTCCGCCGAGCACCGAGCATGTAAGTGAGGTCTGGGAGCAGCGGCGAGCTACCATTCAGCTTCGAATGATCATCCACCCAAACGCTCAACTGCCACGCAGCGGCACGCAGCGCTTCTTCTGAGCGTGCAGAGAGCGTCAAAGGCCAGGCGCGGCTTGTGTCAGGACTCACATGCGCTCGTGGTGCCTGCTTCGGAGCTTCCGAGAGGATCACATGAGCGTTGGAGCCGCCAAAGCCGAAGGAGTTGATGCCCACAAGACGAAGATCACCCGTTCTGGCAAATGCCTCGTTCGACACAGGCACGCGCAGCTTCAACGCGGTGAAGTCGATGTGCGGATTCGGTGTTTCAAAATGCAGAGTGGCCGGAATACGCGCGTGCTTGAGCACCAGCGCGGCTTTGACCAGACCAGCGACGCCAGAGGCCGTTTCTAAGTGACCGAGGTTCGTCTTCACCGAGCCAATGAGGAGCGGAGCATCTGCTGTGCGGTCGGCGCACAACGCTTCAGCCAGTGCATGTGCTTCGATGGGATCACCCACCGCCGTTCCGGTGCCGTGCGCTTCGACATAGCCAATTTGTGATGGCTCGACGCCAGCGATCACGCACGCATCGTGCACGAGTCGTGCCTGGGCTTCAGGACTTGGCAGTGAGATGCCGTTCGTATGGCCATCCGAGTTCACCGCCGAGCCGATGATCACTGCGTGGATCGGATCACCGTCCGCGATGGCATCCGAGAGCTTCTTCAAGAGCACCATGCCAGCGCCTTCGCCGCGAACGAAACCATTTGCCGAGGCATCGAAGGCCTTGCATTTGCCTTCGGGGGAAAGCATCCCGGCTTGTGAAAAGCCGATGAAGCCATCCGGCGTGATCATCACGGTCACGCCACCAGCCATCGCTGTTTTGCAGTGTCCGGCCAGGATGTGCTCGCAGGCCACATGCACGGCGGTCAATGCAGAGGAACAGGCGGTATCCATCGCAATGCTCGGCCCGGTGAGGTTCAAACAATACGAGATGCGGTTCGCCGCGATGCTGTGTGCGCTGCCGGTCGGCGTGTGAGCGCTGATGCCTGCACGATCCGTGGCCGTGTGTTGCAGCCCTTGGTAATCATTGTGCGAGATGCCGACAAAAACACCGATGTCGGTGCCTTTGTCGAGATCGAGCACCACGCCCGCATCTTCAATGGCTTCATAGGCTGTTTCGAGCAGGAGGCGCTGCTGTGGATCAATGTAAGGTGCCTCGCGCGGAGAGATGCCGAAGAACTGCGGATCGAACTGGTCAATGCCCTCAATGAATCCACCACGTTTCGCGATGGTCTTGCCGACGATGCCCGGCTCTGCGTCGTAGAAGCGTTCCACATTCCAGCGATCCGCCGGCACGTCACTCACGGCTTCGCGGCCATCTTCCAGCAACTTCCAGAATGACTCCGCGTCATTCACCCCACCAGGGAAACGGCAGCCGATGCCAATGATCGCGATGCCCTCCTTGTTTGGCGTTGCAGGCGGTGGCGAGGAAACAGAATGGGCGAGTGTGGGCATGTTCAATAAGGGAAAGAGTTCACGGCCCCGCTGCATGAAGCCGCCTCCACCGTTCGATCAGAATCAGGTGTGGGCTCCCTAGCTACCCGACCTGCTGTTCATACGCCATGGGGTGAAACCCTACCTCGACATGTCATGCGATGGAGATGGGGTGTATCCCTACCTGGGCAGATAAGCATTGCCTTTGACCTCCCAAGCAGACGATAGCAGACGCCTATGTGTGGCATTGCTGGTGTGATGGACCTGGCCGGTAGGCGAACGGTGTCCGAAGGTGTGGTCGAACGTATGGCGCGGGCGCTGATCCATCGGGGGCCGGACGAAGAAGGCTTTTTGCATCGGCCCGGTGTGGCGCTGGCTTCGCGACGACTGAGCATTGTTGGCTTGGCGGATGGTCAGCAGCCGATGTGCAATGAGGATCAGAGCGCATTCACGGTCTATAATGGCGAGTTCTTCGACTTTCCCGAGAAGCGCGCGGAGCTGGTGGGGCGTGGGCACCAACTACACACACACTGCGACACGGAGATCATCCCGCATCTGTGGGAGGAGAGCCGTGAAGGCATGTTTGAGCGGATGCGCGGTCAGTTTGCGGTGGCGCTTTATGATGTGCATCGGCATCAGCTCACGCTGGGGAGGGATCGCTTTGGCATCTCGCCGCTTTATTGGACGCGCCAAGGCGACTGGCTGCTGTTTGCCTCTGAGATCAAAGGGCTGCTGGCATCGGGCATGGTGACGGCAAAGGCCGATCTGCGTGGGCTGGATCACATCTTCACCTTTGGCGCGATGCCGGGTCCGGTGACGTGTTTTGAAGGCATCCGGTTGCTGCCAGCGGGGCACTATTTGCAGATCACACCGGGGGATGCGGAGCCGATCAAGGAGCGTGCCTATTGGACAATGGATTTCCCCAATCACGGCGATGAAGACCCTCAAGCCGATCCGCGCAAGCTGGTGGATGAGTTTGAAGATGTCCTGCTGAAAGCCGTGGACAAGCGCCTGCGAGCTGATGTGCCAGTGGGCGCGTACCTCTCCGGCGGACTGGACTCCAGCATGATCGTTGCGATGGCGTGCAAGCTCAAAGGCACAGCCATCAACACCTACACGATCCGCGTGGATGATCCGAAGCTCGATGAACTCAGCGCCGCGAATAACACGGCCAAGCACATCGGCACGAAGGCTCCCATCGTGCAGGAGTTTCGCGCCAGCGATGCGCTCGACATGTATCCCCAGCTCATCCAGGCCGCCGAAGCCCCCGTGATCGATACTTCCTGCGCGGCGCTGCTGATGCTGGCGCGGCGAGTTCATGCCAACGGTCAAAAGGTGGTGCTCACGGGCGAAGGCGCTGACGAATGGCTGGCGGGTTATCCGTGGTACAAGATCGCGAAGATCTTCGGTGCGATGGATGTCATTCCTGGCCTGCGATTGAGCGACATGGCGCGGCGTGCGTTTCTGCGGCTGAACAAGGTGCCCCACTACCCAGCCACGAGCCGGAAAATGTGGGAAGACGCTGTCGGTGGCCCAAATGCATGGATCGACAGCTACGGCGTGCTGGCGCTCTCGAAGCTGCGCTTCTACGGCGAGCCGATGCGCGAGGTCCTGGCTGAAGCACGACCTTGGGAAGACCTGGGCATGAATCTGGATCGCGCGAAGCACTGGAGTCCGCTGAACCGCAGTCTGTGGGTCGGTGCGAGGGTCACGCTGGCCGGGCATTTGCTGCAAGCGAAGGGGGATCGCGTGGCGATGCACTCCTCGGTGGAGGTGCGCTATCCGTTTCTCGATGAAGACGTGTTCGACTTTACGGCCAAGTTGCATCCGCAGTGGAAGCTGAACGGCTTCCGTGACAAACATTTGCTGCGCCTTGTCGCCGAGCGCTGGCTGCCCAAAGAGATCGCTCGCCGGCACAAGGTCATCTTCCGCGCCCCGCTGGACAGCTTCCATATTGATCCCGAGCCAAAGTTTGTGGGTGAACTGCTGAGCGAAGAATCGCTGCGCCGCACCGGCTACTTTGACATCGCTCAGGTGCGGCATTGGCGGAAGGCGTTTCGTGAACTGCGTGTTGGCTCACTGCCGCGCCTCTCGGTGGAAATGGGACTCGCGGCGGTCGTCGCGACGCAGCTTTGGCATCACACTTTCATTGATGGTTCACTGGCGGATCTGCCAAAGTGGTCCGCACAGTCCTCTGTGCGGCGTGTGGAAGGCTCCTGATTAACGTCACGACGTTGGCGCGTCGCACACGGACGGCTTTGGGATCTTGCGGGGTGCTTTGGTGTTGCGGAGCCCCGCACAGAGGACTGTGCGGACCACTATTTACGGCAGCTTCGCCAGAGCTTCGCGACCGCGTTGCTTCAATTCAGGGTCGTCGTGCTCCATGTTGGGCATCGACATACCCTTCTGGATGAATAGCCGTGCTTCAGCGTTTTTGCCCATCTGAGCGTAGGTGCGTCCGAGTTCGATGTAGTGCCTCAGACGGTTGGGATTGATGGCGATGGCTTTATCGAAGCAGGCCACGGCGGCTTCGTTCGTGGTGGTGGGCAGCTTGCCGTAAAGGAGTCCGCCCAGCGCACGTTTGACACCGCCGACGTTGGCGAGTGCCTGATGCCAGCGGCCGAGCACATGCCAGGCCACGTCGTTGCGTGGATCGAGTTTGATTGCCTTGTCAGCACCCGCCTTGATGCGTGGCGAGGCGTCCACCTGCTCCTTGCTGCCCTGAAGCGGCAGCATCTTGCCATAAGTGATGGCGGGGGAGAGTTGGGCCTCGGAATCATTCGGGGCGAGTGCCGCAGCGCGCTTTCCATAGCCGAGGGCCATTCCGCCCAGCCTGAGCTTCTCCGCGCTCGATGAGGCATCCGTCATCAGATGGCGATACTGCCGCGCGATGCGCAACAGCAGCGGCACGTTCTGTGGTTCCAGTTTTTCGGCAGGCAGATAGTGTTGGAGAGCTTTGTCGGCTTGAAATTTGCGGTCAAAGGCGTCGCCGCTGCCCATGAGGTCATTCGCTGATTGAGCGTGGCTCGCCGGGCTGATGAGCAGCAAGGCTGCGATGATGAGTGAAAATGAAAGGTGCATGATGTTAGAGTTTGTTTTCGATGAGTCGGCCTGCGTTTAAGAGTTCTGCCTCGCTCAGGCGCGGCCCGACGAGTTGCAGGCTGGTCACAGGAATGGTCTTGCCTCTGGCTGGCATCGCGATTGGCACCGCGAGCGCGGGATTGCCCGCAAAGTTCACACCCACGGTGTTTTGCATGTCGAACACGCGCCATTCAAACACCGCGTCCGATCCCCAGAAAGGCATCTTTGGCGGCAGGCCTTGCAGCGTCGGCACAGCAATGAAATCCACCTGCTTGAAGACTTGGCGGAGGTCACGCTGCCATGCGGCTTTGCGTTTCAGTGCCGCCTGGTAGTCGCCTTTATACTCGAGTTCTCCTGACATGATCACGAGCTTCGTCAAAAGGCTCACGCCCTTTTGGTTGGCATACTTTTGATCATTCTGCCAGGTGTCGCCCAGAGCCACCACCTTGCCATCTTCCTCCGCCTGTTTCCATTTTGCCTGAAAGCTCTTGTTGAGCCGGATGACCTTGAAGCCCTTCGCTGCCAGTTCCGCATCAATGGCTTTGTCGATCTCCGGGTCCGTGCCATCCAGATGCAACCGCCCGATGGTGATGTGCCGGGGCAAGGGTTTGTCTGCGACGGCTTCCTGGTAGCGTGTTTCAAAGCCTCGCTGCAATAGGTTCATGCCTTGGGCCAAATCGCTGATGTTTCTAGCCATCGGCCCGACGGTGTCCAAATGCTTTGGTGAGATGGGAAACACGCCCTTGGTTGAAACGAGGCCAAAGGTAGTCTTCAAGCCGTAAACCCCGCAGCAGGCCGCCGGCACACGGATCGAACCGCCCGTGTCCGTGC
>NZ_JBIIKX010000019.1:0-92055 GCF_044232965.1 Prosthecobacter sp.
GGCAGGCTCTTGGTTGACTTTACGCAGAGGAACTCCGCACATGACAGCTCTGGGAAAATTCGGAGTCTGAGAAGATCTCCGAGCGCCGCACAGAGGACTGTGCGGACCACATTGCTACCAGCACGCGCCCGCGTCCCGTCGCCCGCTCAGATCACGCAGGTAAAGATAGCCTTCGACGCGCTGAGCGGCGAACTCGCCTTCGAGCTCGATCAACACGCGCTCATATTCACCGCCGTTGATGTCTTCCAGCACATCGAGACGCGCCAGGCCGGCCTCGTCCACGTCCCAAACCTCGCCTTCGATGGCGATGCCATTTTCTGAGCGGATCATGCCGGGATAGCCGCCAAGGTCGAATATGCGGTAAAGCGGCTTCGTCCACGCTGAAGCCACAAAAGTCTGGGACTTGATCCATTCATGATTCTCGCCGCCGCGTTTCAGCGTGCCGTACACAAACACGCGTGTCATGACAGTGCGTCCTCCCGTTCATGCAACCAGGAACTCAGCGAGTAGCGTTTCTCCACGAGTTCCTGCGCCCGTTCAGCGATGGCTGGCGGCAGTTCTTCAACCAGAGTGACTTCTTTGGCGAGGTTCGCTGCCCAGCCATTCCAAAAGCCTGGTGGCAGGCTGACCTGCTGCACGCTGCCCTGATGCAGCAGGCCCAGCTTGCCGCGCCGTTGGCCCGCGCCCGCGATTTTTACTTTTCCACGCACCACATCGTGCAAGGCCGGTGCCACAAAGCAGAACGGGTTCTCGATCAAGTCTTCCGGCCCGGCAAGTCGGCAGCCGGTGAGATCGGCGGCGTTCAATCCGTCCGCCAAGGCCGAGTGTATGAGCCGGTAGCTGTCCAGCGGGCGCGTTTCCGCCCAGGCATGGCCTGCGGGCACGATCACGGAGTACGTCTCGTCGTTTTCATGCAAAACGACTCCGCCACCGGTCCAACGGCGCATCACCGGCCAGTCGGGCAGCGTCTCACCGAGCTTGGCGAGGTTTTGCGCGTATCCAATCGTCACCGTGGGCTGGTCCCAGTCGTACACTCTCAGGACAGGCGTATCAGCGCTCTCCAGCCAGGCTTGGTCCACAGCCATGTTCCAGGCTCCGGCGTGCGGGGTGCTGTCCAGGTGCAAAATCAGTCGGTCAAACAGGCTCATGGGCGATTTTTGCGCATGATGCCGAGTGTTTTTGAGCTTGCACCTCGGATGTCGAGTCCGTTGAATATGAGCAACCCCCACAGACACCATGTCAGCCTCCATTGTCGAACTCCAGCAGCAGGTCACGAATCAGCCTGAGAACTGGGCGGCTCGTCTCGCTCTGGCCGATGCCTTGGTGGCAGGCGGCAGGGGAGACATGGCGGCCATGGTCGTCTCACTGGCGCCTGACGCGCCTGCTGAGTCGGCGCAGTTCATCCACGCCGGACGTCACTTGTTGCCGATCAATCCGCAGATCGCCCTTCAATACGCCAACCAGGCCATGCAGTTGGATGAGATGAACGCCCAGGCCGCCCTGCTCGCCTCCGAGGCCTGCCGTGCGCTGGGGGACGGCGACGAGGCGGAAAAGCATTACCTCGTGGCGATGGAGCTGGACCCTTCGCTGGAGGCCGGGGCGCAGGAATTGAAGGAATGGATCGACGGCAACACCACCAGCTTTGCCTCCAAGGCCACCGTGCCGATCAACGTGCGTCCTTTGCGGCAGCAAACGCGTCCGCAGTCTGATGCGGAGGTGGCCGTGACCGTTTTGGATGAAGAGGATGATGATAGCGCCACCCTGGTGCTCGCCGCCCTTCCAGAACCCAGTGGCCTGCCTGCCCCGGACCTGGCCGAGCCCGTTCTCTTTGCCGCTCCCGGCGTTGTGGATGAAATCATCGATGCCCGTCCCAAGCAGCGCAATCTCTTCGGTCCGAGGATCGCTGCCGCCGCCGCTGCCATCCTGGTGCATGCGGCGCTGTTTCTTCTTCTTGGTGTGCTCGTGATCGTGCTGCCGGAGCCGCCGTCGGCCGAGATCACCGCCACGGCCGTCACCGAGCAGGAACAGGAGAAGCCGGAGACGAAAAAAATCGTCGTCCCCCAGCCTACGCCCGCCACCGCCGCTGTTGCGCGCCCCACCACGTCCGCGATGACCGCCGCCGGCGTCTCCGAGGTTTCGCTGCCTGACTTTGACTTCAAAGCGCCTACTGAGGCCGTCGCCGAAGTCGCCACCACCGACCTCGGCTCCAGTTTCTCCGTCGCCTTTCAGCCTAAAGGCACCGTGCAGGTCAACTTCTTCGGCATCAAGTCCAAGGGCCGCCGCATCGCCTTCCTCATCGAGGCGGAGCGCTACATGCTCACCGACCCGAAGGGCGGCATCCCCGCCTACGAGATCGTGAAGCAGGAGATCGCGAGCATGATCGGCAAGTTCGACGTCTCCACGGCCTACAACGTCCTGATGTTCGATCATTTCCATCTCTCCGCCTTCAGTGAGAAGCTCGTCCCGGCCACCACATCCAACATCGAAAAAGTCCGTGACTGGCTCTACCCGGTGAACCGCGAGTTTGAAAAGATCGGCCTCGCCGCCATCAATTATCCGGCTCTCAAGGCCGCGCAGGAGATCGAGCCTATCCGCAGCCGTCTGCTGCAGGGCTACATGCTCGCCATCCAGTATGCGCTGGAGAGCGATGTGGACACTGTCTTCATCATCACCAGCGGCTGGCGTCACATGGCGCGTTACGAGACCAAGGAGGAACTCGCCGAGTATCTCAAGGACATGCGCTGGACCGAAAAAAACGAGAAGGAGTGGGTGGCGGCGGTGGGAAAGGCGCAGACCTGGCTCAAGGAGGAGAATGACAAGCGCAAGGCCAAAGGCATCCCCCAGCGCGTCATCCGCAGCATCCACGAGGTCGTCAACGAGCTGAACATCAACGTCCGTCACAAGCCCGGCCCCAACATCGAGGCGGAGGAGCGGGAGAAGCAGGTCATCAACGCCATCCGCGCCATCTACTCGAGTCAGAACAAAACCAAGCCGCAGATCAACTTCGTGCTCTTCGTCGGCAAGGATGAAAAAACCGTCCCCATGCAGGCGCACTTTGAGGAAATCGCCTCCCGCGCCCGCGGCGGCAAGGTCCGCATCCTTCAGGGCATGGCGGCCCTGAAAAACGTGACCGGCGGGAAGTAACGACTGAGGCTTCTTTGGCTTGCCGAAGCCGGGAGCTGCATCGGATGCAAGACAGGATACACGTTTTGCGGCGTTTTGAGGATACCATGAGCAGTTTTCGCCTGAGACCCCGCTTCTCGCACATCATCGACCTCAGTATGGATGACATGAGAGATCGGCTCGTGCGGCAGGCTCGTGACGACGGCGATCGCTGCGAGGTGAAGTGCTTTCCTGGCTATCTCACGCTGCGCATTCCGGAGGCGGACCAGCACCGCTGGTCACCGCAGTTGAATTTGAGCCTGGAAAGCGACACGCCTGGCAAAACTCGTGTCGAGGGCACTTACGGCCCGAACACGAACGTCTGGTCCGCCTATCTTTACGCCTACCTGCTTGTCGGAACGGCGGGTATTTTTTCCGGCATCTTCGGCGCATGTCAGTGGTTCATCGGTGCGACGGCCTGGGGGCTGGGCGTCTTTGCCCTCATGGTCGTGCTGGCCGTCGGTCTCTACGTCCTGGCGCAGTTCGGGCAAAAGCTTGCCGCGCAGCAGACCTTTCTGTTGCACCGGGTTTACGAGGACGCGGTCGGTCATGCGGTGGTGGTAACCTGAGACTCGTGGCTTAACCCGCCATTCAAGCAAGGCGGCCCTGACGTGAACGACCCGCAGAGTTCAGGACACCACCAAAGTCACCTTGGCATCGCCACGCATCGCCCTGGAATACGGGCAGGTCTGGTGCGCCTCCTCCATGATGCGCTGCACCTGAGGACGATCCGTGCCGGGGATGTGTGCCCGCAGCTCCACGGCCAGGTGATAGCCGCCGTCATCATCCTCCCGCAGGCTTACCAGTGCCCGCACAATGGAATCCGCGACCGGTGTGCCGAGCTTTTTGGCCGCGCCTCTCACCGCGCCGTGAAAACAGGCGGAATATGCCGCCGCAAACAACAGCTCGGGATTGGGTCCCAGTTTCTCCGCGCCTAGCTCCAACGGATTGCCCAACGTGATGTTGAGCAACTGGTCCGGCGTCTCAATGGCGCCCGAACGTCCGCCTTTGGAAATCGCTTCGGCTGTGAACAAGGTTTTCATGGTGTTTTGGAATGGCTGGGGCGCCTCACCTTGCGCATTGCAGCTCAAGGGCGCGATGGGGTGTTATCCCACCGCGCCGTTGGCCGCATGCTCAGAGCTTCATGCTTCTCAGACGCAGCGCGTTCGCGATGACGGACACGGAGCTTAAACTCATGGCCGCACCGGCGATCATCGGACTGAGCAGCACGCCGAGCCAGGGATAGAGAATGCCAGCGGCGATGGGGATGCCGAGCGCGTTGTAGAGGAAGGCGAAGAGCAGGTTCTGCCGGATGTTCCGCATCATCGCGCGACCAAGCTGGATGGCGTGGACGATGCCGCGCAGATCACCGTGCACGAGCGTGACCGGTGCGGTTTCCATGGCGATGTCTGTGCCAGTGCCCATGGCGATGCCGACATCGGCCTCGGCCAAAGCAGGCGCGTCATTGATGCCATCGCCTGCCATGCCGACGACTGCGCCGGGGCGTTTCATCGAGTTGATGAAGGTATGCTTCTCCTGCGGTGTGACGCCAGCGTGGAAGCGCTCGATGCCCAGCGTGCTCGCGATGCGCTTGGCCGTGCGTTCATTGTCGCCCGTAAGCATGACGACTGAGATGCCGAGCGCGCGAAGTTGAGCGAGAGCTTCGGGCGTGGTCGTCTTGATCGGATCACTCACGACGATAACAGCCGCCGCCTGATGATCCACGGCAAGGAAAATGGCCGACTTGCCATCGCTTTGATGCGGTGACGCAAGTGCTTCGAGCACGGCGAGATTTTCGATGCCTTGCTCGCGCAGGAAATCTGCTTTGCCGACTATCACGGCTTTGCCATCCACCTTGCCGCTGACACCTGCTGCGGGCGTTGATTGGAAGTCGGGCACATCCGGCAGTGCGAGCTTGTTTTTCTCCGCCGCCTGGATCACGGCATAGGCCAGCGGATGCTCGCTGTGACGCTCCAAGGCCGCCGCAAAGCGAAGCGCGTCGTCGATGCTGAGATGGCTCTGCGGTGTGAGGAGAATCTCGGTCACTTCGGGTTTGCCGAGCGTGAGCGTGCCGGTCTTGTCCACGGCCAGCGTGTTCAGCGCGGCCAGTTTCTCGATGGCCTCTGCCTGACGGATCAGCACCCCCATCTTCGCACCGCGACCGATGCCGACCATCACGCTCATCGGCGTGGCAAGCCCGAGCGCACAGGGACAGGCGATGATCAAAACAGCGACGGCATTGGCGATGGCATAGGCCAGCGAAGGCTCCGGCCCGAGCCACAACCACAGCCCAAAGGTCACCGCCGCAGCGACCAGCACGGCGGGCACAAACCACGCTGCGACTTTATCCGCCAGCGCCTGGATCGGCGCACGGCTGCGCTGCGCCTGCCCGACGAGCTGGACGATCTGCGCCAGCATTGTGTCCGCGCCCACGCGCTCGGCCTGTACCATGAGACTGCCGTGTTGATTGAGCGTGCCGCCCGTCACCTGGGCTCCGGCGGATTTCTCCACTGGATCGGGTTCGCCCGTGATCATGGATTCATCCACATGGCTGCTGCCCTCGATCACCACGCCATCGACGGGAACTTTTTCGCCAGGACGCACCCGCAGACGCTGGCCGACCTGTACGGCATCGAGCGTGACATCCACATCGCCTTCAGGCGTGACGAGCCGCGCCGTCTTCGGCTGAAGGCCGAGCAGCTCCTGGATGGCACTGCCAGTGCGTGCTCTTGCCCGCAGTTCCAGCACCTGACCAAGCAGCACGAGCACAATGATGACCGCCGCAGCTTCAAAGTAGAGTGGAAGGCTGCCGTGTGCGTCACCCAATGATTCCGGAAACCAATCCGGTGCCAACATAGCCGCAACGCTAAAGGCATACGCCGCTCCGACACCCAGCGCGATCAGCGTGAACATGTTCATGCTGCGGTGCAGCAAGGACTGCCACGCGCGCACAAAGAACGGCCAGCCCGCCCACAGAACCACCGGTGTCGCGAGCACAAACTGCATCCAGCGTGTCACCGTGCCGTTCGCCCATTCGGCATGACTCCACGCAGGAACTACATGCGCCATCGCCGTGACAAACACCGGCAGCGTCAGCAGCGCGCTCCACTTGAACCGCCGCGTCATGTCGCGCAGCTCGGCGTCATCGTCCGCATCATCGGTCTCCGTCGCCGTCATCGACTCCAGGGCCATGCCGCACTTCGGGCAAGTGCCCGGATGATCCTGCTGCACCTCGGGATGCATCGAGCAGGTGTAGATCGTCTTGGCGGTCGGTTTCCAGGCCGGGTTGCGCTCCAAGGCCATGCCGCACTTCGGGCACGCGCCCGGCTTGGCCGACTCCACGCCCGGGCACATCGGGCAGAAATACTTGGCCGAGGTTGGCGGCTTCACGGCTTCATCAGGCGAGTGATGATCGTGCTGACAGCAGCTTGGCTTGACGGGTTGAGGGACTGCGTGGCAGCAGGAGGCCGGCGCTTGGGGGTCGTGCGAGTGATTTTTCATGGAGTGAATGGGTGATGATTTGAGGTGGAGCCTGACTGGCCCTTCATCCTGTGCCCACGCACGAGGTGTGAACTTGTTACGCGCTGGTTTGCCGCGTGTCTGTACGTATCTTGGATTCAACTCCCCGCCCTATGTCCACCTCTCCACTCCTCCAGCATCTCGATGCCTTCATCGGTTTCGCTCGCTCGCGCACGGGCGATCCCGAACTCGCCGCTGATCTCGTGCAGGAATGCCTCATGAAGGCGCTGAAGGCCGACAACGTGCCCGAGGATGCTGAAGGCGTCGTCACATGGTTCTACCGCGTGCTGCGCCATGCCATCATCGACGCGCATCGTCGCCGCACCACGCGGGATCAGGCCTTGGAAAAGCTCGTGCATGAGCTGCCGGAGGCGTTGAAGCCTGAAGACGAAAAAACGATCTGCCAGTGTGTGATGAAGCTCCTGCCCGCGCTGCCGGAGGCGGATGCCGAGCTGCTCCGCCGCATCGACCTCGGCGGCGAATCCGCCACCGAGATCGCGAAAGCGACGAACCAACGCGTGAACACGCTCAACGTGCGACTGCTGCGTGCCCGCAAGCGCTTGCGCGAGCAGGTGGAGCGCGTCTGCCGCACCTGCGCCACGCACGGCTGCCTGGACTGCGACTGCGCGTGAGAACTGTCTTACTTCTTCAGCTTGCCGAGATATTTGGCCGGATTGGCGTCGAACTTCTTGATGCAGGGCTTGCAGCAAAGTTTGATCTCCTGGTCGTTGTAAACCTTGGTGACGACCTTGCCCATGCTGCCGAGTTCGTTGCCGCTGACGAGGCATGATCTGTTCGTTGTTTGAACCGCCCGCTTAATTGCAGCAGGACTTCGTTTCCTTCATGGCCTGTTCCACCGCTTCACGGGTTTCGCCGGTGCGCTTCTGGATGCGGCCCACCAGTTCGTCCTTCTTGCCTTCGATGTATTGCAGATCGTCGTCCGTGAGCGTGGCCCACTTCTGCTTCAGCTTGCCCTTGGTGATGTTCCAGTCGCCTTTGATTTCGAGTGTGGTCATGGTGGTGTTGGTTGGATGTGTTTGGTTCTGCGAACAGAGTTTTCGCTGTTTCGCAGACATCCACGTTGTACCAGCGGGAGACGGATTACGATGGGATGTAACCCGACTTGTCATTCTCGCGGCCTGTTCCATTGCCGGTGGAAACACCGTCAATGGATGACATGCCTGTTACTTGGTCATTTTGCGGCACTCTTCAGCGCACTTTTTGCAGGCTTCCGCACATTCCTGGCAATGCGCCATTTTGTGCTTGGCGCATTCTTCGCCGCAGGCGTCACAGATCGCCGCGCAGAGGGCTGCGAGCTTGCCTGCATGGGCGGAGTCGCGGGCCATGAATTGCGCCGTCAGGGCGCAAATGTCCGCACAGTCGCGGCACAGCTTGATGCACGGCACCATGGCTTTGACGTCCTCTTCATTGAGGCAGCCAGTCACGCAGCGTTCGCAGGCGGTGATGCAGGCTTGGAGGGCGTTGTGGCCGGTGGCGTGTTCTTTCGCGGCCGGGGTTTCGGCGGCTTGGGTGGTCATGGGGGCAAAGACGGCCAGGGCCATCGTGAGGGCGATTGAGGAGCGGGTGAGGATGTTCATCGGTTTTGGATTTCAGTTTTAGTCTTGAGGCTTCAGCGGGATGCCGTTGCCAGCCCCCCACGCTGCTCAGCATGCGGCAGTGAAGCTATGGGATGTAAACCCACCACCACTCCCTGCGATTTTTGGGACACTTCAAACCATCCCGCAGCAACTGCTGTTAACGTCGCAGTGCCAGCACCAGTTCATTGAAACGCAGGCGCATCGCTTAGGCATCAGGATCGGCAAAGGGCGTGTCCAGCGTCGCCACGGCATTGCTCAGATTGCTCGTGCCATTGATCGCCGATTGCATTTGCACACTCGTCACCTCACCGGGCGGGCCTTGCAGGCCGGTGCCATATTGCCACGTAGGATGCCGAAGGTGAAATGCACATTCGCACCATCCCAGTTCACGCTGGCCTGCGCGGCATCACCGGGGTTGCTGAGATCTGCGCCGTACTGACGTCAGCCACCGGAAGCGCCGGACTTGCCAACGGGATTGGCCTCGGCGGGCGTGGTCAGGAACTTTTGTCGGCATTGCTCGCTGCAAAAATAGAAGGTCTCGCCTTCACGTTCGGCGTGGCGAGCGGTGGCGGGGTCCACGGCCATCCCGCAGACGGGGTCTAGGATCGCTGATGGAGTGGCGGTTTGAGTGGTTTGCATGCTCGGCTGGCAGACTCTTGAGCGTGCAACAGGCGTGTGCCATGGGGTGTAACCCTACCCTTGCTGGATGGCGGCCTACTTGAGCTTCGACAGATACTTGGCCGGATTGGCGTCGAACTTCTTGATGCAGGGCTTGCAGCAAAGTTTGATCTCCTGGTCGTTGTAAACCTTGGTGACGACCTTGCCCATGCTGCCGAGTTCGTTGCCGCTGACGAGGCAGGTTTTCAGCGGGTAGGCGGCGGGAGCCGCAACGGCGAGGCTGGCACCGAGGAGGAGACTGGAGAGGAGGGCGAGGGTCGTTTTCATGGGGGTGTTGGTTTGAGTTGAGTGACCGGTGATTTCAGCCGGTCATCGGGTGCAACTTCGCCGCCGCGCCAACCCCTCCAGATTTTCTGGGCTGAGCCCAAGAAAAAGCCGCCAGCGGTTGGACGCTGGCGGCTCATGCCTCGGCAGAGGTTAGTGGCTGGTGCAATGATGCAGCGTGCCTCCGCAGGTCTTGCAGGTGTGCTGGGTGAGATTGCCGGTCTTCAGCATGGCAACCACCTTGTTTTCACAATCCGCGCACGACATGCCATCGGCATGACGCAGCGTGACGATGCCACCCTTCGCACCGGCGGCTCCAGTGCCGCTGGTGGCCGGGGCATTGAAGTGGATGGTGTGGCACTTGGAGCAGGTCACGGCGCTGGTGGGCGTGTGAGCCGGTGCCTGGCAGGAGACGAGGGCCAGTGTGCCGAGGGCGGCCAGGCCGAGGAGGGCGGAGCGGATGAGTTTCGTTTTCATGGTTATGTTTGGTTTGTGTTGGATGTTCCGGCAGATGGTATGACTGCCTTCATCTGCATCAACTCCGAGCGAGCCTGAATCCCTCTGCCTTCACAAGATCCGCGCACAACCGGCCAAGCGGCGCTCAAACGCCGTGGCTTTTCAAGGCATCCTTGAGCAACTGCCGGGCGCGATAGATGCGCACTTCGATCGCTTTGGCCGAACAACCGAGCGTGGCGGCGATGTCGGCATGGCTCAAGTCTTCCACGGCGAAGAGCAGCAGCGCCTCGCGCAGATCGGCGGGCAATGCGGCGATGGCCTGGTTCACCAGCGTGGTCTTTTCATGCAGGACCGCCGCAGCATCGGGGGAGAGCTGTGGATCAATCGGCTCGTGAACGAGTTCGCCCTGCTCGTCCTCCATCGGCACCGTGGGGTGGCGGCCTTTCCAGCGGGCGTGACTGCGGGCGAGATTCGCCGCGATGTGAAACAGGTAAGTCGAGAATGCGGCCACGGGCTTGTAGCTGTGGCGGCTGGTGTAGAGGCGCACAAAGGTCTCCTGCGTGAGATCCATCGCGGTGGCATGATCTCCCACCATGCGGAGAAGAAACGCGGCGACGCGCTCGCGCCAGCGGGCCATGAGCTCGTTCAAGGCCAGATCCTCACCGCCAGCGAGTCGCTGCATGAGCACTACATCGGCATCGTGGGTGAGGTCCATGCTGAGGAGGGAATCAGTGGCCGCTGTGTGTCGTGGCAGGCTCCATTTTCATGTCAATGACCTGCGGCAGCATGGCATCGAGATAGCTGCGTGCTTGCTCGGGCGAGAGGCAGTTCGCAGTCTGATAAAGATGTGTGAGCATGGCCGTCTGGCATTCCACATGCAGCGTCGCCTGCTCTTGCAGAGCCGCTTTGAGTTCAGGCGAGACCTGTGTGCCACCAGTGACGAGCTTTTTCACTTTCTCCTGAGAGGTCATCACTTTCGCGCACAGGTCTTCACAGGTCGGGCGATAGGCCAGATGCAGCTCGGAGACCTTGGCAAACTGCGCATCGGTCAGTTTGAACTCATGGCGCAGCCATTCGAGTTCAGGCAGACGTGAACTGCCGTCATGCGGGGCCGTGCATGCCGTCACGACATCACAGCATGATCTTTGTGTGATGACGAAACCTGCGATGGCCGCCAGCACGGCCGCGAAGATGATCCAAAGGCCGCGCTTCATGGTTGAGTCGTGAAACGCGCTGCAACAACGGGGTTGATGGAGGTCACATAAGCGGTGCGCAGTGCGGTGTGGTCAGTGTCAGGCGTGATCAGTCGTCCGAGCCCGGCTCCCAGCAGCAACATTGCTGTCACCATGGCGAAAGCAGGCGCGGGCTGTGCCACCCAGCGGAACAGCGACTCGCTCCATTGCCGCCATCGGGCGGTCCAAGATTGTTTTTCAGCGACGGCGATGCGTGCCCAGATCTCGCGCTGGAATGAGGAGGAAAACTCTGGTTTCGGGTGCGTCTGCCGGATCAGATCATGGAGTTCGTCGTCATTCATGGCTGGGGAAGCTTGGCGGATGACGGGTGAAACACAACCCGCCAGATCATCCGATGCTGGCGGGTTGCGGGCTCGTGGAGCCATTACTTGCAGCAGCCCTTGGCTTTCACCGTTGCAGCGTCCTTGGCCGCTGGCGCGTTCAAGTGGCAGCTCTTGCCGGTGGTGGCAGCCGCGTCTTTGTCAGCGGCTGGCGCAGAAGCCTTCGGCATCTTGGCGCAGCAGCTCATGCCGGCAAGTTTGTCAGCCGCAGGTGCGGTGGTATCGAGGGCGACGCTGGTGCCGATGCCTGCAAGGATGACAGCGGCGAGGAGAGTGAGTTTCGTTTTCATGGTGGGGTCGTTTTGTTTTTTGGTTAAGTGCCATGTCAGGCGTTCATCCAGTGCAACTCCGTGCAGTCACCAACCCCTCCAAATAGTATCAACCAACGCGCCGGAGATCAGCGCAAGATGACAAAACCGCCGTCAGGGCGTGCATAAGCGACGGCGTAGCTCCACACGGGCAGCTTGTCGCCATCGCCGGAATCCGTGACGCGGCCCTGGGCATCGAGCAGATCCCAATGCAGTGCGCCAGCCTTGTTCCAGCCGGAGCCGATGACGCTGGCGATGAGGGTCTGGCCTTTGGCATTCTGCGCCAGGGCGGGATGCTTGGCATTCTTTGGGCCGACTTTCTGCGCTGAAGCCGCAGGCTCGCCAATGAGTCCGATGACGATCTGGCCGTCATTCTCCCAGGCGGCGCGGAGTGCTTGCGTGGCAGGCATCAGACTGGCGCTGCTCATGGGGCACATGGCGACGCGCCAGTCGTCAAGCTGGGTCAGTGTGCTGCGGCCCGCTTTGCTGGTGAGGAGGATCATGCCGCGCGCTGTCGGTGCAGGCGCGCCGCGATAGAGCACGGTCAGCGTGTCATCGGCGGCCAGATGCGCACGCAGCGAGCAGCAGGCGCAAACGCCGGGTTGCTCCGCATTTAGCGGCTTGGGCGCTGAAAAGGTGCGGCCATCATCGGCGGAGTATCGGGCAAAGACGAGGCGCGCGACTTCTCCCGTCGCTCCGGCAGGCGCGGCGTGCCAGACGACGCTGACGTGGCCTTTTTCACTGGCGGCGATGGAGGCGCCGCCATCAAGCGCGGTGGTGTCGCCCATCAAATTTTGCTGCGCGCTGAAGGCCTTGGCAGCGGGCTGAAGCCGGGCATGCAGCAGCGGCGCGCGCATCATCATTTCCTTCTTGCCGCCGGTGCTGCCGTTCCAGATGACCTGCACGCTGCCATCCTTGCCCAGCGCGATTTGTGCGCCGCGAATCGTGCCTGCGGCGATGGCGGAGCGTGGCTCGCTGTTCACGGTGATGGGCGCTGACCATTCGCCGCCGTCCGCTTTGCGGGTCGTGTGGCGGATGTCGCATGCCTTGGGGTCGCCCATGAGATATACCAGATGCACCACGCCTGCGGCGGTCACGACGACCTGCGGCTGGATGCCCGGTTCCGGCAGAGTTTCGATTTGCACCTGCGCATTTAGCGCAAGCGGGAACAGCGACAGCGCGAGAAGGATGGATTTCATAAGGCGGAAGGCATGGTGGTGGCTGTAACACGAGCACAACCGTTATTATTTCGGCAGCTTCGCCAGATACTTGGCAGGGTTAGCGTCGAACTTCTTGATGCAGGGCTTGCAGCAGAATTTGATCTGCTGGTCATTGTAAACCTTGGTGATGGGCTTGCCCATGCTGCCGAGTTCATTGCCGCTGACGAGACAGTTCTTGAGCGGGTAAGGTTTTACATCCGCAGCACTGAGGTTGAGAACGAGCAAGGCGGTGGTGAGGAGGGTGATGAGTTTCGTTTTCATGATGGGGTTGTGGTTTGGGTTTTGTTTTTAAATGATGCTGAGGCATCAAAAGCGGAACAGCAGCCCGGCACCGAGACCGTACTGCGAGTGATACTGGGCGATGAGCGAAGTGCGGCGTGTGAGCGTGAAGTCCGCGCCGGTGGTCCATTCCCAGCGCGTGTTCGTGTCATACTCCACGCGGCCCCAGACACCGAGGCGTGGCGTGAGCTGGAATCGCTTGGCCAGCGTGAACCGCGCGTCACCTTCGCTGTCGAGACTGACATTGGCCCAGACCATGAGCGGCAGGCGGTAGTTGATGCCAACGACGGCCCGGTTTTGCGCATCGGGATCGTTGGTGAAACGTCCGCCGACGAAAGCTTGGAAGTTCAGGTTGAAGTAGCGCTGGTACAGCGCGTCCACCTCGTATTCAGGATTGTCCACGCCCTGCCAGCCGATTTCCCAGCCAAGCAGGAGATCGTTCTTCGGATTCATGAGCGTGAGCAGCCCTTCGCTCATGTGAGATTGAATGGAGGCCGCGCCCCAGACATAGGCCATGTCGTGTGAGTGTTCACCGAGGCCAGCGGCGTGATGAATGCTGTGCTTTTCAGGAGCAGATTCGGCCTGCGTGGGCGTTTTCCGGCTAAAGCTGGGACTACGAACTTCGTCCTCATACCGGAACACCCGCGCCATGCCGCTCATCATGTGATACAGGATGTGGCAGTGAAACATCCAGTCCTTGGCCTCGTTCGCCTCGAACTCGACCGTGCGCCGGCTCATGGGCGGCACATCCACCGTGTGCTTCAGCGGTGAGTGGCGGCCGTTGCCCATCAGCAGGCGGAAGAAGTGGCCGTGCAGATGAATCGGGTGATGCATCATCGTGTCATTGATGAGTTCCAGCTCAATGAGCTCGCCACGCTTGATCATCACATAAGGCTCTTGGGCGATGGTTTTGCCGTCGAAGCTCCAGATGTAGCGGTTCATGTCGCCGGTAAGGTGCATGGTGATCTTCCGGCGCGGCAGTTTTGTGGGCAGAGTGGTGTCGCGTGTTGATTTCAGCAGACGGTAGGGAGATCCTGGCCGAGGCAGCTTCAACGAGGCGCGGACATCGTCCTCCTGCTCCTCCAGCGCGAGCGTGAGCATGTCATCCATCTGGTAAAGATTCGGCTTGGGCGGATCAGATGCAGGTTTGAGGACGCCGGAGCCGAACAAGGCCGAGACATGCCCGCTGCCATCCTGCGTGGTGGCACGCAGCTCATACTCACCACTGACCGGAATGGTGATGATCACGTCATAGGTCTCCGCGATCGCTATCAGGAAGCGGTCCACCTTCACCGGCTGCACCGCAGGGCCGTCAGCTGCCACGATGGTCATCGGTCCAGCAGACGAGTGAAGATAAAAATACGTCGCCGCTGAGGCATTCACGATACGCAGCCGCACGCGCTCACCGGGGTTGCCCTCGATCCGTGTCTGCCGCAGTCCGTTGATGAGAAAGCCATGATAACCGACGTCGGAGATGTCCATCGGCATCATGCGCGACCACTCACGCGAAAAGTAGTCCTTCAAATTTCCCCGCTGCCACGCGCCGAGGATGGACTGCGAGTTCCGCCGCATCAGCCCGAAGTAATCACTGCCTCGCATCAGCATGCGCATGACCTCCATGGGGTCCGTGTTGGTCCAGTCAGACAGCACCAGCACTTGTTCGCGATCCGCATTCACCGGTTCGCCGCCACGCGGCAGCACCACGATGCTGCCAAACACGCCGTTCTGTTCCTGCAAGTGAGTGTGCGAGTGATACCAATAGGTGCCGCTGTGCCGCAGATCGAAGCCAAATGTGTGCGTCGTCCCCGGCTGAATGGGCGGCGTGGTAACATGCGGCACGCCGTCCTGCTCGTTCGGCAGCAGCAGCCCGTGCCAGTGCGTCGAGGTCGTCTCGTGCTTGAGTTGATTGTGAACCCGGATGCGCGCGAAGTCGCCTTCACGGAAACGCAGCGTCGGCCCCGGAATGCCGCCATTGATCGTGAAACCACGCACCGCCTTGCCCGCCGGACTGACGGTTTGTTCCGCAATGGTGAGATCGTATTCCACCACGCGCTGACCAGCGGCAGGTTTCGGAATTTTGCAGTTGTCACAGGCCCATGCGGCCAAGGAAGGCCCAAAGAGGGCGAAAAGGAGAAAGCGTTTCATGAGAATCGAGTCGTTGAAGGTTCACGGAACCGCGCCCTAGCGCTCTGATCTCCCAGCGAGATCGCGATACGTGGGCACAATGCGTCTGTCAAAGACGCTGAATCAATTCAGCCACGAGCAGAACAGCACCGCCAGCCGGACCTGCGGCTGCCTGAGTAAATCACTTTCGACCAAGCGCACTTGAGCCTTCTCCAAGCTCATCGCGGGTCGCGTGGCAAACTGCACATCTTCCAAAGACACCCAAACCAACTGCGGCACCCGCTCACGACCGCTCGCAGGCGGCGCATTCGCCGGTTCGGCAGGCGCTGAAGGCTCCGCGCAGCCGCATGCGCTCATTTCCGCTGCTGCCAGCGCGGCGCAGCAACTCATGCCGCAGTCCGCTGGCTCATCGACTCGCCGCATCGCCTGCACAGGCCATGCCTGCGCCAGCAGCGCGAGGAGGAGGGTGATGGAGTGAAGCAGAGTCATGAGTTCATCAATGCAGACGCATCGTGTGATGAATGATTACGCCAAAAATTCCCTCAGGGCCTCTCCTTTCTTGCTCTCGTCCGGCTGGCGCTTGCCTGGCCCGCCAGCGATCACTCGCTGGCGGGCTTTGCATTCGCTTCATCAATGGCTGTGCGGATGCGCCAGCCCCTGCCAGCCCTGCCACGTCATGAAGGCGGAAAGCAGCAACAGCAGGACGCAGGAAATGTAAGGTGCGCGGCGCATCCATTCACCGAAGCCGCTGAACCGCTGGTGAGCCTTCTGAACGCTCCAGGCGGCGATGACACCGACGATGACCATCGTGAGCGCGAGGCCGAAACTGAACGCGGCGACGAGGGTGAAGCCGAGCGCGACTTTTTTCACCTGGAGGCACACAAGCAAGATGGTGAACGCCGCAGGGCAGGGCATGAGACCGCCGGTGATTCCAAAGAGCACGATCTGCGGTGTGGTGACGGCGCGGTTGGCAAAGCGCTTCGCGATGTCCTGCGCATGGGCGCGCTCATGCGCGTCCTGATACTCCACGCCGTCATCTTCCGGTTCCTCGACGGCGACTGGCTTATGATGGTGATGATCCTCCGTGAAACGCAGGCGGTAGGTATGCGCGTGGTCGCTGTGGCCGAGACTGATGATGGCGAGGAATTCATGCGGCTCCGGTAGCTCGTTGGTGGCTTCCCAAAAGGTGTCTCTGGCTTCAAAGATGAATTTTTGCGTGCGGCCGTCGAGGCGGGCGGTTTCGATGCCGAGCTGCGTGCCTTTGGGCAGCGACACGGTGTCACCGGAGGCTTTGCAGGGATAGATGCGGAAGCGTGGCGGCACGCCGTCTTCAAAAATGCAGACCTCCAGCCAGCCGTGCCCGGTGTCGAGCAGCATGCCGCCGTGCGGCCCTTGCTTGGCGCTGCGTGAAGGTGTGGCGGCTGCTGCGGCCATGCCTGCGGGCAGGATGAGGCCGCTCTGCGTCATGGTTTCACCCGTGAGCAAGCGCGGCGTGGTGGCGTGTGAGTGTGAATGTGCCTGCCAGTGATCAGGCTCATCGGCCTTGGCTGCGGCTTCTGGCGCGGCGTGCTCATGCGAGTGGCCATGGTCGTGAACTTCGCGATGATCATGCGCATGGGCTTCCGCGACCTCGCGGCGTGTCCGCAGAAACATCCACACCGCCAGCGCGAGGATCATCGCGGCGGAGGCGAGGTGAAAGTAAGGCTCCGTGTGCTCCACATTCCACTGGCCGCCGTAATGCAAGGCCAGTCCGGCGAGCAGCCAGATGAGCAACGAATGAGAGATGGCTGCCGACAGGCCGAGCAGCACCGCCTGCCAGACGGTGCCGCGCACGGCGATGATGAAAGCGGCCATCATCGTCTTCGAGTGGCCCGGCTCCATGCCGTGCAGCGCGCCGAGTAGAATGGCGATGGGAACGTAGAGCCACACATGGGCGCTGCCGCTTTGGATGAGCTGGTTGATGTCGGTCATGGCGGGATGAGCTAAAGCCCAGCGTCGCAAGATGCGACGCTGGAACAAGCAAGGCTGGAGTTATTTCTTCTCGTTGGCCTTTTTACACTCACACAGCCACTCGGCCTTTTTGCACTCATCGCAGGTGGCCGTGTTGTATTCCAAGCGGGCGGTGATTGCCTTGGCCTTGGGCGATTCCTTGTATTGTAGAATGAGCCACTCGCCGGCTTTGACCAATGGCACGACAAATCCCTCGGCATCCTTTTCCACGTTGAGCTTGACGGGCTTGTCGCGTTCGCCGGTGATGGCGGTGAGTGTTTGCTCGGCCATGGCGACGGGTTTCATATCCTTGTCGAGCAGGGCGATGTGAAACTTGTCGCCTTTGGCTGTGACTTCGCCGTGCATGGTTTCGTTTTTGCTGAATTCAAGGATGCGGCCCTTGTTGGGGCCAAGCTCGATGCCTTCATGCGCGAAGCTGAGGGATGCGATGAGGGAGAACAGGATGAGTTTGGTTTTCATGATGTGGGTTGGATGTATTTGAGCGCGGCCTGGCGGCCAAAGAGATAAAAGACGGCGGGTGTGATCATCAGGTCGAGCAGCGTGCTGCTGACGAGGCCGCCGACGATGACGACGGCCACGGGATGCAGGATTTCCTTGCCCGGCTCATGCGCGGCCAGCAGCAGCGGGATCAGCGCGATGCCCGCGCACAGAGCTGTCATCAAAACGGGCACCAGCCGCTCCAGAGTGCCACGCACGATCATCTCACGGCTGAAGGGCTCGCCTTCGTGCTTCATGAGGTGCAGGTAATGACTGATCATCATGATGCCATTGCGGGCCGCCACGCCGCCAACGGCGATGAAGCCGACGATGGTGGCGATGCTGATGTTATCGATGAGCCCCCAGGTCAGCGCGAGGCCGCCCATGAGGGCGAGTGGGATGTTCAGCATGACCTGCAAGGCTAGCGACAGGCTGCGGAAGTATCCGAAGAGCAAAACGGTCACCGCGAGCAGCACGAGGACGAAGTAAAAGGCGATGCGCTTCGCCGCGGCCTGCTGCGCCTGGAATTCGCCCTCAAAACGCAGGAAATAGCCTTCCGGCAGCTTCACCTGCTCACGCACGGCGCTTTCCCACTGGTTCACGAGGCTTTCAAGATCACGCACGCCCGTGTTGGCCGCGATGACGATTCGCCGCTGGGTGTTTTCACGGTTGATGACATTCGGCCCCTTGCCTTCGCGGATGTCCGCGATGAGCCGCAAGGGAATGCGCTGGCCTCGATCTGTCTCGACGAGCAGTTCGCCGATCTTTTCCGGCGAATCACGCCAGCTTGCCGGCAGGCGCAACACCAGATCGACCGTACGCTGGCCTTCGCGCAGTTCCGCCACGGTTTTACCGCCGAGCAGCGTCGAGACTTGTTCATTGAGTGTTCCAGGCTGCACCCCGTATGCGACGGCGCGCTCACGGTTTACTTCAATCTTAATCTGCGGGATCGGCACCTGCGCCTCCAGGTTCACATCGGTCAGTCCGGGGATCGTTTTGGCGATGTCTCGCACCTTCTCGCCTTTTTCCCTCAGCACGGCCAGATCAGGGCCGAAGATCTTCACGGCAATCTTTGCCGATACACCGCTGAGCATGTGCGAAAGACGGTGGCTGATGGGCTGCCCGACGTTGAGGAAGGTGCCGGGGATCGTCTTCAATTGCGTGCGGATCTCCGCAAAGACGACCTCACGCGGTCGGCCCGTGTCGTGAAACTCGACGTCGAATTCGTTCACGCTCACCGGCATGACGTGATCGTCTTTTTCGGCGCGTCCGGCACGTCGTCCGATGCTTTTTACCTCAGGAATGGATTTCAGCAACCGTACGCCGACCTCGCCGATCTCATTCGAATGCGCCAGCGAGGTTCCTGGTGCGCTGGCGAGCGAAATGGTGGCGCTGCCTTCATTGAACGTGGGGAGGAATTCTTTGCCCATCATCGGGTAGAGCATGAGCGAGGCGAACAGCAGCATGCCTGCGAGCGCGATGACGAGCACCGGCGCGCCGAGCGCGAAGCGCAGAAAAGTTTGGCGCACGAGGAACTTCATGCCCCGCACGATGAACCCGTCGCCGTGACCGCCAGGGGCCGGCTTGAGCAGCAAGGAGCACAAAACGGGGATCACCGTGAGCGAAACGACAAACGACGCCGCCATGCTGGTGATCGTGGCGATGGCAATCGGCGTGAAAAGCCGGCCTTCGATCCCTTCCAGTCCGAGCAGCGGCAGAAACACCAGGATGACGAGCACGGTGGCGTAGAGAATGGAGTTTCGAACTTCACTGGATGCAGCGGCGATGACCTCGATTGCTGACTGGGACGGGCTTTCACGCAAACGCCGCCACACGTTCTCCACGTCCACAATCGCATCGTCCACTACCATGCCGATGGCCACCGCCAGCCCGCCGAGCGTCATGGAGTTTACACTGACGCCGAAGAGCTTGAAGATCAGAATCGTGACGGCAAACGACAGCGGCATGGCCATGAGCGTGATGGCCGTGGTGCGGAAGTTCAGCAGGAACAGGAACAGAATGATCGCGACCATGATCGCGCCGTCGCGGATGGCCTCCTTGAGATTGCCGATGGCATGATCAATGAAATCGCCCTGGCGAAACAGGATCTCTGCGGTCACACCGACTGGGAGGGAGGGGTTTAGCTCCTGCAATGCGTCTTCGACCTGCTGGGTGAGCTTCAGGGTGTCAAACCCCGGCGCTTTGTCGATGCTGAGCACCACGCCCATCGTGCCGTTCACGCTGGCATCACCGCGCATCGGCTGAATGCCTGCCTTCACCTCGGCCACGTCGCTGATGAGCACCGGACGATCCCCGACCGTCTTGATGACGGTGTGGGCGATGTCTTCCAGGCGTGTCGTCATGCCCAGATTGCGCACCATGATCTCACGCGGCCCTGCTTGCAGATAACCGCTCGTCGCATTGCCCGCCGCACGGCTGGTCGCGGCCTCGACTTCTTCAAAAGTGACGCCGAAGGCCGCGAGACGATTGGGATTGGGCTGCACTTGGATCTGTTTCACGCCTCCACCGATGGTGAGCACCTCCGCCACACCGCTGATGCTCTGCAAGCGCCGTTTGATCGTCCAATCCGCCAGCGTGCGCAAATCCACGGGCAAAACCTTGCCATCATGACTGCGTAGGCCGACGAGCAGGATCTCGCCCATGAGCGATGACACCGGCGTCAGGCCAGATTTAACGCCCGCAGGCAGCGCAACGGCCTGCATGCGCTCCTGCACGAGCTGTCGTGCCCGGTAGATGTCCGTGCCCCAGCCGAACTCGGCGAACACCAGCGAAAGGCCGACATCGGAGTTCGAACGCAGCCGGTCCAGCCCGCCGACACCCTGCACCGCGCTTTCAATCGGCTGTGTGATCAGTGTTTCGACCTCTTCCGGTGCCAGGCCAGGTGCCTCGGTCAGAATCGTCACCGTGGGCTTCGTCATATCCGGCAACACTTCCACCGGCAGGCGCGTGAGCGTTTGCAAACCAAACACCAGCACGATCAACGCCGTCATCAAAATGAGCGGGCGGTGATGCAGCGAGAAGCGAATGAGATGATTCAGCATGAGGCTACGCGGCAGCGGGTTTGCGGATCATCACGAGAGTCAGAATCAGCAGCGCGAGCAAAAAGCCGCTCGTTCCGGCAAAGAAGATCGTGAGCATGTTCCAGGGCGAATGTTCGTGATGGTCATCATTCTCATGACCGGAGGCGGCGAGTTGTTCCTTGGTCATCTCCGTGCCGTCTTCGTTGTGGGCATGGCCGTGGGCGGCGTCCATGGCCTCCTTGAGGCTGACACTGCCTTTGCCGGCAAAAGCGAGCGCGTAGGCACCGCGAGTCACGACTTCATCTCCCGGGAACAGTCCTTTGACGACTTCAACGAAACGGTCGTTCTGCGCACCGAGCACGACGGGCACTTTGACGAACGCGTTCTTCAAGTCGTAGTCCTTGATGTAAACAAACCGCTCGGCGGCATCTCCCTGCACGGCGGAACGCGGGATGGACATCACATTTTCACGCTGGCTGACCACGAGGCTGAACTCGGCCTTCATGCCGGGCCGCAGCAGTCTGTCGGGGTTCGGCACATGGAAGGCGGCTTCGAGAGTGCCTGTGTTTTCATCGGCCACGGCGGCGATGTGGGCGAGCTTGGCCTCGAAGACGTGATCTGGCAGCGCATTGACGCGGATGTGGGCCTTGACGCCCGGCTTCAATTTTCCAGCGAGGTGCTGCGGCACGCTGGCAGTGGCCTCCACAGTGCTGAGATCGATGATTTCGATGAGTTCGGCATCGGGCGAGACGGGCTGGCCTTGTGCGATGTTCACCTTCGAGATCATGCCGGCGATCGGCGCGTTGAGTTTGATCACGGGTGGCGGATCGCCAGGCTGACGGCTTTCAATCCAGGCGACCTCGGCATCGGCATCGACCTCCTGATGCGGAATGACGAGCACGGAGAACGCACGACCAAGGATGCGGCTGCTGACGATGGCTTTCTTGCCGGGCAGCACCTCAATGTGACCGAGGGAGAAGATGGTTTCTTCAAACGTAGTCTCCTCAGCCTCGGCAAAATCGAGCTGAAGGTTCGTCACGGCGGCTTCTTCGAGAATGACGGTGTTTTGCGCGCGATTGGCATCCGCGGCGAGCAACGGCAAGGCGCAGATGAGAATGAGGGCGATGTGTTTCATGGCTTGATGGCTCCGGTGGCGGCTTCGTAGCGAATTCGGGCGAGGTGGAAGTCCCGCACGGCGTCCAGGGCGGCGGCTTCGAGTTGCAGGCGTTGATCGCGGGCGCGGAGAACAGTAAGGAGATCGGTCTGGCCGCTCTCATAGGCCTTTTCGAGCTTATGCGTTTGTTCGATGACGAGCGGCAGCAACTTGTCGCGCGTTTCGCGGGCCAGATCGGCATTCGCCTGCATCTCGCGGCGAGCAGTGTCGGTCTCGCTGGCGATTTGTGTGCCGAGCGCCTCGGCTTCGAGCCGTTGGCGCTCAGCGGCGGCCTTCTTCTCGGCGATCTCGCCCTGGTTGCGATTCCAGAAGGGCAGCGGGATGGAAATGCGGAAACCGACGAAGCCGGTGTTCTCGCGATTACCCGCCGGTTGGTCCTGACCTTCACGCGAGGCGAAGAAACCGGCGCTGACATCTTGAACGCGTTTTGAATGAGCGAGCGCGGCGTCGGTGTCTGCGGCGCTGGTTTTGGTTTGAGCGAGTTGGTAGTCTGTCCGCTGCTGCCATGGCGTGATGCCCGGCATCGTGAGCGCGGGAAGATCGCCGCTGATGATGCAGGATTCGGCAGGAGACACGCCGAGCATGGGCTTCAAGGCTCCGAGCAGGCTGATGACCTCCGTTTCGAGGCGGAGGGCTTCGAGCAGAAGACGTTGCGTATCCACCTGGGCCTGCGCGGCATCGAATGGCGAGAGTTCGCCTTTCTCGGCGCGGCTTTTGGCGAACTCGGAGAGTTTTTGAGCAAGCGCGGTCTGCTGCTGGCGAAGGGAGCGTTGCTTTTCGAGCGCGACGATCTTGATCGCGTGGCCTCGTGCCTCGGCAATGAGGCGGCGCTCGACATCCCGCACTTCGAGTTCAGCCGCAGTGACGAGCTGGGAGGTGAGTTGCTTTTCGAGGCGGAGCCGTTTCGTGATGGGGAACGACTGATCAATGGCAAAAACGGTCGTCCGCGGACTGACACGGCTTTCATTCTGAAAACTGGTCTCCAGCGTCGGATTGGCCAGCCTGCCGCTGCCGAGCTGGCGTCCGCGTGCTTCTTCGATGGTGAGGCGTGCGGCTTTGAGCATGGGATGATGAGTGCGCACACGAGTGGCGATGCCGGAGAGTGAAAACTCCGCCGCGAAGCCGAACGTGGGCAGACTGAGGAATAAAAGAAGGCGAAACATGCGAATGAACGGGTTGAGATTGGAGACCGGCGGACATGGCGATGCGCCATGCGGGTGAATGCATCAGCAGGGCCGGAAATCGTGTCCGGCGCTGAGCGTTCCTCTCAAATTCTCAACGCAATCGTCTGTGACAATCGGTGCGGCCAGTCTGGCGGCTTGCCACTGCGGCGTGAAGCATCCTGTGGCAGGAAATAATAGCGGGGAGTGATGTCCCAGATGATCTCAGCGGCCACGGCGAGGGCCGGCGCTGTGAAATCGACGGCGAGCGAATTCTGCTGCTTGGCGAGGAGGGAGTCGATGACCGCCGGCAGCGGATGCGTGTCGCCATCCGTCTCATCATGGTCATGAGGGAGGTTGTGATCGTCGTGATCATGCTCCGCCGTGGAATGCGGCCCGTGGCAGTGATCCACCTGGGTGATGTGCTCGCCCTCGCAATGATCACACAGCCAGCCGCGATGCAGGCCAAAGGTCTGAGCCCAGCCGATCGCGAGAAGCGCGATGAGGCCGAGGGTGAGACGTTGGGTGCGCGTGAAGGTCATGCTGTCAGGAAGTGAATGCGATGAAGCGCTCAAGATCAAGCGCTGTCTTACAGACGCGCGGGCTGGCCACAAATTCCGAAAAATAAAAAGGGCGGGGATGAGCCCGCCCTTTTTGAAGGATGCTTTTCCCAGGCCGAAATTAAGCGGCAGGAGGGGCTTCGCCAGGAGCCAAAGGCGCTTTGGGCATGGTGAAGCGGAAGCGGATCTTGCCACGCTTGGCGGCGGCACGGGCCTTGCGGCGGGTGCGCTGGATCGGAGTCTCGTGGGCGCGCAGGCGGCGGACTTCTTCAAGGATGCCGTCCATTTCGAGACGGGTTTTGAGACGCTTGAGAGCGCGGTCAACGGGTTCGCCTTTGCGGATTTGAACTTCGGTCATAAATCAGGTCTGGGGGTGGGGTGGGAAAAGGGCGGCAAGAGTAGGGGGAGGACGGCAGTCGTCAAATGGAATGTCGTGCTCAGGCCACGAGGGTCTGCTCACGGTCCGGGCCGACGCCGACGAGGCTGACGCGGGCACCGGTGAGCTCTTCGAGGCGCTTGAGGTAGGCTTTGGCGAGGGGGGGAAGGTCGGCGAACTTTTTGATGCCGCTGAGATCCTGTTTCCAGCCCTGGTGCGTTTCATAGACCGGCACGCAGGCGGCGAGGTCGGCGGCGGTGCTCGGCGGGTAGTGGATGGTCTTGCCCCGCAGGGTGTAAGCGGTGCAAATCTGCACGGTGTCCAGGCCGTCGAGGCCGTCGAGGTTGGTGATGGCGAGTTCATCCGCGCCGTTGATCATGACGGCATAGCGGACGAGGACGGAGTCCAGCCAGCCGCAGCGGCGGGCACGACCGGTGGTGGCGCCGAATTCGCGGCCCATGTTGTGCAGCATGTCGCCGATGTCCTCGTTTTCGGTGACGAAGGGACCGCTGCCGACGCGGGTGGTGTAGGCCTTGCCGACGGCGACGACTTTGTCGATCATGCGCGGGGGAACGCCGGAACCGGTGCAGGCTCCGCCGGAGGTGGTATTCGACGAGGTGACGAAGGGGTAGGTGCCGTGGTCGATGTCGAGGTAAGTGCCCTGGGCTCCTTCAAAGAGGAGGTTTTTGCCGGCTTTGATGGCCTCGTGCAGATACACCGTGGTGTTGGTGATGTGCGGGGCGAGGGTTTTCGCGGCTTCGAGGATGATTTTGACGGTTTCTTCGACCGGGACGATTTCGACGCCGAGAGCTTCGAAGGTGGCGTTGTGACGGGCGAGGCGGTCGCGGAGTTCTTCTTCGAGAATCTCGGGCTGCGTCATCAAAATGGTGCGCAGGCCGTCGCGTTCGACTTTGTCAGCATAAGCGGGGCCGATGCCACGGCCGGTGGTGCCGATTTTCTTGTCGCCACGCTGAAGCTCACGCGCTTTGTCGAGTCCCTTGTGGTAGGGCATGACAAGATGGGCGGTTTCGCTGATGAGGAGATTCTCCGGTGTGATGGTGACGCCCTGGCCGCGTAGCTTGGCCATTTCTTCCAGCAGGCCGATGGGGTCCATGACGACACCGTTGCCGATGACGCAGACCTTGCCCTTCCAGAGGATGCCGGAGGGGATGAGGTGCAGGATATACTTGGTGCCGTTGCTGATGACGGTATGGCCGGCGTTGTTGCCACCGGCGGCACGGACGACGACGTCGGTGTTTTCGGTGAGGTAATCGACGATCTTACCTTTGCCTTCGTCGCCCCACTGGGCGCCGACAATGATGGTATTGGACATGGGATTTTTCTTTGCTGGGGGCGGCGTCAGGCCGCAGGGGGGGTTGTTTGAAGACGCGCAAGGGGCACCGTCACAGCCGGTCAGGGCCGCAGGATGGCTTCGTCAGAACGAAGCCGGGTGCCGCGAGACGCGAGCGGAGTCGGTTATCAGGAGGCTCCCATTTGCATGGCGAAGTAAACAGCCGCTCCACAGGCCGCCAAGGCGACGACGCCGAGCAGAGTGAGTAGGCCGCCCCCCGAACTTTTTTCCTTCACCTTGGGGCCGAAGCCGCGGCGGAGGCTGCGGTCATAGGGCTGTGCGCCATAACCAGCAGAGGAAGGAGTGGAAACGGTCATGGTCGGGGCGGAATAGGCCGCCTCCTCGCCATCACCGACGAAAACACAGTCCACATTGCCGAGCTGGAAGGAGCTGCCTGAGGCAAGGGCGATGTTTTCCACACGCGCGCCGCCGACTTTGGTGCCGTTGGTGGAGCCGAGGTCGGTGAGTGTCCAGGAACTGCCGTCGAAAGACACCTCGCCGTGATGGCTGGAAACGGAGTCGTCAGAGATGACGAGCATGTTGTCATCAGCACGGCCCAGGGACATGCGTTCGGCATCGAGTTCGAGGACGCCGGAGGCGCCTGCGGGAGTGGTGAATTGAATTCGGGGCATAACGGGGCAGTTCTAGCAGGCCGGGACAAAAGTGGCAAGAGCGAGTTCTTGGGCAGGCGGGCTTGCGCGGGCGGGGGTTCTCGCTAGGGAGGCAGGAAACCATCCCCGCCCACTCTGTGACCCAAGTTTTTGAAATCCTCGGCAAGTTCGACACCGACAGCGACTGCCACAAGCTGCTCTACGCCCCGCACCCGCTGCCACTGAAGTACCGCGAGGGACGGGTGTACAAGATCGACTTCGAGGGGGACGAGGCGGCGCTGAACGCTTTTGTGCAGCGTGTTTTGATCGACCCGATCAGCCAGGAGGCGCGCACCGGCGGCCAGCCTGCCTTTGAAAAAGCGTCTTTTGTGCTGGAATACGGCATGAAAGGCGCGGCGCTCGATCTGGAGAAGGAGATGATCCTCAACTACTACCGCAGTACGCCGAATCCCGGTTTTGAACTCAAAAAACTCACCCTGCGCACCCGCATTTATGTGTTTGGCGAAGGGGCCGAGCCGGGACAGTTCGTGCGTGATATTGTGAATCCGGCGATTCACACGCACGAGGTGCTCAAGGCCGCTTGATCAATCAAAGCGGGGCAAGATAGCAGCGGCAGGCGAGTGGCGTTGTGTGACGCGCCATGAATCCGACCACCACCCACCGACTCCTTTCCCTCGACGCGTTTCGAGGTTTCATCATGCTGCTCATGGCCTCCTCCGGGCTGGGCATCGCGCAGATGGCGGCGGCACATCCGGGGTCGTTTTGGGAGATGATCAAGCCGCAGTTCGAGCACAAGGCATGGCAGGGCTGCTCGTTGTGGGATATCATCCAGCCGAGCTTCATTTTCATGGTGGGAGTGGCGGTGCCTCTGTCATGCGCGAAACGGCGGGAGCACGGTCAGAGCTTCCTCGGCATGGCCTGGCATGCGCTGACACGTTCCGTCCTTTTGGTGGCGCTGGGTGTGATGCTGGCCACGAAGGCCACGGACAAGCAGACGGTGTTTCTCTTCACCAACGTGCTGGCACAGATCGGCCTCGGTTATTTCTTTCTCTTCATTCTCTCGCGCCTCGGCTGGGAATACATGGTGGCGGGCATCATTCTGGTGCTGGCGGGGTACACCTGGTTCTTCATCCAGCATCCCTTGCCTTCAGCGCAGGATCTCGCGGCCATCGCGGGCATGAAGGACGCGGAGAATGCGGTGTTGCAGGGCTTCTCCGGCCACTGGAGCATTCATGTCAACGCGGCGGCGGGCTTTGACCGCTGGTTCCTCAATCTGCTGCCACGCGCCGAACCTTACACCTTCACCAACGGCGGCTATCAGACGCTGAACTTCATCCCCGCACTCGCCACCATGCTGGGCGGCGCTGTCACAGGCGATTTCCTCATGCGCAGCCTGAAAACGGAAAAGCGCAAGTGCGCCACACTGATCATCGCGGGCGTGGTGCTGCTGCTGGTCGGCACGATTCTGGACATCACCGTGCTCCCGGCGGTGAAACGCATCTGGTCGCCGTCCTGGGCTATTCTCAGCGGCGGCTGGGTGCTCATCCTGCTCTCGATCTTTTACTGGCTCGTGGAGATCGTGGGCATGCGGCGGTTAGTGTGGCCGCTGGCCGTCGTCGGCATGAACAGCATCGCGATCTACCTGCTGCACAGCTTGTGCGGTGGATGGATTCGCGACCATTTGCACAAGCATCTGCCCGCTTCTGCTTTTGTCCCCGGCTGGGAGCCGGTGATTGAGCGTAGCGGCGTTTTGTTTGTCCTTTGGCTTGTGTGTTTCTGGCTGTATCGGCAAAAAGCCTTCCTCAAACTGTGATCCCGCGTTTTTTTCTTTTTCTCATCGTTCTCATCGCCGCTTGTCAGGGCGGACCCGACAAATCAGGTTCGGCGCGTGATTCGAAGGAGGAGGAGCGCCTGCACAAGGCGGGCCTCGTGCTCGTCCCCGACCTCCAGCGTGCCAGCGCGTGGGAAAAGCTCATCCATTCCGACATGGGCGTGCCTGCTCGCAAAATCGAAGTGAAGGCCGGGCCCGGTCTCACCACCATCATCATCCGTGAATTGAAGAACCGTGCCGATGCCGAGGGGGTGGCCAAGGGGCTGCGTGACTACGCGGAGAAAAACCAGGCAAAATACGGTCCTACCAAGGTCGAGATCAGCCTGAATAACGTCGCGCCCACCATCAATCCGTTCGATTTGCCCACGGAAGGCAGTCCGGCGCTTGTCAGTCCGGGATCGGCTCTCCCAACGCTCTCATTACCGCCTCTCCCGCTCGACGGCCGCTGATCAATGCTCCGTTGATGGAGACATCCTCGCACCAGTCTCCGCAGCGGTACAATCCCCGCTCGATCACGGCAGTGAGTGGTCCCCCCCCGAGCTTCAATTGTCGCGCTTCCGGCTGCGCATGGCGGATCTGGTAGGTGCGCAGATGCCGCCACTTTGAGACGACTTTGTCGCCAAACCAGCGCCTCATCTGCTCCCGCACGACTTGCTCCAGCTCCGTGCTGGAGGGTGATCCGATGATGGCAGCCGAGATGAGATGCTGCCCCGGCGGCGCGTAGTGCGGGGAAATTCGCGAGAGAAACGTGACGCTGTTAACCGGGCCGCGTCCATCACCGTCGAGGTGCAGGATGGGATCACCCGGTGGCAGGTCATCGGTGGCGAAGTAAAGACTCGTCGTCGAACGGCTTGGCAGCGGGGCAGGCGCGCCTGTTTGCGGCAGCAGCCGATGCGCCACCTCCTCGCTCACGGCGATGATGACGTGGTCCGCGTGCAGCACCTCGCCGCTGTCCAGCGTGACCTCACCGGCGCGGACGGCTGACACAGGCGCGTTCAGCCGCAGGCTGCCCGGAGGCAGGGCCACGGCGAGCTGGTTGGGGATCGACTGCATGCCGTGCGCGGGCAGGGCGCTGCCGCCACGGTCAAACATGGCGAACAAAAAATGCAGCATCGCTGCGCTGGTGCGGAGGTCTTTCTCCAAAAAGATGCCGCCGAAGAAGGGGCGGAAAAAGCGGTCGATCATGCTCTCCGAGAAGCCAAAATCGCGCAGGTAGTCTTCACTTTCGGTGTCGCCCAGATCACGCGGCGGCTCGCGCAGGCCGAAGACCTCCTTGCGAAACAGCAGCGTGGTCCATTTGTCTCGCAGGGTCACGATCTCATCGCGGAAATTCTTCATCGCCGTCAGCGGATGAGCCAGCGGATCGGCCATGCGATGAAAGCGGTTCTTCACAAACACATCCGCGCCCCGGTAAATCGGGCGCAGGTCGAGTTCGTCGTAGTCCAGCACGCGCCTTGCCTCGGGATAGGCCGGCAAAAAGACCTGGAAGCCGCGGTCCAGCAGAAAGCCATCGACCACATCGGTGCGCACGCGTCCGCCGACGGCGTTGGAGGCTTCCAATATCGTGAACTCTCTGCCTCCCGCGGCCAGGACACGAGCGCACGCCAGCCCCGCGAGGCCGGCACCGACAATCACAATCCTGGACTGCTGATCACTCATCCCAAATTCCGTGCCTGCATCATGGACATGGCTTTTGCCTTTGCAAGCGCGGGAGCCGCAGGCAGCATGCGGCATGCCAGTCCCACGCATCCTCATCCTCGGCTCCAACGGCGGGCTGGGGCGTGCTCTGGTCCGCAAACTGGTACCCAAGCACGAAGTCACAGCCTGGACGCGTGCCGACCTCGACTTCGAGCAGCCTGAAGCCATCGCTGACAACCTGGCTCGCTGCGAGTTTGACGTGCTTCTCAATCCTGCGGGGATGACCAGCCCGGACGTGTGTGAATCACAGCCAGAGAAAGCACATCTCGCCAACGTGACCGGCCCGCAAGTGCTCGCGCAGTGCTGTCATGAACGTGGCGCACGGCTGATTCACTTCAGCACCGATCATGTGTTTAGCGGTGAGTCCTCTGCCGTTTTGCTGGAGGATGATGCCACATCGCCGATCAATGTTTATGGTCGTGCAAAGAGAGAGGGGGAGTTGGTGATCTTGAAGACATGTCCGAGCGCTCTGGTGGCCCGTGTTTCCTGGCTGTTCGGCCCGGACAAGCCGAGCCATCCCGATCACATCATCGCCCGTGCGCAGCAAACCGACGATCTCACCGCCGTGGCAGACAAAATGTCCATCCCCACGAGCACAGCGGACATCTCCGACTGGATTGAGCGCATCATCCACCATCACCCCAAGGCAAACGGGGTGCTGCATATGTGCAACTCAGGCGCGGCCTCATGGCATTCCTGGAGCGAGGTGACGCTTGAGATCGCCGAACGGCTTGGTCTGCCAGTCAAAACAACGAGAGTGTCTCCCATTAAGCTTGCCGAACTCACGCAGTTCAAGGCCCGACGGCCTTTGAGCACGGTGATGAGCAATCAGCGGCTGCAAAACCTCCTCGGCATCGAGATTCGCCATTGGAGCGCTGCCCTTGAAGACTATCTCGTGGAAAAATATCAGCCGAGATGAATTCCAATCCCGTCATGACACGCTGCGAGATCTTGCACGAGGATCGTTTCCTTCTCGTGGTGAACAAACCGCACGGAGTGCTCTCACATCCGAACCCGAAGACCGCCAAACCGCAGCCCGCGGCTTTTGAGGGACGTTACGACGCGAACAGCCGTTGTTTCAGCAGCCCTGCCGGAAAAGTCTGGCTCATCCATCGCCTCGATCAGGACACGTCCGGCGTGCTGCTGGCCGCGAAGGACGAAAAAACCGCCGCCGCATGCCGGGAGGCGTTTGAAGCGGAGACGGTGCGAAAAACTTATCTCGCGCTTTGTGCCGGTGGTGGTTTGAAACCCGAAGGCGCCTGGCTGGATCACCTCATCACGGCGCACGAACGCCATCAGGTGCGCACCACCGTGCGGCATGGTCCGCGACCGAACGCGGAGGCGCGTTTTCGTTTGATTGAGTATTCGGCGGCACAGCGCCTCTCGCTCATCGAGATCGAGCTGATCACAGGCAAAACGCATCAAATTCGCGTCCAGGCTGCCTCACGACGGCTGCCGCTCGTCGGTGATGACGTGTATGGCTCCTTCGATCTGAACCGCAAACTGCGCCAGAGCATTGGTGCGCGCCGTTTGTTTCTGCAAGCGCACGAGCTGCGCCTCAAACATCCGGCCTCTGGCCAGATGCTGAGTGTGAAAGCGCCGCTGCCGCCAGATTTGATTTCAGTTCTGGAAGCAGCAGGTTTGAAGTCAGTTTAAGCCGCCTTGCGGGACAGGAAATACTCGATGCCATCCACGAGGGCTCTCCAGCTTGCGTCGATGATGTTGCAACTCACACCGACGGTGCTCCAGGTGGCATTGCCATCGGTGCTGGTGATGAGCACGCGGGTTTTTGCCGCCGTGCCGCTGCCACCGTCGATGATGCGCACCTTGTAATCGGCCAGGCGCATGTTTTTCAAGGCCGGGAAGAAGGGCAGGAGGGCTTTGCGCAGCGCGTTGTCGAGCGCGTTCACCGGTCCGTCGCCTTCGTCGGCGGTGTAAACACGCTCGCCGTTGATTTCGATCTTCACCGTGGCCTCGCAGGTCTCAAAGCCGTGCTCGCCGCCGTGGAAACGGTGCGTGGAGTGGTATTCGATGAGATTGAAGACCGGCTTGTGCTGGCCGATCTGCTTGCGGATGAGCATTTCAAACGAAGCCTCGGCGGCCTCAAACTCGCAGCCCTCGCTTTCGAGGCGCTTCACCTCGGAAAGGATGGCCTGCACTTCCGGCGCTCCCTTGGCAAACTTGAAGCCCATGCCTTCGGCCTTTACCAGCACGTTCGACTGGCCGGACATGTCCGAGATGCTGATGATGCGCTGATTGCCGACGAGCGCGGGATCGACGTGCTCGTAGGTGCGGGCGAGTTTCTGCACCGCATGCACATGCAGGCCGCCTTTGTGCGTGAACGCGGCGAGGCCGACATAGGGCGCACGGATGTCGTGCGGCACGTTGGCGAGCTCGTTCACGAACTGCGCCAGCTCGCGCAAGCGTGTGAGATCGAGACCGAGCTGGATGCCCATCTTGATCTGGAGCGCGGGCATGATGGTCGTGAGGTTGCAGTTCCCCACGCGTTCGCCGTAGCCGTTGATCGTTCCCTGCACCTGATTGGCTCCGGCGCGCACGGCAGCCAGAGCATTGGCCACGCCAACGCCGCCGTCATTGTGGGTGTGGATGCCGACTGGACGACCGAGATGGGCGATGACCTTGCGAGTTGTCTCTTCAACGAACTCGGGCAACGCGCCGCCGTTCGTCTCACATAGCACGATCAGATCCGCACCGGCATCCTGTGCGGCTTTGACCGTTTTGAGCGAGTACTCAGGGTCTTCCTTGAAGCTGTCGAAGAAATGCTCGGCATCGTAGAGCACCTCGCGGCCATGTTGTTTCAAATAGGCCACGGTGTCGGCGATCATCGCCAGGTTTTCCTCCAAGGTGACCTGGAAGACCTCGGTGACGTGCAGCGCCCAGGTCTTGCCCACGACGGTGACGGCGGGCGTCTTCGCATCGAGCAGCATTTTGACCTGCGGATCGTCCTCCACCTTCATCTTGCCACGGCGGGTCATGCCGAAGGCGGTGATCTTCGCGGTTTTCCAGGTGCGTTTGGCGGCTTCTTCAAAGAAAGCCGCGTCCTTGGGGTTGGAGCCGGGCCAGCCGCCCTCGATGTAGTGGACGCCGAAGTCGTCGAGCTTTTCAGCCACGCGGATCTTGTCGAGCGTGCTGAAGGAGATGCCGGTGCCTTGCGTGCCGTCACGCAGGGTGGTGTCATAGATGGTCACTGGGGTCATGGTAAAAATAATCAGATGGAAACAGGACAAGCCAGAAGGGGGGAGAGCGGACGCGTGGGGCGTGCTGGTTGTCCAGTGGGCACGCTTGCCAGATCAAAACATCAAACGGACTGCCCCGGCCGCGTCACGCGCAGAGGAGTCCGCTGATAATTCGGATGATCTGAAAGCTGTTGGTTGGGTTTCCCATGAACGGCGCAAGGCTTAGCCTCACTCCTCCCGGATGGCAAAGGGAAGTTTTTGCCCGGCTGCCTAGGCAATCCGCTCCACCGCCATCGCGATGCCCATGCCGCCGCCGATGCAGAGGCTGGCGATGCCGCGACGCAGGCCGTTATCTTCGAGGTGATGCAATAGCGTGACCAAAACGCGGGCACCGCTGGCTCCAATCGGATGGCCGAGGGCGACGGCTCCGCCGCGTGGGTTCACCTTGGCCGTGTCGAGGCCGAGTTCCCTGACGCAGCCGAGCGTTTGCACGGCAAAGGCCTCATTAATTTCGATGGAATCGACCTGATCGAGGCTCCAGCCGGTCTGGTCACAGACTTTGCGAATCGCGCCCACAGGGCCGAGGCCCATCAAGGCGGGATCGCAGCCGACGGCGGCGCTGGCGATGATGCGGGCTTTCGGTTTTAATCCATGACGCGAAACGGCCTCCTCGCTGGCGAGCAGGGCCAAAGCAGCGCCATCATTGATGCCGGAGGCGTTTCCGGCGGTGACAGTGCCGTCTTTGCGGAAGGCGGGCTTGAGTTTGGCGAGGGATTCGAGCGTGGCGTCGGCCCGGGGATGCTCGTCTTCGGTCAAATCGCCCGCTGGGATGATTTCACGGCTCAAGGCGGCACGACTGGCGGCAACGCGGCTTTGGCTAAGGGCAGCGAAGGCGTCCTGTTCGGCACGAGTGATGCCGTGTTTGTCGGCGATGCGTTCGGCAGTTTCACCCATGCCGATTTTGAGCAGGGGATCGGTGAGGCCATCGACGAACATCGCGTCTTGCATCGACGAATCGCCGAGCTTTTTGCCCCAGCGCAGGTCCATCGCGTAATGCGGGGCCCGGCTCATCATTTCGACGCCACCGGCGAGGACGAGATCGTTTTCGCCACTGCGGATGGCATCGGCGGCGAGCGCGACAGCCTTCAATGACGAGCCGCAGGCCATGTTCACGGTGAAGGCGGGCACTTCTTGAGGCAGACCGAGCTTGAGGCCGATTTGACGCGCGACATTCATACCCGCGCCGGCTTGCAACACCTGACCCAGGATGACCTGCTGGATGTGAACGCGCAATTCTTGCGGTAGCATCGCTTCGCCGAGCACATGGCCGAGTTCAGCGGCGGTGAGCGCTTTTAATCCGCCGCCGAATCGGCCGATGGGCGTGCGTTTGGCTTCGATGAGGTAAACAGGCTTCATGGGATGGTGAGGATGGTTTCGGCGAGTTGCGGGGCGAATTGCATGAGATCGAGCACGTCGCGCTGCAAATCGAGCCCGGCGGCGATTTCGATGAGTCGCAGGCCGTGCGGCGTGAGCTCAAACACGGCGCGTTCGGTGACGTAGAGCACCTGCTGGTTGCGGGCGAGGGCTGACGGTCCGTGGAAGCAGACGTGCTGGAGTTGGCGCACGAACTTGGCGTTTCCTTTCGCCTGGAAAGTGCAGCAGAAGACTAGACGGCGGGCGCTTTGCGCGATGTTCATGAAACCCCCGACGCCAGCGAAGCGATCAGCAAAACTAGCGACGTTCACGCTGCCCTCGGCATCGATTTCGACCGCTCCGAGCACGGCGATGTCGAGTCCGCCGCCGTCGTAGAAGTCGAACTGTGAGGGTTGGTCGATGACGGCTTCGGGGAAGTGGCTGCAACCGAAGCTGAGTCCTGATGCCGGCACGCCGCCAGTGGGGCCGCTTTCGACCGTGAGCGTAAACTCCTGCAAGCGTCCGGTTTCCGCGGCGACCATCGCCACCGCTTCGGGCAAACCGATGCCGAGGTTCACGATGTCGCCTTCACGGATTTCGCGCACCGCTCGTGTGCCGATGCGTTTGCGCTCGGACTCGGGCATGCCGGGCAGCTCGAAGTTGCCATCGCCAGTGACGACGAAGTCCTCGTTGAAGACTTCTCCAAAGGTTTGGTCGTGCTGCACGCCGGCGGAAGTGACGATGTAATCGACGAGAAGGCCGGGCACACGCACGGCCTTCGGATCAGGCAGTTGATCCACGACGCTCTCGACCTGCGCGATAACGATGCCGCCATGATTCTTTGCGGCTTGTGCCATGGGTAGCACCTCGCTGATCAAACCTTCGCATTCCATGCTCAGATTGCCGCGTGCGTCGGCATACGTCGCGCGAATGAGCGCCACATGGATCGGCATCGGCTTGTAGCGCAGCCACGTTTCGCCATCGAGCTCAATGCGCTCGACGAGCGGTTCGGTGGTGCGTGCGTTAAGCATGCCGCCGCCGTGAATCGGGTCGATGAAGGTGTTCAAGCCGACCTTGGTGATCAAACCGGGGCGCTTGGCGGCGATTTCGCGGGTTAGAACGCTCAACACGCCCTGCGGCAGGTTGTAAGCCTCGACTTCATTCGCCAAGGCGAGCGCACCGAGCTTCGGCGCGAGGTTCCAATGCCCGCCGACGATGCGTTTGAGCATGCCGCGATGCGCGAGGTGATTCAAACCACGCCCTTCACGATCTCCCTGACCGGCGCAGTAGTAGAGCGTGAGATCAGTCGGTGTGCTGGTTTGGAGGAAACGACGTTCCAAAGCCGCGGTGAGCATTTCAGGATGCCCTGCGCCGACGAAACCACTCACAGCCACCGTGGCACCGCTCGGAATGGCGGCGACGGCTTCGTCTGCAGAAAGAATGTGCGCCGCAGCTCTCATGCTAAAACGAGTGAGTGCTTGGAAAACACGCGGCCGAGCGAAAGAATAGCCGCGCCATGGAAAGGATTTCCATCTATACGCTGCATGTGAGGGCGGAGAGAACTCCTTCGAGTTTTATTCGGGCATTCGGTTTGTGATGAAGGGTTCCGTCGTTTTCAATAATCTCCTCTTGAGCCAAATCCTCACAGGCCTGCCGAATAGCCTCCATCTCGGGATCACCCTTGATCGGAATCGAGATGAAGGTGTCCCATGCTCTGCAATCCATCTTTCCATGGAGGACGGTTTCCAGAAGCCAAATGACTTCGGATCGGGGGCGGGTGAATGGCTTGAACATATTGAACATATTTTAGCCTCTCCAGCCGCCGTTGATTTCGATGGTTTGCCCCGTCACATAACTCGCCAGTGGCGAGCACAGAAACAGCACGACATTGGCGACTTCCTCAGTGGTGCCGAAGCGGTTGAGCGGGACGTTCTTGAGCATCTCGGCGCGGACGTTCTCGGGAATGGTGGCGGCCATGGCGGTGTCGATGACGCCGGGGGCGATGGCGTTGGCGCGGATTTGCTTGCGGGCGGCTTCGCGGCTGAGGACGCGCATCATGGCCTGCACGCCGGATTTGGCGGCGGCGTAGTTGGCCTGCCCGAAGAAACCCTGAATGGCGGCGATGCTGCCAAAGCTGACAATGGCGCCGTGATCGCGCATGATTTCGAGGGCGTATTTGCAGCAGTAGAAGACGCCGGAGAGGTTCACGTCGATGACGGCGTCCCATTCTTCGAGTCCCATCTTGGCGATGGTGCGGTCCTTGATGATGGCGGCGTTGTTGACGAGGTAATCGAGGCCGCCATGGCGTGCCTGGATCTCTCCCACCATGGTTTGGACTTGCTCGGGCTGCGCTACATCGGCGGCGATGATGCTGGCGCTGTCGGTGCGCAGAAGATTCAGCTCATCGGCGAGTGTTTGAGCATCCACTGTGGTGCCGGGCGTGCCGAGGTGGTTGAGCACGACGGTGGCACCGGCACGGTGAAACGTTCGGGCGACTTGGGAGCCGATGCCCTGGGACGCGCCGGTGATGAGGGCAACTTTGCCGGTGAGGTCGATGGAAATCATGAGTGAAGTTTTAGGAGACGCGACTCGATGAATCAAGCTTTCCGCCTCATGGAGGATCGTTTGCCACGTCTGGCAGACTGTGGCATTAAATCCGTGTCATGGTCAAAAAACTCCTCCACACCCGCTACCGGGTGAATGATCTCGAAAAGACGATCCATTTTTACACTCAGGTGCTTGGCCTGAAGGAAATCCGCCGCCACAAGTCGCCGCGTGGTTCTGAACTGGTATTCCTCCAGACGCCCAACAGCGACGAACTCATTGAGATTTGCAGCTACCCCGCCAGCGGGCCGGTGACGTTTTGCAGCGACCTGACGCATCTGGCCTTTGAGGTGGAGAGCATCGAGGAGTTTGCGAAACATGCCGCTTCCCTTGGCTATCCGCTCTCTGATGGACCGACGCCGAGTTCGAGCGGCGTTTTTGCATTCATTGACGCCCCTGAGGGTTATGAGATAGAACTGATCGAATACCGGAAATAAACCTCCTCCCAACCCACCTCATGGACTTCGACTGGATCGGCGCTGCTTTTGACCTCTCACAACTTCCGCCGAAGGACATCGAGGAGTCGTTTGAGGACCCGTTCTCGATCAAGCTGCTGCCCGACGGCCAGCACGACGACGCCGAGGCCCGCTACTACAACCTAGGCAAGTCGCTCCAGGGGAAGCCGGTGTTTAGTGTGTTCTGGACGGACGGGAAGCGCTACCGTGTGGTCTTCGCGCGGCTGATGACCCCAGGAGAGCATGATTTCTTCGAGCGCAAGAAGGCGGAGGACATTTGAATTCACCCATCACGACCATGGACACCGCATCACCCGACTTGAAACCGATCCGCGCCTGGAAGGACGTGCCTGCCTTTGATTCCGAGGAGGTGGAAGGAAAATTTTGGTCGGCGCATCAGCTCGAACCACGGCTGATGCAGGCGTCGATTCATCGCGCCGATGTGCGTGAGTCCACCACGATCACGCTGCGCTTTGACCCGCGCATGCTCAGCCGTATCAAGCGCGTGGCCCGCCGCCGCTACCTGAATTACCAAAGCATGATCAAGCAGTGGTTGAGCGAGCGGATGGAGCAGGAGTTGAAGGATTGAGGCATAAAAAACCCGCGCTCCGTGGGACGAAGCGCGGGTGAAAGGAGCAGTCGCTGTATTACAGCGACTTCTTGAGGGCGGCGGAGGTGACGAAGCGCACGGTCTTCGAGGCCTTGATCTTCATGGCGGCTCCGGTCTTTGGGTTGCGTCCGGTGCGGGCCTTGCGGGTGACGGGCTTGAAGGTGCCGAAGCCGATGAGCTGGACGGGTCCCTTCTTCACGCCTTTGGCGATGGCGTCGAGCACGGCGTCGAGCGCGTCGGAGGCGGCGCGCTTGGAGGTTTCACCGCCGAGGTTTTTCTGCACGGCTTCGATGAGTTGAGCTTTGTTCATGAGATTGAGTTGATTCGTCGTTGGTTTGATTGCGGCCCGCGCCAAAAATGAAACTGCGGTGTGGCTTGTTTTTATGGCGCTGCCTGTTTTGATTCTCAAACATAAAAATCCCAACCACAGACATGGAAACACTGAAAAAGTTCTTGCTCCCGGAGTCGAAGCCGTTCGTCGCGGACGATGTTTTCATCGCGCCCGGAGCCGTGGTGCTTGGCGCGGTGGAGTTGCATGCCGGATCGAGCGTCTGGTATGGCGTGGTGCTGCGGGGCGACATCAATCGTATTGTCGTAGGTGCGCAAAGCAATGTGCAGGACGGCAGCGTGCTGCATGTGAGCGACGATCACGCCTGCATCCTGGGCGAGCGCGTGGTCGTGGGCCATCGTGCCGTGGTGCATGCCTGCACTGTGGGCGACGAGGTGCTCGTAGGCATGGGCGCGATAATCCTCGATGGTGCGCAGATTGGCGCGCGCAGCATCATCGCCGCCGGGGCGCTGGTGACAAAAAACATGGTGGTTCCCGAGGGAACGCTCGTGGTTGGATCACCCGCAAGGGTGGTGCGGGCGCTTTCGCCCGAGGAGCAGGCTGCAAACGCGAGACTGGCGCTGAAGTATGTGGAGATCTCGCGACGCTATCTGGCGCTGGGGCTGGGCGGAACGCCGGTTGGCGCATAAAATCACAGCGCGAGTCTTGCCAGCGGCCCGGGAGCGGATTTAGTCTGTGCTTATCATGAACAAAGATGTCGTCGAGGTGCAGGTGCGCGCGGTTCTGCCGCTGGAAGGCAGCTTTGCTGTGTTCCTGGGCAATGAGTCGAAAGTCTTCGTGATCTACATTGATGAATCGGTCGGCACGGCGATCTCGATGTTCATGCGCGGGGTGTCCAAGGAGCGTCCGCTGACGCACGACCTCGTGGGCCATCTGCTCATGGCCTTCGGCGCGAAGGTGGAGCGCGTCATCATCAACAACATCAACGGCAGCGTCTTCCATGCGCGGCTGATCATCTCTGCCGAGAACGAGCTGCACACCACCCGCAAAATGATCGAGCTGGATGCCCGGCCCAGTGACAGCATCGCGATGGCCGTTCAGCAAAGCGCGCCGATTTTTGTGGCGCAGTCCGTCTGGGATGCGGTCGAGGACGTGAGCGACACGCTGGCTCAGATCGAGAAAAAGGGGCTTGAGGCTCAGCAGGCTTCAGAAACCGCCGCCAAGGAGGAAGGCGACGATGATGACGAAATCGAGGAATTGAGCGACGAGGACATCAACGCCATCGCTGGCATCAGTGGTGCTGAAGAAAACGAGGAGTACGACGACGGCTTCGGCGATGATGACGACGAAGAAGGCGAGGAGTGGAAGAAGGGCGGGTGAGCAGCCGCTGCTGCTACGCGGCCAACACTTCTTTCATAGGCCGTGTGATTGCCTGGGGAAGTGTCTTGCCAGCGGTATGCAGGCTTTCGACTTCCTCGCGCACCAGGCCGCAAAGCTGCTCGTAAGTCTGGGATTCGGAGTCGCCGTGGCACACGCCTCCCCAGGGGAACAAATCAGGGCACCAGCCGATGTAGGCGGCGTCTTCATCGCTCCACTGCACAAATTTGAGGTACTTGTCTTCCAGTTTCATCGGGATGCGTCGTTGATCGCGTTGCGTATTTGTTTTTCCTGGTAGTGCTGGGCGTCTTGTCCGTCCTTGCCGCTCAGCAGAACTGAGCCTTTGAGCCTTGGGTGCTGGAATTTTCGATGGGAACCCTTGCCGCCCTGAACAAGAGCGAAGCCCGCTTGTTCAAGGTCTGTGATGAGCTGCCGGATTTTGCGGGGCATGGGAAACAATTCTTCAATTCGTCCCTTCGTCAAGGTCGCGACAGCATCGCCTTCAATTGCAGCGCCTCGCCATGACCAGGAGCGATGCGCAGGGCCGCGTTGAGCGCGTTGATGGCCTCTTGTTTGCGGCCTTGTTGTGCGAGGATCGTGGCGCGGGCGTAGGGGATGCCGGAGTCGCGGGGATCGGCGAGTTCGCCGCGTTGGAGCGCCTCAATGGCGCCGGGGATGTCTCCCTGGCCGTTTTTGGCGAGGCCGAGATTGTACCAGGCTCGGGCAAAGGTTGGATTGAGGCGCACGGCTTCTTGCAGTGATGCGATGACTGAAGGCATCTCGCCGGTTTCACTCAAGGCGAGGCCGAGTTCGTAGTGATACTCGGCATGGTTGGGCGCGAGCTTGATGGCATCGCGAAGTTTGGCGATGGCGAGCTTGGTCTGGCCCGTGGTACTGTAAATCATCGCCAGATCGTGATGGAAGGGCGGGGAATTGGGATCCCAGCGGATGGCGGTTTCCATGTGCTGGATGGCCGAGATCGTGTTGCGACGGGCAAAATCGAACTGCGCGAGCTGCATCTGGCCGCTGGGCTGGTCGGCGTTCCAGTTCAGCATGTGTTGGAGGTCTTTGCCGGCGGCGGAATCGAGGTTCAATGACTCGCGCAAGGCCCAGGCGGCGGACACTCGCACGCCACGCACCGGATCATCGAGCAAAGGCTCGATGGTGCTGCGAATGGAGCCGTTTTGCAGCAGCGGCTCCAGCGTGCGGATGGCGCTTTGACGCACGATGGGATGCGCGTGCTGCAACTGGGCGCTGACGGCCGTTTGCACGGCGGGTTCGTTGATCCAGCGGTCGAGCAGCAGCGTGGCGCTGGCTTTCCAGTGGGGGATTTCATCGCTGCCGAGCAATGCCACGAGACCCTCGCGCGCCTCGGCATCGCCCTGGCGTGCTTTGGCGATGAGTGTGGCGCGTGTGCGGGTTTTGCGATCCATTTTCGGTCCCCACCACTTCTGCGTGGCTTCCAGCGCCCAGTCGGTGGTTTTGTCCGTGTGGCACTTGTTGCAGGCGTTCGGCACGTTGAACTGCTTCGTGAGCAGCGGGTCGGGAATGGTGAAACCGTGATCGTGGCGCGGGTGGCGCTGCATGTACACGGTCTGCGGCATGTGACAGTTGATGCATTGGTTGCCGGTGCTGGCCGTTTGATGAAAGCTGTGCGCCTCGGGCATGATGACCGGAGCGTTGGGAAAGCCGCCGGGCGTGTGGCAGCGCATGCAGAGCTGGTTGCCGGGCAGGATCGTTTTCATGCTGTGCATGTCGTGGCAGTCCATGCAGCGCACGCCGGCGTGGTGCATGCGGCTGCTGAAGAAGCTGCTGAACTCGTAGTTTTCGTCCCGAATCTGGCCGTCAGGGTAAAATGTGTCGCTCTGGTCAGTGATGGTGAGGTGGTAGTGGTCCCAGAAGGACTCGCCGGGCACGAAGTCGCCAGTGATCTCGCCGCGTCGTGCATGGCAGCCCGCGCAGTTCTCGATGTGCTGGTCGCGTGACCATTTCACGATTGTGGGATCGCCTTTGATTCCACGGTTGGTGCGCTGCCACTCGTTGTGCGGCTTCATCGGGCCATGGCAGGACTCGCAGCTCACGGACATCTCAGCCATGGTGGTCTTGTAGCTGTCGGTGCTGGCGTCGTAGTTTTTGCGCAGGCGGGTGTTGTGGCAGGTGGCGCACATCTGGTTCCACACCATGCCGCGGCCGGTCCAGTGGCCCCATTCACCCGGTTTGCGGTCCTCGTTGCCGTAGACATTGAACCACTCGTTCTTGTTGGGATCAAGGCAGGCTTCCATGGCCTGCAGACGTCCGTTGCCACCATCGACAAGGAACTGACGCAGCGGATCGTGGCCGATCACACGTTCGACTCGATAAGGCGTGATCTTGTCGCCAAAACCAAGGGCGATGAGCTCGTAGTCGCTGCCTGTCTTGCGTGTCTCGGTGGTCTGCGAGCCGTGCTTAAAGCTGCGAGTCGGCACAAACGCGGGATCGTCGAGTTTGGCGTCCGGTTTGCGCTCGGCGAGGCCGTGGTGCGAACCGAGCCACTTGGTGAATTGATCCGCGTGACATTCCTTGCAGCTCTCCGAGCCTGCGTACTGTGCAAAGGCCGCCTTTTCATCCGGCATGACGAACGGCTCGGCCTTGGCGAGAGAAATAGGCATCGAAACTGGCAGCGGTGTGAACTTTTTCTGCGGTCGCAGCACCCAGCCCAGTATAGTGAGGAATCCCAGACCGCACACCGCCATGATGACTCCCGCTTTCCACGAGGACGGAGGAGGTGTGGGCGCTGGCGGGGCTTTTTTCTTCATGCGTGCGCCAGATTAGGCGGACGCGACAACGGCGCAAGACACGCTGAAGAATCAGAAATCGAGGTAGATCTCGGCGCGGCGATTGCGGCTGCGGCCTTCGGGGTCGTCGGTGCCGTCGGATTTTTTGTTCGGGCTGAGCGGCTGTGCCTTGCCCATGCCTTCGGTTTCCACCTGCGCGGCAGGCACGCCGAGAGCGACGAGCTGCTGCTTCACGGTTTCAGCGCGGTTGCGAGAGAGATTGATGTTGTAGTAATCCGCGCCTTTTTCGTCCGTGTGACCGGCGATCCGCAGTTTTTTCGACGGGTCGGCCTTCATCAATGCGGCAATGACCTCGATTTGCTTCTGGGCGCGGGGGTGCAGCTCGGCGCGGTCATATTCAAAGTAGAGGGCCAGGGATTCGCCGCCTTTCGGGTTCTTCACGATGGGCGTGTAGGGCACGCCGAGTTTCGAGGCGTTTTTGGCGAAGGAACCGAGGATGTCGGAGAGATTCAACCCGGCCACCTTCCATGGCTGGGCGGTGTCGGCACGTTTGAGCTCGACGCCGAACTCGGTGGTCTGCTGCAACTCCTCGGACTGCACCTGTGCGATGACCCAGGACACCTCCGGGTTGGCGATGGTGACGATGAGCGGCTTGCTGGCATTGAGCGAGTACTTGCCCTCTTCAAACACGATGCAGAGCCCGACGAGTCGCTCGACGGGCACCTTGGTCTCATCCACAAATTTGCGCGCGGCGGCGAAGTCGTGCTTCAGCAGGTGGCTGACGAAATCACTGGCAAAGGCGAGCGCGTCTGAGCTTTCCTCGACAGCGAAAAGCTGCCTCATCGGAGCGAGCGTGCCGGGCGCGGGCGGCGTGGCACTGGTGGCGGCAGGTGTGGCCGAAGGCTGCGGCAGACTGGCGACGGCGGCGCTCATTTCCTTCGGCAGCATGGCCTTGGCGATCTTCCACCCCATGCGCTCGTCACGTTCAAGATCGAGCTGGATGCTGAGGGTTTCGCTCGATCCGGGTTTGGTGAAGGGAATGGCGATGCGGGTGCGATTCTCCACCAAGCCGAGCAGCGCCACCTGATTTTCGGTCCCGGGCTTGTAGCCCATGGTTGCGAGTTCCTTGAAAAGCATCGCGGCATTGTCCGACTGCGCGGCGTCTGCGGCGGCAGCGAGTTTGCCTGCGGTGGTGAAGTCGCCGGTGGCGAGGCTGCGGACGAGCTGCTTGCCCAGATCCAGCGGACGGGCGAAGCCGAAGGACACTGGCGCAGGCGGCGGGGTGGGCGGGGGCGCTTTGGGAACAGATGTGGCGACCGGCTTGGCAGGTTCTTGTTTTGCTGCTGCCGGTTTAGCCGCAGCGACGGCGGCGGTCGCCTCAGTCTCTTTTTGCGCCACCATTTTCTTCCGGGTAAAGAGGAAAAAGATCGCCGTGCTCAAAACGAGTGCGGCGACGACAATGAGCACGGGAACAAGACTGCCGCCAAAACGAGTGCGGGAGAAAACAGGGCGGTAAGGGAGTTGCATGGCCGGGAGTAGGCTGACCTTAGACAGCAGCAAAGATGCCACCACAGGTGGTGATGAAGCAAGGGCTATTCTTGTGCCACAGGGGCTTAGCGCTTATCCTCATTTGCGGGGACGACCTCGCCACCACGCATTTTGCTCTTCAGGCGGGACCAGAAATCATCTGACGGTTTCGCGGCCGCGTCGCCTCCGCCCACAGCCGAACTGGCGCTGAAAGCAGGCACGGCAACCCCAGCAGAGCGCGAGCCGCCACTGTCCACATCTGCCAGGGAGCGGCCGTAGGGGGCGAAGTTGTTGACCGGCACGTCGTATTTTTGGGCGCTGGAGGAAAGCGCGCGGTGAGCGTTGATGAAGGCCGTGGGACTGTAATAGTTCGATGAGTCGCGGGCGAATGAACTGCGGTTCATGCCGATGTGCAGATTTTTCCGCATCTCGAAGTGCAAATGCACAAAATACATGCCGTTGTTGCCGCCCATGGTGCCCACGAGCTGTCCTTTTTCGACCAGATCATGCAGCCGCACCTTGCGTTCGTGAAGATGGGCGTAGAGGGAGTCCACCATCGCGATGCGGCCGTCCTGCTCGCGGTAAACATGGCGAACGAGGATGCAGTTTCCCCAGCCGACGCCGATGTTTTGGGAGAAGATCACCACGCCGCGCGCGGCAGCGTAAATCGGCGCGCCGAGGTCGCTGTCACCGCCGCCTTTGCCATTCCAGTCCTCACCGAGGTGTCCGTTGGGCCAGTAACCACGGGATTTGTAGAAGCCTTCGGCATCCGGCTTGCCCACAGGAAAATCAAAGCCGTCCGCCAGGCGAACCCGGATGGTGGAACCTGACTGGGCGGTGACGTTGGTTGTCAGCAGCAGGCAGGCGGCGCAAAACCACAGCATGGCGCACCAAGCCGGACGGTATCGGCACATAAAAAGATGGAGTGGGCTGGGGGCACTGGCTGGCATGCCTGAAAAGGGTCTTGAGGTTAGCCAACTTCGTCGCAAAGGCCAGCTTGAAAACAATCTCTCTGCAAGAGATGACTGAGCTGAGGCGAAATTTCCAGAGTGATTGCAGCGAGTGAAGCTCACGGGCTTGCAAAGCTCCCGGCCAAGCCTGAAAGTCCACTTTCTCAATCTGCTTCACACCACCACCCCTTTTCCATGCCAGACTGGCTCGCGATCATCCTCCTCGGCATCATTGAAGGTGTCACCGAATTCCTGCCCATCTCCTCCACCGGGCATCTGCTCATCCCGCAAAATCTTGGGTGGCTGCCAAATAAGAGCGATCTTTTCAATGTGGTGATTCAGAGCGGCGCGGTGCTGGCGGTGCTGGCGGTCTTCACGCAGCGAGTGAAACATCTCGCCACGACGCTTGGAGATGCCAGGACGCGTGATTATTTGCTCAAGTTGCTCGTGTCGTTCTTCATCACTGCCGTCGGTGGTCTGGCGATCAAGAAACTCGACATTGAGCTGCCGGAGACGATTCCACCTGTGGCCTGGGCCACGTTGATCGGCGGCGTGATCATCCTTGTGCTGGAATTTCTGCACAAAGGCAAGACCGGCGTGCCGGACGTCACCTGGACGGTCGTGGTGGCGGTGGCGCTGGCGCAGCTCCTCGCGGCGGTGTTTCCCGGCACCTCCCGCTCAGGAGCCAGCATCCTGATGGCGATGGCCTTTGGCGTCGCCCGGCCTGCGGCCACCGAGTTTTCGTTTTTGCTCGGCATTCCCACACTGATGGCCGCCGGGGGCTTCAAAATCCTCTCTGCCATCAAGGATGGCGAGGCGGGGAATGAGGACTGGGCGATGGTGGCGCTCGGCACGCTGGTGTCCGGCCTTTCGGCCTTCATCGTGGTGAAATGGCTCATCCGCTTCGTGCAGAGCCACACATTCAACGGCTTCGCCTGGTACCGCATCGCGCTCGGCGGTGCGTTGATCGCCTGGGCGTCCACCGGAGGGGGGCACTGAAATGCGGGCGATGTTCCAGGGCTGGTTCCGGCGTTCGGTCTTCAAGACCATCCGCTTTCTCAAACACCCGCGCAAACTGCGGGACAGGCCCGCCATGCGCTGGTTCGCACGGCATTTTCTCGACAAACGCGTCTGGCGGCCCACGCAGCACACACTGTCCGGCGGCATGGCGGTAGGCATGTTCATCACGTTGCAACTGCTGCCCATCCAGATGCCCACTGCCACCATCCTGTCTGCCATTTTTCGGGTGAACATCCCCGTCGCCATCGCCCTCTGCTGGCTAAGTAATCCGTTCACCATCCCTTTCATAGCCTGGCTGGAGTACCTCATCGGCAAATGGTTTCTGGCGCTGTACACCACCGTGCCGACCACGCCGTTTCCCAGTGAGCTGCCGGATTCGATGGTGGATGCCTGGATCGTGCTCAAGGAGCATGCGCCCGTCATGCTGATGGGCGGCATCATCCTCGGGGCGGCCGGTGCCTTGGTCAGTTACATTGCCACCTGGGGTGGCTGGGAGATTACCAGCCGGATGGAAATCGCCAAAAAGCTGCGTGTGGCTAAAGCACCATGAGCTTTTTGCCACTTCGCCGCCGGAGGGGCGTGAAAAACCTTGTTCCTAGGCGCGCTTTGCGTTCTCATCCTGGCATCGCATCGAAAATGACCGACGCCGAACGCAAAATCATCGCCGCCCAGGGTTATGTGGAGCTGGGTCTCTATGAGGAGGCCCGGGAAGAGCTGTCTCCGCTGCCTGCGGCGATGCATGAACGTGTGGATGTCATTGAGATCATGCTGCTCTGCCTCATGGGGCGGCAGCAATGGGCCGGGGCGCTGGCGCTGGCCACCAAGCTCTGCCAGCAGGAGCCGGCTGAGCCCGGTGGCTACATTCATGCGGCTTTTTGCCTGCATGAGCTGGGAAAGACCACCGAGGCCGTCGATGTGCTTTCGCGTGGCCCCGCCTCTCTGCGCACGAAGCCGGTGTTCTATTACAACATGGGCTGCTATCACGCCCGCCTCGGTCATTTCGACCAATCGCTTTCTTATTTGGAGCGCGCTTTCGAGATGGACGGCGACCTGCGCCAGCATGCGAAGAAGGACCGCGATCTCGACGCCCTCCGTGTCCGTTTGGAGGCCCAACACGCATGAGCGCGCCAGCCAGTGCCGAGAATCTCCAGGCCGTGCGGGCCTGGTTTGAGGAAAGCTTCCGCACACGCTGGGAGATGGGGGCCTCTGTCTCCATCTGGCAGCATGGTCGCGAGGTGCTGAGCCTTTCGCACGGCCATTGTGACCGCGCCCGCACGCGGGTGTGGGATGAAAACACGCTCGTGCCCGTCTGGTCCGCCACCAAAGGCCCGGCCGCTGTCTGCTGCCTGCTCGCGCTCGAAGAAGCCGGCATCCCGCTGGATTGTCCGGTGTCTGAAGTGTGGCCGGAGTTCGTCGGCGGTGGCAAATCGAACGTCGCCTTCGTTCATCTGCTCACACACACCGCCGGTCTATGTGCGCTGGATGTGCGCACGCCGATCTACAATTACGAGGCTGTCGTCGAGGCGCTGGAGCGCCAGCATCCGCTGTGGGAGCCGGGCATGCGCCAGGGCTATCACGCGCGCACCTTTGGCTTCCTGCTCGATGAAGTCGTCCGCCGTCTGGCCGAGACCGAATCTCTTGGCGAATACTTCCGCGAGGTTTTCGGCAGCCCCATGGCGCTCGATTTTTGGATTGGACTGCCTAGCGCGCAGTGGGACCGGGTTTCTCCCGTTTATCCCGGTAAAATCAGCATTTCCAACAGCGACCAGCCCTTCATCAAGGCCTTCAACACCGCCGGCTCGCTCACGCAGCGCACCTTCACCTCGCCCTTCGGCCTGAACGCCGTGAACGACTTCAATCAAAGCGAAATGTGGGCGCGTGGCTACGCCAGCATGGGTGGTGTCGGCAGCGCGCGTGGTCTGGCGCAATTCTACAGCATGCTCGCCCAGGGCGGGCGCTGGAACGACGCGCAGATCATCCCGGAGTCCGTCGTCCGTCATCTTGAGCAGACGCTCACGCAGGAAAATGACGCGGTTTTGCTCACGCCCATCGCCTTCTCCGCTGGAATGATGCAAGATCCGCTGAACGAAGATCCCGAGTCCGACGGCGGCAAGCTGCGCCAGCTTTACGGACCCAGCCGTCGTGCCTTTGGTCATCCTGGCGCGGGCGGCAGTCTCGCCTTTGCCGATCCAGAGAACGGCATCGGTTTCGCCTACGTCATGAATCAAATGGAGGTCGGCGCTTTGCCAGGCGAGCGCGTGCAGGGGCTGGTGAAGGCGCTGTACGGAATCTGATCACTCGACGACGTCGTGCTTGCCCTCGTTGACCGCGATGGCCTTCATCCCGCTGCTGGTGATGCGGTTCGCCTTTACGATCTGACCTTCGCCGGAAAGGATGATGCCGTTTTTGCCGCTGCCGGTGATCTCGTTCTGCACGATGGTGTTGCCTTTCGTGCCGGTGGCGATCTGCACGGCGTTGCCCTTCGTGCTCTCGAACACATTTTGCGCGATGATGTTGCCCTCGTTCAGGCCCGGCTGCTTGCACCAGCGCCACAGGTTGATGCCCGTGCCGCATTCGCGGAAGTCGTTCCCGGCCACGAGGCAGTCCTTCGCGTCGTTCAATTCCACGCCAGTCAGGCTGCGGGCGATGTGGTTGTGCGTGGCGATGGATTTCACCGTGAAGTGGTCAAAGTCGATCGCCTCGTCCGAGGTGTCGCGGATCGTGCAACCGTCGATCTCAGCGCTTTCCACCGAGTAGAGCGCGATGCCGCGTCCGTGGCAGTTCTGGATGAAGCAGCGTGAGATGCGCAGCTTTTTCACCTGCGGTCCCGTGGGCCCCTTTTCATAACTATAGACTCCGGCGGCAAAGATCGCGCAAAGCTGCGCATGACCGCGGATTGGCGGATCGCTTTCCACCCGCCCTCCATCCAGCGTGAGTTTATCGAGATGCACCTCCTCGCTGGCTCCACGAATCTCGATCAAGTTCGGCGCGTCCTCATGGCGGATCATGGTGCCATCGGGAACCGGGAATTTGAGCGGCGCTTCGAGTTGGATCGCATCGTTCTCCGCCGTTTTCACGACGGCGAGATGATAGGGCCTGGGTTTCTTCGTGAACGAGTCCGTCTCACCATCCGCCTCGATCTTCAACCGCATGCCGGGCTTGAAGCCGCGCTGTGTTTTGACTGCGATGCTCAACGCTCCTGCTTCGGAGACGCCAGAAGCGACAGCGTAAGCCACCGGTGGCAGCTTTAGCACCGTTTCCTCCGCATCCAGGCCGATGAGGCGCAGCTTCTTTGCGTCCTTAAGCACCAGGCCACGTTCGATCATGTGCACACCGGGCGGGATGACCACCTCGCCGCCTCCTGCCTTGATCGCCTCGTCAATGTAACGTTGGATTTCAGCTTCGGGGAGTGCGCTGGCGTGTTGGCTGACCAGCAGGAGTGGAATGAGAAGCAGAGGCCAGTTCATGGAAGAGTTGTGTGTGATTGAATCGCTCCGCCGCTGGCTTTTTTCGCCTTCTTTCGTTTCTTTCGGCCATCCCCATGAAGTTTCTCTCCCGTCCCGGCTTCTATCTCATCGCCCTGCTCATCGCCACGATGCTGCTGCTCACGCTGTGGTTGAACTGGAAGCTCGACACGCTGCCGAAGCATGATGTGAAACAAGAAACCGCCCCCGCCGCCGTTTCAACCCGACCATGAAGCACCTGTTTCTCCTTCTCGCTCTGACGCTCGTCGCGCCCGCCCGCCAGCCCAACGTCATCTTCATCCTCGCTGATGACCTGGGTCCTGGCGACCTCGGCTGCTACGGCCAGAAGATCATCAAGACACCGCATCTCGACCGCATGGCGGCGGAGGGCATGCGTTTGACCCAGCATTACTGTGGCAACGCCGTCTGCGCCCCCTCCCGCAGCGTGCTGATGACCGGCCAGCATCCCGGCCACACCTTCATTCGTGACAACCGCCAGGCTGACAATGCCAAAGGCCTGCCCAAGATGGGCAAGCCGGAGCACGAAGGCCAGTTCCCGATTCCAGATGCCACCATCACGCTCGCTGAGGTTTTTAAGGTCATGAACTACACCACCGGCGGTTTCGGCAAGTGGGGGCTGGGTGGTCCTGGATCGACCGGCGAACCGTTGAAGCAAGGCTTTGGCCGTTGGTTCGGCTACAACTGCCAGGGCGTGGCGCACAACTTCTATCCCACCTATCTTTGGGACAACGATCAGACCATCGAGCTGAAGAACCCGCCGTTTACCTCCAACGACAAACTCAAGCCCGACGAAGATCCGACGAAGCCCGAGAGCTACCAGCGCTTCCAAGGCACCGAATACTCCGCTGATCTCATCGCGGAGCAGGCGCTCAAATTTGCCCGCGACAACAAGGACAAGCCCTTCTTCCTCTACTGGCCCACCACCGTGCCGCATGTCGCGCTCCAGGTGCCGGACGACTCCTTGCAGGAATACCTCGGCAAGTTCGACGACCCGCCCTATCCCGGTGGCAAGGGCTACCTGCCGCATTTCAAACCGAAGGCCGCCTACGCCGCGATGATCACCCGCATGGACCGCGAGATCGGCAGGATGATGGCGCTCATCGCCGAACTCGGCCTCGATGACGACACGATCTTCGTCTTCGCCAGCGACAACGGCCCCGTTAGCGGCACTCACCAGGGCCTCGCGGGCACCGACTGCGCCTTCTTCAACTCCAGCGAAGGCCGCCGCGATGGCAAAGGCACGCTCTACGAGGGCGGCATCCGCTCTCCTGGCATCGTGCGCTGGAAAGGCAAGATCAAGGCAGGCATCACCAGCGACCGCATCACCGGCTTTGAAGATTGGATGCCGACGCTCGCCGAACTCATCGGCTCCAAGGATAAAACACCGAAAACAGACGGCATCAGCTTCGCGCCGACGCTGCTGGGCGAGAAACAACCCGAGCGTGAGTTCCTCTATCGCGAGTTCCACGGCTACGGCGGCCAGCAGGTGCTCCGCATGGGCGATTGGAAGCTCGTGCGCCGCAATCTCGCCGCCAAAGGCAAGGCAAAGGCCAAAGCCGCGCCTGTCAGCGAGGAACTCTACAACATCGCCACCGACCCCGCTGAGACGAAGAACGTCGCGGCGGAGCATCCCGATCTCATCGCCAAGATGAAAACGATCATGGCCACGCAGCACACCCCCAGCGCGGACTTCCCGATGACGGCATTGGTTCAATCACTTTAACCACGGAACACACGGAACACACGGAAACCAGCAGAGCAGCAGTTCAGAACTTCCGTGTATTCGGTGTATTCCGTGGTTGAAAAATCAGTGGTGCGCCCCGCTACAGCAGCCGCTTGCGCTTGAAGAACCAGATCGGCACGATGGCGGAGAGGACGATCACGAACATCACGAAGAGGAAGGCCCAGCCCTGATTCTGGGAGGGCAGGCCGACGTTCATGCCATAGATGCTGGCGATGAGCGTGGGCGGCATGAAGAGCACGCTGGCGACGGTGAAGATTTTGATGATCTGGTTCTGCTGGATGTTGATGAGGCCAAGCGTGGACTCGAGCAGGAAGGTCATCTCCTGCATCTGCTGACCGGTGTATTCATCCAGGCTCTTGATGTCGCGCATGACGCTGCGGAACTGGCTGGCGAGATCGCCGCGCATCCAGGTGGCGGCGTTGTTGAGGAAGTATTGCAGCATGCGGCTGAGGCTGAGCAGGCTTTCGCGCAGGTTCGCCACGAGGGCGCTGCGGCGGCCGAGCAGCTTCACCACATCGCTGAGGTCTTTTTCCACGGCGGCATGCGCCTTGTGTGGATCGACGGTGAAGATGTCGCGGCAGATTTTCTTCATGTCGCCTTCCACGCCCTGGAGCGCGTCGGCGATGCGGGCGACGATCAATTCCAGCAGCAGGAGGAAGACGGCGTCGCTGCTCAGCGGCATGCTGCACTGGCGCTTGGCCTGGTCCACGAGGACACGGAAGGCCATGGGGTCCGCGTAACGCACGGTGGTGAGGCAGTCGGGCGCGATGACGAAGGAGATGGCGGTGCTGTCGGGATCGGGCGTGTCGAGACCCACGGGAAGCCATGCGGTCATGTAAAGAGCGCCCTTTTCCATGTAGAGCCGGCTGGACTCCTCGATCTCCTGCATTTCCTCACGCGTGGGGAGCTGGTACTCGAGCCATTTTTCCGCTTCGAGCTCTTCGGCACGGCCAGGATTCAGCAGATCGAGGAAGACAAGATTGTCCGGGAACGGCTGCGTCTTTTCGTCGTTCCAGTCGATGAGCTGACCTTGCTGGGTGAGGAGTCGAACCATGCTGCGTTTGAGGGGGGAATGAAAACTAGCCGCACCTGTTCTTCCACGCCAGCGGCACGGTCGTCAAACGGACGTTTCAATAACGCGGCGTCTCAGGATCGACCAAATCGGCCCAGGCGTCGATGCCGCCGCGCATGCTTTGCGCACGGCTGAAACCGTACTCGCGCAGCCATTGCGCGGCGCGCTGGCTGCGCATGCCATGGTGGCAGTAGATGATGAGATGCTCCTGGGTGTTGGTGAAGACCTGCTGGGCCAGTTCGCCAAAGCGGGACAAGGGCACGAGCTGAGCGTCTGGCAGGCGGCAGATCTGCCACTCGCTCTCCTCACGGCAGTCGATGAGGCGGAAATCACGCTCTCCCGGGCGTCCAAGGAGATAGCTGACATCCGTGGGGCTGATCTCGAGGGCCGTGTCTGAAATCATGCGAAGGCAGGCGAGGGATCATGGGCGCACCGTGACGGGCGTGCCGGTGGAGACGTTGTGGTAAAACGTGGCGGCCATGTGGCCGGGCATGCGCACGCAGCCGTGGGAGGCAGGATAGCCGGGCAGGAAGCCCTCATGCATGCCGATGCCGCCGGTGAAGCGCATGAAGTGATGCATCTTGGAGCCTTCAAAGCGTGTGCCGGGCGGCGGCTTGTCCTTGGTGACGTCGATGTTGGCCATCACGACCGTTCCAGCGCTGTCCACGAAATCGCCGTAGAGGTTGGATTTATGCCACTGATCTTTCTGGATCACCTTGAAGCTGCCGGTCTTCGTCGGGTGCTTTTCGTCCCCGGTGGAAAGCGCCGAGACACCCGCCAACGTGCCGCCTTTGTAGAAGTAGGCTTTCTGATCACTCAGGTCGATGGTGATGCTCGGGCTGCCGCTAACGCCATCACCGTCCCAGTAGGACACCTGGTCGGCGTTGTACATGGAGGAATGCGGGATGCTGGCCGGATTGAAGGCTTCGAGATACTGCGTCTGTCCACGCGATCCTCCGCTCTGGCAGGAGGCCAGCAGGGCGAGTGTGGCGAGCAGAAGAAGGCGAAGGGCTTGGGGGACGACCTGTTGACTCATGCGTGGGGTAAAGGGGGCGCGTTTTCGCCGCGATGTATGCCGCGCCGCAGGGCATCTGTCCAGCGTCAATCAATGCACGCCCTTGTCCGCAAGGTAGCGCTCCGCCTCCAAGGCGGCGGCGCAGCCCTGGCCTGCGGCGGTGATGGCCTGGCGATAGACATGGTCGGCCACGTCGCCAGCGGCGAACAAACCTTCGGTCTTCGTGCGCGTGCCCTGGGTTTGCAGGATGTAGCCGTTTTCGTCGGTATCGACGAGATCGCCGAGGAAGGCACCGTTTGGCACATGGCCGATGGCGACGAAGACGCACTTCAACTCCAGCTCGCTCTTTTCACCGGTGACGAGGTTTTCGAGCATAACGGCGCGCATCTCGCCTTTTTCATCGGTGAGGTACTCGCAGACGGTGCTGTTCCAGACGGGTTTGATCTTCGGATTTGCCAAAGCGCGGTCGGCCATGATCTTCGAGGCGCGCAGGGCGTCGCGGCGGTGGATCAAATAAACCGTGCTGGCGAATTTGGTGAGGAAGCCGGCCTCTTCGCAGGCCGAGTCACCGCCGCCGATGACGCAGACAGGCACGTTGCGGTAGAAAGCGCCATCGCAGGTGGCGCAGCTCGTCAAACCGTGGCCGATGAGGGATTTTTCGTTCGGCAGGCCGAGATGTTTCGGCGAGGCACCGGTGGCGACGATGACGCTTTGAGCCTCATAAACGGTGCCGCCTTCGGTATGCACTTCAAAATGGCCTGCTGCAGTCTTTTTCACGCTGCTGACGAGCGAGTACTCGATGCGCGCGCCGAACTTCTCCGCCTGAGTCTGCATGTTCATCATCAATTCCGGTCCCATGATGCCGTTAGGGAAGCCGGGGAAGTTTTCGACTTCGGTCGTGGTCGTGAGCTGGCCGCCGGGCATGTTGCCGGAGAGGATCAGGGGCTTCAAATTGGCGCGTCCGGTGTAAATCGCTGCTGTGTAGCCGGCGCAGCCGGTGCCGATGATGATGACGTTTTCCATGGTGGTTTCGGGGTCGGGAGAAAAGGGTCGCGGAAGATGGAAAGGCGGGCCGGGGGTGCAAGGAGCGCTTTTTTCAATCGTGGCGTTGGAGTTTCCGGCAGTCTCGTTTATTCCCCATATCAACGATGCCCGACCCGACCACGGACGCCAAAGCCAGCCGCCGCATGCTTGCGACGCTGTTTTTCTGCACGGCGATGCCGATGGGCATGTGGGGCGTGCCGTTGGCGAATGTGTTCGCCGCGCACGGTCGCGGTCATCTGGTGCCCTGGGTGTTGGCCACCACCTCGATCGCGGCGTTCATCTCGCCGCTGTTCGTCGGGGCGCTGGCGGATCAAAAGCATTCGCCCGTGCTGCTGCTGCGCTGGCTGACCGCGGCGACGTGTGTGGCGCTGCTCATCACCTGCGGTTCGCTGGCCTGGGGCTGGGGCGATGCCGCCGTGCTGGCCTGCGCCCAGGGGCTGGCGCTCCTGGCCACGCCGGTTTGGAGCGTGACGAGCAGCATCGTGTTTTCTCAACTGCATGATGCGAAGCAGCAGTTCGGCCCGCTGCGCGCCTGGGCCACGGCGGGGTGGATGGCAGGCTGCTGGATCGTCAGTTTCGTGCTCAAGGCGGATGCCTCGCTCGTGGCGGGTGTCACCGCGGCGGGCTTGTGGCTCGTGGTGATGACGCTGACGTGGCGGCTGCCGATGATTCCGCCGGGGGAGGTCGTGCAACACCGCACCTGGCGGCAGATTCTCGGCCTCGACGCGCTCGAACTGCTCAAGCACCGTGACCATCGCGTCGTCTTCATCACAGCGGCTCTCTACTGCGTGCCGCTGGCGGCGTTTTACCCTTACACCTCGCGGCATTTGCATGATCTGGGCGTGCAAAACATCTCTGCCGTGATCTCGCTCGGCCAGACGACGGAAATCCTCGTCATGCTGCTGCTGGCCGGTGTTTTAGCCCGGGTGCGGCTGAAATGGGTCTTCCTTTCTGGCATCGCGATCTGCGTGGTGCGCTACGCCTGCAACGCTCTCGCCACGCTGCCATGGCTCCTGGTCGGCACGCTGCTGCACGGCTTCGCCTACACGCTCTATTTTATCACCACGCAGATATACCTCGAAGAGCGCGTCGATCCGAAATGGCGCGCACGGGCACAAGCCTTGCTGGCCTTGCTGATGGGCGGTGTGGGCAATCTCATCGGCTACCTCGGCGGCGGCTGGTGGCATGCCGCCTGCACGAAAAACGGCGTCACCGACTGGCCCCGCTTCTGGTGGGGAGAGACAGCGCTCACCGCCGTGGTGTGCGTGTTCTCCGCTCTCGCGTATCGCGGACGTGCGCACCAAACGTAGGCCGAGTGTGGCGACAGTCCGCCCGGCCTTATGCGTGGCCGCCAGACCAACGCACACCCAGCAGACGACCGGGCTTGCGCCACAGTCGTCCTACGTTTTAGGCCAGCCCGGCGCGTGTGAGTAGCGCCATGGCGTCGGGATCGCGGCCCATGAAATCATGGAAGAGCTTCGCGGGGTCTTCGGAGTTGCCCTTGCTGAGGATCAGCTCGCGGAACTCGCGGCCGACGGCGGGATTGAGCACGCCTTCTTTTTGGAAACGGGTGAAAGCGTCCGCGTCGAGCACCTCGGCCCATTTGTAGCTGTAGTAACCAGCGGCATAACCGACAGGGCTGCTGAACAGATGGCCGAAACGACGCGCCATCGTCGGCTGCTCGGTTTTGAGCGGCATGAGGTAGCCGTTGAGGATCTTGCGGGCCAGTTGGTCGAGATCCGCGCCTTCCGTGGTGGCGTGGTTCATGTGCAGCTCGAGGTCGAGCTTGCCAAAGGCAAGCTGGCGCATGATGTCGCTGGCGCTGCGGTAGTTCTTTGCGGCCAGCATCTTCTTGAATAGGCGCTGCGGGATCACCTCGCCAGTTTCATGATGACGGGCGAAGAGATCGAGGCTCTCACGCTCCCAGCAGAAGTTTTCGAGCAGTTGCGAGGGCAACTCGACGAAGTCCCAGTAAACACTGACGCCGTTGAGTGAGGGGATTTCGACATTGCCGCAGAGCTGGTGCAGCAGGTGGCCGAACTCATGGAAGACGGTGCAGACCTCGTCATGCGTGAGCAGCGCGGGCTTGCCATTGACAGGCGGTGTCATGTTGCCGCAGATGAGGCCGAGGTGCAGGCGGCGGTCGCGCTCGCCGCTCGGCGGCACGCCCATCTTGAGGTAGTTCATCCAGGCGCCGCCGCGTTTCGCGTCGCGCGGATGCCAGTCGGCGTAGAAGGAGCCGATGTGGACGCCCTTCTCGTTACGCACCTCGTAAAATTTTACCTCAGGATGCCAGACCTCGACGGGGCCGGCCTTTCCAGGCTGTGCGCTGATGCTGACAGGCGCGTCCTTGCCCGGCTCGACGTAAACGGCCTCACGTGAAGTGATGCGCAGGTCGAAAACCTTCTCGGCGAGCTGGAACATGCCGCCAAGCACGCGGTCGAGCGGGAAGTAGGGGCGCAGCTCCTCTTCGTCGAAGTCGTACTTCGATTTGCGCTGTTTTTCGCTCCAGAAGGAGACTTCCCAGGGCTGGAACAGGTCGGTGGACTGATGCGCGGTGTCGGCGCGGAACTCCTGCAGCTCGATGGTCTCGCGCTTGAACGCCTCGTTCACGCGTGAGTAGAGATCTTCGATGAAGCGCAGCGCGCTGCGGCCGGCCTTCGCCATGCGGTGGGCCAGCACGTGGTCGGCAAAGTGGGGCTTGCCCATGATCTGCGCCTTCTCATGACGCAGGCGGAGAATGTTGAAGACGTTCTCGGTGTTATCATGCTCACCGCCACGTCCGATGCCGCTGGCTCCTTCCCAGACCTGACGGCGGATGCCCTCGTCTTCGAGGTATTCCATGACCGGGATCATGGAGGGAGCCTTCAAGGTAAGGCGGTACAATGGCTTTTCCGGTGTGCCGAGTCCTTTCGCGACGGCATCGGCCCGCGCGGCTTCGATGGCGGAGGGCGGCAGCCCTTTGAGGCGGCTCACATCGTCGATGACGAGCTCCCACTTGTTGGTGGAGTCGAGCACGTTTTCCGAGTACTTCTGCGTGAGCTTGGAAAGCTCGGACTCGATCTCCTCGACGCGCTTCTTCTTCTCCGGCGGCAAGTCCGCTCCAGCCTGGATGAAGCCTTCCATGGACTCCTCAAGCGCTCGTTTGCGCACGGGCGTAAGTTTTTTTGCCTCCTCAGTCTTGCTGTAGGTGACGAGCAGGTCCCAGAGATGCTCGTTGAGGGGAATTTTTGCAAAGAAGGCGCTGACCTCCGCCAGCATCTTGTTGTGCGCCTCGCGCAGGGCAGGGGAGTTGCACAGCGAGTCGAGATGCGTCACGAGACCCCAGGCTTCGTTCAATTCACGCGTGGTCTCGTCGAGGCCAAGCACGACGCTGTCAAAGTTCATCTTGCCGCGGTCCTGGTCGATGAGCGCGTCGAGGTTCGCCTGCGCCCTTTCCAAGGCGGTGCGGATGTCGGCTTCGATGTGGTCTGGGGTCAGCGTGGACCAGCGGATGTGAAAGTCCTGGGTGAGAAAAGGGGCTGCCATGGTGGGGGTTTTGGCGGGCGCGGAGTATGAAGGGCGCGAAGGCTTGTGCAAATGCCAACATTGGTGCCAGCCTGCCATTTGAGCGCACGAATTGACAAAACGACCGGGCTTCACACCATGCGCGGACGATGTCTGACTCATCCCCGCTCCGCCGCACCCCTCTGCACGCCGTGCATGTCGAAATGGGGGCGCGCATGGTGCCCTTCGCAGGCTGGGACATGCCGGTGCAGTACACGGGCATCGTCGAGGAGCACAAGGCCGTGCGTCAAAGCGTGGGCGTGTTTGACATCTCGCACATGGGCCAGTTCATCGTGAGCGGCACAGGCTCGGAAGCCTTCCTGAACCGGGCGCTTACCAACAACATCGCCGAACTTCAGCCCGGTCAGGGCCAGTACACGCTCCTGCTGAACGACCGTGGTGGTGTGATCGATGACCTGATCGCCTACCGCACCAGCGAGCGTGAGTTTTTCCTCGTCGTGAACGCCTCGCGTATCGACGCCGACTGGGATCACCTCGAAGCCCAGCTCACAAAAGACGATGATGTGATGATGGCGAACGCGAGCGACTTCACCGCCGGTCTCGCCATCCAGGGGCCGAAAGCGCGTGAGGTAGCTGCGGCTGTCTTTGGCAATGCGGATTCCTTCCCTGAGCACAACACGATCCTCGTCACGATGACCGACAACGGCCCGATGTGGCTCTGCGGCACCGGTTACACGGGCGAGGAGGGCTTTGAGTTCTTCATGCCAGCGGAAACTGCCGGAGAATGGCTACGCAAAATCGTCGATGCCGTGAAAGCCGCAGGCGGCATGCCCTGCGGACTCGGTGCGCGCGACACGCTGCGCCTCGAAATGGGCTATCCGCTCAATGGCAACGATCTCTCTGAAGACCGCACGCCTTTGCAGGCGGGCCTCGGCTTCTTCGTGGATCTTGAAAAAGGCGATTTCACCGGTCGCGAGGCTTTGGTGGCGCAAAAAGCCGCCGGATTGCCGGACAAACTCGCCGCCTTCCGCATGACCGGTGCCGCGCCGCCGCCGCGTCCGCATTATCCCGTGGCTCACGAAGGTCAAATCGTCGGCGAGGTGTGCAGCGGCACGCAATCCCCCAGTCTTTCCACCGGCATTGGCATGGCGTATCTGCCATTGAGCGCCACGGCCGTCGGCACCACGATCGAAATCGAAATTCGCGGTCGCCGTTTTCCGGCAGAGGTGGTCAAGAAGCCGTTTTATCGCAAACCTGTCGCTTAAATTTCCACACCACCATCCAACATGAGCAACGTCCCTGACAACCTCCGCTACCGCGATTCCCACGAGTGGATCGACCCGATGCAAAACCCTTCGCCGGTCGGCATCACCGATCACGCGCAGGCCGAACTGACTGATGTGGTCTTCGTCGATCCGCCGAAAATCGGAACTCAGGTCAGCGCCGGGCAGCAGGTCTGCGTGATCGAGTCCGTGAAGGCCGCGAGCGACATTTACGCGCCGGTTTCCGGTGAGATCGTCGAGGTCAACGAGGCGCTCAGCAGCGATCCCGGCCTGCTCAATCGCGATCCCTACCTCGGCGGCTGGATTTTCAAGATCAAGTCCTCGAATCCCGCCGAGACGGAAGCCTTGATGAACGCCGAGGCGTATCGCAAGCACATCGGTTGATCAGGAGGCGCTGGCGCACAAAATTGGCGTGCATTTTTTGGCTGCATTGAGTGACGAATTCGTTACTCATGACGGACACTTGAACCATGCCCTCAGAAGCATCTTTTCCTGTCCCCACCTTTCCCGCCGGCTTTCAACCCAAGCCGATAGACGCGTATCACCGCCGTCATCGCACTTTTCCAGCCAAGGGGCTGCTGGAGCGCATCACCAACCGGTTACAGGACATCATTGAGGCGGTCATTGCCCACTGCTCCATTCATGGTGATCCGCCGATCTATGACTCAAGGCATTTCCCCTGGGTGAATGACGTCGAGGCACATTGGCCGAAGGTCAGGGCAGAGCTCGATGCGGTGATGAAATACCGTGACGCGATGCCCAGCTTCCAGGACATCGTGAAGGAAGTCGGCATGATCCAGGGCGACGATCAGTGGAAGACCTTCTTTCTCAAAGGCGTGGGCATGGACTGCCAGGAAAATGCCCGTCACTGCCCGGAGACGATGAAGGTGCTCGACATGATCCCCGGCTGCACCACCGGCTTCTTCTCGATCCTTTCACCACGGAAGCACATTCCGCATCATCGCGGCCCTTGGGCGGGTGTGTTGCGTCTTCACCTCGGCCTCATGGTGCCAGAGCCTCGCCATGAGTGCCGCATCCGTATCGCCGATCAGGTCTATGCTTGGCAGGAGGGTAAGGCGGTCATCTTTGACGATACCTACAATCACGAGGTTTGGAATGATACGGACGGCCACCGCGTCGTGCTGTTTGTCGATTTTGCCCGGCCAATGCGCTTCCCGCTTAACCTGCTCAATCACTGGATCATGAACCTCGCTTCTTTGGCTCCCTTCTTGCGCGAGGCTAAAGGCAAACAAAAAGCGTCAGAGAAAAAATTCTGGGACCGGTTTGGCAAGTGACACAGGCCTGTGACTGGCTACTCTCAGGGCTTCCATCAGCCCCTCCGAAATGCTCACGAATTTTTCACGCCGTCACATAGGTCCCTCCGCCTCCGAGGCGGAGAGCATGCTGCAAACGCTTGGTTTCAAAACGCTTGATGATCTGATCGACAAAGTGGTGCCGGAAGGCATCCGTGTGCGTGAGAAGCTGACATTGCCACCACCGCTGAGCGAGGAGCAGGCGCTGCGCCGCATGCGCCAGATCATGAGCCGGAACAAGGTGCTGCGCTCCTTCATCGGCCTCGGTTATCACGATACTTTCACGCCGCCGGTCATTCAGCGGAACATTCTCGAAAACCCCGGCTGGTACACGGCTTACACGCCTTATCAGGCCGAGATCGCGCAAGGCCGCCTGGAGGCGCTGATCAATTTCCAGACGATGATCCGCGATCTCACGGCGCTGGATGTTGCGAACGCATCGCTGCTCGATGAAGGCACCGCCTGCGCCGAGGCGCTGGGTCTTGCCGTGGCGCAGGTCGCGGGGGCTTCGCGCGTTTTCATCTCAGACAAATGCCATCCGCACAGCATTGAAGTCGTGCGCACGCGCATGGACGCGCTCGGTATTCGTGTGGAGGTCGGCGATGCGCTCGAATGGAAGCACGACGGCACCAAAGGACTCGCCGCCGTGCTCGTGCAGTATCCTGACACGCTCGGTGTCATTCACGATTATGCCGAACTGGCCGCCGAAGTGCATGAGGCGGGCGCTTTGCTCATCGTCAGCGCTGATTTGCTCGCGCTCACCGTGCTGCGTCCACCAGGAGAATTCGGCGCGGACATCTGCGTGGGCAACAGCCAGCGTTTCGGCGTGCCGCTTGGGTTTGGTGGTCCTCACGCGGCCTTCATGGCCGTCAAAGACGCGCTGAAGCGTCGCCTGCCGGGAAGATTGATCGGCGTCTCGAAAGATGCCTCGGGCAAGCCGGCATACCGCTTGTCTTTGCAAACGCGTGAGCAGCACATCCGCCGTGAAAAGGCCACCAGCAACATCTGCACCGCGCAGGTGCTGCTCGCTGTCATGGCGTCGATGTACGCTGTGTATCACGGTCCGCAAGGCCTCAAGGCCATCGCACAGCGCGTGCATGGCGCGGCAGTGTGGCTGGCCGGCGAGCTGCTCCGCGGCGGCATCGACGTGCTGAGCGACGATTTCTTCGACACCCTCAGCGTGCGCGTGCCCAACGCCGACGATCTGATCAAACGCGCCCTGCTCTTCGGCATCAACCTCCGCAAAATCGACGCCACCACGGTCGGTGTCTCGCTGGATGAGCGTGTGCGTGAGGACGAGCTGCTCAACCTGCTCACCGCCTTCGGCATTTCCAAACCGCAGCAGCCACCAGTGCTCGACGACGCGCAGCCGCTGCACTGTTCGTCATTGCACCACCGCTCCTCGGCTTATCTGACCCATCCGGTCTTCAATTCCTACCACTCCGAAACGGAGATGATGCGTTACCTGCATCGCCTGGAGTCCAAAGACATCGCGCTGAACCGCAGCATGATCCCACTCGGCTCCTGCACGATGAAACTCAACGCCGCTGCGGAGATGATGCCGCTGAGTTGGCCGGAGGTGAATGGATTGCATCCCTTCTGCCCGCATGACCAGTCCGAGGGCTACCGCACCATGTCTGGCGATCTGGAGGCCTGGCTGGCCGAATGCACCGGCTTTGATGCCGTTTCATTGCAGCCGAATGCCGGTTCGCAGGGCGAATATGCAGGTCTTATCGCGATCAAACGCTTCCACGCCTCGCGCGGGGAGGATCATCGCGATGTGTGCCTGATCCCGACCTCTGCGCACGGCACCAATCCCGCCAGCGCAGTGATGTGCGGCTTCAAAGTCGTGGCCGTTACTTGTGATGATCATGGCAACGTGGCCCTCGACGATCTCAAGACGAAGCTGGAGGCCAACAAAGGCAAAGTGGCCGCGCTGATGATCACCTATCCTTCGACGCACGGCGTGTTTGAGGAGTCCATCATCGAGATCTGCCAGCTCACGCACGATCACGGCGGCCAGGTTTACATGGATGGCGCGAACATGAACGCGCAGGTCGGTCTGACCTCGCCTGGCCGCATCGGTGCCGATGTCTGCCATCTCAATCTGCACAAGACCTTCTGCATCCCGCATGGCGGCGGCGGACCGGGCGTCGGCCCCATCGCTGTGGCCGCGCATCTGCGTCCGCATCTGCCGGGGCATCACACCTGGGCGGAAGAACGCCGCGAAGGCGCGGTGTGCTCCGCTCCATGGGGCAGCGCCAGCATTTGTACCATCTCGTGGATGTACATTGCCATGATGGGGCCACGGCTCACCGAAGCGACGAAGATGGCCATCCTGAACGCCAACTACGTCGCCAAGAGGCTCGAAGCCAACTTCCCCACGCTCTACATGGGAACGAATGGCCTCGTAGCGCACGAGTGCATCCTCGACTTCAGTCACTTCCACAAAGTCACCGTCGAGGACGTGGCGAAGCGTCTCATGGACTTCGGTTATCACGCGCCCACGATGAGCTGGCCGGTCGCGGGCACGCTCATGATTGAGCCGACGGAAAGCGAGAGTAAAGCCGAGCTGGACCGTTTCATCGAGGCCATGCAGTGCATTCACGCTGAGATGATCGGTGTCGAGAGCAGCCAGTATCACGCCACCGACAACACGCTCAAACAAGCCCCGCACACCGCTGCCTTCGTCACGAAAAGTGACTGGCCGCACGCCTACACCCGCGAAGCCGCCGCCTTCCCGCTGCCGTGGGTGCAGGAGAGCAAATACTGGCCGCCCGTCTCCCGCATCGACAACGTCTTCGGCGACCGCCATCTCATCTGCACCTGTGTGAGTGTTGAGGAAGCTGCTGCAAGTTGATGGATGTCTGCGCGTTTCACCGCGCATGAAGCTCCTCCTGCTCGCCCTCGCCATCTTCACGTTCCTTCCGGCCACCCAGGCTGCCGATGCTCCGCGTCCGAACATCCTGTTCATCATCTTCGACGACTGGGGCTGGCAGCATGCGGGCGCTTATGGTTGCGACTGGGTCAAGACGCCGAACTTCGACCGCGTGGCAAAGGAGGGGGTGCTGTTCAAGAACGCCTTCACCTCCAATCCGAAGTGCAGCCCGTGCCGCGCGACGATTCTCACCGGACGCAACTCCTGGCAGCTTGAGGAAGCTGTCTGCCACGGTGGCATCTTCCCACCGAAGTTCGCCGTGTATCCTGATCTGATCGAGAAAGGCGGCTACGACATCGGTTTGACCGGCAAAGGCTGGGGGCCGGGCGATTTCAAGCTCAATGGCCGCACGCGCAATCCTGCGGGACCGAGTTTTGACAACGCGAAAGCAAATCCACCGGCCAAAGGCATCGGCAAGAACGACTACACCGCCAATTTTTCCGAATTCCTGGCCCAGCGCGATGCGAAGAAGCCGTTCTGCTTCTGGATGGGATTTCAGGAGCCGCATCGTGGCTACGAACTCGATTCCGGCGTGCGCATGGGCAAAAAACTCAACGATGTGAAGGTGCCGGGCTATCTGCCCGACAATGACGCCGTGCGCGGCGATCTGGCCGACTACGCCATCGAAGTCGAGTATGCCGACGCCTACATCGGTCGGGCGATGGACATGCTGGAGAAGCAGGGCTTGCTCGAAGACACGCTCATCATCGTCACCTCCGACCACGGCATGCCCTTTCCACGCGTGAAAGGCCAGATTTATGAAGACGGCTATCACTTGCCACTGGCGATGCGCTGGGGGAAGGGAATCAAACCCGGACGCGTCGTTGAGGATTTCATCAACGTACGTGACCTCGCGCCGACCTACCTCGAACTCGCCGGACTGCCCGTTCATGAGCAGATGAGCGGCAAAAGCCTCGTGAACATCCTGCGCAGCGACAAAAACGGCTTCTTCGAGGATCGCAAAATCATGCTCGCTGGCAAGGAGCGCCACGACATTGGCCGTCCGAACGACTGGGGTTATCCCGTGCGCGCCATCCGCACGCCGGAGTTTTTCTACAGCCACAACTACCACCCCGAGCGCTGGCCTGCGTGCAATCCCGAGACCGGCTACCGCAACTGCGACGACGGCCCCACCAAAGCGTGGATCGTCGAGAACAAGGGACCGTTCTACGATCTCGCGTTCGCCTATCGGGCCGAGGAGGAGCTGTTCGACATCGCCAATGATCCCGAGTGCCTGAAGAATCTCGCCGCTGATCCCAAGTTTGCCGCAACCAAGAAGGAGCTGCGCGAGAAGATGGAGGCCATGCTCAAGGACGAGAAAGATCCTCGCGTTCTCGGCAACGCCGCAATTTTTGACACCTACAAGTACCTCGGCAACCGCAAGAACAAAGGCTACGCCGAATGGGAGGCCGCGCAGAAAGGCCAGCCGCTTCCCGAGGAGCCGAAAAAGAAGAAGCGTGGCAAGTGACAGCAGCCTCGACTTTGGCCGCTTTGCGGCGATAGCAGCGCATGCGTGCGATTTCACTCCTTCTGCTCCTCATTTCCTTCACTCTGACCCTGTCTGCGGCTGATAAAGTGGCGGCCCCGGAGGCTCTGGTGGCCAAACTCTACAAAGCGCATGACGCGGAGAAGTCGCCCTTCTTCCAGGACAAGGATCGGGCGCTGGTGGATCACTACTTCACCAAGGAACTGGCCGATTTTCTGTGGAAAGACGCCAAGGAATCCAAGGGCGAGGTCGGCGTGATTGATTTCGATCCGCTTTACAACGCTCAGGACACGGAGATCAAAAACTTCGTCGTCAACAAGGCCAAGGTCGATGGCACCAATGCCACAGTCGTTGCCAGTTTCGTGAATTTCGACGAGAAGACACGCATCATCTTCAAGCTCGTGCAGCAGGACGATGCCTGGAAGATCAGTGACATTCAATACACCGAAGGGCATGCGCTGCTGAAGCTCTTCAAAGCTGCGGCTGGGAATTGAGGTTGGACATTGCGTTTCGTTCCTCTACTCTGCCGATGGGTCGGCCGGAGTGATCGCTGGGGTTTTGCTGCAAGGCAGGATGCCAGAGGAAAGTCCGGACACCACAGGGCAGCATGCCACGTGAAAGCGTGGGGGCTGCGGTGCAAGCCGCGGTCACAGACAGTGTCACAGAAAACAAACCGCCTGCGCGAAAGTGTGGGTAAGGGTGAAACGGCGGGGTAAGAGCCCACCGCCCCAACCGCGAGGAAGGGGGCACGACAAACCTCATGCGGTGCAAGACAGAACAGGAGAAAGGCCCGCCTGGCCGTAAGTCCCGCAAGGGATGGATAACTCCGGGTAATAGTCGCACCATCGCGCAAGCGAGGGCAGGCCGGTCGCTCGGCCTGACAGATAAATGATCACAGCCAGGCGTCGCAAGATGTCGGGGACACAGAATCCGGCTTATGAGGGCCGATCCACATGAAGGCGTCGGGGGAAACCCCGGCGCCTTCGCCTTTTGGAGCGCGAGTATGCTACTCGCCTGGTTTGCCTGTGATTTACGTGTCACACCAAAGTGGCGAGTGGTCTTCGACACACTCGCGCTCCGTCACACGGGAGCTTCGTCTCTCAAGAAAGCCGGACTGGCTGCGCTTGAGGTGTGACAGGCTGAAGAAACTCATCCTTCTTCACCAGCGCATAGATCAGGAAGAACAGACCGAAGGGGAAGAAGTAGCTGAAGGACATCAGGCCGCCGTAGATGCACAGGAACCAGAACATCCACACCGAGCGATAACGGCAGGCGGTGATGGCGATGATCACGAGAATGAGGCCGACGAGCGCAACGGCAATGCCTGCAAACGAGCTCCAGAGCACCTCTCCGATGGCTTTGCTGAGTTTGGCCGGATCACTGGTGCCAGCGGTGCCGAGCACTTGAAATGCTTTCATCATTCCAGCCACCGTGCCAGCCAGACCGATGACTTGCGCGAGTTGCAGCCACGCGCCGATCTTGGCGATGATGGCTCCGTTGTTCGATGGGGGCTCATTCATGATTCAGTCCACATACACGAACTCATTCGAGTTCAGCAAGGCCAGACAGTAGTCGGCGAGCGCGGCTTGGAAGTTGGGTGTCAGGGAGGTTTGCTTGTGGAGGAATTTTTGCCCGGCTTCGATCTCGGTCTTGGTTGGCTGACGTGCGAGACAACCCTGCGTGGCATCCGTGATGAGCGCGGTGGCATCTGAGCCGTGCGTTGCATTCAAATCGGCGGCAAGTTTGGCGGCGATGGTGTGGGCGAACTCGGAATTGAGCAGCATGAGCGCCTGCGGCGCGGTGGTGGAATCGTTGCGGCGGGCGCAGCTCATCTGCGCGTCGGGACGGTCGAACAACTCGAACAACGGATTGCGCAGATTGCGGCGGGCGAAGGTGTAGATGCTGCGGCGGTTGTGCTCGGTGGCATCGGGATTCACCTCGTGCTGCTTTTTGAGCAGTGTGTCGCTGATTTCCTTCGGCAGTGGCAGTTTCACACCGGGGCCGCCGGTTTTGAGATTGAGCTGGCCGCTGACGCTGAGCATGGCATCGCGCAGCATCTCGCCAGTGAGGCGTTTGCGCGGTGCAACGGCCTGCTGGTAGTGTTTCGACATCACGATGACCTTGTGCAGCTTTTTGAGGCTCCAGTTTTGCCGCGGTAGCTCGGCGGCCAGCCAGTCGAGCATCGTGGGATTGCTTGGCGCTTCGCCTTGATGACCGAGCTCATCGGGAATGGCGGCGAGAGGCTGGCCGAAATGCTGCTGCCAGATTCGATTCGCCATCGTGCGCAGGAAGATCGCGTTGTCTTTGCTGGCGATCCATTTCGCGAGCGTGGCGCGGTCGGCGTTTGGCGGTGTTTCGCCGAAAAGGCGGGGGAAGGCGGGCTGAATGGCAGGGCCGGGTCGTTTGAAGTCACCACGCACGAAGACGGTGCTTGCAGGCACGCCTTCGGTGAACACGCGCACGGCGGGGCCGAGCGGCTTGCGTTCCTTCGGCAGCACAGTGTTGTCAAAAAAGGCTCGTAGCCGATAGAAGTCGGCTTGGCTGATGGGATCATACGGATGATCGTGGCACTGCGCGCAACCGACGGTGAGGCCGAGGCCCACAGAACCGACGGTGGTGGTGATGTCGTTGAGCAGCACATGCCGGCGCTCGTCTTGCTTGTTAAGATCCGGCATGTCGGGACAGGCAAAGAGAAAGCCTGTGGCCGTTTCATCACCCATCAAATCACCTGCGATCTGTTTCTGGACGAAAACATCGAAGGGTATGTCGTCATTGAGTGCGTCGATGACCCAGTCGCGATACTGCCAAGCGCGGTTGCGTTCGGCATCGTATTCGAAACCGTCGGTTTCAGCGAAGCGAGCGAGATCAAGCCACCACTGCGCCCAATGTTCGCCGTAGCGAGGGCTTGCGAGAAGTTTGTCCACGATGGCCTCGAACGATGATGGATTGTGGACAAACGCCGCAACATCCTCCGGCTTCGGTGGCAGGCCGGTGAGGTCAAAGGTGAGACGACGAATGAGAGTGGCAGGATCGGCTTTGGCCTCCAGCTTGGTGAAATCGTCGATGCCTTGTTTGCCAGGAGCGGTTTGCAGCGGCTTGAAAGCCCAGTGCTCGCGATCCTTTTCCGTGATCTTTGGCTCATCCTTCACCGGATCGGCGGAGGCGTGAATCGCGACACCTCGCGCGTGATTCGCGATCAGCAGCAGCGTGAAGGCGAGGCAGACGGTTTTCATGCGAGGATTTTCTTCACCACATGGCATTCCTCTACGCCAGTGAGCTTCTGATCGAGGCCGTTGAGGCGGAAGGTGAGGCGATCGTGATCGAGACCGAGGAGGTGCAGTATCGTGGCGTGGAGGTCGTGAATGTGGACTTTGTCCTCGGCGGCACGCAGGCCGAAATCGTCGGTGGCTCCGTGGACGTGACCGTGTTTCACGCCTGCGCCGAACAGCACGGTCGTGTAGCCCCAGGGGTTGTGATCGCGGCCCACGCCTTTCTCGCTCATCGGCATGCGGCCGAATTCGCCGCCCCAGATGACGAGCGTGTCTTCCAGCAGGCCACGCTGCTTCAAATCGCGGATCAAACCGGCCACGGGCTTGTCGGTGCGGGCGCAATACTCGGTGTGATTCTTCATCACGTTCTCGTGCGCGTCCCAGCCGTTCGTGTCGCCGGAGTAGAGCTGTACGAAACGCACACCGCGTTCGATCATGCGCCGTGCCAGCAGGCAGCGCGTGCCGAACTCCTTCGTCTGGGGATCGTCGATGCCGTAAAGATGCTTGGTGGCTTCCGTTTCGCGTGAAATGTCCACCGCTTCTGGCGCGGCGCTCTGCATGCGGAATGCCAGTTCGTAGGCACGGATGCGGGCGTCGAGCTCGCTGTCGGCCTCGCGCTTGGCCTGATGCTGCGCGTTCATCTGCTGGATGAGATCGAGCGTGGCACGCTGGCGTGCGCTGCTCTGCGGGCTTTGCAGGTGCAGGATGGGATTGTCACCGGCACGCATCGTGGTGCCTTGATACGTCGCAGGGAGGAAGCCGCTGCCCCAGGCCGGCGGGCCGCCTTTCAAACCGCCACCAGGATCTGGCAGCACGACGAAGGCGGGCATGTCCGCGTTCTCGGAGCCGAGGCCATACGACACCCAACTGCCCAAGCTCGGCTTGCCCATCTGGATGGAGCCGGTGTTCATCTGATAGACCGACTGTGGATGATTCACGCTGTCGCCATGGCAACTGCGAATGACGCACATCTCATCGGCGATGCTCGCCATGTGCGGCAGGAAGTCGCTGATCTCGATGCCGCTCTGTCCATGCTGCCGAAAAGGCTTCACCGGCGCGAGCAGTGGATTCTGCGCGACTTTGCGCCGAGTTTCGACCGTGCCGTAGCTCTCCGGCAGCGGTTTGCCCGCGTGGCGGATGAGTTCGGGCTTCGGATCGAACAAATCGAGATGGCTTGGCCCGCCGTGCATAAAGAGCCAGATCACACGCTTCGCTTTTGCCGGGAAGTGCGAACGCGACTCGGCCATGAGGGACGATAGCGCCACGCTGGAAAGCCCCATGGCCGTCGAGCCGAGAAGGCGGCGGCGGGAGAGCGTGGCGGGGGCCGGGTGCATGGCGTGAAGACGTTGGCTGGGCGACGGTTCTAGCGGGTTCGGCTGCAAACGTCAATGCTATGGAGCGCCGACGAGTCGTCGGCATTGGGATGGTTTTGGCGACGACTCGTCGCCACTCCATATCGCTACAGCATCTTCTGCATCCAGGTCACATCGAGCCAGCGACCGTGCTTGTGGCCGACTTCTTTGAGATGGGAGACTTTTTCGAAGCCGAATTTGGCGTGAAGGGCGATGCTGGCTTTCTGATCCGCATCAATGCCGCCGAGGACGGTGTGGTGGCCGATCTTTCTGGCGAGGTCGATGAGTTCGCCGAGCAGGAGGGAGCCGAGGCCTTTGCCTTGATGCTCGTGATGCAGGTAAACAGAATCCTCCACGCTGTGGCAGTAGGCCTGGCGCGGATGGAAGCGGCTCAGCGAGCCCCAGCCGATGATCTGGCCGTCTTCTTCGGCGACGATGACCGGATGTTCCGGGCCGTGCGCGTCAAACCAGTCGCGCCGCTCCTGCGCGGTGCTGGGAACGGTTTGATAGGTGCAGGTGCTGTGCTCGACGTAGTGATTGTAGATCGCGTTGATGGCGTCGAGATCGGCCGCGGTGGCTGGGCGTGTGGTGACGGGCATGAGGGCAGGAAACGTGGCTTTGGCGGGGAAAGAAGCGCTCAAATGACGAATGTCGAATTCCGAGCCGAGCGAAGCGAGACAGACTGCCGGAGGCGGCCCGCAGGGAAGCGTAGCGCATCAATGACGAAACGGTGACGACCTTGCCCGCTTTGCTTTCCATTCTTGACTCGGTGGTAGGCTCCCGGCATTCTCGCGGCCCGGAAAAATAATCCACCAACAACTCACACCTTCATTTTATGGCCATCAAAGTCGGAATCATCGGAGCAGGCGGCATGTTGCAGTATCACGCGGCGGGTTTCCGCCAGGCAGGCGCGGAAATCGTGGCCGTGGCGGACGCCGCGCCCGGCGCCGCGAAGCGTGCCGCTGAAAAATGGGGCATCGCGAAGTCCTACGAGTCCGTCGGCGCCATGCTCAAAGGCAGCCCCGAGATCAAGGCGGTCAGCGTGATCGTGCCCAACAAGTTTCACAAGCCGCTCACCATCCAGTGCCTCAAGGCCGGCAAGCACGTCTTCTCTGAAAAACCCCCGGCGATGAACGCCAAGGAAGTCAAAGAGATCATCGACGCCGCCAAGGCCGCGAAGAAAAAAGTGCTCTTCAACTTCAACAACCGCGCCCGCCCAGAATCGCAGGCCATGATGAAGTACATCACCGATGGCACCGTGGGCAAAATCAACTCCGCGCAGGCCAAGTGGATCCGCCGCACCGGCATCCCGGGCTTCGGGGGCTGGTTCACCACCAAGGCTCTCTCCGGCGGCGGTCCGCTCATCGACCTCCTGCACATGATCGACCTCGCCATGTATTTCATGGGCTATCCCGAGCCCGCGCACGTGCTCGGCCAGACCTTCTCCGATTTCATCACCGACAAGCAGTTCAAAGGCCCCTGGGGCATCCCTGACCGCGCCGATGGCACCACCGACGTGGAAAATGCAGCGCACGGTTTCGTCACGTTCAAAGGCGGCCAGGTGCTCAGCCTCCAGGTCTCCTGGGCGGAGATGGTGAAGCGTGAGGAAGTCTCCGTCGTCTTCCAAGGCACAAAGGCCGGTGGCAAGGTCGAGCGCCTCTTCGGCATCGACGGCCTCGACAACACCGCCATCGACACCTGCGAGCTCTACGTCCAGGAAAACGGCAACAGCGTGAACCGCAGCATCGTCACGCCTGCTTGTGAAGACATGGGCCGCATCGGCTCTGCCGCGAACTTCATCCACGCCATCGAAGGCAAGGCCGCCCCGCTCAACACCCCCGAGCAAGCCCTCCGCCTCATGCAGGTCATCGACGCCATCTACGCCTCTGCGAAGACGAAGAAGCCTGTGTCGATCTGATCTCGACGTTTTGACATGAAAAAGGCGCAGGCGGTTTCGCCTGCGCCTTTTTTTGACTCTCAACGGATCAGCTCAATCCGCCACGGTCGCTGTTGAGCGACGCATCGCCATACTTCGCACGTGTGGTCGGCGTGAAGTCTAGAGGCGTCCAGGCGGCGTTATTAGCGGAGGAGGCGACCACGGCCTCGATGAAGGCCATGCCAGCTACGCCTTCTTCGATCGACGGGTAATCCATGTCGAGCGGGTTTGGCTGAGTGCCGGCTTCGATGGCGCGGATGTGGTTGGTGAAGTTTTTGTAGATGTTCGCGAAGCCTTCGAGGTAGCCTTCGGGATGACCGGCGGGAGTGCGGGTGGCCGCTGCCGCGGCGCTGCCGAGGTAGCCCATGCTGGTGCGATAGATCTGCTTCGGCTGATCGAGCGAGGTGACGATCATCGTGTTGGGATCAAGCTGACTCCACTCGATTCCGCCCAGCTCGCCATAGACGCGGAGGCTGAGGTTGTTTTCGCAGCCGACGCTGATCTGGCTGGAGTGCAGCACGCCCTTGGCGCCGTTGGTGAAGCGCAGCAGCACGTTGCCATCGTCCTCCAGACGGCGGCCTTCTTTGCCGAGGAAGATGGTGAGGTCAGCGGCGAGTTCCTTGATGTGCAAACCGGTGACGTATTCGGCGAGGTTGATGGCGTGAGTGCCGATGTCGCCCATGCAACCAGCGGCTCCGCAGATCGTAGGATCGACGCGCCAGGAAGCCTGCTTCTGACCGGTGTTTTCAAGCATCGTGGCCAGCCAGCCCTGCGGGTACTCGACGACCACTTTGCGGATCTCGCCCAGCTTGCCCTGCTCGATCATCTGGCGGGCCTGACGGATCAAAGGATAGCCCGTGTAGTTGTAGGTGACGCCATAGAGCTTGCCGGATTTCTTGACGATCTCCGCGAGTTCCTTCGCCTGGGCGAGATTGAAGGTCGCCGGTTTGTCGGAGAGCACATGGAAGCCGCTTTCCAGCGCGAGCTTCGCCGCCGGGAAGTGCATGTGGTTCGGCGTGACGATGGAGACGAAGTCCATGCGCTTGTCCGCAGGCAGTGCGGCTTCCGTGCGAATCATCTCCTCAAAATTCCCGTAGCAGCGCTCGGCAGGGAGATAGAAATCGGCACCACTGGCCTTCGATTTTTCCGGATTGGAAGAGAAAGCGCCGCAGACGAGTTCGATCTGCTGGTCGATAGATGCCGCGATGCGATGAACGCCGCCGATGAAGGCGCCGCGTCCGCCGCCGATCATGCCATAACGAATTTTCCGGCTCATAAACAAAATGCTGGGTGTGTGGGTTGGGGTGAGTGAGGAGCGCGAGTGTGCGCAGAGCCAGCAGGCGGGTCAAGTCCGCATAAGCGTCCCATCCGGGCACAAAAAACCCCGGAGAGGGTCACCCAACGCGCTCAGGTTCGTCTCTCCGGGGCCGTGTCGTCGAAACATCGCGGTGCGATGCGCATGGCGACAAGCTTTTATGTGCGGCGGCTTATGCGGCCAGCAGGGCAGGGGAGCCGTTTTTCATGCGGCTGCGGAATTCCGTGGGGGATTCATCCGCGATGCGGCGGAAGCTGCGGTTGAAGTGGGACAGGCTCTGGAAGCCGACGTCGTAGGCCACTTCGGTGATGCGGGCGGCGGGCTTCATGAGCATGCGCTTGGCCTTTTCCACACGGGCGCGGTTCACGAAGTCCGTGAAGGTGAGGCCGGTGGCGCGCTTGAAGAGCTTGCAGAAGTGGAACGGGCTGACATTCACGGCGCTGGCGACGGCTTCGAGGGACATCGGCTCGGCCAGATGCGCGTGAATGAAGGACTTCGCATTGCGGACGGCTTCGGGCTCGTGAGTCGCGGTGGCAAACAGCAGGCGGTGGGCGCTGTCGCCGAGCTGAAGGGCGAAGGATTGCAGAATGGCCAGCGCGGCGTCGTAGCGCTCAGGCTGCATGATCGGAACCTGCTCAAACTGCACCTTGGCGCTGCGGATCTCAGCGGCGGAGCGGTCGTCATCAAGCAGGGCCTTGGCGACCGGGGCAAAGTTTTCGGCGCTGGCCGGCTGGAGGCGCACACCGCCGGTGAGCATGACGGCGATGGTGTTTTTGCCGACACGGACAGGCACCTGGGTTTCGACGACACCAGCGACACCGGTGCGGGTGGTGATGTTGTCGATATGCACATCCTCGCCGACAGACTCGAGATTCAGCGGCAGGCTGGTCAGGGTGTGGAAGGCTTTCTGGTAGTGTTGAAACAACTCGCTCTCAGCCAGGTTCTGGATGAAGCGTTGACGGGCGGAGGTGTGGGAGGCGGTGTTGGTGTTCATGGCGCGTTCGTGGTTTGCTTTCACGCCGCCACTATGCCTCACCGTTGTTGTTCCGATATTGTCGTCCCCTACGGTTCGTAGCGTCATGCATCACCGCAATTTCGGCATAATGGTTTCCACTATGCGCCATGGTGCCGATGGCCGGACTCGAACCGGCAAGGGAGTTGCCTCCCAGCAGATTTTAAGTCTGCTGTGTTTACCATTTCACCACATCGGCGTGGGAATGACTGCGCCGCCACTGTAGCGGCGATGTCATGGGTCTCAATAGCTGAAAATCTCGCCGTCCTTGAAGAAGCGCTTCAGCTCGACGGCAGCCGCCTCGGGGGAATCGGAGGCGTGGACCACGTTGGTCATCTTGTCCGTGCCGAAATCGCCCCGGATGGTGCCTTTGGGCGCCACTTTGGAGTCGGTCGGGCCGAGGAGGTCGCGGACATGAGAAATGATGTTTTCACCTGCGATGGCGACGGCGATCACGGGCTTGCTCTTCATGAAACCGGCCACATCAGGGAAGAACGGCTTGTCGGCGATGTGCGAGTAGTGCTCCTTGAGCAGTTCATCGGTGAGCTGGATCATCTTGCAGCCGCGGATGCGGAAACCCTCGTCTTCGAGACGCTTGAGGACTTCGCCATTGATGCCGCGTGCGACGCAGTCGGGCTTGAGCAGGATGAGGGTGGTTTCTTGGGCCATGAGTTTTTGGGGGAAAGGGCGGGCATAGTGCCGTCCGGCGTCCCATCCGTCAAGGCTGGGAATCTTTTGCCAGATGGAAACCCGGCGCTTAGGCTTCGCCCAGTTTCGCCAGCGCCATGCCCGCACGCTCCTTCGCCTTCTTCGATCTCGACCACACCCTGCTGCCTTTCGACACGCAGGCACTGTTCTGCAATTTCGTACTCAAGCGTGAGCCGTGGCGTGTTTTTCTGCACGGTCTGTTCGTTCCGGTGGCCCTGGCGCGTGCCTGCGGCCTGGCCAGCACCGCCACGGCCAAGCGCGCTTTTTTGAGCTACCTGCGCGGCATGCCGCGCGAGCGGTTGGCCAAGTATGCGCATGAGTTTGCCGAGGTCTGCGTGCCAAAATGGGCCTACGCCGACCTGCGGGCTGAAATCCTCCGCCACAAGCACCAGCACCGCATTCTGGTGCTGAACACCGCAAGCCCGGACTTCTACGCGCACGACATCGCCCACGCCCTCGGCTTTGACTACTGCATCGCCACGCGGTTCGAGATCGGTGACACGTTTCCAGGCATGCCTAAGCTCGTCACAGGCAACAACAAGCACGAGGCCAAGATCGTCGCGATGGAGGAAGCCGTGCCCGGTGTGGCCGAACTGACCGAGCGGGAGCGCTCCACCTGCTGGAGCTATTCCGACAGCGCCGCTGACCTTCCGCTGCTCGAATACGCCGGCTTCGCCGTGCTCGTGCATCCTTCCAAACGCCTCGCCGCCATCGGCCAGCTCCGCGACTGGACGGTTCTGCGTCCCGTGCGCCCCTACCAGAACAAACTGGGCGACATGTTTCGCGTCATGCTGCAAATGTTCGGCCTGCATCCCGAGTGAGTGAGCCCTTGCTCATGCCGCAGACGGATTTATGATCGCGCACGTTTCGTGAGGCACCCGTAGCTCAGTGGATAGAGCAGCCGATTTCTAATCGGCCGGTCGCAGGTTCGATCCCTGCCGGGTGCGCCATTGATTCCAAGAAAGTACCCCCGACCGGACTCGAACCGATAACCAAGGAATTATGAGTTCCCTGCTCTAACCATTGAGCTACAGGGGCGTGGTTGGAATGCGCGGAGTATGCACGACTCGTGATTCGCGGCAACAGGCGATCTTGCTGTTCTATGCGGCCCGCTCGGCCTCGATGTCGAAGAGGAACTCGAAGTCCTCGCGCTGGAGGAGGTTGGTGAAGCCGCCCTCGCCGAGGACGTTGTTGACCATGAGGTTCTTCTTGTGCTGCAAGGTCATGATCTTTTCCTCGATGGTGCTCTTGGTGAGCATGCGGTAGGCCATGACGGGCTGGGTCTGGCCGATGCGGTGGGCGCGGTCGATGGCCTGGTTCTCCACAGCGGGGTTCCACCAGGGATCGTAAAGGATGACGTAGGAAGCGGCGGTGAGATTGAGGCCGCTGCCGCCGGCTTTGAGGGAAAGCAGGAAGACACTGGCCTTGTCGTCTTCTTGGAAGGCTTTGACGATGCCTGCGCGATCCGTACTGGCGCCGGTGAGCCAGTGGTAGGGCAGGTTCATCTCCTCCAGCTTGGTGCGGATGATTTTGAGCATCGTGACGAACTGGCTGAAGAGCAGCACCTTGTGACCTTCGGCGTTGAGTTCCTGGAGAAGTTCGAGCGTGGCGGTGAGCTTGGCGCTCTCCTCATTTTCGGCGGTTTTGTCGATGAGGCCTGGGTGGCAGCAAATCTGCCGCAGACGTGTCAACGCCTGCAAAATGGCGAAGCGGCGGCGGTTCACCATGTCGAAGCCGGAACTGCTGAGCACGAGATGCTGGGCGCGGGCGAGTTCTTCTTTGTACAGCTCGGCCTGACGGCCGCTCATCTCGCAGAGCATGTTTTCCTCGCTGCGGGATGGCAGATCGCGGGCCACCTGGCCCTTGGTGCGGCGCAGCAGGAACGGGCGCAGACGCGCGGCGAGGCGCTCGGAGGCGCGAGGGTCTTTGCGGCGGTCGAAATGACGGTGGAAGTAGCCGCGTTCGCCGAGCGCACCTGGCGTGGCGAAGGTCATGAGGCTCCACAGGTCGAGCAGACGGTTTTCGAGCGGTGTGCCGGTCAAAACGAGGCGGTTGTCAGCACGGAGCTGGCGTGCGGCACGGGCGGTTTGCGAGTCCGGGTTCTTGATCTGCTGGCCTTCATCGAGGATCGCGGCCAGCCAGCGGATGGCGGACAGTTCCTCGATGACGTTGCGCATTTGCGTGTAGTTGAGCACCAGCACGTCGATCTGCGTCTGCACGAGCGTGAAGTCGAACAAGTCGCGGTCATGCAGCACGAGCACGCGCAATCCTGACGCGGCTTTGTTGAACTCCAGTGCCCAGACATCGAGCACGGACTTTGGGCACACGACGAGGACGGGCAGGTGCGGGCCGTCGGCTTTTTTGCGGGAACGCAGCCACAGCACCCAGGCGATGCTTTGCAGCGTCTTGCCCAGGCCCATGTCATCGGCCAAAATACCGCCGAAGCGGTTCGTGGTGAGGTAGGTGAGGAACTGATAGCCTTCGACCTGATAGGGGCGCAGCGTCACGTTCAGCTCCTCCGGCACCGGCGGGCGCACATCGAGCTTGGCCTCCTCCATGCGCTCGACGATTTTACCCCATGCCTTGGGGCTGACGATTTCCGCCGCTTTTTCCTGCGCGAGCTGGCGCCAGTGCAGGCGATGTGTCTCGTCGCTGTTTTCGTTGAGGTCGATGCCGAGGCTGTCGAGCAACTGCATCTGCTCCTCGCTGAGCTCCAGCTTCACCCGCCGCCAGGAACCGTCGGCGAGGCGAACAAATTCCCCCTTGGCCGCGATGAGGCGGCGGATGTCGGCGGGCTTCAAATCCGCGCCTTCGATGTCGAAGACGAGTTTGAGGTCCAGCCAGTCGATATTGCCAGCCTGGGTGGCCTCAAGGCGGACGCGGGCGATGAGAGGATCGGCGAGGATGGTCTGAAGCCGCTCATCGGTCTGCAAAGACACGTTTTCAGGCAGGTTTGAGGCCCACTGGTGAAACAAGTCGGGGAAATCCTTCGCCATGCGCACGCGCCAGCCGTCGGTCTCGTGATCCCAGGTGCGGCGGAGCTGGTTTAGGAGCTCTTCGGCGTCGCGCAGGGCACGGCGGTCGCGGCAGATGATGGTGTCCTCGGTGTCAGCCGTTTTTTTTTCATCCACTGGCTGCCAGCCGGAGATGCGCAGCGTCTCGCGCAGGCGGCCTTCGCCATCGACGGCCTCGGCCTTCAGTGTGACAAATTCAGCCCCGCCGGAGTGCGGTGCCTTGGCCATGCAGGCGGCGGTGACTTTGACGCGGAGGTTTTCATGCCGCACTCGGCCCTGGATCGAATCTGGCACGTCGATGTCGATCTCGCGCATGAAGGCGATGCCCTCGGGCGTGGCGAGCGCCTCCAGCGGCATGACCACCGGGGTGTCGATGCGTGATTCATCCTGCAGCCAGACCGGGCCGTGAAACAGCGTGTCGGCGCTCAGGTAGAACGTCTGCGAGCCGCGCAAAATGCGCAGCGGCAGCGGGGCGGGGGTGCCTTCCGCTGTTTCGAGCTGCAAGGTGAGTGTGAGGCCGTCGGCGCTCAGTTTGGAGGCCCAGCGCAGCGGTTCTTGGACGCGCTGGAATGGCACCTCGTCACGCGTGATGAGCAGGGTGTGTAAAGCGGGTTGTTGGAACAGCGTGGCGAGCCATCGCGCGTGATGTTTCGTCTCCAGGCGGAAGGAGTCGTTCCAATCCTCCTCGCTTTGCGCCTTGCAGGACACCAGAAGCAACTCGGACGGGCCGGAAGTCACGATGTGACCGTCACGGTGCTCCTTGCGCAGCGAATCGAGCAGCGCGGCGTCCACATTCGCGAATGCTGATGGCGTTTCGCCGCCCAGGCTGATTTGCAGCCGAACATCATTGACTGTGATCAGCAGGCGGAACTCGCACTGGCGTGTTGAGTCATGATTCGAGGTGTCAGCTTCCTGTCGTGCGTCGATGAACTCACGGATGCGCTTCCGCCAGGTCGGCACGGTGCTGGCATGGCGCCAGTCCCGCAGCGCCTCGCGAGTGCCGTCAATGTCCGCCATGCCGCGCAGGAACGCGGGCGGGGACAGGCCCTTGTCCGCGAGAGCCAGCGCGATGTAGTTCCAGAACTCGCGCAGGTTTTTTGGCGCTTCCGGCCAGAGCGCGACGGGTTCCATGCTATGAATGGCCCACTTCGGGTGCAGGCGCACCATGTCCTGGTCGAAAATCTTGCCTGTGAGCCGGACGCGCTCGTAGCGCTTCTCCATCTTGCTCAGGTAATTCTCCTCGTCCGGGGTGAGCGGGCGTGCGAGCTTCGTCGTGAGGTTCTGCTCGAAGTCTTCTTCCTCCACCGGCGGAAGCGGCAGGGTGCCTCGGGCCTCGCGGCGTCGCACGGCCACCAGCGTGGCGCAGAGCGCGAGATTTTCCAAAGCCTCGTCGTCGTCCACGTCGGTCTCGCCATGCCAGCCGTGCTCACCTCGTAGCCACCTCACCTGCGCGGCACGGTCGTCAAGGCGCACCTCGGCCATCATTTCGTCTGGCAGCAGCTCCAGCCCGATCACCGCGTCGTCATCTACCAGACGCTCGGCCTCCTGGCGGGTGCGTTCATCGTAGTGCTGGAGCAGCGAGGGGAGGTCGGAAACGAGACTGGTCATGCGTGGATCTGAGACGCACACCGGTCAGTGGCGGGCGAACCGGAGCGATAGCATGGACAACAGGCTTTGACAAAGGTACTGCGGATTTTTTTCGATGCCGCGACTTGGGCGTTCGTCAATGTTCTGCCTTGAATATGATGTATCAAAGGTGCAGCCCCTTATTTGCCCAGGCTGCCTTTGGTCTCATCATGCTGGGCCGGTGCTGATTTCTTGCTGGCGGCAGGCATCTGCAAGCCTTCCGCGCTGGCGGGCAGGGGCTGCACCTTGCCTTCCAGTGAAGGCCGGATTTCCAGATGCTTGCGCAGCAGGGATTCCTCCAGAGCCTTGTTATTGCGGTCGGCAATGTTGGCCATGGGCAGTTCGCTGAGGTCCATTTTTGGGATGAAGGGCTTCTCAACGATCTCCGGCACAGGGGAATCGAGGGTGGTGATCTCCAGGGCGGACTTTTCGCCGCTGAAAAGCCACACGCTCATGAGGCAGACTGCCGCGGTTGCGGTGGCAAGCGCCCACTTGGGCACCATCAGGTTGTCCCACCAGGTGCTGGCGCGTTCCCAAAAAAGCTGAAGGGATGACTGCCGCAGCATCTCCTCCCGCTGCCGCTGGTGAAACTCCTTGAGGAACTTCTCGGTGAATCCTTCTTCAGGCTGTTCAAACCGCTTCAATCGCATCAAACGCTGGATGTTTTCAAACTCGCTCATGGCGTCTTGTGGGTTCTGATTCTTCATTTCGTGAATTTCGCTGGGTTATTTCACAAAATCTTCAAGGTAGGTCTGGAGCAGTCGATGTGCGTAAAACAGTCTCGATCTGACGGTCCCTTCCGAGACCCCGAGTATCTTGCTGATTTCGGCATGCTGGAGACCCTGAACATCGTAAAGAGTCACCACCGTGCGGTGGTCTTCGGACAGCTTCATCATGGCCGCGTTCAACCTTTTTTGCAGCTCATGGATGTTCACCTCTCGTAATGTACCGGTGTTTGCCGTGGTCACTCGGATGAACTCGGGATCGTTCTCAATTCCGGTATCTACATCGTCAAGACTGACCTTGTGATAGCGCCCGCGCTTCTTGAGAAAGTTCAGCGTCATGTTCACCGCGATGGAGTAAATCCAGGTGTAGAACGAGGACTTGCCCATGAAACGTTTGATGGAGCGGTACGCCTTGGCAAACACGTCCTGCAGTAGATCGGCGGTGTCCTCGCGGTTCGAGGTCATGTTATAGACAAGACCGTAGAGCTTAGGCGTGTATTTCCTCACGAGGTCGTCGAAGGCGTGGGTGTCACCACCTTGCGCCCTTTCCACGAGGATGCGGTCTTCCGCAGCGCTGCTGTTGGGCGCGTGCGTGGGTTCGTTCAGCGAAGCGATGGCGGCCGCCGGGGCGCTGAGAGAGGGGTCTTGCATTACCTGGAAGGAAAACACTCGTTGCACTAAGAGACAAGCATTTCTTCCTAAGTTGATGAATTCATCCCTGTTGCATCTGCCAGAGATGGTCCACACAGATTTGTGACCACGTCTCAAGCTGGTCGCGCATCGCATGCAACTCCTCCAAGGTGTGAAAGCGCAGGTCTTGGATGGCATCCTCGTTGGATTTCACATCATCGCTGCTCAGGTCAAAGAAATGCACGACCCCGAGATGCACGCTGCCGACCTCGGTCGCGTCGTCATTGATGAGGCCGATGACCTTTTGCGTGTGAGTGCCGCCGATGACCAGCTCCTCGGCCATCTCGCGCTCGACGCCGTTGTAATACATGGTCTCGCCGAGTTCGTCCTGAGCGGCATCCACCGGATTGATGTGACCGCCGATGCCGATGGAGCGCTTTGCCACGAGGCGCTTCTCACCCGAGCTGCCACCTCGCGTGTAGCTCAGGTAACGACCCGCGTGATGAAAGAGGGTGTAGGGGATGAGCTGTTTGTGCGTGGGGTCTTTCTCAGCTGCAGGACGTTCCATGAAATGATTCGCGCCATGGGCCAGCATGGCGTGCAGATAGCGCTGGGCGTCGGCCTGGAAGCCTTGAAAGCTGCCGAGTTCATCGAAGAGACGGCGGGTGATGACGAGAACGTGTTCCATGAGAAAGGACGCGCAGAATGGATGGCCGCGAAGCCTGCGCAACCATTCAATCCAGCAACCACGCCTTCGCTGCATCACCTGCTTGCAGCGTTTGACCGGCCTCCAGACGCAGCAGCGCCTCAGACCGGCTCAGAGAGAGTAGCGCATGGCTTTGCTGCATGCCGAAGGGCATGAACTGCCCGTTCACCAGCGTGCCACGCAGGTAGTGTGGTCGATCACCCGGATTTTCGAGTGTCTTTCCAGCGGTCGTGGGAATCAAACGCGGCCGGATCAGCGAGTCCGCCGCGCCCATCATCTTCAGCAGCGCCGGCCGCACAAACAGCAGAAAGGTCACAAAGGACGACACCGGATTGCCCGGCAGGCCGAAGAGGTGCGAGGCCTGCGGACCATGGCGTGTGGCAAAAAGGAACGGCTTGCCTGGCTTCACCTTCACGCGCCAGAGATCCGGCTCGATGCCGAGTTGTTTCAGCGCGGGCTTGATCTGGTCATGATCACCCACGGAAACACCACCGCTGAGCAGCACGACATCGTTCTCATCCATCAATCGCTGAAGCGTTTCGGTGGTGGCCTCCAAATCATCACGGCAATGCACATTCGTGCTCTCACGAATGCCGAGACGCGCCAGCAGGCCTCGCAGCATGAGGCCGTTCGTGTTGTAAATTTGTCCTGCTTGCAACGGCCCTGCTCCTGGGGCCACCAGCTCATCCCCAGTGCTTAGCACGGCCACGCGTGGCAGCGCATGCACCCTGATTTTTTCCAGACCTTGCGAGGCAAGCACAGCCAGTCTGCCTGGCGTGATGGCCTCACCTGCGCGCAGCACGAACTGTCCTTTGCAGAGGTCCGCGCCCGCACGGCGGATGTTTTCTCCGACCACGACCGGCTCCTGACAGATGACATGATTGCCCTCGCGCCGCACATCCTCCTGCATGATCACCGCATCGGCTCCTGTGGGAATCGGTGCGCCGGTGAAAATGCGGATGGCGCGGCCGGATTCGAGCTTCAATCCCAGGTCCAGGCCCGCAGGCTGCTCATCAGAGACGAGCAATGCCTGCTGCCCCGTGCTTTCAGCCGCCTGCAGCGCGTAGCCATCCATGGAAGACATGTCGAAAGCCGGAATCGGCACCGTGGCGGTCACATCTTCTGCGGCAAAGCGATCCAGCGCCTCAAACAAGACCTCAGCCGTGGCTTTCATCGGCGACATCGCCGCCAGGATGCGTTCGAGCGCTTCGCTTTCGGAGATCATCGGATGGCTGGAGGCAGGCCGCCGGGGTCAAAGGCTGGTTCCTTCGCTTTGGGCGTGACGGGTGCCGGTGCTTGCGGCTGCACTGGCTGTAACGGCAGCGGAGGTGGGCTGAGCGGGGCCATCGGCTGAAAGGGCACATCCAGGGGGGGGATCACATCCGCCTGCATGACCGGCGTCAGTTGCACGGCAGGACCTTCGACCGTCCCGCCCGGCGTGACCGTTGGTGCAGGCAGATCCCCTGGCTTGATCTGATACAGCACCAGATCCCGCACCTGGGGCAGGCCTTCCTTAATGTCCGCTGTGATGTAGTTGCCCTTGCGCTCCGGTGTGACTTTCAGCTTCGCCTTGGTGCCGTCGGCGTTTTGCGAGACGATCTCCGTGCCCGCCGGGATGTTCAGCCGCTGCTCGCAGTTGATGAGCACATAATTTTGCTCGGGGTTCACCAGTTCGATCGTGCCGATCAGCTTCGCCTCGCCCGTGCGGTTGTTCTTCTTGAGCGTTTTGTCAAACATCCCCATCTTGGCCGCCTTCCCAAGCAGATAGGTGCAACTGCTGAATCCCAGCAGCGGCAGTAGGCAGATGACGCGAAGAAGACGCATGCCTTCATTGATGCGCATGGCTGGCTGGCTGTCCAGCGGCTAACCGATGATCCCCAGCTTCTTCAGCGTGGCGCTCAGTTCGGCGATTTTTTCCTGCTCCATGCCCACCAGCGGCAGGCGCAGCTCGTCGGTGCAGTGACCGGCCAGTGCCATTGCGGTTTTGATCGGGATGGGATTGGTGGCCAGCTTCAGGAAGGCGGCAAACAGCGGGTAATACTTCGCGTGGATCTTCAACGCGGCGGTGTAATCGCCCTTCAGGGCGAGCTGCACCATCTCGCTGAGTGGTTTCGGGATCAGGTTGCCTGCCACGCTGACGATGCCGACCGCGCCCACGGACATGAAGGGCAGCGTGAGGCCGTCATCACCGGAGAGGATCTCGAAGTTCGCGGGAAGAATCTGCTTCATCTGGCTCACTCGCTCGGGATTGCCGCCGGCTTCCTTGATCGCGCAGATGTTCGGGCTGCTCTCGGCCAGACGCACGAGCACATCGAGACCGATCTCGATGCCGCAGCGGCCCGGGATGCTGTAGAGCATGATAGGGAGCTTCGTGCTCTCGGCGACGGCCTTGAAGTGCTGATAGAGACCTTCAGGTGTGGGCTTGTTGTAATACGGGGCCACTTGCAGAATCGCCGTGGCTCCGGCGGCCTCGGCCTCCTGGGTCAGTTCGACGGCTTCCCGCGTGGAGTTCGATCCCGTGCCTGCCATGACGACCCCGCGGCCTTTGGCAAACTCGACCGTGAGTTTGACCACTCGTGAGTGCTCTTCGTGGTCAAGCGTGGGCGACTCACCAGTCGTTCCACAGGGCACGACGCCGGACACGCCGTTGTCGAACTGGAAATCAACGAGGGATTTGAGCGCGGCCTCATCAATTTGGCCGTTGCGAAAAGGGGTGACGATGGCGGTGTGGGTTCCGGCGAACATGGGAGGGGAGTCTGAAAAGAGAAAAGAGGGTCACGCAAGCACAGCTTCACGGCCGCAGGCGAGTTCATGGAGGAATTCGGGCGCGAAATCCGCTCCATTGGGCCATTCGAGGGTCGAGCCCACGATTTGGAACTGCTTGAAGTAATCAATGTCCCGCAGCGGCGCGAAGACCGGCCCGGACAATTCGGCGGAGAGGTCGGCCACGCCTTCGCTGCCATCGGCAAAGCCGAGGGCAATCTGATGCCCGGAAACATGACGGGCGGTGGTGATGCGGATGAAGTCCATGCTATTCGAGTGGCGGAATTGGCTCCAAGGTTTCACGGTTCACCGCTTTTTGCCAGTTCTGAATCAACGCGTCACGATGCATCCCATGCCATTCCAGCACGGCGGCCAGGGCGCGCTTGGGAAACTTGCCCGTGACGATGCCACTTTCGACCTCCACGGTGATTTCGTACTCGCCGTAATGCGCGTGAAAATGCGGCGGTGCATGGTCACGATAGTGCATACGGATGATCACACCCAGAAAGCGACTGATCTCCGGCATGTCAGTGGCGGTTAAATGCTAACGCTTCCAGTAAAGACAAAGTCCGCCGGTCCAAACAGCGTCACGTTCGTGTACTCGCTCTTCGAGGTCTCCTCAAAGCCGACTTTCAGCGTGTCGCCGCCTTTGACGAGGACGCTGACGGGGCTGGGAGCGCCGGTCAGTTCGTGATGAATCAAGGCGCAACCGACCATGCCGGTGCCGCAGGCGAGGGTCTCGTCTTCCACACCGCGTTCATAGGTGCGGATGGAGATGCTGCCTGGAGCGAGCACTTTGGCGAAGTTCGCGTTCGTGCCTTTGGGTTTGAATGCCTCGTGATAGCGCAAGCCCGCGCCCCATTCGCGCACCGGCACGCTGGCGAGGTCATCGACAAACACCACGGCATGCGGCACGCCGGTGTTAACGCTGTGGACGGTCAATTCCGCGCCTGCGACGGGCAGCGTTTGCGCCAGCTTGAGGCTGTGTGGGGCGCTCATGTTGATGCGCACCTGATCGCCCTCGAATTCGGCGGAGATCATGCCCGCGAGCGTCTCGAAATTGATCTTCGTGAGCTTGTCGCCGTGCAGATGATTCACAAATCGGCCGAAGCAACGTGCCCCATTGCCGCACATCTCGGCTTCCCCACCGTCGGCGTTGTAGTAGCGCATTTTGAAGTCGCCGCCTTCGGTGGCGGGTTCCACGCAGAGCAATCCATCCGCGCCGATGCCGCGATGGCGGTCGCAGAGCTTTTCGATTTGGTCCTTGGTCAGCGCGAGGCTGAGGTCGCGATTGTCCAGCATGACGAAGTCATTGCCGGCACCGTTCATTTTGGTGAAGTTCAGAGTCATGGGGTCAAGAAATGGTCAAGAGGTCAAGTCAGGGCGTGGACGGCATCGACGAGCGGTTTGACGAAGGCTTCCACCTTCACGGCGCAATCAGGGCTGGCCCCATTTTGCTCGATGAGTTTGACGATGGCGCTGCCCACCACGACGCCATCGGCCTTGCTGGCGATCTCGGCGGCCTGGGAGGGATTGGAGACGCCGAAACCGACGCAAACGGGCACGTCGGTGGCAGATTTGATCACCGCGACCTGCTCCGCGATTCCGGTGGCGATCTCCGCCTGGGCTCCGGTGACGCCGAGGCGGCTCACATAATACACAAAACCTTCCGCGCTCTTGGCGATGCTGGCGATGCGGTCGGCGGGCGAGGTCGGGGCAATGAGCTGGATGTGCCGCAGCTCCGGCGTGGGCTTCAATTCGGCGTTTTGGGCCGCCTCATCCGGTGGCAGGTCCAGAACGAGCACGCCATCGGCTCCGGCGGCGGCCGCGTCGATGTGGAATCGCTCGTAGCCGTAGGTATAGACGGGGTTGAGGTAAGTGAAGAGCACCAGCGGCACCTGGGACTTGGTGCGTAGCTTGCGGATCATTTCCAAAACGCCGGGCGTGCTCGCTCCGGCCTTCAGCGCACGGTCAGCGGCCAATTGATTGACCACGCCATCGGCCAGCGGATCGGAAAACGGCACGCCCAACTCTACGACATCGACTCCGGCGCGTTCCAAGCCCAAAACGATGTCGATGGTGGCATCGAGCGTGGGATCACCGGCGCAGACATAGGCCACAAAGGCCTTTTTCTTCGCGGCGCGAAGCTGGGCAAAACGGGCGTCGATGCGGTTGGTAGGGGCGGACATGGGGCGGGGTGTTTAGCATGCGAAAGGGAGAATGTCGAGCCGAGAGCGGCGAGACAGATGCACCCAGGTCCACCGGAAGTATGCGAGTTTCTTCCGGTGGCACGCGTGGTTCCTCCGGAAGTGCGCGATTTTCTTCCGGTGGCGCGCGTGGTTCCGCCGGAAGTGCGCGAGTTTCTTCCGGTGGCGCGCGTGGTTCTGCCGGTAGAACGCGATTTTCTTCCGGTGGTGCGCATGGTTCCGCCGGTGGATCGCGCACATTCAGCCGTAGCTCGCACGCAACTAACTGAATCAGTCAACCGCGCAAAATAAGCCGTTTTCGCCGCCAAGAATGACCTTGGATCGGCCTGAAAGCCCTGGAGATCGGCCTTGCCGGAGGCGTCATCCGCACGACCGACGGCTGCCAGCGACGTGACCGGGCCGGGGGCGGTGCGTGGCGGTGGCTGTGGAGCGCAGCCACCGGCGGCTACTCGTTGGTTTCCAGGACGATGCGGAAGCCATATTTGCTTTCATGAACGTTGGCCCCTCCGCGATCGCGATAGGAGGACAGCAGTTCCCAATTGTTGCCTCCGTTCATCCACGAACTGCTCCTGAACACATGGCTTTTCTGCGTGTTGTCAAACCAGTCTTCGCACCATTCCATCACGTTGCCTGCCATGTCGTAAAGGCCGTAACGGTTGGGCTTGAAACTCATCACCGGGGCCGTGGTCGGATAGCCATCGTCATAGCCTGTGAGGACTTTCGGCGCGCCGACCGCTGAATTGTAGCTTTCGTCACCATAGTTCCCACTACCCTTCGGCGGCGGCCAGTTCGCGCCCCAAGGATATTCATTTGGCACCGACGCGAGCGTACCAGGTGTGTCCCCCTTCTTCCGCTTCTCATCCCGGCCGATACCTGCCGCGTAACTCCATTCCTCATCTTTCGGCAGGCGGTAGCGCTTGCCTTCTTTCTGGCTAAGCCAGGCACAGAAACCTTTCGCATCTTCCCAGCTCACGCTATTCGCAGGATGATCCTCGGTCCGGTCTTTGAGTGTGACACCCCTGATGGTCTGATCCTTCCAAAGCCGGTCCAAACCCGGGGTTTCAGCATCATACGCGGCGTAGTCCTTGTAGCGCGTCTCGTGGATGCAGAAGAGCACCTTGGTGCCGGGGACTTTGACGAACTGCATGCCGAGGCTGTTGGTGAAGTCGCTCTTGGCGGCCGTGGCCGGTGCAGGGGCCGGGGCGGCTGTTGGCGTGGGCGTCGGAGTGGCGGGCTTGGTGGCGGCACCGCTCGGGCTGGCGGGAGCGCGGTTTTCGAGGACGATGCGGAAGCCAGTTTTGTAATCATTGATGTCTGGTCTAGCTGCGGAGCGGAAGTCCGAATGACAGCCCAAGCCACCCTGGCTGGCGAAATTGCCACCCCTCCTTGTGCGCTGATTTTTCACATCATCAACCCAGTCCTCACACCACTCGGACACGTTGCCTCCCAGGTCATAGATACCCTGCTTGTTCGGTTTGAAGCTCATCACCGGTGCTGTGGTGGCGAAGCCGTCGGTATAGCCTTCGATGATGATCAACGTGGGGGGCTTGTCTTTCAACGAGGTGTCGGCGTAGTTGCCTGCCTTGTCGTTTGTTCTTGGCGGATAGGTGCCACCCCACGGAAACTCGGCCACCTTACCGCTGAACATGATTGGCGTGGTGTTCTTATCCCATTTCTCATGCCGACCAAGACCCACTGCGATGCTCCACTCCTGGTCCGTGGGGAGGCGGTAGGTTTTGCCTTCCTTTTTGCTGAGCCATGCACAGAACGCCTGTGCATCAACCCAACTCACGCCGACCACAGGGTGATCGTCTTTATCGCCACAAGGAATGCCCTCATACACTTGATTCTTCCAAGACTCGTTCACGCTCGGCATCTCCGTCGCATACGCCGCGTAATCGCTCCGACGCGTCTCATGGATGCACATGAGGATGTCCGTGCCTGACACCTTGACGAGTTTCATGCCCAGGCTGTTGGTAAAGTCTTTGCTGTTGGTGAACAGCAGTGTGCTGCCTGTGGGAGGTGCCGAAGTTGTGGCGGAACCACCCGGTGTGCTTGCGATGGTGGAAGCGCCCGCGCTCCCTTCTCCAGTGCCCCGCGTCGCCGCGATCTGCTCGCGCACGGTCTTCACGCGCATGGCATCGTCGAGCTGGTTTGCTTTGGTCAGCTCGGTCTGCACGGCGGCAAGGGCTTGGTCGTACTTGTCGTAGAGCGGCTGCATGGCCTTGGCCTTCGTGGCCTCGTGCTGGGCGGTGGTGCTGCGGTAGGTCTTGCGCAGGGTCTTGAGCGTGTCCGGTACCTTGCCGGGGGCCTGCGTGCTCTCGTCCACCTCGGAGGGCACGCCCTCGCCTTTCTCGATGCGCTGCTTCTCCTCCCGCAGAGCCAGGGCTTCCTCCAGCTTCCCGCCTTTGGAAGCGGTGGCGAGGAAGCGCTCAAGCGCACCAAGGTAGCTCTTGTCCAGCGCGGCCATGCTGGCCTTGAACGCGGCATTGGCATCCCGCTCCACAGCGGCCTGGAAGCTGGCATCGAGCGAGGCGAGGCGTTGGTCGAGTTCGCTGGCGGGAGCGGCGACAGCCACGGTGGTGGCAGCAGGTGCAGAAGAAGAGACCGGGAGACTGGGAGACTGGGAGACTGGGAGACGGGAGCGCTCGGAGCCGGAGAGGCGGGAGGTGGCGCTGCGGGGGCTGCTACCGTCTCCACTGCCTTCGGCACCGGCGCAGCCGCCTGCGCGGCGATGGCAGGTTTCAGAGCCGCTGGCGTGGTGATGGCGGGCTTTGTCTGGGACTGGGAAGCGGTGCTTCCCGCCGCCTTGCTCTGGCCCATGTTGTTCACACTCTGCTTGGCCGGTGTGGGTGCCGACACGGATGGACTCGCAGTCTCGGGATGCCGGACCTCGCCCGGCCCGCCGCTGCTGAAGACGACATAGGCTCCCGCAGCCACCACCGCGGCAGCGCCAAGGAGGAGAAGCGGAGCCTGCGATTTCGGCTTTTTCACGACAGCGCGGACAGGTGAAGCCTGCCCCGCCGGCCCATCATCAAGATAGGTGGGACCGGGCTGGGACGACGGCGGCTGCTTGCGGACGGGCATGCCGCCTTCATGGCGCGGCCCAAGCCGGGCAGGCGGTGTCTGCGCCGCCGCCTGCGCGGCGGCGGGCGGCTCATCCTGCCGCACCAAGGGCACCGTGAGGATGACATCCAGATCACGCCGCAGTTCGGTGCTGCTTTGATAGCGCTCCTCGCGGTCGCTCTGCATGGCCTTGAGGATGATGGGATCAAAACGCGGATCGAGACCGGGCAGGCGGGCGGTGGCGGGCTTGAACGCGCCACGCGGCACCTCGCCGGTGAGCATCTGATAGAGCATGACGCCGACGGCATACAGGTCCGCGCGACCATCAATGTGCGAGCCAAGCATGAGCACCTCGGGAGCGACGAAGTCGGGCGTGCCCATGGCGTAACCGGTCTTCGTGAGACCATGCGTGCCGGGTTCCTCGATCTTCGCCAATCCGAAGTCGGCCACTTTCACCTGGCCCTTCATGTTGATGAGCACGTTGGCCGGTTTGATGTCGCGGTGGACGATGCCCAGCTCGTGCGCGGCGCTGAGCGCATCGCACACATGCGCGGTGATGGCCAGCGCGTGATCGGGCGGGAGCTTCCCCTGCGAGCGGATCATCTGGGAGACATCAGTGCCATCGACATACTCCATGGCGAAGTAGAGCAGGCCGCCGGTGGTGAGGCCAAAGTCGTGTACACTAACTACCGCCGGATTATTTAAGCGAGCCATCAGCCGTGCCTCGTTCTTGAAGCGCTCGGCAAAGCTGGGGTCTTCCTGCTCGACACCTGGAGGCAAAACTTTGATGGCGACGGGCCGGTCGAGACTGCTTTGAACCCCTCTGTAAACCGCGCCCATGCCGCCACGGCCGAGAAGTTTTTCAATCGTGTAGCCCGGCATCTGCGCCTGAAGATCGGCGGCTGAAGGCGGCTCCCAGCGGACATTGCCGCCGGTGGTGCGTGGAGTCGGTGTGGCGGGATCACTCATGCGGGGAGGCTTGGGCTGGCGTTACCCGGCCTTGCTACAAAAAAGGCAGGGACTTGGCAAGGATAGAATCTTGAGCGTGGATGTGCGGTGCTTGTGCTTGCTGGTGCGGCCCGAGGACGTAGGCTCACGCACCATGAAAACCGTGTCTGTTTTGTTCTGTGTGCTAGGTGCCGTGTCTTTTGCTGCCGAACCGGTGAGTTTGCCGAAAATCTCGCTCGCGCCTTTTTCTCCGACGCCTGCGGCCATCACCGGGCCTTCTGAGCCTGAGAAACCGATGGAGGCGAAGGCCCCGACGCTCGACAAGGCGGCAAACACGAAGTCGCTGCTGAACCAGCTCGGCATCCTGCTCACGGCGGAGCAAAGGAAGCATCTGGAGCAGCATCGCTTCGTGCTGCTGAGTGTGACGGGCACGCGGTTGGAGACGGTGTTTGAGCCGCCCTCGAAGGAAAAGGACGAGGATGGCAATGTGATGCCGGATTACCGCTCCACGCCGGATGAGATGCTGGCGGCGTTTGACCGCATCGCCGAAGATCCGAGTGATCCGTGGTCGCGCACGCCGGGGCAGGCCAAATACATCACCGCAGACTTGGCGATGCACGCCTTCCACCGCTTCTTCTCACAAGCCCTGGAGTTTTTGGAGCAGCGGCAGCTCCGCGCGCGGCTGGAGGATGTGCTGGAGCGGGCGATAACCTCGGCGCGTGCTTTGAAGAAGGATGCGCCGAAAGAGGCGCAGGCGCGGTTGGAAGTGGTGGAGGCGCAGTTTGCCGCCGCATGGTGTGTGCTGGGCCGTGAGACGCCGGGAGAGAAAATCGAGGAGGAAACGGACCCCGAGATCAAAGCGGCCATGGAGCGCGCGAATCCACGCACGGACCCGCGCACGGTCACGGAGCGGCTGAGCGACAAAACGAAGGACTTCAGCGCCGAAGTGGCCGCGCGGCTGAAGGCCGAGGTGGCGCAGATCATGAGCACGGAGCCGACGGGCGCGGCGGGCTTGTTCGGCGAGTATGATCCAACCAAGACACCCGACTACACGCAGTTCCGCCCGCGCTCGCACTACACCAAGAGCGAGGAGCTGAAGGGCTACTTCCGCGCGATGATGTTTCTGGGCCGCAATGGCTACGCGCTGAACCCGGAGAGCGGCCCGCCGACGCTGGGGCTGACAGATTCGCTGCTCGCGGCGATGGTGTTGTCTCGACCGGATGAGGAAGGCAAGCGCGCGCTCGATGGCTGGAAGCAACTGATGGAGATCACCGGCTTTTTTGCCGGGCAGAGCGATGATTTGACCTTCATCGAGCTGCGCGAGTGGCTGGCGGCCAAGCTGGGCCGTGAATCGCTCACACCCGCCGACGCGGTGAATGCCGAATTGCTTGCGCAGCTCAAAGGCGCGCTCGCCGGGCTGCGGCTGCCGCAGATTGTGTCCGATGAACGCAGCCGCGAGCGGCGTGAGGGCGATCTTCGGCCTGAGTTCCGCATTTTCGGCCAGCGCTTCAGTTTCGATGCCTGGGTGCTGAACAAGTTCATCACCGACAAGCTCACCATGCCCACCGGCCTGTTCATTCCGGCGGCGTTTGGCGACGTGGCCTCGGAAGTCTATGCGAAGGATTTCATCAAGGAGCGCTTTGAGCCTGCAGACGAGCAGGTGGCGGTGTTTGAAAAGACGCTGGCCGAGCTGCGCGGCAAACTGGCGCAGGTGCCGGATGAGTTGTGGTTTGGCAGCATGGCGGGGCAGCAGCTTCATGCCATCGCCACGCTGGCAGGCCGGCGGAACGAGAACTACCCGGCCTTCATGCGTGGACCGGAATACGCGAAAAAGGACATCGAGTCGATGCTCGGCCACTGGACGGAGATCAAGCACGACACCGTGCTCTACGCGAAGCAAAGCTACGCCGAGATGGGTGAGGGTGGAGATGGCGACAAACCGCTGCCGCCGATGCCGCGCGGTCTGGTGCAGCCGGATGTGAGGTTCTGGCGTGAGATGGAGCGGCTGGCGGACTTCACGCGCCAGGGCATGCTGAAGCACGCGCTGCTGCCTGGCATGGAAGAGGATGAATGGGCGCTGCTGAACCGCTTCCACACCGACATGAAATTCTGCCGTGAGATCGCAGAGAAGGAGGTGCGCGGCCTGCCGCTCACGAAGGATGACCTGGAGAAGATCTGGCAGTTCACCCTCACCTACATGGAGCA
>NZ_JBIIKX010000075.1:0-28244 GCF_044232965.1 Prosthecobacter sp.
GCACCGCTGCAAGAGCGCCAGATGGCCTGCACCGGTGCGGACAACGTCTTCGCCATTCCCGTTCCCGGCACCTTTGACGACGCGCAGCGCGTGGTGAAGGACACGTTTGGTGACACCGCCTTCGCCAGCTCGGTGAATCTCTCCGCCGTGAACTCGATCAACATCGCGCGTGTGCTGGCGCAGTGTGTTTATTATATCTGGGCCTGCCTGAAACTGCCGGAGAGCGCCCGTGCCACGGCGGAATACGTCGTGCCCACCGGGAATTTCGGCAACGTGCTGGCCGGCTGGCTGGCGCAGCAGATGGGCATGCCCGCCGGTGGTTTCCGCGTGGCGACGAACCAGAACGACATCCTGCACCGCTTCTTCACCAGCGGTGACTACCACCCGAGCGACGTGCATGCGAGCCATGCGCCAAGCATGGACATCCAGGCCGCGTCGAACTTCGAGCGCTTCCTGTATTACATCCTCGATCAAAGCGCCGAGCGCGTGCGCGAGGTGATGACGCAGATCAAATCGGGCGCGCCATTCAAGATCGACCTGCCGAAGACCAGCCTGCGCTCCACGCGCATGGACGACGCGCAGATCGAGCGCGTCATCGCCCAGATGTGGCAGGACTGGCAGTATGTGCTCGATCCGCACACCGCCTGCGCCTTCACCGACATGGCGCAGGATCGCGTGAGCGTGGTGCTGGCCACCGCCAGCCCGGCGAAGTTCCCCGAAGTCGTGCAAAAGGCCACCGGCAGCGAGCCGACCCATCCGACGCTGGAGGCGCTGAAATCGAAAAAGCTGCAAACCTGGCCGCTCAACGCGGACGTGGCGGAGGTGAAGGCCTTCATCCGGGAACACACTCGTCACGGAACGAATGCTTGACGTTCGCATCGCCGGCTTGGTTTAATCTGAACCTTAGTTCTATGAATTTGCCCACCCACACTCCTGCCGGCTCCATCTACCTGGATATCTCCGGCCTTCTGACGGTCGGACGTGATGCGGGCAACGGCGTCACCCTGGCGGTGGATCCTCTCTATGTCTGGGGGCTTCTCATCGGCGGGCCGGTCTTGGTGCTGGCCGGAGTTCTGCTGGTGAAGATCCGCTATGCGCGAGCGAAATACTTCGCGATGGAGTTCGGCAACGGCTCGTTCTTCGGCCGCCTGAAGGCTGTTTTTCATTTCATCCTTCTGGGAACGCTGATGCTGCTGCTCGGCTGCGGTGCCACCTTTCTGGGCTGGCAGACCTTCGGCTATTCCGTGACCCTGACCGCGTCAGGCCTGACTGAGACGCTTCACGCCGAGACAACCCACTATGCCTGGGAAAATGCCGACCTAGCATCGGAGCGCATCAAATCGACCGGGTTCTGGATCTCTTTCACCAAGGCCGGCCGCAAATGCCGTGTGAGCTTTCAGCAGAGTCATATCGGGGAAGCCTTGCAGGACAAGGCCATCGCGATCAGTGAAAATGCGCTGAGCGCGATCAAGGTGCCACGCTCCCAGGAGTGATGGCTCAATACGAGGTGCCGAGAATCTCGTTGGACGTGGTGTTGATGCGTTCGATCACTTCGTCCGCCTCCTCCTGGGTCACGCCCATGTCGAGCAGCGTCTCCACCAAGTGACCGGTGAACGAGGCGAAATGCTGACGCGTGATGCCGCGCCCATGATGCGCATGGGCCAGCGGCCGGCCGGAGTACTGGATCGGGCCGCCAGTCGCCATGACGAAGAACTCGCGCTGCATCGCGTGCAGTTTGTCCAACGCGGTGTGGCTGAAAAACGGCGACAGGCCAGGATCGGCCAGCACGCGGGCGTAAAAGGCGGGAATGAGCGCGGAGATCATGTCTTCGCCGCCGAGCCGTTCATACAGAGAAGAAGGTGGAGGGTTCATGCCATGCTTTAGAGCACAAAACCGACCGACTTTGAAGCCACGATTCACGTCCCTCAAATCAGGCGCAGTGAAAGCCAGCGAACGCATGATGAGCACACAAGAATGGCTCATAAAAGCCGTACGCAAATGGCACCGTTCGTGCAACTGAAGAGACATGACCCTTCTTCAGCAACTGCACGAGACCTCCGCCGTAGCTCACGACCTGCTGGTGCTCAGCATCGTCATCCTGAGCGGCATCGGGTTGGGAAACATCCGTGTCTCAGGCGTGAAGCTGGGCGTGGCGGGTGTGTTGTTCACCGGTCTGGCGGCCGCGCACTTTGGCATGCACCCAGCCGCCGAGGTGACGCACTTTTTGAAGGACTTCGGCCTCGTGCTGTTCGTCTTTGCGCTCGGCATGCAGATGGGGCCGGGCTTTTTCGCCTCACTGCGGCAGCAGGGACGCGTCTTGAATGGTTACGCCTTCGCCCTGGTGGCTGGCGGTGCGTTAGTGGCTGTGCTCGGCGGGTGGATGCTCGGCATGTCACCCCCGGCGGTCGCAGGTCTTTTTGCTGGTGCCACCACGAACACCCCCGCGCTCGGCGCGGCCCAGCAGGCGCTGCTTTCCGCCCATGCGGACCCCGCGCACGTCACCCTGCCCGCGCTGTCTTATGCGGCGACGTATCCGCTGGCCATCGTGGGCATCATTTTCTCCCTGATCCTGCTGCGCGTGTTTTTCAAAGTGGATGTGACCGCTGAGTCCGAGCTGTTCCGTCAGGAGCAGGGCGCGGGAGTCGAAGCCCTGCAGCGCATGAACATCCGCGTGGAAAATGCCAACCTCGACGGCATCGCCATCGCTGACGTGCCGGGTGTGCATGAAGCCGGGGTGGTCATTTCACGCTATCGCCCGGTATCCGGTGGCGAGGTGAAGGCCGCGACCCCTGAAACGCGGCTGCAAACCGGTGATGTGATCCTGGCGGTGGGCACGCAGGCCCATCTGGAGCAGTTCCGCCTCGTCATCGGCAGTGTGAGCGAGGAAAACCTCATGAAGGCGCCCGGCAGCGTCACTTACCGGCGTGTGGTTTTGACCAACAAACGCATCCTCGGCAAAACCGTGCGAGAACTCGGCCTGGAGCACCTGCACAACGTCACCGTCACCCGCGTGAGCCGGGGCGATCTCATCTTCACCGCGTTGCCGGACCTGCGTCTGCAATTTGGCGACATGCTCCAGCTCGTCGGCGATGATGAATCTCTCAACGCCGCCACGAACGCGCTCGGCAATGCCGTCCACATGCTCCAGGAGACCAAGTTCGCCGCCATCTTCGCCGGCATCCTGCTCGGCGTGCTGCTAGGCCTGTATCCCTTCCGCATCGAAGGTTTGCCCGCGCCGGTTCGCCTCGGTCTTGCAGGCGGGCCGCTCGTCATGGCCATCCTGCTCAGCCACCTGGGTCGTCTCGGCCCCCTGGTCATGCACATGCCCATCAACGCGAACCGCGCCCTGCGTGAGCTCGGCATCATCCTCTTCCTCGCCAACGTCGGCCTGCTCTCCGGCGAAAAATTCGTGGCGACGGTGTTCTCCATGCAAGGTCTGCAATGGGTGCTGCTCGGCATCCTTGTCACCATGCTGCCGCTGCTCATCGTCGGCTTTGTCGCGCGAAAATGGCACCGCATGAACTTCATGTCCCTCTGCGGCCTGCTTTCCGGCGGCATGACCGATCCCCCGGCCCTTGCCTTTGCCACCAGCATGGCGCGTTGTGACTCGCCCGCCATCGCCTACGCGGCGGTGTATCCGCTCACGATGCTCCTGCGCATCGTCGCGGCTCAAGTCATCGCGCAGATGGGGTGAAAGCCGCTTATTTCAGCGGCTTCACCAGCACCTTCGAGTTTCGGCCGCTCTTGTCGTATTTCTCGCGGCGGCTCGGCGGCAAAGCATCGGGATCAGAAACCAAGTAGCCCATCTTTTCCTCGAAGAAGCGAAACGCCTGCGTGCTGAGGGCAAAGATGACCTCGCAGCCACGCTGCTTTGCCGTTTCCTCGGCAAAGGCCACGAGCTTGCGTCCGTGATTCTTGTTCTTGTGCGAGCGCCGCACGAACAGGCAGGCCAGCTCGGCAATCTTGCGGCCATCTTCCTCGTAGCTGTGAACCGCGACGGAGCCGACCGGATTGCCGTCGAGTTCGAGCACGAAGAAGTCTTTGATCTTGGATTGAATCTGATCGCGTGAACGCGGCACGAGCGCGGCATCGTCCACGCTCTGCTGCATCATGGAAAGCAGCGCGGGCACGTCACTCGTGCGGGCTTTGCGGATCTGCTGATACTCATCGCCATGAATCATGGTGCCGACGCCTTCATTGGAGAACAGCTCAGCCAGCAACGCCTCATCCTGCGTGCCATCGACGATATGAACACGCGGCACGCCCTCCTGGCAGGCCAGCGCGGCGTAGCGCAGCTTCGAAAGCATGCTCACGTCATACTTCGGGCCTTTGGCCTTGTACATCTCCTTCGCGTCGGCCACGGAGAGCTGCGCCAGGCGAGTTCCATCAGGGGCGCTGAGACCGGATTCGGCCACAAAGATGACTTTCGCTGCCTGAAGGGCGATGGCGACCTCGACGGCCACCGCGTCTGAGTTCAAACGCAGCGTGGTACCTTTGCCATCATAGCCCAGCGGCGGCAAAATCGGAATGATGTCGGCTTTGAGGAGTGCGCGCAGCGATTCTTCATCCACACGCTCGATCCGGCCGGTGAACTCCTGGTCCACGCCATCAATCACGCCCGCCGGATGCACCGCCAGGGCATTGGTAATCGCCACCGGCATCTCCAGCGCGGTCAGTTCCGCCGCCAGATCGCTGCACTGACGCATGATGGCATCTTTCGCGATCTCGATGCCTGCCGCGTCCGTGCGGCCCATGCCGTCGTCATTGTAAAGCGAGATGCCCCGCTGCTCCGCGAGAGCACGAACCTGCGCACGAGCCCCGAAGACCAGAACGACTTCAATGTTGAGCGACTGCAGCACCGCAACATCCTGCAGCAGGCTGGCGAACACCGGCTGCGTCATCAACGCGCCGTCGATGGCGATGACAAAAACACGCTGCCGGAACTGCGGCACATAGCGCAGGATGCCGCGCAGATCTTCGAAGCGTTGCTGGGGTTTGGCAGGGTCGTTGTTCACGGTTTGAGCCGTTACGATAGCACAACTGCGGCGATTTCGTCCCAAAGTTTCAGCTTTGGTTCGGCAACAAAGGGATTGCCGCTTTGCGTGGTTCTGCCAGCATCGGAGGCGCATGAGTCTGGAACCCGAAACGCCCTCTCCTGAGCCGCCGCTGGTGATCATCGAAAATGTCTCCAAGTCATTCGGCACCAAGACAGCTCTCACCGATGTGACGTGGTCCCTGCCACGCGGGCAGATCAGCGGGCTGCTGGGGCCAAATGGAGCAGGCAAGACGACACTCTTCCGCCTTCTGATGGGTATCCTGAAAGCCAGCGGCGGTTGCATGAGCATCGCCGGCAAGGATTGCTTTGAAGACCGCGTGGTCGTGAAGCGACTGGTGGGCTTTCTGCCGGATGAGCCAGTGTTTTACTCCTACCTGAGCGGCACGGAGGTGCTGGAACTCAGCGCCGGCATGCATGGGCTGGAGGTGAAAGAGGCGCTCACCCGCTTGGTGCCGCTGATCCAGCGGCTGAGCATGCAGGAGGCGATGAATCAATATGCGGACGACTACTCCCGCGGCATGAAAAAGAAGCTCGGACTGCTGCTGGCCTTGCTGCATCAGCCACCGCTCCTCATTCTGGACGAGCCCACAAACGGCCTGGATGTGGAATCAACACGCCTGTTCTTCGATTTGATGCGTGAGCAGGCCGCTGCGGGCACCACGATCGTGTTCTCGACACATCTGATGGATCAGGTGGAGCGCCTGTGCAGCCACGCGGCAGTGATTTGCAGCGGCAAATTGGTCAAAACCGGCTCGCTGGCGGAAATCTGTGGCAGCAGGCCATTGGAGGAGGTCTTCGTCGAACTGACCACATTGGGGGCATGATGAATTCCAACGTCCACCAACCTCCCACGCCGAACGGGCAGGTGCTGCGCAGCCTGTGGAAGGCGGTGCGGCAGCGTGCGCGTGGCCGTGCGAAACGACAGGCGCAGATGATGAAGCGCAAGACGGGCAGCGAATCCAATCCGCTAGCCGGGCTCGGTGTGCTGTTGATGATTTTGCTCACCAGTTTTGTGCATCTCGGCCTCGGCTACACGCTCGTCGATACGCTGGAGCAGGCGCAAATGATGGAGCACGAGCAGAGAGGAAAGCTGGTGGTGCCGGATTACCTCAATCGTTACCTGGACCCCGCAAACAAGCATGCCGGAGCGCAGCCTGATTGGATGGAACGATTGGCTGATAGGGCCGATTCCTGGCGGAGTCGTGAATTTGGCGGAACCAAGGTCGTGCAACGCGCCAAAGTGCTCGAACATGCCCGCCAGCATGGCCGCGAAGGGTTCATCACAGAAAAAGAGGCGGTGAAGTTTTCTCTGAAGAGGCCTGGCGAGCTTCCAGCCACGATGTGGCCGTTTATTGGCGTGATGTTCCTGTGGTGGTTTTTGATGCTGGTGTTTCAGGGTGAAGGGCTGGAGATGGATTTTCAACGGCGGCGACATCCGATGTGGGAATGGCTGGCGAGTCATCCGGTGCGGCCGGTGGCGGCGTTCTCGGCGGAGATGTTGGCCGCGTTCATGGCGAATCCCGTCTATTGGGGTGCTCCGCTCTTCTGGTTGGTCGTGTGGAGCTCGGCGCATGGTTTTGGCTGGGAGGCGCTGGGAGGCGCGGTGCTCGTAGGCGTACCGCTGGCGGTAGCGGCCTCGTGTTTGCACAAAGGACTGGAGATCGCGGCGCTGCTGCGCCTGCCCTCGCGCACGCGGGGCGCGGCGTTGGGTCTCCTGTCATGGGCAGGCTACTGTCTCATGATGCTGCCGCTGTTCATGTTCAGCATGCCGATGATCAAACGGGCGCTGCTGCATGTGACGATGCCGCTGGGCGAGTGGCTGCCTTCGTGGCCTGCGCGGATGATTTTGAGCGGATGGTCGGAGACGCCTGCGCTGTGGCAGGCGGTGGTCATGGTGCTTGGTTTGAGTGTGCTGATGCTGATCGCAGCGGTGGTTGTGTCATGGTGGGGGACGCAAATCGGCATGCAGGCCAGCAATGCGACGGCCACGGCGGCACCGCGCACGCTCCAAGCGGGTGGAAACGGCTTCTTGAGCCGCCACCCTCTCTACCGAAAAGAACTCCTTTGGTTCTGGCGGGACAAAGGCGCGGTGGTGCAAGCCGTTTTGATCCCGCTGACCATCGGCGCGATGCAGGCCTTCAATCTGCGTGGACTCGCCGAGATGGCCGCCGGTTATTGGAACGGCATCTGCGGCTTCGGCATCATCTGCGGCACTTACTTCCTGCTCATTCTCGGGCCGCGCTCACTGGCCTCGGAGGGCTCCGCTCTGTGGATGACGCTCACCTGGCCTCAGGGGCTCGAAAACCTGCTGAAGGCCAAGGCGCAGCTCTGGTGGATGCTCGCCAATGGCATCGTCGGCATCGCCTTCGCGGCCACGCTGGTGCTTTTCCCGGCGGACTGGTGGAAGATCCTGCTCGTCGCCCTCGGCTGGATCGCTTTCAGTCGCAGCCTTGCGGAGAAATCGGTCACGCTGGTGATGGCTCCGTCTTCTTCCGGCGAGGTGGAAAGGCCGCCTGCTGGTAGGCAATGGGCGGCGATGCTCGGCACGCTGGCCTTTGGCAGTGGCGTGATGATGCAAAACTGGCACGCAGCCGTCCTCGGCGTGGTCTTTTCATCCCTCACCGCCGCAGCGATGTGGCAGAACCTTCGTGCGCGGCTGCCCTTCCTTTATGATCCATGGTCGGAAAAACTGCCGCAAGCACCCACGCTCATGCATTCGATGATCGGTGTGACGATCATGGTGGAGGTGGTGGCACTGATCACTGGCATCGCCCTCGGCATCGGCGGAGTGGATGCGCTGTGGAAGGCGCGAGCCATCTCGTATGGTCTGGTGGGCCTACTGGCATGGGGTGGGATGGTGAGCTTCCTCGATGGACGCGGTGTGTCTCAGAAAGACATCTGGCGCTGGACTCGGGAGGGGCGTCACGCCGTGCCACCGCTCCTCTCCTCTGCCGTGGTCGCAGGCGTGCTGCTCGGCGGTGTGGCGATGCTCTACCTATTCATCGCGCAGTTTTTTCCCTCCGTGCAGGAGCAAATGAGCCAGATGCACGACAAGCTGCACACGGAAGGAAACTGGTGGTGGATGTTTCTGATGGCTGTGGGCTTTGCACCGGTGGCAGAGGAGTTTTTCTTCCGCGGGCTGCTGTTCCGGGCGCTCGACCGCGAATGGGGCGGACGTGCGGCGCTGATCGGCAGCGCGGCCTTCTTTGCCATCTATCATCCACCGCTCGCCTGGCCACCGGTCTTCGCCGTGGGCCTCGCCAACGCCTGGCTCTTCAAGAAAACCGGCCACCTGGGTGCCTGCGTGGCCCTTCACATGGCTTACAACACCGTGGTGATGCTGGCGACTTGAGCCCTGCCCTCAACGCAGCACAACTGTGGCGATTTCGTCCCAAAGTTTGTCGATCTCCTTCGGTCCGTGCGAGGGTTTACCGGCCTTCGAGAACCAGTAGTCCGCGTTCCATTGATCGCCCTCGATCACATGCAGGAGCGCATGAATCCACGATCCCATCTTAGTGTGAATGTCCTGGGCGATGTTATGCGAGGCCTCCCAGGAGCCGTTTTTGATCTGCCAGAGAGCCTGTGCCTCCGGAGACAGGCTGGAAGGGTCTTTGAGGGCGATGAGTTCGGCGGGAGTCATGATCGAGAAATGACGAATGACGAATTCAGAATGTCGAATGAAGCCCGAAACCCGAATGACGAAATCGTTCGGCATTCGTCATTCTGGTTTCGTCATTCTGGCAAAGCCGGTCAATCCTCCGGCAGCGGGCGGCCTTTGGTTTCTGGCAGGAAGAACAGCGCGAAGAGGCCGAGCAAGAAGATGAGGCTCATCCAGGTGCCGGCGCTGCGGAAGGCCTCCAGCTCGGCGGCTGCCTCGGCGACTTTGCGCACGGCTTCCTCAGGGATGGCGGGGAGCGCTGCTTTCGCGTCTTTGGCGAGGTTGGATGCCAGCACGCCGAGCGTGATGGGACCGCTGGCGGCAATGAAGCGACCGACGTTGTAGCAGAAGCTCGTACCTGTGCTGCGCAGACGTGTGGGGAAAAGCTCCGGCAGGTAAATGGCAAAGCCGGCGAAGATCGAAAGCTGGCAGAAGCCCATCACAAAGCTCATCCAGATGTCCGTGGTGGTCTTGAAGCACTGGTAGAAAAAGATGGTGGAGGCCATCGCGGCAATGAAGGCCACAGCGAAAACCGGCTTCCGACCGAAGTGGGACGCGGCCTTGCTGAAACAGAGCATGCCGAAGAAAGCGCCCACGTTTTGCACGATGAGATTCGCGGCGGCCCACCACTGCTTGGCGGCCTGCACCTTATCAGCAGGCACATTCTGCTCCGCCAGCGCGGCGGCGATGGCTGGCGCGGTGAGCTTGTTACTGAAGAAGCCGATGCCCCAGAGGCCAATCACGGCGGAGACGCAGAGCAGCATGCCAAACAGGGCTGGTGTGCGCCAGCGTGCCTCGCCAAACAGGCTGGCGTAAGATCCCATCGCCTTACCACCGACCTCACGGCTCGCGGCCTTAGCGGCGACCCATTTTTCCGGCTCTTTCAGCCGCAGCATGATGAAGATGCACAGAAAGGCGGGCACGGAGCCGATCCAGAACAGGTATTTCCATGAAACGTTCGGATCGACGTCAGAAACCGCCATGGCGCAGAGGCCGGCGGTCACGTTGCCGACAGCGGAGAGCGCCTGGAGCATTCCCAGACCCTTCGCACGGGCGGTGTCAGGCAGAGAATCCGCCACCAGGGCCACGGCGAGGCCAAACACGCCGCCAACGCCCAGACCGGTGAGTGCACGATAAATCATGAACTGATCCGCATTCGCCGCGAAGGAGGACAGACCAGTGAAAACCGAATAAATGAGCACCGTCAGCGCCAGGGTCTTCGCGCGTCCGATCCGGTCGCCGACGGCACCAAAAATGAGGCCGCCAGTGGCCCAGCCAGCCACGAAGACAGCCATCGCCATGCCGCTCAGCTTCGCCTGATCCCCCGTCGGATCGAGCGCCTTGAGCGCGTTGTCACGTGCCAGAATGAAAAGCTGCTGGTCGAGGCAGTCGAAGCACCAAGCAGCAGAGGCGACAAAGAAAACAAACCAGTGGTACGGATTGAGTTGCTTGTGCCAAGGCAGGTCGGGATTGGGTGCGTTCGTGGTGCTCATGAGAAGCGCGGATGTTGAATGACATGCCCGAGGATGACAATCACGAAATCACGCGAATCATGCCGCCACATGAACGCAGATTCTTTCAAGGTGATCGGCATCGGCGCGGAAACACGGGACGAGTTCTTCATCGTGCCGGAATTCAGCGCACAGGAGCGTGTGGCGGAGGCCGCCGCACATGCGGAAGACAAAGGCGGTCCGGTGGCGACTGCGCTGGCGGTTTTGAAAGCGCATGGGCATGAATGCAGGCTCGTGGATGGAGAACCCGCTCACGCGGTGATTCTGGTGCGCCAGGATGACGGGGCACGGCAGATCGTTTTCATACCCTCATCGGCTCCAGAACCGGTGTTTGAGCCAAAACTGCTCGAAGGCGCTCGATTGCTTCATATCAACGGCCGTCATGAAAATACCTGTCGTGATGCCCTGCGGCATGCGCAGGCCCGGAACATCGAAATTTCCTTCGATGGCGGCGCCGGACGCTTTCGCGAGTCTATTCGTGATTTGTTCGAGTCCAGCCATGTGCGCATCGTCTCGCGTGATTTCGCTGAAAAGTGCTCTGGGAGCACGGATCTGAGAGAAATGGCCGCCAAACTCCTCCAACCACCCGCCAAACTGCTCGTCATCACCGAAGGCACACGCGGCAGCCATGTGTGGACGCCGGACGGCAAGCCTTTTCATCAGCCAGCGTTCAAAGCGGAGCCGCTGATCGACACCACCGGCTGCGGCGACGTGTTTCATGGTGCGTTTTTACACGGCTGGCTTGCCATGTGGCCGCTGGAGCGCTGCGCGTCTTACGCGAGCCGTTTGGCCGCCAGAAATGCTGAAGGACTGGGCGGACGGCACGTCTTGAACAAAGAACGCCCAACTTTGAACCTTGAACTTTGACCTCTGAACTCTAAACAGTCCCATGCGCCGGAACACCGCCCTTTTGCTACCGCTGATTCTTGCCTTCGTTGTCGTGGCCTGCGCCACCTACGACACCTCGCGCATTGCCCGCTGGGAGTCGCGTTTCCAAAACGGACCGCCGCAAGTGACGCCGGACCAGCTTCTGGCCGAGACGCGGGTGAAACTGGACCTCATCCCGCCTGGCACGGTAGGCCGTCGCTACTACCGGCCCATGCGCCCGCGCTACATCACCATCCACAGCACTCAGAACTACACCGGCAATGCTTACAACCACGCGCTGGCGCTGAAACGCGGTGCGCTGCGCGCCACGAAGCGGCCCGGTGGCAACCGCATCGGCTTTCTCACCTGGCATTTCACCGTGCAGGAGGACATCGCCATCCAGCACCTGCCCTGCCGTGAGCAAGGCGAGCACGCTGACTTCGACGGCCCCGGCAACAATTACAGCATCGGCATCGAGATGTGCGAGCACAGTGGCAACGACATCGGCCAGACGATCGACCGCACCGCGCGTCTGGCGGCGTATCTCATGCGCGCCTATGACATTCCGCTCAGCCACGTCATGGGGCATTACCATTGGCCGCGCAAAGGCCTGAACCCGCCGAACAAAGACTGCCCGCATTTCCTGCTCGAGCGCGGCCGGCCCGGCCCGACCTGGCGCTGGTTCCTCAACCGCGTGAACTACCACCACAGCCGCCTCGTTCCCGGCCCCGCCGCCCCTCTGGGCTGAGCCATGAAAGCAGCCCTGCTCATTTCATTTTTACTGGCTGCCGAAGCCAGCGCCCAAACTGCTTGGCCGGAGACTCCCGTACCCAGCACGAGCGAACGCGTTGCCATCCTTGAGGACAAGCGCATCAAAGAAAGCTCAGGCCTTTGCCTCAGCGGGCTTGATCCGTCCGTTTTCTGGACTCTCAACGACTCCGGCGGCGAGCCCTGCGTCTTTGCCATCGACCGCGCTGGCAAAACCCGTGCCAAGGTGCGCGTGCGTGAGGCGGCGAACTTCGACTGGGAAGACATCGCGCTGGGCAAGGATGAAAAAGGAGCGCCAGCCCTGTTCATCGGCGACATCGGCGACAACCTCCGCATTCGGCCCAGCCTCCAGATCTATCAAATTTCCGAGCCTGCGATCAACGCGCCCGGCAAGGCTTTCGAGGAAACCAACAGTGCGGTGCCGAAAATCTGGCGGTTCTACTATCCCGATGGCAAACACAACGCCGAGAGCCTGCTCGCGCATCCCCAGACAGGGCGTCTGTACATTCTCACCAAGAGCGACGACGGTCCGAGCACGCTCTACGCTTTTCCTCAGTCGCTGAAAAACGATGCCAGCATGATGCTCGGAAAAGTCGCCACCCTGGTCTTCCCCGCCTTGATCCGGGTCGGCAAGCGGCCTCATGACAACTGCATGACGACCGCCGCCGGCTTTTCTCCGGATGGATCACGGCTCGTCGTCTCCACCTATAGCAGCCTGTATGAATGGACGCTGCCGAAGGACAAGACGCTGGCCGAGGCGCTGAAGCAGCCGCCGGTGCGCATCGAGCCCGAACTGCTGCGCCAGGTGGAAGGTGTCTGCTACGACAGCGACAGCCTCACGCTCTGGCTGACCAGTGAGCATCTGCCGGCACCGCTGCTGAGGGTGAAACGCTAACAATGCCTTTTTCAAACTCTCTCAAGGACAACATTACAGTTCACCGGTCATTTCTTTTGTTTCGACTGACGCTCTGCTGGTCATTTCTGGATTGGCATAGAAGCAAGAGCAGCTGTCGATGGATCATTAATCCACTTAAAATGAGGCTGCCAGTGAGTTTGCTTCAGTTAGCGTATAATCGCCACTCGGGGCCTGCTCACTTAGCTTGTGGCCGCCATCAGCGACTTCACAAGGGTGAAGGCGAGCTTCCATTTGGGCCAAATCTGGATTTGTGGTATTCAGGCTTAATGTCGAATCCGTATTCGAGGCCGGCGGAGTAAATCAATTCCTTGAGTGAACGAAAAGTTTCAAACGAATCAGGATAAACGTAAATGGCGATGTAACAACCACCTTGCTTGCAATCAGCTAGCATCTCCAAGATGGCGGTTCGATCCTTCAGGAGATCCCAGCCCGCCGACTTGTTTGGAATGGCGGTGAAGGTTGGGTTCCCAGGAGGAATCCTGGTAACGCCCGCAAAAACTCGACCATCCATATGGTGCAGGGGGAAAACTTCACCGTACTTCAAAATGAGATTAAATTGATTCTTAGAAGCAGTGTGTTCCCTCGGGAAGCGCACATATTCGACACGCTTCGCTTCCGTTTCGTCAATTTGGGTCTTCAGGCGCTGGAGTCTTGAGGCCAGATCCCTCTCCTTAGCCGTTGCTGCCTGTGTGCGAGCTTTTCCATCAATGATTTTTAGGTCGAGCGCCTTAACTTCGCTGCGCAGCTTCGTCAGATTTCCCACGGGGTCGTTGTTTGAGCCTTCGTCAACATGCTCTTGGGCTGCCGCTTGACGGAGTCTGTTTTGAGTTGCTCGAAGTTGGTCACGCTCGACTAGAAGCTTTTGGATGTCTTCATTCCCCTGCGCTTTGATCTTGTTTAGAATTGTCTGCAAACCCGCAAGTTCCTTCGTGGCTGCCTCCAACCTCTCAGCCAGAAACCTCCCGTTGCCGTCGGAGTTGGTTCCGTCGTTCTTGGGTCGAACCGGCCGGCTGCTAGTGAGCAATGCGAGCAGACATGAGATAAGAATGATTCCACCGAACACATTGCACAGCGTATCAAGCAGCAAGTCTAAACTTTCCTCGGATTTGGGTCGGAGCTTTCGCATGAGAGGTCTATTTGGCGGCCTTTCTGGTATCCAATTCGATGTCCTCTGAAATTAGATCATAGCCAATTTCATAGCCTGCCTGACGAATTTCTTTTGTCAGGTCTTGGAACCGAAGAGCACCCGAGGGCTTGAAATAGAGAACTGCGTAATAACTCGTGGTCGGATAGCTGTGCAGAGTTTCCAGCAGTTCATCACTCGAGTTCAGGATTTTTGGCGGGGCGTCACCGAAGATTTGAATCCGCAGATGGGATTTCTGAACCACAATCAAGACTGGTTCCTTGCTGGTATTGCTTTTCTCTGGGATCAACCTCAGCACATTCTTGCGGTCGATCGTTTGTTGAAGACGATTTTGGGTGTCTTTGATCTAGCGATGGAAGAAGTGAACGCTCTTGGTGATCATTATGCAAAAAATCATATGCGTCACATTTCGTTCATCCGAGGTTGGATATATCATGCGCTTCCTACTTTTCTTTTTTTTCGCCGCTCTTCACGCCAGCGACTGGCCGCAGTGGCTCGGCCCGCAGCGTGATGGTGTGTGGCGTGAAAGCGGCATCGTCGAAAAGTTTCCCGAAGGCGGGCCGAAGATGCTCTGGCGTGTGAAAATCGGCGGCGGTTACACCGGTCCGGCCATCGCAAATGGCAAAGTGTATCTGATGGACCGCCAGGTGGCGGCGAACACGAACGTTCCCGGCAATGCCTTCGCGCGCGGTATCATTCCCGGCACAGAACGTGTGCTTTGCCTTGATGCAAAGACCGGAGCGCAACTCTGGGAACATCGCTACGACTGCACCTACACGATGAGTTACTCCACCGGCCCGCGTTGCACGCCGCTGGTGAGCGATGGCAAAGTCTGGACGGTTGGCGCGGAGGGAAATCTGTTCTGCCTGGATGCCACCAACGGCAAGGTGATGTGGTCGCATGATTTTAAAGCAGACTATGGAGCCAAAACGCCGCAATGGGGTTTCGCCGGTCATCCACTGCTCGATGGACAACGCCTCATCTGCCTCGTCGGCGGTCCTGGCAGCGTGGCGATGGCTTTTGACAAGGACACTGGCAAAGAAATGTGGCGCGCACTCGACGCTCGCGAACCCGGCTACTGTCCGCCCACGATGATTGAGGCCGGTGGCACGAAACAACTCATCCTCTGGCATCCGCAAGCCGTGAATTCGCTCGATCCGGCCACTGGCAAAGTGTTCTGGGCCTATCCATGGGAGGTGCGCTTTGGCCTCACCGTCGCCACACCACGTCTCGCGGGTGATCTGCTCCTGCTCAGCTCGTTTTACACCAGTTCGAAGTGCTTCAAGCTCGATGCCACGAAGCCGACCGCCGCATTGCACTGGGAAGGCAAAAGCTTCAGCGAAAAGAACACCGACACACTGCACAGCCTCATGAGCACGCCCTTCATCGAGAACGGCCACATCTACGGCGTGTGCAGCTACGGTCAGCTTCGTTGCCTCAAGCTCGACACCGGCGAGCGCCTCTGGGAAACCTTTGCCGCGACCACCGGCGGCCCGCCCGTGCGCTGGGCAAATGCTTTCATCATCAAGCATGAGAACCGTTTCTTCCTCGCCAGCGAGCAGGGCGACCTCATCATCGCCAAACTCACGCCGCAGGGTTATGAAGAACTCAGTCGCGCCAAGATCCTCAAACCGACGACCACCGATCCAAAGCGAGCCGTTGTCTGGTCACATCCAGCGTTTGCGAACCAGTGCGTTTTCATGCGCAACGACGAGGAGATCGTCTGCGTCTCGCTGGCGAAGTGATCGAAGAATCCAGAGCATGCGCGCGTACCCTCTGCGCTCATGCACTCCGCTCCGCCTCCCATCATCTGCTCTGGCCCACTGGACCGACGTGGCTTCATGCGCATCGGCCTCACCGGCTTTGCGAGTTTGAGCTGGCCCGGATTGCTCAAATTGCGCGCAGAGAATGCCGCGAAACCTACGCGTGAGCGCACGGCGGTGATTTTGGTGTGGCTGCGTGGTGGCTGTTCGCATCTCGACACCTATGATCCGAAGCCGGACATCGGCAGCGAATATCGCGGACCATTCAAGACGATCAAAACCAAGGTGCCCGGCATGCAGCTCACCGAGTTGCTGCCGTTGCAGGCGAAGATCGCGGACAAATTCACGCTGCTGCGCTCGATGACGCACACCGGCGGCGGACATCCGGCGGGTTCGCTGCAGATGCTCAGCGGCGATCCTGATCCACGCGACAAACCCAAGCCACTACTGCCCGACTGGATGACGGTGGCGAATTACCTGCGCTCCAAAAACAAGCGCACCAGTCCGTTGCCGAACTACGTCGGCGTGAACCCGATCATCAATTACGACAGTTTCACCATCGCCGGCCCGGGTTTCGTGAATGCCGCCTACTCGCCGCTGTCGATCTTGAGCGACCCCAGCCGCCCCGAATTCGCAGTTCCCAACGTCGGACTCTCCGATCCTTCGAAAGTGGCACGCCTCAATGACCGCATGGCGCTGCTGCACAGTCTCGACAAACTCGAACGCAACGTCGATGCCGCCGGTGAAATGGGTGCCATGGATCAGTTCGAGTCACAGGCGATGACCCTGCTCACGAATCCGCAGACACGTCATGCGTTTGATCTCAACAAAGAGGACAAGCGCACTCGCGAACGCTACGGCATGCATCGCTGGGGCCAGCAGTTGCTGCTGGCGCGCCGCCTCGTTGAATCTGGCGTCGAAATCATCACAAGCTGCCTCGATGGCCCGCAATGTGGTCGCGTAGGCAATTGGGACGACCACGCCGTGAATCACCATGTCTTTGATGCTCTGCGTTTCCGTGCCGGAGCCTTCGATCAGGCCGTTTCCGCCTTGATCGAGGACGTGTATGCCCGTGGCCTCGACAAACGTGTGCTCGTCGTCGTGAGCGGCGAGTTTGGCCGCACGCCAAAGATCAGCCATGTCGCCAGTTCCGGTGCCGGCGAGGCCAGCGCCGCTGCAGGTGTCATGCAACCGGGCCGCGATCACTGGCCGCGTGCCTTCACCAATCTCTGGGCCGGAGGCGGCCTGCAAACCGGCGGCGTCATCGGTGCCAGCGACAAACGCGGCGAAGACGTGGCCGAGCACGCCAACAGCCCGCACGATTTCCTCGCCACGATCTACCACCACCTCGGCATCGACTCCGCCAAGGAGACGATCAACGACTTCAGCGGACGACCCACGCCCATCGTGCCGAACGGCAGCCCGATTCGGGAATTGATTCGGGTGTAACCGATCTCACAGCCCTTTCGGCATCCACGCCTCCAGCTTGCTCACTTCCGCCTTCGCGGATGAGCTGACCGGAATGCCCCAGAAATCAAAGAATGGGCCAAGGTTCTTGTTCGTGATCTTCGAGTAGCGCACGAGGAACTGGTCGCGGCGTTCGTCATCGCCCTTCGGTGCTGGGCCGAAGGCGGTGTCATCGAAGCTATAGAGATACTTGCGCCAGCTCTCCCAGCCGAACTCCTGCATGAGCTGGATGTAGGTCGTGAGGGCCAGGAAGGGACTGCTTTTCCACTCCTGCCACTTGTTAGCAGACTTCTTGATCTTCTGCACGTTCGCCTTGCGCTCCTCCTCGGTGATCGCGGGATGCCCGATGAGCCAGTCTTTCTTCAGCACCTCGTGGTAGCAGTACATGCCGATGACGTTGTTGGTGACTTCGCCGGTGCCGTCGAAGGTGAAGTCACCACGCTGATGATTGTGGCCGATCTCGTGATAAAAACCCCAGCCAGGGAATTTGAGTTTACCGAACGTCACCATCTCCGGTGCAGCGCTGGTCGGAATCATGATGGGATAGCCGCTGTGCATGTAACCGGCGCTGATCTGCACATCGGCAACGATGCGCTCGGGGCGTTTGCGTTCGGTAGTTTGATTCGAAACATCATCCTGAGCCTCGACGACCTTTTTCCAGAAAGTCATGAGCTCGGTCGGGTTGTTCACGAGACGGCCAACCTCAGAGGGAAAGCTGATGATAAGCTTGTCACACGCCATCTCGGCCCATGGCGCGGGTCGCTGGCGGATTTCTTTCCATTTCATATCATCATCCTGGCCGAGCACGAACAGCGGCGCGGCGATGGCATTCTGGATCGCCACCGTGAACGGCTCGTCGTCCTTCGCACGACCCGGAACTTCGATGTAGATCAATCCACCGAAAGCGCTGGCTGTTTTGGTCGATCCAGTGCCAAGCGTGTCGCTGCGCGTGATGTCCGGGGCACGCTGCCATTTGTCGAGATGGTAAAGCGTATCGCTGTGACAGCCGATGCGCACGGCGTAGCCTTTGTCGGCATATTTTTCGGGCAGGGTGACCGTGATGACCTCGCCTGCTGCGGCGTAAAGGCCGGTGCTGGTCCAGCCGGAGATGCTGGGCGTGATTTTCACCTCGCCCGTGACGCGCGGAGCACCTTCGGGAGCCCTGCCGGGGAATTCGACATGAGCCGGATGTGCCTTGATGCCCTCCGCGCCCGCGAGACGCAGCATGCGTGTCTCCATGCCGAGGCGCAGGCGTGCGGCGGCATGCTGTGTGTCGGTGAGCGGTTCCTTATCCTTCGGCACCGGAACGTCAGCGCCCGCGTTGCCAAGAGCGGCAGTCACCGCGTTCTTCAAATTGCCACGGTCCGGCGGTTGCGCGGCCATGGCGATCTGGATGGAATTCATGCCCTGCTTCATCTGCTCCGCCGTGAGCGCTGGACCGCCATCGCGCTGCTTTTTGATCGCGCTGATGGCGTCGGAGGCATTCATGAACTGCGGCAGTTCGATGCGTGCATCGAAGCCACGCAGTTGGTCAAAGGCGCTCATGTCCGTGATCGCAATGCCCGCAGGCAGTAGTGCCTGGTTCACGCCATGGGAGAGGGTCAGATCCTTGCCGCCGCTCGTCTGCCCATACGCCCAGCCGGTCATGCCGCCGATGAAACCGCCACCGCCTCTGATGTAATCGGCCAGCGCAGCGCCTTCCTCCGCACTCGTGACACCCTGGATGTTGATGATCACGACATCGTAGTCGCCGAGGTTCTTTTTCTCGACGGTGTCAAAAGTCTCCGCGTTGAAACCACGCTGCTTGTAAAAATTGTCCGCGTTCACGCCCTTGAGACCCACGCGCGGCTTCTCCTTGTTGCCCGCCCACTTCACACAGTTCTCCATGAGCTTCGCGTGATCACCGCCCTCGCCGCCGCCGAGGTAGCTGTTATGCCCGAAGAGAATGAACCGCCCTTTTTGATAAGCTGCAGCCGCTGCGACCGCGATCTCGACGCCGTCCTTGTCCGGTGCAGACAAAATCGGAAACGCGATCTGTCCCCAAATGCCGACCGGCCCCGGCGCACCCGCCTTGGGCACCGATTTGACGCCTTCGAGGATTTTGGCGCGTTCCGCGTTCACAAGTGCAGGCGGCATCTGCGCTTGTGCGACGGCGCAAAACAGGAGTGGCAGGAGGATAGTTGGCTTCATGGTTGGTTGGAAACTTGGTTCATCGGTAAATCACGACGAGAAACACCAGCGCAGCGGCCTTGCCGGTGTTCACGATGGCATGCGCCACATCGGCACGGTAGGTACCGGAGTCACCTTTGGTGAGTTCATCGGTGTCCTGGTCGGATTCGATGCGGACACTGCCTTCCTCGACGGTCAAAAACTCGCGCGTGCCTTCAAAGTGCGGCTGGGAGCGCAAAGCACCGCCAGGGCGAAGGCGGACCTCGTAAAACTCGACATCCTTCTCCAAATTGAGCGGCGAGAGCGTGCGGATCTCGTGCTGCTTGTCGCTGCGGAAAACCTGGGCGCGGTCGCTTGCACGGATGACCTGAATTTTCGACGCGCTGGCCTCCGCGCTCTCGATCAGCTCCTGCAATGTGAGCCCAAAGGCCCGTGCGATGCGAAACGTGACGGTCAGGGTAGGATTCGCCTTCTCGCGCTCGATTTCGCTCAGCATCGACCGGCTCACACCGCTGGCACTGGCGAGTTCTTCGAGCGACCAGCCGCGATCTCCACGCAGCTTCTTCACGCGCTTGCCGAGGTTCTCATTGATGGCCTCGGGGCTGGCTTCGAATGGTGTGGGCTTGGATTTGGCGGGCATGAGTGTCGGTATAACGGATGCCTGTCTTGTAAATTAGATTTTCAATCACATGCTCAAATCATGATGCGTTGATGTGAGAGTTGACCTGCCCAGCTACGGCGCTAGTTTCGGCCATGCCTTCACGCCCCAATTGCCGCACTGAAATCGAAGCCGCCATGCGCCAGCGTATCCTCGTTATCGACGGGGCCATGGGGACGACGATTCGCGGGTATAAGGAGAAGGGCGTGCTCGACGAGGCCTCGGCGCGTGGGGATCGGTTCAGGAGCAACGAGAAGGATATCTTAAACAACGGCGACATCCTCTCGATCACCCGCCCGGACATCATCGAGGACATCCATCGCCGCTTCCTGGAAGCCGGGGCGGACATCATCGAGACGAACACGTTTTCGGCCACGAGCATCGCACAGAGTGAGTTCTTTGTGGAAGACCCACGCGAAAAAGGCGGACGCAAAGATCCCGAGTTCTTCCAGAAGATCATCGACGACAAGTTCCTCAACGACCTCGCTTGGGAGATCAACTTCAACTCGGCGCAGCAGTGCCGGAAGTGGGCGGATCAGATCGCTGACAAGACCGGTCGCAAACGCTATGTGGCTGGAGCGGTGGGGCCGCTGACGGTGTCGCTGTCGCAGTTCCCGGACCTCTCGGACTTGAGCTTCCGCTATGTGACCTTTGATCAGGTGAAGACGGCCTACGCGCATCAAATCCGTGCGCTGATCGCCGGTGGCGTCGATACGCTGATGGTGGAGACGATCTTCGACTCACTCAATGCCAAGGCTGCGCTGGTGGCGATCCGCGAGGTGTTTGAAGCCGATGGCGTCGAGTTGCCGATCCAGATTTCTGCCGCCGTCGGTCCTGGCGGCGAGACAATGATCTCAGGTCAGATCACCGAGGCTTATCTCAATGCGATGCGGCATGTGAAGCCGCTGTCCATCGGTCTGAATTGCTCGCTCGGGCCGGATAAGATGCGCCCGTTCCTCGAAGAACTGGCCACGAAGGCGGATTGTTTTGTGTCGGCCTATCCCAATGCAGGCATGCCAAACCCGCTCGCACCGACCGGCTTCGATCTGCTGCCGCCGGACATGGCAAACTTCGCCACGGACTTTGCGAAATCTGGCTTCGTGAACATCATGGGCGGCTGCTGCGGCAACACGCCGGAGCACATCGCCGCCATCGCGAAAGCGGTGGAAGGTTTGGAGCCGCGTCATGTGCCGACGCCGGAGCCAATCATGCGTTTGAGCGGCTCGCAGCCTTACAATCACACGAAGGAGGCGAACTACCTCATGATCGGCGAGCGCACGAACGTCGCTGGCTCGCCGAAGTTCGCGAAGCTGATCAAGGAGGGCAAATTCGAGGAGGCGGTGGCCATCGCGCGTCAGCAGGTCGAGAACGGCGCGAACGTGATCGACATCTGCATGGACGAAGGCCTCATCGACGGCGTGCCGACGATGACGAAGTTCCTCAACCTGCTACAAACCGAGCCGGAAGTGGCGAAGGTGCCGTTCATGGTCGATTCCTCGAAGTGGGAGATCATCGAGGCCGGCCTAAAGATGCTGCAAGGCAAGGGCATCGCGAATTCTATCTCACTGAAGGAAGGCGAGGAAGCCTTCAAGGAGCGTGCGCGTGCCATCAAGCGCTACGGAGCGGCGACGGTCGTCATGGCCTTTGATGAGAACGGTCAGGCGGCGACTTACGACGAGAAGATCCGCATCTGCGAGCGCGCCTATCGCATCCTCGTCGATGAAGTGGGCTTCCCGCCGGAAGACATCATCTTTGACCCGAACATTCTGACCGTTGCGACCGGAATGGAGGAGCACAACAACTACGCGCTCGACTTCATCAACGCGACACGCTGGATCAAGCATCACCTGCCCGGCGCTAAGGTCAGCGGCGGCGTTTCAAACATCAGCTTCAGCTTCCGTGGCAACAATCTCGTGCGCGAGGCCATGCACAGCGCCTTCCTGTATCACGCGATCCAGGCGGGCATGGACATGGGCATCGTGAATGCCGGCATGCTCGAGGTGTATGAGGAGATTCCGAAGGAACTGCTCCACAAGGTCGAGGACGTGTTGCTGAACCGCCGCCCCGATGCCACCGAGATCCTTGTCGATTACGCCGAGCAGTTCAAAGGACAGGGCGGCGGTAAGAAGATCGAAGCCGACCTCCAGTGGCGCGACGCGCCTGTCGAGAAGCGACTCGAACACGCGCTACTCAAAGGCATCACCGACTTCATCGCCGTCGATACCCAGGAGGCTCTCGACAAGCTCGGCAAGCCTCTCCTCGTCATCGAAGGCCCGCTCATGGACGGAATGGGCGTCGTCGGCGACCTCTTCGGCGCGGGGAAAATGTTCCTGCCGCAGGTCGTGAAAAGCGCCCGCGTCATGAAGCAAAGCGTCGCGTATCTGCAGCCGTTCATGGAGGAGGAAAAGCTCGCGAATCCCGCCCAACGCAGTGCGGGCAAGATCATCATGGCCACCGTCAAAGGCGACGTGCATGACATCGGCAAGAACATCGTGGGTGTCGTGCTCGCGTGTAACGGTTTCGAAGTCACCGACCTCGGCGTCATGGTGCCATGTGACAAGATTCTCGCTACCGCCATCGAGAAAGGCGCGGACGTTATCGGCCTCAGCGGCCTGATCACGCCGTCTCTCGATGAAATGGCGCACGTCGCGGCTGAAATGGAGCGTCGCGGCATGAAAATACCTCTTTTGATCGGCGGTGCCACCACCAGCCCGGCGCACACGGCCATCAAGATCGCGCCGCATTACTCGGGGCCCATCGTGCATGTGCTCGATGCTTCGCGCAGCGTGCCGGTGACGACCTCGCTCATCAGCGATGAAAACCGCGACGCCTACATCGCCGAAAACGAAGCACGTCATGTGCGACTCCGTGAAGAATACGGCAAGAAGAAGGAACGCCAGCTTCTCAGCCTTGCCGAATCACGCGAGAAGGCCTTCAAGTGCGACTGGAGCACGCAGGAGATCGCCAAACCGAACTTCATCGGAACGAAGGTTCATGAAGGCACCGACATGGTCGCCACCTTGCGTGAATTTATCGATTGGTCACCCTTCTTCCATTCCTGGGAACTGCGTGGCCGCTGGATCACGGCGGAGGGACGCTTCTCGTCTTCCCATGAAGACGCTGAGATGAAAGTGAAGGCGGAAGAAGAAGCGGTGAAGCTCTTCAAGAGTGCGAATGATCTGCTGGACCGCGTTATCGCCGAGAAACGTTTTACCCCGCGTGGCGTATTCGGCTTCTTCCCGGCCAACAGCATCGGAGACGACATCGAAGTCTATGCCGATGACACCCGCAGCAGCGTAAAGACTATCTTCCACACCTTGCGGCAGCAGGTGATCAAGAAAGACACGCCGAACTACGCCCTCAGCGACTACATCGCGCCAAAAGACAGCGGACGTGCCGACTACGTCGGTGGATTCGCCGTAGGCATTCACGGCGCGGATGACTTCGCGCATGAGTTCGAGAAAGCGCACGACCCATTCAGCGCCATCATCGTCAAAGCCCTCGCCGACCGTCTCGCGGAAGCTTTTGCTGAATACCTGCACAAGCAGGCCCGCGTCGCCTGGGGTTATGAAAAGCCCGAGGACTTCACTAACGAAGAGCTCGTCAAAGAACGCTATCGCGGCATCCGCCCAGCGCCTGGCTATCCCTCACAACCCGACCACACCGAGAAGCCGATCCTCTTCGATCTGCTCGATGCTTCGGCCAAAACCGGTGTCGAACTCACCGAAAGCATGGCCATGCATCCCGGCAGCGCCGTCAGCGGCCTCTACTTCAGCCATCCCGACGTGCATTACTTCGGCATCAGCGTCCTGGCGAAGGACCAAGTCGAAGATTACGCGAAGCGCAAAGGTCAGACGATTGAGGAAGCCGAGAAGTGGCTTGGCCCTTGGCTTGGCTATTGATCACCAAAACACTCAGTTTCCAAACAACGATTTGCGCTTGGGCGGCGGAACAGGCTCAGGCTTACCGGTGCGTTCGTCCGGGTTGCCGCTGATTTTCTGCGCCTCGCGCAACTCCATTTCCGTTGGCGGCCGACGCTCATCTTTGTTGCCCCCGCCGAAGATGCGTGGAGACCACTGTGCGTTGCCTACGGTGCCGGAACCCTTGTAACCTAGCAGCTTGGTGACCGGAAAAAACACCAGGCCAGTGAGACCACGTACGCTGACCTCGGCTTTGAAGTCGATATCATCGCGGATGAAGTCGATGTTGCCGCTGCTGAGGATGCGGAAGGAGCTGGTGAGCGCCTCGACATCCTTGGTGACGATGAAGCCGTCTGAGACCTCGTAAGTGCATTTGGCCTCCTTGGCGATGTTGTAGCCCTTGATCGGCGAAGGCAAAATCGCGCCGATGACAGGAGTCAACGGGCCGAGAACAGGCAGCGCGAGGAGGTTGCCGTTGAGTATGAAGAGCACACCGCCGCCTTTGAGCGCACGCCAGTCGTCCATGCGCCCGGTAAACTTGAAATGGCCGCTGATGTCCCCAACGCTCTCGTTGCCCGGAGAGTACACCTGGGCGAAGCGCTGGAAGCTGAGGGCATTCATGCGTATTTCACCTTCGTAGCTGTCAGGTTCGCGGTTTTCATTGAACGATCCCTTCATCGTCACACCGCCACCGAGCACGCGGGCGGCGACATCGAATCCCGCAATGCCCTCGCGATTCCGAACCACCGTGCGCACGTTCTCAAAGGGCAGCTTCTCGCCGAACACTTCATAGGGGAACCGGCCGGCATCCACCTCCACATCATAGCTTTTGATGCCCGGCGCCAAGTTGACCGCTCCTTTGGCGCGAAACGTGTCGCCAAACAGACGCCCGTTGACATCGAAGTTCAACATGTCCCCGAGGATGCGCACCTCGCCATAGGGCGCGATGATGGGGTAGTCCTCGTTCCACAGCACATAGTGAGCGCCTCCGACAGGGTTTTTAAAAGTGACACGGTAGTCGTTGAACTGCGGGTTGTTTTTGAAGCCAATGGTGCCGTTCACTTTCACCTCCGTGCCTGGGGAAAAGCGATAGGCTTCGATGTGATCGGCGGCTTTAGGGGCAAAGGCACGCAGGATACCGGTGGCGTCCGCCTCCGATCGCACATTCACAAGCCTCAGCCACTTCTGGTCGTCCGCGTCATTCACAAAGACAAACTCCGCCTCCGCCGGGCCGTCCGGGCGGCGCACACGGATGTTGGAGTAGTTTTGAATGTCTCCCAGCAACGCGAGATCCATCTCCACCGATTCAAAAAACACCCCTTTGTAGCGCAAATTGCGCACCACTCCATGGCCGGAGCTGGGGCACTCCCGCAAGGTGGTTGAAGCTCCGGCGCAGGACATGCGCACATCAATGAACGAGGTCTCGTCAAAACTGAAGCGCTGGATCACCTCGCGTGTCTTCGGCATCGGGATGAAGGGCAGGAAAACGTTTGGGTCCATGCCGAGCCGCAGGTCGTATTTGAAACCCAGCGTGCGGTGCTTCATCAGATGCAATGCCAGCGTGCCCGTTTTGTGCTTCAGCATCACATCACGCGCAAAAAAGCCGTCAGGCGTCGCGCCGAGTGTCAGGCTGAGGGAGTCAAAGATCTCCCCGCGGCTGCCAAAGCGCCCACAGTCCAGCCGTCCTGTCACCTCCGCAGGAACCATGCCCTCAGGTTGCGTTCTGGCCACGAACAAACTTCCCTCCAACGCCAGATGCGGAGCCTCGTAAAAAACCACCTCGTGAAGCTGGTCATTGTCAAAAAAAGCTCGCGCCAGACCAGGCAGGTCGGCGCTCGAGGTCAGCCGAAAACGAACGCGATCCGCCCCCATGTGCCAGGTGGCTGTGGCGTCCAACACACCCATATGATCTCGCAGATGCAGCCGCTTCAGGTCAATGAAGCCCCCTTCGTATTCCGCCTCCGCCACCACCTCCTTCCAGACATAGTCGCCATACTCCAAGCCTTGCGCCTGAAGCGAAAGCTCCGCTCGGAGTTCCTGCGGCAGGTCCAGATCCCCGGAAACTTTCACCCGCAATGCTGGCGCTGCGGGTGAACGAAAGCGTGCCAGCCAGTCCAGCCCCTGCTGGATCTTGGCGCGATGCTCACGCATCATGCTGAGCCGCTGCATCGCACTAAGGCTGGGTTTCTCAGGATTTTCCTCCTTGGCCTCCGGCAGCTTCAGCACACCACTGACGGATATGTGCAGCCCGGCCAGCACGCCCTCCGCGTGTCGGATGTCCAGGCGATTCTCATCCAGAAAGATTCGGGCGTTAAGACCGCGCAATTCCACCACGGTGAGATCAGGCCGTGCCGGATCCACTGGTAGCGCCAGACCGGCCTGCTCCAACTCCACAGAATCAATTTTCACCCGTCCTTCCACCAACTGGCCGTAATTCATGCCCAGGTTCATCCTGTCAACTGCCGCCACAAGGTGCCGGTGCGTGGCATCATTGTAGATTTTCACCTCACGCGCCACCAGGCCGCCAAAGGGGTTGATCGTGAGGGAAGTGAAATCCAGATGCACCCCCAGGCGCTGTAGCTCACCTGTCACAAAGCCATGCCAGCGTTCACGAAAGGAGTCTGTGCTCAGATACACCACCCCGGCCAGCAGAAAACTGGTCACCACAAAAAGCAGAAGGCGGCGAATGAAACGAAGCATGAACGAGGCTCAATAAACCATCGCATCCGATCCCCACAAGTAGCAAGCCTCAGCGGTACTGCTCAGGAGCGCCCATTGGCAGCAGACCCAGCGGTGCGATCTGGCTGGGACGCAGCTTTTCCGGGCCGACACTCGGCGCGTCCGCCGCCAGATAGACCGCGATCTGGATCAACCCCACGCGTCCCTGCGGGCTCGTGTCAAACAGCACACCATGGCCGCTTACCGCCTTGAATAGCAGCGGACCATTCGAGCATTTATCCAGCGTTAGTGTGCCACGCGGCTCGATGCGCAAACTACCCCGCTGCCATGACGCTATTTTCCCGGTCTCCAGATTCTTGCCGTCCACCCCGACACCGATTACCAGCGGCATCGGCGTACGATTTTTCAAAACCAAGCGGTAGGACTGATGCGGCAGGCCGGAGATAAACAACACACCGCCGCAAAGGTGCGAATCCAGCCATTTCCCGGTCGCCGTGTCCTGCACGGCCAGATCAATCGTGCCATCTCCCATGCGGGCAAAGCCGCGCTGGGTGTCCACCACATCATCCTGAAGCTCTATAAGCCGGGTGATCTGACCCGGCGCAGCATACGCCACGCGGGCCACGAGATGCGGCACCAAGTCCGACTGGGACGGACGCGTCGCCACGCCATGGTGATATAAATTCGGGTCTTGCTGCCAAGCCGGTTTGAGCGAACCCAAACCGCCTGCACAGGAGTTCAGCAGGACGGTAGCCGCCATGACTGCTATTCGGATTTCCCGGATCAATTTCCCGTCGTTCCCAGAGGTCATTCGTGATGCGCGCTTGTCTTGATTCGGAAAGTAACACGCACCAGCCCCGAGACTTCTTCCACCGAACGTCGCACCTCGCAGCCAAGCAACCGCTCGATCATCTCGCATTCCAATTCATCCACCATGTCATAATGCGCCGCCAGCGCCCGCAATGGCCGGTGATGCTCCACAAGGCAAAGATGGCCGTTCTCGTCCGTTTCACACGTGCTGAGACAGCCGTCCGCACTGCGCAGCTTCGCCAGGAGCTTTGCCCTCTCCGCCACGTTGACCGCCTTAGCCAGTTTGGGAGCCAGCGCTTCGGCCTTGGCCTGGAAATAGGTGTAAAGCAGCTTTGGAGGGGCCGTCTCACCATAGACACGTTCCGCCGTGGTTAGAATTTCCAACGTCAACGCCAAACCGAAGCCACCATCGAACAGCGCGTCGACCTTAGGCGTTAAGCGGTAGATTTTTTCCGGCCTACCAGCCCCCTTGGATCTACGCCAAGTGTCCAGAAAACCCGCCTTTTCCAAATCCACGCAGTGCTGTTTCACTCCCATGTAACTCATTTTCATCCGCGTGCTCAGCTCCCTCACGGGCAGACCTGTGGAGTGCTTCAGGTGGTGGAGGATGTCCAGCACTGGCGTGTGCAGCATTTCGCGGAGCAGATGGAGCATGTTGTAAGGCTAAGCGCGGCCCACGAGCTTCGCAATAGTCTGAAGCGCAGAGGCTGGGGATTCAAGGCCAAGCCCGTAAACGAAGACACCCCGCATCTTGTGGGATGCGGGGTGTATTTTAATCTGGCAACGTCCTACTTTCGCATGGCCTTTCGCCATACTATCATCGGCGCAACAGCGTTTCACTTCCGTGTTCGGAATGGG
>NZ_JBIIKX010000153.1:0-3307 GCF_044232965.1 Prosthecobacter sp.
GGCCTGCCGCACGGCAACCTGCGCCCCTGCAACGTGCTGCTGGAGGATGACGCGGAGTCCTCGATCCGCCTCACCGACATCGCGCAGGGCTGGGTGGGTGGCATCCATCACCTGGAGCTGACGGACCACTTCGTGCATCTCTGCCCGGAGCAGGCGGAGAACCCGGATGGTGTTTTCGCCGGTTATGGACCCTCGTGGGATGTGTATAGCTTTGGCGTCCTCGCTTATCGTTTGCTGAACGGCTACCTGCCGCGTGGCGCGGAGATGTGGGACAGCGAGGTCGAGCGCGCCAACCAGGCCGCCGCCTCCGGCCTCGCGGTGCAGGTTGACAGCAACGCACTGCTCGCCGCCGTCAAATCCCAGCCAAAAATCGTCTGGCAGCAGCCGGCGCAGTCGAAGTGGGAGGAACGCCGACGCAACATCATCGAACGCGCCTTGGATTTGAACCCCGCCGCACGCTGGGCGGACATGCGCGAGATCGTGCGCGAGTTTGAGGTGCTCGAAGGCGACTACTTGCTCGAAGAAGCGCGTGAGCAGACCGTCCGTGAGCGCCAGAATCAGGCGAAAAAGGTGCTCACGCTCCAGACCATCGCCATCTCGCTGCTCACGATCTTTGTGATTTGTTTCATCTACGCTTTTGTGACGCTGCGCCGGGCGCAGAAGGCGGAGACGACCATCGCCAGCATCAGCTCCAATCACAAGCTCGAGACCGACGCGCTCGGCGTCCAGATCACCACCCTGACGAGTGAGCGGGATGTTTCCCGCGCCGCGAAGGCCGTGGCGGACCAGAATTTGCAGAACTCGCAGAACGCGGTGGACCAGTTCCTCACCCAGCTTCTGCAAACACCGACCGGCAACGAGATGGAGGCCGGTTTTTCACGCGACCAGCTCAAGGAGGCGCTCGCTTACTGCCTGCGCGGCCTGCCAGCATTGGAGCAGTCTCCCGCGCTCGGCGTCGAGCGTCTGCGCGCGTATGGAAACATCGGCCAGTTGCACCTGAAACTGCGCGATGGCCCGCAGGCCGTGGAGTTCCTCACCAAGGCGCGTGAGCAGGCCGCCGAGCTGATCGCCAAAGGCGCCGCCCAACCGGCCCAACTGGCGCTCTACCAGCAATGGCTGGGCCGTTACAGCCTGCTGCTCTCCGACATTCGCGGACGCGAGGGCCGTCATGCCGAATCGCTCGCGCTGTTGAAGGAGGCCACGGTGAATCTCGACCAAGGCCTGGCCGCGGATCCGAAAAACCGCCTCGCCCGCAACGAGTGCGCCCGTGCCTGGCTTGAATACGGCCTGCGCACCCTGCGCAACGGCGACATGGCCGACTCCGAACAAGCGCTGGCCCGCGTGCCGGTCATTCTCGACGCCAAGCTGATCGGCCACGACCTCATCAACGACGAAAAATTCATCCTCGCCCGGGCCAAGTATGCCAAGGGCATCAGCCAGCGCGAGGCGGGCAAGATCGAAGAGGCGCTCAACACCCTCATCGACTCGGTGAAGGACATGGGCGAGCTCGTGCTCGGCAGCAGTCCGCGCAACCAGGAGCAGGCGCTGCTGCTCTCCGAGGCCTACACCGAGCTGGCGGAGCTGATCGGCCGTCATTTCGGCGGTGCAGACGCCAAAGAGGCGCACAATCAGGCCTTGCCCATCTTGCTGGAGTTGAACCGCCTGCTTCCTGAATGGGGAGAGGTCAAATACCTCCTGGCTCGCAATTACGGCTCGCTCGCCTCCCTCGCCCGTGACGCGGGCAATCCTTCCGAGGCCGCCAAGAAAAAGCAGGACGCCATCGAGCTGGTGAACGAGATCCTTGCCGATGACAAGGACAACGCCCGCTACGGCTTTTTGCTGGCCAAGCTGCACGGTGAGTACGCCGAGCTGCTGGCTGATGGCGGCAAGAACAGCGCCGCCATCCCGATCGCCAAGCAGGCGGTGGAGTCTTTGGAGGCGATGATCAAGGCGCAGCCGGCTTCGGAAAAACTCACGCCCGAGCGCCGCATGTGGGCGGGCCAGCTCGCGCAGCTTTACGGCTCGCTGGGCCACACCAGCGAGAGCGCTGGCAAAAAAACCGAGGCCAAGGCCGCCTTTGCCAACGCCGTCGCTATCTGGGAAAAGCTCGCCGCCGCCACTTCCAATGACGAGGCCGTGCAGACCGGCCTGACCTGGAGCAAGGGCCGCCTCGCCAAGATCAAATGAGCCTGGCGGAGAAACAGCAGTCGCTCATCGACGACCTAAACATCATCCAGGATCCGCACGAGCGTCTGAACGCCGTCGTTTCACGGGCCAGCGCCATGAAACTGGCCGAGGCGCACAAGATTGACGCCAACCTCGTTCCCGGCTGTGTCTCCCGAGTCTGGCTGCATGGAGAAAGGGTGAATGGCCGCGCCCAGTTCGCCTGCGATGCAGAATCCCCGATGGTGAAGGGCCTCGCCGCATTGCTGTGCGATGTTTACACCGACTCCGCCCCCGCCGAAGTCGCCGCCGTCGAGCCGAAGGTCTGGGAAGACTGCGGTTTCACCAAGATGCTCTCTCCCACACGTTTGAACGGCCTCGCGAACATGCGGAAGCTCATCCGCGAGATGGCGGAGGCATGGAGCGGAGCTGGCGCTTGAGGTTTGCTGTCGTTGGCGATGGTTGGCGGTTGTTTGCAGTTGATGATGAGCCAGCAGGCGATCCTCAATGTCTTCCAACCACCGCAAACCATTGCAAACAACTGCCATCCACGGCAAACCTCTGCTCCATGCTTCGTCTCCAAAACTTCCATGGCTCCGAAATCGAGCCGCATCTCGACGCGCTCGGCACCCTGCGGATCACGGTCTTTCGCGAGTATCCGTATCTTTATGACGGCAGTTTGGAGTATGAGCGCGACTACCTGCGGGTTTATCTGCGCTCCATGGGCAGCCTAGTCGTGCTGGCCTTCGATGACGACCGCGTCGTCGGTGCCACCACCTGCCTTCCCATGCTGGATGAAGGCCCGGAGTTTCAGGCGGCGTTTGTGAAGGCCGGTTACGACCTCTCCACGATCTGCTATTTCGGCGAATCCATCCTGAGGCCCGAATATCGCGGTCAGGGCATCGGCAAAGCATTTTTCACCCGCCGTGAGGCCCATGTTCAGGCTTTGGGCATGAGAGTAAGCACCTTCTGCGCCGTGGACCGCCCCGCCGACCATCCGCTGCGCCCCGCAGCCTATCGCCCGCTTGATGATTTTTGGCGCGGCCAGGGTTACACGAAGCATCCCGAGCTTCAGGCCACGTTTGAGTGGAAGGAGATCGGCGAGGAGATCGAATCTCCGAAGACGCTGACGTTTTGGACGAAG
>NZ_JBIIKX010000126.1:0-8531 GCF_044232965.1 Prosthecobacter sp.
TCACGAGTGCGGTGACGAAGCCGCGTTGCGCGAGGCGTTCCATCATTGGTTTGTCGGCCTCGACCTGACGTGCTTTCCAGCCGCCGCCGTGGATGTCGAGGATGCATGGCCAGGTTCCTTCGGCATCTGGGACGTAAACGTAGAGCTCGACGGTGTGCTCAGGATACTTCGCGACTTCGAGGGTTTTCAGCGTGAAGCCGGAGGGCGTTTGCGGGATGAGTTTTTTCCACTTCGGCGCATCGGCGGCGAGTGTGACGATGCTGGAGTAGAGAAGAAGGCAGAGGGCGCGGCGAAGTGACATGATCGAGGCTTAACGCTGCGCCTTAGCTCGCCTTGCTGTCAGTTGGCGGTGCAGATTTTTTAGCGGCGGGTTTGCCGAGGTAGCCGGGGAGTTCGATGCCGACGTTAGTGGCGATCTCGTGCAGCGGCGGCACCGAACCGACGAGACCGGAGAGGAAATCGGCGGTGCGGGTCTTGCCATCTTCGCCGGTGCGGCCGGAATCCCAGACGGTGAGCTTGTCGATCTTGATGCCGGAGATGGCTTTGACCTGCTCGGCGACGAGGCCGGGCAGTTGCTCGGTGACCATGAGCTGTGCGGCTTTGTCGGCACCACCTGCGGCGGTGACGATGGATTGGAAGCCTTTGGCGCGGGCTTCGAGCTGGGCCAGCGTGCCTGCGGCTTCGGCTTCCATGTAGGTTTTAAGACCGGCGGCCTCACCTTCTTTGATGATGCGGATTTTTTCGGCATCGGCCTGAGCGACGAGTTCGATACGGCGCTTCTCGGCCTCGGCTTCAAGTTCGATGCGAAGGCGTTGCGCTTCAGCGCTGATGCGGACGCGATTTTTCTCGGCTTCGGCGAGCACTTCGATCTTCCGCTTTTCGATTTCAGCCTGAACGATGATGGTGGCCATCTGCGAGGCTTCTTCACGTTTGGCACGCTGACGTTCGGCGGATTCTTCGGCGAGATAGGATTCTTGGAGCGCCTTGGCGCTGGCGACTTTTTCGGCGGCGGTGCCAAGACGTTCGGCCTCGGCTTCTTTTTCGCGGCGTGAGGCGATGGAGTTGGCAATTTCAACGGCGGAAAGGTTTTCTCCGGTGACAGCTTCGGCCTGGGCTTGCGCGACGCTGATGCGCTTCTCTTTATCGGCGAGGGCGGCACCGATGTCGCCATCGCGCTCCTGCTGGGAGACCTTGATCTTAGCGTCGTTGATGGCGCGTGCGGCGGCTTCTTTGCCGAGGGCTTCGATGTAGCCGGATTCGTCGGTGATGTCCTGGACGTTGACGTTGATGAGGCGGAGGCCGACTTTCTTCAGCTCGACTTCGACTCCGTTGGAGATGTTCGCGATGAGCTTGTCGCGGTCGGCGTTGATTTCCTCAATGGGCATCGTGGCAATGACGACACGCATCTGGCCGAAGATGATGTCCTTGGCGAGTTCCTGAATTTGCGGCTGTGTTTGGCCGAGAAGGCGCTCGGCGGCATTTTCCATGACACCGGGTTCGGTGCTGATGCCGACGGTGAAGGTGGAGGGTGTGTTGACGCGGATGTTTTGCTGCGAGAGAGCGCCACGAAGCTGGATGTCGATGGGCATCGGCGTGAGGCTCAAGTAAGCGTAGTCCTGGATGACAGGCCACACGAACGAAGCACCGCCATGCACACACTTGGCGGATTTGTTGCCGCCGACCTTGCCGTAAACGACGAGGATTCTGTCGGAAGGGCAGCGTTTGTAGCGTGAGGCGAAGAACGCGAGCGTGGCGAAGACGAGGATGGCGGCGATGCCGGCAAGCACGGGGATCATGGGAGTATCGAGCATGGTTGTGGGTGGAAATTAGGAAGTGGGTTTGACGACGAAAGTGTTCGGCGGCATGAGCGCGGTGATTTCGATGCCATGCTGCGGAGCGAGCGCGTGATCGGAATCCGTGACGGCGCTGGCGGTGATGAGGCGGCCTTGAAGCATGACTTCGATCTGGCCGAGGCCTTCACGTTGGGGAGGAATGGTCACATAGACCTGGCCGCGCAGGCCGATGGCATTTTCGTAGTGCAACGAGCCGTCATCCCGCATGGACATGAGCAGGCGCATGGTGACGAACATCAGCAGCATGAACACCACTCCGGAGATGAGCGCGGCGATGGCGGTGGAGCCGGGAGACATGCCGTTGCGGTGGCCCATGACGCCCGCCCAGCCAAAACCGACGAAGAAAGCGACAAGGATTCGTAACGAGAGGATTTTGACGCTGTCGGTTGTGCTGCCGTCGTGGGAATCGGCACCGTGGTCGAAATCAGAGCCGTGGCCCATGAAGGCACCGATGAGCAGGAAGACCTGCAGCACGGAGGCGAAGACGGAAATGGCCCAGTAAAGCTGCGAGCCAGTGAGAAGGTCGGACCACGAGGCGTTCATGGCCGCAGGTTGTAGCGGGCACAAGAGATCAGGGCAAGCCTGGATGTGTTCCGCTTTTACGGCGTGTTTGTAAACCGGCCGCAACCAACCAGCATCACAGGCCGGGCGGCCGCTCGGAGGCTTTGCGCAGAGCCTTGGACTGCGCGGGTGGCGCGGCGGGGTCGAAGTACTCACCGCCGACGACCTGTGCTCCATCACGCGTCATGACGAGCGTGGGCCGGTTGCCCTCCGTGTCACGGTAGTAGCTGCGTTTGTACAGTTTGCCGTCAGGATTGATGATGGCGTGACAGCAGATCTGCGGCTTGGCGAGGAAGAAGATGTGCAGCTTGTTTTTGGTGTCGATGCTGATCTGTGGCTGCACGGCCATGTTGACGGGGCCGAGCAGAAAGGTCGCGAGATAGGCGCCGCTGCGCTCGTCGGTGATGCGGCAGTAGAGCTGCAGGATGTCGAGCTCACGAAACAGGATGACCTGGTAACGCCGCGAACGCCCCGCGTTTTGAAAGCCCTCGGGAACGCCGTAGGGCTGGTCGAACATGTTGGGCTTCGCGTCGGTGATGGTCATGCGCTCGCGGTTGGAAGTATAAAACTGGCCGGTGAGGGGGTGCAGCACGTTGGCGACCATGTGGAAGGTGCCGAGGTCGGCGGTGGAGTAGCCGCCGGAGAGCTCGACTTTGTAGCTTGTGGTGCCGCCAGCCTGCAGCCTGAGCGGCTCCTCCGAGCCCATGGTGATGGGTGAGAGCACACGACCCGTTGATTGAGTGATCTCAAAGTGCAGCCAGTCGCGCGCGCCATGGCCGCCGAGGATGACATCAGCGCCGGAGCGGTTGATGATCGTGATGGTGGCCACCACCGGCTCGCCGGTAAGGTACTGATCCTTCGACAAGGTCAGGTTGGTGACGTACTGCGCCCGTGCGGCGGTGGCGCACAGGCAGAGAATCAACAGCGGTAAAAAGCGGTTCATAACGGTCAGGGTTTCGGTAGGGCAGGAGGAGCGGAGCTGGAGGCGGTGCGAAAGCCGCGGGCGAGTGTAGCCTCGTTTGCGGATTCTGGAAAGAGGCGGTCGGTGAGCAGTTGGTCGCTGCTTTTCAAGCCAAAGTGCCCTCCGCGCACGACGGGCACCTTGATGTCGATGAAATCAGGGTGCGCGGGCCAGACACCATCCTGGGTTTCACCGCTGGTCCATTCACTGACATTGCCAGCCATGTCGCACACGCCGTAGCGGCTGACGTCCTGGGTGACGCGCGTGATGGGAGCCCAGAGGTTGTAACCGTCGATCTTGCCACCGCGCCCTTTAGGCTTGGTGTTGTAGTCATCTCCGAGGTTCGCGGCGTTGTTGCGCGGCTCGTTGCCCCAGGGGTAGCGAAAGCCTTTCTCCCAGCGGGCGGCTTTTTCCCACTCCTGCTCGGTGGGCAGGCGCTGGCCCTTCCATTTGGCAAAAGCATATGCGTCCCACCAGTCCACCTGAGTGACCGGCGTGTTCAGGGTGATGCCCTCGTTGTTAAAAGTGGCCCCGGACTTGGCCGCCGCATAGGAAGACTGCCACTGCGCGGGTTCATGGCTGGTTTTAGTCTTGGGCTGAAGCGGATGATCAAAAACTCCGGGCTTGGCGCTCTTCAGCGCGACCAAAAACTCCGCGTACTGGCCGATGGTGACCTCGTGCTTGCTGATCCAGAAGTCCGGCAGTTTTACCTTTTCATTTTTTTGGTACTCGAACTCGCCCGCAGGGATGCGGACCATCTCGACCGGCAGCACGACGACACCGCCGCCCGTCACGCGGTTCGAGCCGTTCATCAAGGCGCCGAGCGCGGCGATGATGAGCAGGATCACGGCCACCACTGCCCACACCCACCAGGGTTTGCGACCGTGTACGCCGGCTGGCAGGCTCTCCGCCTCGATTTTGCGCACGATGCTGCGCTCGCGCATGTCATCACGCAGATCATCGAGCGAGGCCAGCAGGCTGGTCCAGTCATGGTTTGCCTCGGCGAGGGATTGCAGCAGGCCGCGTGCCTTGCCCTCGGCCGTGATGGGACGCAGCAGATCGAGGAAGCCTCGCACATCGGCCCGTGCGTCACGCTTGGCCGCAATCGCGGGGCGGAAGATGTTCACGATGCTGGCCTGATGTTCTGTGTCGATGTAAATGTCACGCGGCGCAAGGCTACGGTGGTGGTAGCCGCGCTCGGTCGCGTATTGCATCGCCTCGGCCACGCCGAAAAGCACTTCCGTGAGACGACGTTCGCTCAGCGTTTCGTCGGTCATTTCGATCTCCGCCAGGCTGCGGCCGCGTGGCAGCTCGCGCGTGTAGAACAGCCAGCCGTTCACCTCGCCCGCCTCGTACAAAGGCGCGATGCGAGGGTGCGTCAGCGAGGCCTTCACACGTTCGCGCTCCTTGAACTTATCGACGATGTCGGGCTTCTTCAGATGCTCTGGCTTTAACAGCACCAATGCCACGGGCCGCTGCACCGCCACCTGCAGGGCGCGGTAAGTTTCCGCCTCTTTTTCGATGTAGAGCCTTTCCAGAACTTGGTAATTCCCCAGCACGGTGCCAGTCACCATCACGGGTGGCGCCTGGTCAGGCTCCACGGTGGGGGCCAGCAGGGAGCGGATGCGATCCAGCAGCTTCTCAGGTTTGTAAGGCGCGTCCTTCAGGACCAGCGCGTCTTCGATCTGAGCCTCGAAGCCGCTCAAGTCATAGCGGGTGGTGAACAGCACCCGCGTATGCGGGAAACGGGCGCGGGCCGCGTCACGCAGCTTAAACCCTGTCTCCTGCGAGGGAAAAATGGCCTCGGTGACGAGGATGTCGAGCGTGTCCGTCTTCGCGATCCACGCCGCGGCCTCCTTGGCCTCGGGAAAATCGACAATGGTGAAGCCGGGGAGGTTATCCCTCAGCCAGATGATGCGTTGGCCGCGCAGGGCGGCGCTGGAATCGACAAACAAAAGAGTCATGCGTGCGGGGGCGGGTGGCGATCATCTCCCCATGGGCGGGAGGAGCGGATTCGCGCCGGCGGGTGCGGAGCCCGGCGCGGATCCGAAATCCAGGAGATCGCGGGGCTCGGCGGCCACATCCTGGAGTTTGTTGTTATAGTACAGGCGCAGCATGTATCCATAATAAGAGCGTCGGCCATGCTGCTGGATTTCGGCGGCGGAGAGCGTGGGCAGGTGGTACACGACATCCAGCGTCTCCTCGCCGCTGCCGCTCCAGTCCACCGGGGTGGACTGCCACGTTTCGACCGGCTCTGGTGCGATGGTCTGCGCCACCTGCACTCCGTTCACCCGGTCAAAAAAGAACACCTCTAGGTTTACGGCCTTGCCATCCACCGGTTGGCTGCCAGCACGCACGATCGGCACACGCACCGTGTAGCGTTCCGCGTTGCTCACGGCGAAATCACGCGCCACCTGGCAGGCACCCAGGCGCAGGTTCTTTTCACCCTCCAAGCTGCCGCCACCGGGCATGGACAAAGGAGCGGCGGTGGCCGCAGGGCCAGCGCCGAGGCGGCGGGAGGCCAGTTCATAAAAGCTGCCCGCCTTGGTCTCACCTAGAAGCTGGATGCGCCTCCAGGAATCCGTGGCCTTGGTAGCCACTCCCATTTGCTCATAGGTCTGCGCGATCTCCGCGATGATCGCCGGATGATCCGGAGTCAGTTCGTCGGCCCGCTTGAGCATTTCCAGCGCACCCTGCATGTCGCTCATGCCGCGGATTTCCTTCGCCGTGGTGACGACGTAGTTCACGTCCTTCAGCAACTGCGTGGCAGGGTCTGGTTTGAAAGCGGGTGCTGGCGCTGGTGCCAATGAGGGCGTTGGAGCCGGAGTGGAGGGTTGTGCTGGCGGCGGCGAGGGTTGAGCAGCGGCGACCGGGGCTGGCATCGGAACTGACTGAGGCGTCACCACAGGCACCGGGGCCGGATTTGCCTGCTGGAAGGAGCCAATCGGCGGCGGAGCGCTGGACACGGGTGCGGCAGGCATCGGGGCTGGCGGCGCGGCCAGCGAACCTGGCAGCGGCGGTGCCGAAACCGGCGTAGGCGCGGCGATTTGGCCGATTTCCGGCACCACGCTCACCTGTGGCGGCAACGGTGTGGAAACAGGCTGTTGCACCATCGCCGTCAGTGTTTCCGCAGAATTTCGGGCTGCCAGCAGCTTCACCGTCAGACCGATCTGCACCAAGGCCAACACGCACAACATGCCCCACGCCGCCGCAGAGGCACGTTCGCGGTCAGGGGCGAGGATGGTGGAAGGGGGAGTCACAGGTTGCTGGAAAAGGCGCTTATGGTACGATTCGGGCCTCCTAGTGTCAATGCTTCAGGGTTCTTCGTTCAAAATGCCGGAAGGTTCATCCCCGCCGTTGTTCATGCATGCCCTAGAAACGTCGCCGCATCACATTCAGTGCGACTTTTCTTTCTCCCCGGCCGAAATCGCGGCGCAACTGTGCCATCGCCAGGGTTTCGTCTGGATGGACTCCTCCCTGCCCACCCCCGGAGCCATTTCCATCCTGACTGCCGAGCCGGTCGAGGTCTTGCAGGGCCACATTGACCACGATTGGGAAAAAGTCCGCGCCGCCCTGCGCACGCCCCGCGCCGCCGCCGGTGGTTTGTTCGGCTGGGTCGGCTACGACGGCCATTTCACCTTCGGCATCTACCCCCACGGCCTCATCTACGATCACGACAGCTCCCTCTGGTTCGAATTCGGCCATTTCACCTCTCACTTCTCACCTCTCACCTCTGCCCCAGTCGCCGTTGCCCCCAAGCTCGACTTCCAGCCCCAAGTCACCCGTGAGGATTTCATCCGCAGCGTCCAGCGTGCGCAGGACTACATCGCCGCCGGTGACATCTACCAAGTCAACCTCTCCTACCCCTGGAAAGCCGTCTGGCCGCAAGGCGCTGACTCATTGGCGCTCTATTTGAAGCTGCGTTCCGTCTCCCCTGCCCCTCATGCCGCCTTCATGCAACTGGCGGGCGCCTCCGTCCTCTCGGCCTCGCCCGAGTTGTTTCTGAACATGCATGGCTCACGCGTCGCCACCCGTCCCATCAAAGGCACGCGGCCCCGCTTTGTCGGCGACCCCGCTCGTGACAGCGCGGCCGTGCGTGAGCTCACCGGCTCCGCGAAGGAGCGTGCCGAACTGCTCATGATCACCGATCTCGAGCGCAATGACCTCGGCCAGGTCTGCGAGTTCGGCAGCGTCGCCGTGCCCGAGTTGTGGCGGGTGGAAAGCTTCGCGCAGGTGTTTCACCTCGTCTCCACCGTCACCGGCACGCTGCGTCCGCATGTCGATCACGTCGATGCCTTCCGCGCCTGCTTCCCCGGCGGCAGCATCACCGGTGCGCCGAAAAAACGCGCCACCGAGATCATCGCCGAACTCGAACCGCATCCCCGCGGCCTGTACACTGGTGCCATCGGCTGGTTTGGTTTCGACGGCCGCAGCCAGTGGAACATCGCCATCCGCACTGCCATGCAAAAGGGCGATAAAATCACCTTCCACGTCGGTTCCGGCATTGTTGCCGACTCTGTGCCGGAATATGAACACGAGGAAACCTTGCACAAGGCGGCGGGGATTCTGGCGGCGGCTTCCTGATGAGCCGCTGAACGCCACGCGCTGACAAGCTCACTGCTTGAGCGATTTTGCCGCCTCGGGATGTTTTTGGATCCAGACAGCGGCGGCCTCAGGTTGATGCGTCTTCCAGTCCTGAAAATGCTTCTGGAGGCAGGCTTTCTGACGTTGGGGCTCTTGAATCGAAAGCGCCGCGTCGAGGGCTGCGGATGGGGTCAGGTTGATCAGGGCGTCCGCCAGCAATTCCAGACCGATGTCTTTTCCCAGGCCGGGTTTCTGCGCCTGCAGCCACGCATTGAAAGACTCCATGTCCCGGGCCATCCAATTTTCAAACAGTTGCCGCAGGGCCGCCGCACGGTCCTCCGCCAGTTCGAGCTTCCCCGCCCAGGCAATGGCATTTTGAATGTCGTACTCCGGCCACTGAGACAGGACGTCCGGGCGTTGGACAATCAGGTGGTGCATGTCCAGATTAGGCGGTGTCTTCGCAAATAAAACGCCTTTCTGGCAAGGTGCTGGAATGGGCGGGAGTTGAGAAGGAGCCATGTTCAACAAACTGACCCGGAGTCTGCAAACCGCCCTGCGTGACAGGGCTTCTT